>JAHEJW010000011.1 GCA_024638655.1 bacterium | reverse complement strand
TCCACTTCGTGCTCGATCTTGTAGGAGATCCATGCATCGATGAGATCCTTGGTGAACACTCCACCCTGAAGCAGGAAGTCATGGTCGGCCTCGAGTGCATCGAGCGCCTCGTCCAGGCTTCCCGGCACCGATGGCAGACCTTCCAGCTCCGAAGGGGGCAGGTCATAGATGTCCTTGTCGACGGGATCGTGAGGCTCGATCCGGTTCTGGATCCCGTCGAGGCCCGCCATGAGCATGGCCGAGAAGGCGAGATACGGGTTACACGACGGATCCGGGCAGCGGAACTCCAGACGCTTTGCCTTCGGGCTCTGGGTGTACTGCGGGATCCTTATGGCGGCAGAGCGATTGCGGCTCGAGTAGACGAGATTCACCGGCGCCTCGTAGCCCGGCACGAGCCGGTGATACGAGTTGGTCGTAGGTGCGGCGAAAGCAAGAACCGCCGGAGCATGCTTGAGAAGCCCACCGACGTACCACCGGGCCAAATCGGACAAGCCGGCATAGCCGCCTTCGTCGTAGAAGAGCGGCTCTTCACCGTTCCAGAGCGACTGATGGGTGTGCATGCCCGATCCGTTGTCCTCGAATACCGGCTTGGGCATGAATGTCACCGACTTGCCGGCCTCCCAAGCCGTGTTCTTGACGATGTACTTGTAGAGCGTCACGTTGTCGGCGGTACGGAGAAGGGTGTCGTACTTCATGTCGATCTCGGCCTGGCCCGCTGTGCCTACCTCATGATGTTGAACCTCGATCTCGATGCCGGCCGCCTCGAGGCGAGCGGTCATCTCCGAGCGAAGGTCCTGATAATGATCGGTCGGGGGCACCGGGAAGTAGCCCTCTTTGTATCGCGGCTTGTACCCGAGGTTTCCGCCCTCTTCGAACTCACCAGAGTTCCAGGCCCCTTCCACCGAATCCAGGAAGTAGTAGCCCGAGAACTGATTCTGTCCGAAACGGACGTCGTCGAGGATGTAGAACTCGGCTTCCGGTCCCCAATATGAGGTCTCGGCGATCCCGGTGCTGACCAGATACTCCTCGGCCTTCTTGGCTACGTAGCGTGGATCCTTGTCGTAGGGGGCACCGGTTATCGGGTCGTTGACGAAGCAGTAGAGGATGAGGGTCTTCCTGGCCCGGAAGACGTCTTCAACTGCAGTGTTTGGATCTGGCATGAGGATCATGTCCGACTCCTGGATGTCCTGGAAGCCGCGAATCGAAGATCCGTCGAAGCCGTAGCCGTCCGCAAAGCCGTCCTCGGACAGCTGGTGGGACGGGATGGTGAAATGCTGTACCTGGCCGGGCAGGTCGCAGAAGCGGAGGTCGATGAACTCGTATCCCTCGTCGCTGACTAGCGACAAGACGTCGGCAGCCGTCTTTGGCACTGTTCACTCCTTTCGGTCGTTGGACGATCGTGAACGAATACGTTGTATTAGGGATGGTTTGCGTCTCGGTTGCCGCAATGTGAACGCTGTGTTTCGAAGTTTCCACAGAACCGGATTTCCCACTCTGCGCGGCCTTGGGGCCCCATAATCGGCCCGAGTGATCCGTCTCCTTCATTGGGCACAGGGCGCCGACGAGGCAACCGTCGAAGACCCGGCCGAGATCGAGAGGCTGATCCGCGACGGATGGATCTGGCTCGACCTCTCCGACGAGGACACGACGGCGTTGGCCGACTACGCCGACTTGTTCGGTCTGGACGAGGCCCATGTCTCCGATGCTCTCTCCGACTCACGGTTCTCCCTCCTCGAGGAGACGCCCGACTACTTGTTCACGGTCCTCTTCGGATATCAGACCGGACGCGGTCTCCGATTGAGGACGACCCGGCTCAGCGTCTTCGTCGGAAAGGACTATCTCGTCACGATGTCAGGCGACGACCTGCCCGGGCTCCGCTGGGTGCACGACCAGATCGTGGAGGGCACCCCCATACCGAATGCCTCGCCCATCGAGCTGCTCGCCTCGCTGGCTCTTGCCGGCACCAGGCGAATGCAACCGCTCATCCAGGAGCTCGAAGACCTGATCGATCACCTCGAGGTCCTTGCGATCGAAGCCGACCCGAGAACCATCATCCAGGCCTATGCCCTCAGAAGAGACGTGGTGCTTCTGCGGAGGGCACTGGTACCACAGCGAACCGTGTACGAGGAGCTGTCCACAGCCAGGCATCGCATCGTGAACGACACTGTCGCTGCGGACTTCTTGCGCGTTTCGCAGCAACAGGGACAGGCGCTCGACTCTCTGGGAGCAGCGCAATCGCTCCTCGAGTCGGTCCTCGAGATACACCGAGGGGCCGTAGCCGACCAGACCAACGAGATCGTCCGTGTGCTCACGGTCTTTTCGGCAGTGATGCTCCCACTCGGCCTGATAGCCGGCATCTGGGGCATGAACTTCGCCAACGTGCCCGGATCGGACGAGCGGTGGGGGTTCTTGATCCTGGTCGGCTTGATGGCCTTGTTCGCGGTCGGCTTGTGGATCTATTTCGCTCGGCGCGGCTTCGTGGGGGCGCCCCGCCTTCGCGACCTGCCCCGCGCCGCTGGTCTTGGTTTGATTCAGGTCGGCGTTGCCCCAATCAAGGTGGTGGCCGGCGGAATCGAGTCGACCATGAGATTCGTTGGGCTTCGTGAGTCAGAGAGCGAAGCGGACTGACCGCGACCCGACAACTAGAGGTTGAGGTCCGCTCAGACGATCGTGTGCATTACCGTCGCTCTTGGTCATGGCAGCCACGATCATCCTCGGAGCTCAATGGGGTGACGAAGGCAAGGGACGCGTGGTCGACTACTTCGCCGAGCAGGCCGACTTCGTCGTCCGCTTCCAGGGGGGCAACAACGCAGGCCACACCATCGTTGTCGGAGATGAGAAGCTCGCACTCTCCCTGATCCCCTCCGGGATCCTCTACCCGACGTGTGTGCCCGTGATTGCCTCCGGCACGGTCATCGATCCGAAAGTCCTCCTCGATGAGATGGACATGGTCGCATCACGCGGTCTCGACCCGGGAAGGGTCAAGCTCTCGTCGAATGCCCATCTGGTAATGCCCTTCCACCGGAAGCTCGACGCCGTCATCGAACGCTACCTGGGCAAGAACCTGATCGGCACGACGAAGAAGGGCATCGGCCCGGCGTACACAGACAAGTACTCTCGCTTCGGGATAAGGGTTCAAGACCTGTTCGATCCGAAGATCTTCGCCGAGAAGGTGGAGGCTTCGCTGGAAGAGAAGAACCGAATACTCCCTCGCGTCTACAACACCCTCCCGATGGACTCAGAGGAGATCATCGAGGAGTATCTCGCCTACGGGGAGCAGCTGAAGCCACAAGTGACCGACACGTCACTCCTGCTCTGGGAAGCGATTCAGGAGGGCAGCGAGGTTCTCTTCGAAGGTGCGCAGGGAACTCTCCTCGATGTGGACCACGGCACCTACCCGTTCGTTACGTCGTCGAATCCGACTGCGGGAGGCGCCATCGTCGGAACCGGGGTGGGGCCGAAGGCAATCGATGAGATCATTGGCGTGGCCAAGGCTTACATCTCACGGGTGGGGACCGGTCCCTTCCCCACGGAACTGAACGACGAGATCGGCGATCGGATGATCGAGCTCGGTGGCGAGTACGGGACGGTCACCGGGAGAAGACGTCGATGTGGCTGGTTGGACCTTCTCGCCCTGCGGTATGCCGCCCGGGTGAACACCCTCACCCGGATATTCCTGACCAAGCTGGACATTCTCTCGGCATTCGAGACGATCAAAGTCGCCACCGCTTATGAGTCCGGCGGGAACACATTCGACGAATTCCCGTCACAGCAGTCGGTGCTCTACAAATGCGAGCCGGTGTACGAGGAGCTGGCTGGGTGGGGTGATGACATCACGGGGGCCCGCAAATACGACGAGCTGCCTCAGGAAGCTCAGGACTACATCGAATACATCCAGGATGCGGTTGGGGTCCCGATCGGCTGGGTCTCGGTCGGTCCGGAACGCAGCCAGTTGGTGGAGGTGCCGTGAAAGTCCTTCTGATCGGCAACGGGGGTCGGGAGCACGCCATGGGATGGAAGCTGGCCAAGTCGCCTCGTGTCGATGAGCTCATCTCGCTTCCTGGCAATCCCGGTCTCGCCGAATTGGGCCCGACTGTCGAGGGAATCGACGCGACCGACGTCGGAGCGATCGCAGCCATGGCGAGAGTCCACGGAGTGGATCTCGTAGTTGTCGGCCCCGAGGCCCCACTGGCTGTCGGAGCTGCCGACGCCATCGGTTCCCTGGGGATTCCCGTCTTCGGGCCGACAAGGGCGGCGGCGCGGTTGGAGTCGTCAAAGGCTTTCGCCAAGAAGATCATGGCCAGGGCCGGGGTGTCGACGGCCGACTCCTGGGCATTCACGTCGCCGGGCCCGGCCAAGATGCACCTGGACGAGATGGACCCTCCGTTCGTAGTGAAAGCAGACGGTCTCGCCGGAGGCAAAGGCGTACTCGTCACAGACGACCGCGAGGATGCGATGGTCTGGGTGGACTACTGCTTCGAAGGCGGTTTTGGGAACGCCGGCGACTCGATCTTGATCGAAGAGCACCTGGAGGGGCTCGAGTTGAGTGTCTTCGCCGTTTGCACCGATGCCGGTGCCGTGCCCCTCGAACCGGCCCGTGACTTCAAACGACTGAGAGATGGTGACGAGGGACCCAACACCGGGGGCATGGCCTCCTACTCTCCGGTGGACGACCTGCCTTCGGGTCTGATCGATCAGGTCATGCGCGAAGTGGTCGGACCCACTTTGGCGCAGATGCAAGATGAGGGAAGCCCTTTCTCCGGGTTTCTGTATGCAGGGCTCATGCTCACCGAAACCGGTCCCAAAGTCCTCGAGTACAACGTGCGTCTCGGCGATCCGGAGACACAGGCGGTCCTACCCCGGATGAAGACCGACCTCATCGAGGTCCTCGAAGGTGCCGAGCCCGAATGGGAGAGCACTGCCACGGTCAACATCGTCATCGCCGCCGAGGGCTACCCGGCAGAGCCCGTCAAGGGCGCGACTATCACCGGTCTCGACCAGGTGACGGGGGAGGTCTTGGTATTCCATGCCGCGACAAAGCGTGGGGCCGACCGTCGTCTGCTCGTCGACGGCGGCCGGGTCCTCAATCTCGTAGGAACGGGAGATTCCATCGAGCAGGCCAGTGCCCGGGCTTATCACGCAGCTGGGACCGTCGCGTGGAAAGGTGCCCAGTACCGCACAGACATCGCACGCTGATGGCCCTCAGGGCACGAGACGAAAGATTCTCACCTCGGGCTGCTCCAAAGGAGGGGCAGAAGCGAGCTCTTGGGCGCGCCAGATGACCTGCAATGACTTCTCCGGGCTGCAGGCAGCAGCGAGTGCCCCGCACCCCCGACGCACCTCGAAGCTGCTGAAGCGAACCGCCATGACGTCCTCTGACTCCTCGTCGGAAGCCCATTTGAAGGGTTCCCTGAGCCGAAGCACCGGATAACCAGACTCGGAGTTGCCGCGGATCGACCGGCCAAGGGTCTCTTGTGCTCCGGGACCGAGTCGGCGAAGCGCAGCTGGGTCGAGGTCGAGTTCCACAAGAATCCCGGCGGCGGGCAATCGATAGCTGTCGTTCTCGAAGGCATAGCTCGTGTTGGGGACGTCGTGATGAAATCTCAACTTGCCGGTGGGGAAAACCTCTCCATCGACTTCGATGACTATCGAGGCGGTTGTTGCCAGCCATTCGTCCGAGACGCCAGGATCGACTGTCACGATGAACTGGGTCCCATCGGGAAGACTGGCTTCGACCCGGGACCCGGCCTCAGGGGCGGCGTTGGTCGTCGGGTCGGGAATCGTCGCCACCGTGGGGCCGGTGGCTACACGCCCGGGGCTGGTCAACACCACTAGAAGACCTATCGAGGCCAGGGTCAGAGCCGCCAGGACCACTCTCATCGGCTGTGGCTCCCCGAAACTCGGGTACCGTCGATCAGATGAATCACAAAGTCGCAATCCTCATGGGATCGGGATCCGACCGCCCGGTAATGGAGAAAGCAGGGAAGATGCTGGAGCATTTCGGCATCGATCACGAGACACGTGTCCTCTCGGCACACAAGACCCCCGACCAGGCGATCGAGTTTGCCGTGACTGCCGCGGACAGCGGATTCGAGGTGATCATCGCGGGTGCAGGCAAAGCCGCCCACCTCGCCGGTGTCATGGCCGCAAAGTCGCTACTGCCGGTCATCGGCGTCCCTATCTCGGCATCACTGGACGGTATGGACTCCCTCCTTGCGACTGTACAGATGCCCACCGGGATCCCCGTGGCCACGGTCGCCATCGACGGCGCTACCAACGCTGCCCTCCTTGCAGTCGCAATCCTTGCGGTGCAAGACGATGGGCTCCGTGAGAGGCTCGGCAACTATCGCCGAGAGCTCGCGGAGAAGACCCTGGCCGGATGAGGTCTGACCCACCCGAGCGGATAGCATCTCAGGCATGAGCGAGATCGTCTTCGCCAAGCCTGATCCTTACGACTTCCTGGAAACCGATGCCCTGCTATCCGAAGAGGAAACTCTCCTCCGTGACACTGTGAGGGACTACGTCGAGAAGGAGATCAATCCCCACGTTGCAGACTGGTGGGACGAAGGCGTGATACCCCATGCCGAACTCGCCAAGGCTTTCGGGGATCTCGGCATGCTCGGAATGCATCTCGAAGGCTACGGGTGCGCCGGCACATCGGCTACCGCATACGGACTGGCATGCATGGAGCTCGAGGCAGGGGATTCCGGCATACGCTCCTTCGTGTCGGTGCAGGGCTCGCTGGTCATGTTCCCCATCTGGAAGTTCGGCTCCGAGGAGCAGAAGCAGACATGGTTGCCACGAATGGCGAGCGGAGAGATCATCGGCTGTTTCGGTCTGACCGAGGCCGACTCTGGATCGGATCCGGCCTCGATGCGGACAAGTGCCAAGCGGGATGGCTCTGACTGGCTGATCAACGGGTCGAAGATGTGGATAACCAACGGGTCGATCGCCGATGTCGCAATCGTGTGGGCACGAACGGACGACGGTATTCGCGGATTCATCGTGCCCAGCGACACAAAGGGTTTCGCCGCGCCGGAGATAAAGAAGAAGGCCTCCCTGAGAGCGTCGGTCACCTCTGAGCTGATCCTTGACGACGTACGCGTCCCGGATGAGTTCCTCCTGCCGGCGGTTTCCTCGATGAGGGGCCCGCTTTCCTGTTTGAACGAGGCCAGGTTCGGGATCGCCTTTGGAGCAGTTGGGGCAGCCCGATCCTGTTACGAGAGCGCACTGGCCTACGCCGGGGAGCGTGAGCAGTTCAACCAGCCGATAGGTTCGTTCCAGCTGACTCAGCGAAAGCTGGTCGAGATGATGGTCTCCGTGCAGAGGGGGACTCTCGTTGCCCTACACCTAGGGCGGCGCAAGGACAACGGCGAGCTAACGCCGGAGCAGGTATCGTTCGGCAAGTTCGACAACGTGAGGAACGCACTGGAAGTAGCCAGGACGGCCCGATCGATACTCGGCGCCAACGGAATCACCCTCGAGTACCCGGTCTTCCGTCACATGGCCAACCTCGAGACGGTCTTCACCTACGAAGGCACCAACGAGATCCATACCCTGGTCATGGGACAGGCCATCACCGGGCTCAACGCCTTCACCTAAACCGCCCTCTGCCGGTCAGATGTAGGGGTAGAGGTCTCCGTTCCTGGCAATGTTGAGGTCGTCGAGCTCCAGCCACTCGACGACGAGATCGAGCTCTTTGCGAAGAGCCCTGCCGACGGATTTCTGGTCGACTTCGGGTTCGGAGAAAGCACCCTGGACTTTGAGGACGTTGCGACGGCGGTCGGTCTTCAGATCCACCCGGGCAACCAAGGTCCCGTCGAGCAGGAACGGCAGCACGTAGTAGCCGTACTCGCGCTTCGGTTCCGGAACGTAGATCTCGATCCTGTAGTGAAAGTCCCAGAGCCGTTCCACTCTGGGTCGATACCAGATGAGGTTGTCGAACGGTGAGAGCAGTGCTGTCCCACGGGCTTTTCGGGGCAGCGCCGCTTCCGGGTGCAGATATGCGGGTTTGCCCCATCCCTCGACCTCGACTTCGGTCAACAGGCCATCGTCGACCAGGCGGCGTATCAGGGGGCGAGCAGCGGGCATCCGGATGCGGTAGTAGTCGGCCAGATCATCCGCCGTGGCCACGCCGAGCGAAGAAGCCGCTTTGAGTAAGAGCTCGGTGAGCGCCTCGTCGTGGATGGGTGCCGGTCCTTCGAGGTGCTCGGAGGCGATGACGCGCTCGCTGACGTCGTACATCCTGACGAAGTTGCGACGATGCGACGTCGCGACCCGGCCCTGAAGAAACAAGACCTCGAGTGCGACCTTGCCGTTGTTCCAGCCCCACATCGCACTGCTGTCACGCTCGCCCGGTCGATCGAGATCCCTGGTCTGGAGAGGACCCCGTTCAGCAACTTGCCGGTAAACGTCATCGACGTAGCCGGGCTGATTCTCCTCGAGTTCCTTCAATCGCCTCCATTTGAGGCTTTGCTCCATGCGCCACCGGAAGAGACGATGGTCCTGGACCGGGATCAGAGAGGCCTCATGACCCCAGTACTCGAACATCTCAGAAGAGTGCCAGATCCACTCGTCGAGGCTCTCCCTGGCGTACGGGCCGATGCGGCTGAAGAACGGCAGGTAGTGGGTTCGGGAGAAGACGTTGACCGAGTCGAGTTGGACGAGCCCGATCTGATCGACGACCTTGCGGAAATGCCGAACGTCCACGCGACCCTCGGCTCTGCCTTCGTTGAATCCCTGTGCGGCCAGCGAATACCGCCGTGCCTGGTCCTTTGTCAGCCGCCGCATTGACCAATGAACTTAACCGCCGTGCCATTATCTGGACGTGATCGAACGCTACTCACTGCCAGAGATGGCAGAGATATGGTCCGAGCAGAGCAAGCTTCGGGCATGGAAAGACGTCGAGACTCTGGCTCTGGAGGCCTGGGAGGACCTGGGCAAGGCTCCACCAGGTGTCGCGGCAGCCGTCCGCAGTGCGGCCTGCCCCACCCCCTCCGAGGTAGCCGAACGCGAGGCGGTCACCAATCACGACCTGGCGGCCTTCGTCGACGTCCTCGCCGAAAAGGCCGGCGGAGAAGCCGGGGCGTGGGTCCACTACGGACTCACATCCTCCGACGTCCTCGATACAGCCGGAGGTGTGATCCTTCGCGACACCTCTGACCTGCTCCTTTCCACCCTGAAAAGACTTTTCGAAGTGGTCAAACGACGTGCAGTCGAGCATCGAGACACCTACATGATCGGCCGCACCCATGGCATATGGGCTGAGCCGACGACCTTCGGCCTCAAGCTTGCTGGTTGGGCATTCGAGTTGGCCCGGGACTTGGAAAGGCTGGAGAGCGCGCGTGAAGAGGTGTCGGTCGGCAAGATCTCGGGAGCCGTGGGGACCTACGCTCACGTGCCCCCGGAGGTGGAGTCTCACGTCTGCGGCTCTTTGGGCTTGTCCATCGAACCGGCGTCGACACAGGTGACTGCGAGAGATCGTCATGCTCGCTATTTGACGACCCTCGCCCTAATCGGCGCCTCGATAGAGCGGATGGCCACCGAGATCCGCCACTTGCAGAGATCGGAGGTCGGTGAGGCACTGGAAGGATTTCGCAAGGGCCAGAAGGGCTCGTCCGCAATGCCCCACAAGCGGAATCCGATCCTGTCCGAGCGGATGACAGGCATGGCCCGACTCATGCGGGGATACGCGCAGGTCGGTCTGGAAAACGTCGCCTTGTGGCACGAGCGTGACATATCGCACTCATCGGCGGAGAGAGTGGCGCTTCCGGACGCCTCCATCGCCCTCCACTACATGCTGGTCAAGTTCGCCGGTCTCTTGAATGACCTCGTCGTCGATGCCAAGCGAATGAGAACGAATTTGGAGTCGACCAATGGGCTGGTGTTCTCACAGGCCGCCCTGTTGTCGCTCATCGATTCCGGAATGACCAGAGACGAGGCCTACCGGGTGGTGCAGCGCAACGCCATGGATGCCTGGGAAGGCAAAGGCAACCTTCGCGATCTGCTCGAAGCCGACACGGATGTACCGCTGTCGTCAGATCGGCTCGACCAATGCTTCGACCTCACCCGGGTGTCCGAGACGTCAACGGTCGTCTTCCGGCGATTGGAAGGCCTCGACCCGAGTTCGTGAAGTCGCCATACCTGATACGGCCAGGCCGCCTTCAGGTCAAGGGAGTCTGTAGACCTCCGAGAGCTGGTCGGTGAAGGTGACCGTGGGCAGGAGGACGGCCGCTCCCTGGGGGCTTCGATAGTTGCGAACCGAAATCGAGAAGCGCTTCACCGAGCTCTTCGAGATGCCCCGGTAGCGCCAGCCGGTGGCCACCGCCTGTCCGAAGGACCACGAGGAGTCCAGCCGCACGTTCGAGGCCACCGCAGAGAGACGCTCGACCAATGACCCGGGCGATGAGAAACCCGCAGCGCGACCGGCGAGCTGGAACAAAACGTCCTGCTGACGAAGCTGCCTGTCGAAGTCGGACCCGCCGACGACCCTCCACCTACCACCGACCAATTGCTCAATCTGACGGGACCTGACCCAGGCAAGAGCCATGTCACCACCCACGAGCTGGCATCCGGGCTCGACGA
This sequence comes from bacterium, assembly GCA_024638655.1. Taxonomy (GTDB): domain Bacteria; phylum Actinomycetota; class Acidimicrobiia; order Spongiisociales; family ZC4RG35; genus Ww567. The sequence continues at coordinate 70,894 of JAHEJW010000011.1, read as the reverse complement.
GGTCGAGACCAGAGTTGGCATCGCGACTGGGAGCATCGACGCAAACCGTGATCCCCCCCATCGCGTTGACCATGCGCGCAAACCCGTCGAAATTGATACGAGCGAGATGATCCACGGGTATACCGGTGTAGTCCTCCACCATGATGGCCAGCAGCTCCGAGCCCGAAGCGCTGCCTCGGCAACCTCCCAAGCCGGTATTCAGGCGAGTGAACTGTTGTTTGCAGAGATTCCACACGAATAGATCGCGTGGGAGGCTGACCATGATCGGAGCGCCACCCCCATCGGGCTGGAGGGCGAGGATGATCGTGTCGGCGAGAAAACCGGACGCATCGGTGCCCACGAGGAGGTACGACTCAAACTCGGAATCCGCGACGGGCTCCCCGAAGACGGTGGGATGGATCTCCCGGGGGTCTGCCTTCTGGCCACGTGTCGCCTCGATCGCCGCTAGTTCGTCTTCGAGGGTGGCCGCAGGCTCCGCGATCTCGATGTCGATGTCCGGAGCTGTCGTGGGGGTTGACTCGATCTTGCCTCGAGCACCATCGGGGTCGAATTCCTCCGTGGCAACGGCCTCGAGGGCGGTGCTCAGCGTGTATGCGTAGAAGGCAGCGGTACCCAACAGCCCACCGAGCGCAAACACCAGAAAGGTACGCCACGGGTGGAACAGGACGTACTTGATCAGCGGCAAACCGCGATGATGCTAGAGGCTCCCTAACTCGCCGAGATGTACACCGTCCCGGTGAACAAAGCCACGGTCCGGCCGTCCTCCCTGGTCACATCGACTCGATATGTCCCAAGGGTCTTCCCTCGGGACACCTCCTTCACCACCGCCTTCAGCTTTTCTCCGGGGCGGGTGGCGGCGGTCAGCACCAGATGGGTGTCGATTGCGACCGCTCTCTCGCCCGCCGAGTTGGAGGCGAGGGAGAAGGCGCAGTCGGCGAGTGAGAAGACCATCCCACCGTGGCCCACACCCAGGAAATTGGTGTGAGCCTGACTCACCTCCAGAGCGACCGTTATCGCGCCGGCGCTCACGTCGACGAGTTCGACGCCCAGATCTCGTGCATACGAGTCAGCTCCCAGAAGCTCAGCTATCAGGGCGCGTTCAAAGGGCGGCATCCCGCGTGCAGCCTAAACCGCGTCCTCCACCCTCAGGCCTGGGTCAGGGTCTCCTCAAACCTTGCGTGGCGCGGGGGAAGCCCACCGGTGGGCTTACCATCTCCACCCTGGTGTTGTCGACCTCCCAGTCGAGGTGATCGGCCACTGAGGCGACTCCATCGAGACGCTTGGTCAGCTCAACGAGAAGACCTGCGTCCGAGCGCGTCTCCAGCTTCCCTCGGAGCACGACGTTGCCATCGACGCAGTCGACGGTCACCCGGTCGGGGTCGATCCAGAGCACTCTGCGCATCACGTGCTCTCGGATTTCGTCGATTATCTCGGCGTCCGGCCTCACGAAGGCGCGCAGCATGTCCGACCTCGAGACGAGACCCACCAGGCGACCGCTATCGACCACGGGCAGCCTCTTCACCCTCTCCGTCTGCATGAGGCGAGCAGCTTCTGCATGATCAGCCTCCGGATCGATCACTACGACTGCTTTCGTCATCACATCGCCAACGGTTCGCTCTCTGGTCGGAACCTCGTGGTCATCCACGAAGAAGCGCAGGAGCCCAGCCCGTTTTGCGGTGCGTCGGTCCGCCTCACCCGACATGAAGTCGGCTTCGGTGATGATGCCGAGGAGGACTCCATCGTCGTCTGTCACTGGAAGACCACTCACACCGGCCTCGAGCATGCGACGGGCCGCTTCTTTGAGCGACGCGCCGTGTCCGATGGTCAGGACGTCGCCTGTCATCAGGTCACTTATCTTCATTTCATCTCCTTTCTCTCAAGGTAGAGCCAGGTCGAAGTGCCAGGTAGGGGATTTCGACCCATGCGCGGATGACATTCGATCACCTGTCGAGAACGGGCCGAGGAGGCCGCTACGCTCCCCCCGCGTGGTGGCACTCCCGCACATAGCGTCTGGCAAGGTCCGAGAGATCTATGAGATAGACGAGAGCCGGCTGCTCTTCGTTGCGACGGATCGGATCTCGGCTTACGACGTGATCCTGAATCAGACGATCCCGGACAAGGGGAGGGTGCTCACCGGTCTGAGCCTTCACTTCTTCGACTTCCTCGACACGCCCAACCATCTGCTGGGCACCGACCTGAGCTCTGTGAGTGCTCTCAACAGCGACGATGCGACCCACCTGACTGGAAGGGCCATGATCGTGCGAAGGGCAGAGGTGGTTCCGGTCGAGTGTGTCGTCAGGGGGTATCTCTACGGCTCATCATGGCGGGAATATCGCGATGGGGGTGGTCCCACCACCGAACACCTCCCCGAAGGGCTGTCGATGGCCGACCGGTTGGACGAACCGATATTCACACCCGCGACAAAAGCTGCCAGCGGACACGACGAGAACATCACAGAGGCGGAGACGAGGGAGCTGATCGGGGATGCAATCTACGAGGAGCTCAAGCGTCGATCCCTGGACATCTATCTCAAGGCCGCCCACTACGCAGCGCAGCGTGGCGTCATCCTTGCGGATACCAAGTTCGAATTCGGGCATGCCGACGGCGAACTGCTGCTGGTAGACGAGGTCCTGACCCCCGACTCATCTCGATACTGGCCGTCGGACGAGTGGGAGCCGGGCGGAGAGGTGCCGAGCTTTGACAAGCAATACGTGAGGGAGTGGCTGGAACGCCAGCCATGGGACAAGACGCCGCCGCCACCCGACCTTCCTGACGAGATCGTCGACGGGACCCGGGCCAGATACATCGAGGCCTACGAGCGAATCACCGGCCACGACTTCGACGCCTACCTGTCCGGGCAGATCGCGTGAGAGTGACGGTCACAATCAATCGACGACCCGAGATAGCCGACCCGGAGGGGGCCACGGTGATGCGGGCCCTTCATGAACTCGGCTACACCGAGGCAGCGACAGTGAGAATGGACCGAGTCATTCACATGGAGGTCGACGGAGACGACGCCGACGAAGTGCGGTCTCGAGTAGAGGAGATGTGCCGTCAGCTGCTGGCCAACCCTGTCCTGGAGGACTTCGAGGTCGAGGTCGCCCCTTGAGAGTCGCTGTCGCCGTGTTCCCCGGGGTCAATTGCGAGCACGACGTCGTCTACGCGCTGAGGGCTCTGGGAGCGGAGGCCCAGCTGGTGTGGCATCGGGAGACCGATCTTTCCGACTTCGACGGGGTAATCCTTCCCGGTGGCTTCGCTCATGGCGACTATCTGCGCACCGGAGCGATCGCACGCCTTTCGCCCGTCATGGCGGAGGTCGAGCGAATGGCGAAGCAAGGCGCTCCGGTGCTCGGGATCTGCAACGGATGGCAGATGTTGTGCGAAGCCGGCCTACTTCCCGGCGCTCACATCGCCAACCGCGATCTCACCTTCATCTGTCGGTTCGTCGAAGTCGAGGTAGTCGATGCCAGAAGCTGCCTCACCGCAGCCGCCCGACCCGGTCAACGTCTCAGCATCCCCCTCAACTCGTATCAGGGGGCCTGGGTAGACCCGACCCGCTCGGGCCGGGTTGTGCTTCGCTATGTCGAGGACCCCAATGGGTCCCAGGAACGGGCCGCAGCCGTCACCAACGAGAGGGGCAATGTCGTCGGGGTCATGCCGCACCCCGAGCGAGCCATGGAAGACGTGCTCGGCTCGTCAGACGGGCAGACACTGATCGAAGGCTTTCTGGCCTCCCTGGTGCCGGCATGACCATCGAGACCCGGCCGCTCCACCAGCAGCTCGGGATGAGCGACGAGGAGTACGAGAGTCTCCTCGAGATCCTCGACCGCGAGCCCCGGCCCGCCGAACTCGCCATGTACTCGGTCATGTGGTCAGAGCATTGCTCGTACAAGTCCTCACGCAAGCACCTTCGCCGGTTCCCCACCGAGGCACCCTGGGTCGTCGTCGGACCTGGAGAGAATGCCGGTGTGGTCGACATAGGGGATGGCTGGCTCGCCGCTTTGCGCATCGAGAGCCACAACCACCCTTCTTTCGTCGAGCCCTATCAGGGAGCGGCAACTGGAGTGGGCGGGATTCTCAGGGACGTGTTCACCATGGGGGCCAGACCGATCGCCCTCTGGGACCAGATCCGTTTTGGACCCCTCGATCAGCCCAAGAACCGCTATCTGTTCAAAGGCGTCGTGTCCGGCATCGCCGGGTACGGGAATGCGGTTGGGGTCCCGACGGTGGGAGGCGAGCTCGAGTTCGACGACTCCTACAGCGGCAACCCGTTGGTAAACGTGATGTGTCTCGGTGTCCTCCGGCGCGAGCAGCTCGTGCTGGGAACGGCCGGCCAGCCCGGCTGCGTCGCGGTTCTCCTCGGACGGGCAACAGGTCGTGATGGCATCGGAGGCGCCAGTGTGCTGGCGTCGGCATCGTTCGACGAGTCTTCGGCTGACAAGCGTCCAAGCGTCCAGGTGGGCGATCCGTTCGAGGAGAAGAAGCTGATCGAAGCATGCCTCGAGCTCTACGAGCAGGGCCTGGTCGTGGGAGTTCAGGATCTCGGAGCCGCCGGTCTCTCGTGCGCGACGTCAGAGCCCGCGGGTCGAGCCGGGGTCGGTATGGATGTCGACCTGGACGCCGTCCACACGAGGGAGAGTGACATGAGCGCCGCCGAGCTCCTTATGTCCGAATCTCAGGAGAGGATGATGGCCTTCGTTGCTCCGGACAACGTCGATCGGGTGCTGTCAGTGGCGGCTAAATGGGAGATCGAGTCCACGATCGTCGGCGAGGTCCGACGGGGAGACACTCTCACGGTACGCATGGGCGGCGATGTGGTTGCCAGAATTCCGGCGGCCTCCCTGGCAGATGATGCGCCGCTCTACGACCGTCCCGCCAGGAGACCGGAATGGCTCGACGACCTTTGGGCCATCGCCTCTGACTATTCCGAGCTACTCCCGGGCGAGACGTTGCTGGCGTTACTGGCCGACCCAAACGTGGGCTCTTCGGCCTGGGTTCACGAGCAGTACGACCACATGCTGTTCCTCAACACCGTCATCGGGCCAGGATCCGACGGATCGCTGCTCCGATTGAAGGGAACCGAGAAGGCATTGGCGGTCTCGACCGACGGCAATGGCACGCTTTGCCTCCTCGACCCGAGACGTGGTGGCGAACGGCTCGTCTACGAGGCCGCCCTCAACGTCGCAGTGACCGGGGCACGACCGCTGGCGGTAGTGGACAACCTCAATTTTGGAAATCCCGAGAAACCCGAGGTCATGTGGCAGTTCATCGAGAGCATCGAGGGCATCTCACAGGCGTGTGAGACGCTGGGAATCCCGGTGGTCGGGGGCAATGTCTCGTTCTACAACGAAACCGAAGGCGAGGACATCAATCCGACTCCGGTGGTGGGGCTTCTCGGCCTCGCCGACCCTGCTCCCGAGAGGCCGCCCCGTCTCTCTCGAGCTCGGGAAGGGATGGAGATCTGGGAGCTCGGCCCGAAGTCAACGGGGAACTTCGCCGGGTCAGCTCTGCAGCGGTTGCGGGGGGAGCCCGGTGGCAGGCCTTCACCGGCTGATCCGGAAGACGCCGTACGGGTCACCGAGCTTGCAAGAGACCTTGCATACCACGTACCGGTGCTGCACGACATCAGCGACGGCGGTCTCGCCGTAGGTCTGGCGGAGATTTGCATAGCCTCGCAGATCGGGGCGGTCGTCGATTCCACTTCGATCCAACTGCTCTTCTCGGAGGACCCGCATCGCCTCTTGGTCGTCATGGAACCAGCGGCAGTTTCTCTGCCACCCGATTACTCGAGGCAAATTGGCGTCATCGGGGGTAACTCCATCGTCTTCGGGGCTGAAACATCGGTCGGTCTGGAAGATCTGGTCGCAGCCTGGAAAGGAGCGATCCCGATGAGGCTCGGGCTCGACGCAGTGTCCGCCGACGCGCCCTAGCATCCGACGAGTGGCGCGGACCATTGGAATCCTCACTGCGGGCGGGGACAGCCCCGGGTTGAACGCCGCTATCAGAGCGGTCGGAAAGGCAGCACAACGCGCTTACGGGATGCACGTCATCGGCTTTCGCGACGGGTTCATGGGGCTGATGCAGAACCGGTATGTCCGTTTCAATCAGAACAGCCTCTCCGGGATTCTCACCCGAGGCGGGACCATCCTCGGAACCAGTCGGGCCAAGGTCGACAAGATGGACATGGGCGACGGACGCAGAATGGACATGAGACCACTGATGCGAAGCGTCGCCGAGGAACACGGGCTCGAAGCGCTCGTCTGCCTCGGCGGCAACGGCACCATGAAGAACGCTCTCAAGCTGGCGGACGTGGGCATTCCGGTGCTCACGCTGCCCAAGACCATCGACAATGACGTCGCCGGCACCGACATCACGTTCGGCTTCGACACCGCGATGAACATCGCAACGGAGGCAATCGACCGGGTGCACTCGACTGCGCACTCCCATCACCGAATCATGGTCGTCGAGTTGATGGGTCACAATGTGGGCTGGCTGGCACTGGGAGCGGGGCTCGCCGCCGGAGCCGACGTGATCCTCATTCCGGAGATCCCCTACGACACCCATGAGATAGCAGCCTCGATCGCCGCCCGTCGCGCCGCCGGGAGCAGCTTCTCGATCGTCGCCGTAGCCGAGGGTGCCATATCGAGGGAAGACGCATCTGTGCGTGAGGACCTCGAGCAGAATAGATCGGAGGCGAAAGGTGAGGAGCGTGAGGAGCTGAAGAGGCGTCTGAAGGACTTCGACACGACGAGAGCTGGCGGGACAGCAGTCCTCTCTTCAAAGCTGGAGGAGCTCACCGGCCTGGAATCCAGAGTGACGATCCTTGGTCATGTCCAGAGGGGTGGCACACCATCCCCCGCCGACCGCCTCCTGGCAACCCGCTTGGGAGTGGCTTGCGCCGACTACATCGCCGAAGGGACTCATGGCGTCCTGGTCGCGGCTCGAGGCCGCGGCACCGAGGCCGTACCCCTGAAGCAGGTAGCCGGCCAGACGAAGTCTGTGCCTCTGGATCATCCCTGGATCGGTGCCGCCCGCCATCTGGGGATCGCTCTAGGAGATTGAGCGGCATAAACGACATCGTCTGCGTTGGCGCCGGCCCCGCCGGGTTGTATCTGGCGATCCTTCTCAAGAAGCAGCGCCCCGAGCTCGAGATAACGGTCCTCGAACGAAATGAGCCACAAGACGCCTATGGCTTCGGGGTGGTCTTCTCAGACGAGACGCTGGATCATTTCCGAGAGGCAGACGAGGCCTCCTACCAAGAGCTGACCCGGACCTTCCGCCATTGGGGTGATATAGAGGTTCGCCACCCATCGGGCCAGGCCTTCGTCAGCGGAGGTCATGGTTTCGCTGCGGCCAGCCGGAAGACGCTGCTGCAGATTCTCTCCTCGAGGGCCGACGATCTGGGTGTCGACCTCCAATTCTCCCGGGAGGTCACCTCCGTGGCCGATCTTCCAGAGGCCGACTTGATCGTGGGTGCCGACGGGGCGAATTCACTCACGCGGCGCGACCTCGCCGAGCATTTTCGCCCGGAGATCGAACTGAGACGGAACAAGTACATCTGGTTCGGGACACCGAAGGTCTTTGATCGGTTTCACTTCATATTCGAGGACACTCCCGGCGGGATGATCTGGGCCCACATCTACCCGTTCTCCTCGGAAGGCAGCACGTTCATAGTGGAGATGGCTCCGGAGACCTGGCATGAGCTCGGTTTCGATCGCACCCAAGATGACCTCTTCCCGCCAGGTGTGAGCGATGAGTACGCCCTGAAACAGAGCGAGGAGCTATTCGCCGATCATCTCGACGGGGAACCACTGGTGGGAAACAATTCGAAGTGGCTTCAGTTCCCCACGATCACCTGCGATTCTTGGCACCACGAGAATGTGGTCCTGATGGGCGACGCCATCCACACCGCCCACTTCTCGGTCGGGTCTGGCACCAAGCTGGCGATGGAAGACGCAATCGTCCTCGCCGATCTCCTGCTGGAAGACAGGCCCCTTTCGGACGCGCTCGACCAATATGAGATCACCCGCCGACCCGAGGTGGCGAGTCTGCAACGCGCCGCCAGAGCCAGCCTTGAATGGTTCGAGGGGGCAGACAGATACAGGGACATGGCTGCTGAGCAGTTCGTTTTCAGCATGCTGACCCGGAGCCAGCGAGTGACATACGACAACCTCCGGGTCCGCGACCCGGCCTACATGAGAAGAGTCGACCAATGGTATGCGGGGTCGGACCACGGGTCACCGATCGAGTTGGACGCGTCCGTGCCCCCGATGTTCCACCCCTATCAGATCAGGGACCTCGTTCTCTCCAACAGAGTCGTGGTCTCACCCATGGACCAGTATTCGTCTCTCGAGGGGATGCCCAACGATTGGCATCTGGTCCATCTCGGTAGTCGAGCCGTGGGGGGCGCCGGCCTCGTGATGACCGAGATGACCTGTGTCTCACCGGAAGGTCGCATAAGTCCAGGCGATACCGGGATCTGGAGCGAGGCCCAGGCCGAGGAGTGGTCACGGATAGTCGGGTTCGTGCACGAGAACAGCTTGTCCAAGATCGGTCTGCAGATCGGGCACTCCGGGAGAAAGGGTTCGACAAAACTCATGTGGCAGGGGGACACCGATCCCCTCGACGAGGGAAACTGGGAGATCATCTCACCATCGCCCATCAAGTACCGGCCCGACAGCCAGGTACCGCGCGAGATGACCGACGAAGACATGACGGAGGTGCTCGGTCAGTTCGTGCGATCCGCCGAGCTCGGCCAGCGTGCCGGGTTCGACTGGCTCGAGTTGCACTATGCCCACGGCTACCTCATGTCGAGCTTCCTCACCCCCCTGGCAAATCAGCGCTCCGACCGTTACGGCGGTTCGCTCGAGAACCGTATGCGCTACCCGTTGGAGGTGTTCGATGCCGTCCGAGAAGTATGGCCGGACGGCAAGCCCATCTCCGTTCGCATATCGGCGACCGACTGGGTCGAGGGTGGATTCGAGGGCGATGATGCCGTCGCTTTCGCCGCCGAATTGAAGCGTCACGGCTGCGACATCATCGATGTTTCCACCGGTCAGACCTCCATCTACGCAGAGCCCGAATACGGCCGGCTCTACCAGACGCCTTTCAGCGATCGGATACGGAACGAGGTGGGTATTCCCACGATGACAGTCGGTGCCGTCTCATCCATCGACGACATCCACAACATCCTCGTCGCTGGTCGGGCCGACCTCTGTGTGATGGCCCGACCTCACCTCGTCGACCCCTACTGGACTTTCAACGCAGCCATCGACCTCGCCTACGGCGAATACCCGTTCCCCAAGCAGTATCTGTCTGGCGTCGCGGCAAGGCGTCGCGAACAGAATCCGGTCGCCCCGGATGCGCTTCGAGAGAGGTTCTGAGCAGCCTCCCGATCGAAGCGGGTCCCCGACCGGCTACCAGGGCGCTATGAACCAAGTCGACCGCCGCCTGGCGGCCACGTGTGGGTCTAGCCTCGAATGTGGATGAGCGTTCTAGGCGCCGTGCTGGCCGGTGGGTTGAGTACCCGCATGGGGAGGGACAAAGCCGACGTCCTGGTGGGTGAGAGGACCATGCTGGACCTCGTTGGATCTGCGGTCAGGTCTGTATCCGACGAGTCCGTTCTCCTCGGTCCCGACCGCGAAGGGTGGGAGTGCTGGCCTGACTCGGTGCATGCGCAGGGTCCTTTGGCCGGCATAGCCACGGCTCTGAGTCGGACCGAACGCACCCATGTCCTACTCGTTGCGGTAGACCAGCCATTTGTCCGGGTCGAGACGCTCGAGGAGATCGTCGCCATGGCCACCGACATCCCGGTGGTTCCGGTCGACGAGAGCGGCATGCCCCAGGTCACGTGTGCGCTCTATCCCAAAATCATCCAAACCGAGTCGATCGATGAAGCAGCCGCAGGTGGCTCGGTGCAGTCGCTGCTCGATCGAGTCTCATTCCGACCCGTTCCACCGGACGTCTGGGCCGCTTGGGGCGACGACGGACGTAGCTGGTACTCCGTAGACGACCTCGGCGCTCTGGAGGAGGGGACGCGGAGATACGGTCCGTGATGCTCAGTCTCGCGAGATAGCGATAGCTCGCAGAAGAGCCAGGACCCCGTAGACGCCAAGAGCGAGGACCTTCACACCAAAGGCCCCGTAGTCGAGGCAACCGGTGTTCCCTGCATCGAAACACCGCCGGACCAACGCGTCCGAGCCAAGGGACACGAGGGCTGAGAAGACGGCCACGATCCCCGCTCCCAACAAGAAGCGGCGGACAGTCGCCGACAGGCCTCGTCGCAGACCGACGATCAAGACCGGGCCGGCCAGCAACGCTGCAATCGCCCCGAACACGACCACATCGACTACGAATCGCGACACCTGGCTCAGAGCTTCTCCAGCCTGTCGGCCAAGAGACGCTGCTCGGCGGGGTTGCTCGCCAATGTGAGGGCGCGCTCCAACTCGATTCGCGCCTCGTCGATACGTCCCGAACGTCGCAACATCTCCCCCTTCGAGGCGTGAAACACGTGGTAACCGTCGAGTTCCTTCTCGAGCCCTTCGAGGGCGGTCAGGCCGGCCTTCGGATCGCGGGCGTAGGCGACAGCCACAGCCCTATTGAGAGACACCACAGGTGAGCCGGTCACCGGGTAGAGCCTGTCATAGAGGGATACGATCCTCGGCCAGTCAGTGGCCTCCCATGAGGCTGCAGTGGAGTGCTGGGCGGCAATCGCCGCCTGAAGGAAGTAGGGGCCCCGCCCCCCCAGATCTGCGGCCTCACCAACCAGCTGAATCCCCTCTTCGATGGCGTCCTGGTCCCATTGGGACCGTTCCTGGTCCTGGAGAAGCACGATCCCACCGGTGTCATCCGTTCGCGCATCCCTCCGAGCATGCTGGAGAAGCATGAGACCGAGGAGCCCCATTACTTCAGGATCCTCGGCGATGAGACTCCGGAGCAGACGGCCCAGCTCGATCGCCGACACGGCAAGCTCGTCACGCACCAGTGACTCGCCCGACGTGGCGAAATAGCCTTCATTGAATATCAGGTAGATCACCGAAAGGACGGCGTCGAGCCGCTGGGCGAGCTCGCCCTCGGAAGGCACCTGGAACGGAATCCCCGCGTCGCGGATCTTCGACTTGGCTCGCACCAGCCGCTGGGCCATGGTCGGCTCACTCACCAGGAATGCCTCGGCGATCTCCTTTGTGGTCAGACCGCCCAAGGTCTTCAGCGTGAGCGCCACTTGCTTGTCGGTTGAAAGCGCCGGATGACAGCAGGCGAAGACCATCTCCAAGCGATCATCACCAAGGACGTGACCCTCCCGTGGTGTGTCGGAGCGGTCGGACTCCACGCTCTCCAGGCTCGCCAGCAATTCCTGTTTCCTTGCGTACGTCCTGGCTCGCCGAATCCGATCGATCGCTCTTCGACGAGCGACGGTCATCAGCCATCCCCCTGGATTGGAGGGAACACCTGTCTCCGGCCAAGCCCTGAGAGCCTCGGCGAAAGCGTCCTGCAGCGCCTCTTCGGCGAGATCGATGTCCCGCAGTTGTCTGGAGAGGCTGGAGACCACCAGGGAGTACGACTCTCTGAAGACGGCCTCGACAGCCGAAGTTGGTCCTGTCATGGAAATGTCACGAATACTGCCTTGGTTGTCGTGTTCGAACGCAATTCTGCCCAACGTAAGGTTGAAAGCCATGGAAGCGCCGGTGAAGTTGATCTACGTAGGAGACCCCATGTGCTCCTGGTGCTGGGGATTTGCGCCCGAGATCGAGTCACTCTCTGCGGAATTCGCCGTCGAGGTCGTGGTCGGGGGTCTCCGACCGGGGCCGTCGGCACAGAGCCTGACCGATCGAATGGCGGACTTCCTGAGGCATCATTGGGTGGAGATCGCCGAGCGGACCGGACAGCCCTTCGATATCGACTTCCTGGACAGAAGAGACGGGTGGGTATACGACACCGAACCCGCAGCCGTGGCGGTGGTGACCATGAGAGAACTGCACGAGCCGGGCACGCTCGACTACTTCGCCGACCTGCAGAGGGCCTTCTACGCCGAGGGCCGAGACGTCACCGACTTCGCGGTTCTGGCGGATCTGGCCGGCGCCTACCCCCTGGACCAGTCCGAGTTCAGGTCGAGGCTCGAGTCCAAAGAGGCCAGGCAGACAGCATGGTCTGACTTCGGCCGGGCCCGCAACTGGGGGATCAGCGGGTTTCCGACCCTGGTTGGTGAGCTGAGCGGTGACCGACTCGCACTACTCGCCCGGGGCTGGACCAAAGCCGACGTGATCCGCTCCCGTATCGCCTCCATCGACGATGCGGAGGCAGGTTGAGGGCTCCCCGGATCCCGGATCCGAGAATCGATCCCGCTGCCCTCGTCTGTCCCGGGGCACGTGTCTACGGACAGGTCGAGATCGCCCCCCGGGCGTTCATCTTGTTCGGGGCGGTGGTGCGGGCCGAGCTCGACCGGATCTCCGTTGGGATGGAAACCAATGTCCAGGACAACGCCGTACTCCATTGCGACGAGGGCGTCCCCTGTGTGTTGGGCAATCGCGTGACCGTCGGTCATCTGGCGGTGATTCACGGTGCTCAGATCGGAGACCGGGCTCTCATCGGAGTCGGTGCCAAGGCACTGAACAACTCCAAGGTGGGTGAAGGCGCCTGGCTAGGAGCCGGGTCGGTTCTGGCAGAAGGCCGGGAAATCCCACCATGGACCTTGGCGCTGGGCACCCCGGCTCGCGTCGTTCGGGATCTGACCGAAGATGAGATCCGAAGGGCCGATGAAGGTGTCGAACACTACTTGCAGCTCGCCGAGGCCTATCGCGAGGTCTTCGCGAATTCCTGACGTGCTGGGCTGGGTTGGCTACCGGGCCGGGCCTACGATGAAGACGTGCCTCAGGAGGCCCACATCTCGGACGAAAACGGACCCCGCGAGGCTTGCGGGGTATTCGCCGCCTACTCGCCAGATGATCAAGTCTCCAGGTTGATCTACTTCGGGCTCTTCGCCCTGCAGCATCGAGGACAGGAGTCGGCAGGCATCGCCACTTCGAACGGTGAGACCGTGACCGTCTTCAAAGACCTTGGTCTGGTGGCGCAGGTCTTCGACGAACCGGCGCTGGCCGGGCTCGACGGCCACCTCGGCATCGGGCACACGCGCTATTCGACCACCGGATCGACGAGCTGGGCAAACGCCCAGCCCGCCCACCGACAGGTCGGGAGCACCAGCGTCGCCCTCGGCCACAATGGCAACCTCACCAACACAGCCGATCTGGCAGCCGCTCTGGGCGTGTCCGGGGCGACGACGGACTCCGACCTAATGGCCGAGGGGATAGCTCGAGCGATAGACGACGAGCGATCCGACGCCCGCGGGTTGGAGATGGCCCTGATGCAGGTCGCCCCCACCTGGAAGGGCGCTTTCTCCCTGGTGATCATGGACCAGGGCAGGATCGTGGGCCTTCGCGACCCGAACGGCTTCCGACCACTGAGTCTCGGGAAGCTCAGCGAAGGCGGCTGGGTCATCGCTTCAGAGTCATCGGCCCTCGATCTGGTCGGGGCTGGCTTCGTGCGTGAAATCGGCGCTGGTGAGATGGTCGTCATCGACGCGAGCGGGTTGCGCAGCTACTACCCATTCGAGGACGTGAAACCCGGACTCTGTCTGTTCGAGTTCGTCTACTTCGCCCGACCCGACAGCCACATGTACGGTCGGAACATCCATGCCGCTCGTCATGAGATGGGACGGATCCTGTCCAACGAGTCCCCGGCCGCGGCCGACATAATCGTGCCCGTGCCGGAGTCGGGCATTCCGGCGGCACAAGGCTTCTCGACCGCAAGCGGGATCCCGTACAGCGACGGGCTCGTGAAGAACCGTTACGTCGGTCGCACCTTCATAGAGCCGACGCAAGGTTTGCGAGATCAGGGAATCCGTATGAAATTGAACCCGATCCCTGAGAACCTGGTCGGGAAACGGGTGGTCCTCGTGGATGATTCGATCGTTAGGGGATCGACGACTCAGAAGCTGGTTGCAATGGTGCGTGAGGCGGGCGCGACCGAGGTCCACCTCAGGATCTCCTCGCCCCCCTATCGGTGGCCTTGCTTCTACGGCATGGACACTTCCGACCGCTCCACCCTCATCGCCGCCACCAAGGACGTCGAGGAGATCAGACAGCACCTCAACGCCGACTCCCTCGGATATCTGACCCTTGAGGGCCTGCTCGAGGCAACGGGTGTGGCCGACGCCGGTTTCTGCACGGCATGTCTCTCCGGTGAGTACCCAACCGATCTCCCCGCCACCACGGATAAGTACCAGCTCGAGAGATCCTGACATGACTTCGTACCGGGACGCAGGTGTGGACCTGGAGGCAGCCCGTCATCACGTCTCTGCGATATCCGAGGCAGTGACAGCGACCTGGAAGAACGGTGTTGTCGGGATGTTCGGCGGCTTTGCCGCCGGGATCGAGATACCCGCGGGACTCCGCATGCCCGTTCTCATGATGACGACCGATGGGGTCGGCACGAAGCTGGAGATTGCTCGGCGTACCGGGCTCTGGAACGGCGTCGGATTCGATCTCGTGGCGATGTGCGTCGACGATCTGGCTGCGGTTGGGGCCAAGCCTCTGGCATTTGTCGACTACATGGCAGTGGGATCACTAGACCCGAAGAGAGAATCGACGATCGTCCAATCGATATCCCGCGCTTGTATTGCTGCGGGATGTGCCCTGCTCGGTGGGGAAACGGCGGAGCACCCCGGGGTCATGGCAGACGATGCGGTTGACCTGGCCGGAGCAGCGCTCGGAGTGGTCGAGAAAGCGGGGCAGTTGGGGCCACATCTGGTGCGAGCGGGTGATGTGATCATCGGACTCCGGTCACCCAACCTGCGCTCCAATGGCTTCTCGCTGGTGCGAGCGGTCATGGGCGACGAAGTCGAAAACCACGCGGAGGCTCTCCTCGAGCCGTCGGTCATCTACTCGACATCGGTGCTGTCGGCGGTCGACTCTGGCGGAGTGCACGCCGGAGCTCACATCACCGGGGGCGGCATCGTCGAGAACCTCCGGCGAGCACTCCCGGCCGGGCTCGGCGCCGACATAGACACCTCGACATGGGAGCCGCCGAGCGTCTTTGGATTGGTCTCCGACCGGGGGGTGAGCCGCGATGAGATGTTCCAGACTTTCAACATGGGGATCGGTTTCTGTCTGGTCGTGGATCAGGTCGAGGTAGATCGGCTCATGGAGCATCTCGAGCTTCACAACCCTGTGGTACTCGGTGCAGTGCGAGCCGGCGAAACGATCACCTTGCGATGACATTCAGCCAGGCCACCGCTGTCGAGGCGCTGGGCGCGAGTCGCTATGCCGGCGTGCTCCATCAGGGTTGGGACATCATGGGCATCACAAATGGTGGCTACATGATGGCGATCGCGGCCAGGGCGATGATGTCGGAGACCGATGGCCGGGTCCCCGTCTCGATGACCGGCCACTTTCTCAACCCGGGAGGTGCCGGCGAGGTCGAGATCGAAGTAGTGGAGCTCAAGACCGGCCGCACGTTCACCACCCAACGCGCGGTGATGACTTCGGGAGGAGTGACCCTGCTGTCCGTCACCGGCTCACTGGCGGCACCGTCGACCAGCACCATGGAATCGGCCATGATGGCCGGCTCCCCTCCTGACCTGCCGCCCCCAGAAGAGTGTGTTCGGGCAGTGCCCGCGGTGGACGCTCCATTTCCCCCGCCAATCATGGATCGGGTCGAGCTCAGGATTCATCCCGAGGATGCGTCGACTCTCCTGGGGAGGCCGTCGGGCTCGGCGGTGGTCAGGGGTTGGTTCAGACTGATCGACGATGAGCCGATCGAAGCTCTCGCCGTCGTTTTGGCCTCCGACGCCTTTCCCCCTGCGATCTTCAACACGGATCTCCCCATGACCTGGACTCCGACGCTCGACCTCACCGTTCACGTCCGGAACCCGGGACCTCACGATTGGCTGAAATGCAGGTTCCGTACGAGGTTCGTGACCGGTGGATTCCTCGAAGAAGACGGCGAGATCTGGGCCGACAACGGCACCCTGGTTGCGCTGAGCCGCCAGCTAGCCCTCGTCGGAAGATAGGGCTTCCTCGAGCTGGGTGATCAACTCGGCTTTTCGAAGTGCCTCTGCGAAGGAGGAGTTGATGGAGTTGCGAGCGATCTTGGCCAGCTCGTCACGTCCAAAGCCGAGCTTCTCCGCCAGACCCAGGTAGTTCTCACCTATATACCCACCAAAATAGGCCGGGTCATCGGAGTTGACACTCACCTGCAGACCCCGTCCCATCATCTCCGGTAGCGGATGGTCCTCGATTCGATCTACAACCCGCAGGGCGACATTGGACAAAGGGCAGACTGTGATTGGCACCTGGTCCTTCCTCAGACGCTCGACCAGAGGTGGCTTTTCGAGACTGCGGATTCCATGGTCGATTCGCTCGGCTCCCAGAACATCCAGCGCCGCCTCAACGTATTCTGGGGGCCCCTCCTCGCCGGCATGAGCGACAGCTCGGAGACCGAGCTCACGGGCCATCGCATAGGCCTCCTCGAAGAGCTCAGGGGGATTGCCCTTCTCCGAGGAGTCGAGACCGACCGCCACCACGCCTTCGAGGTGAGGCTCGGCCATGGCCATGGCCTCGACGGCATCAGCACCACTGAGATGTCGCAAAAAGCACAGAATCAGGCTCGAGGAGATGTTGGGCGTGTCCGCCATCGCAGCCCTGAAGCCGCTCATGAACACTTCGAAGCCGACGCCACGCTCGGTGTGCGTCTGAGGATCGAAGAAGATTTCGGCATGACGCACGCCGTCGGCGCCCGCTCGATCCAAATACGCTCGCATCAATTCGTAGAAGTCCTGTTCGGTCTGCAATACCGCCGCCCCCTGGTAGTAGATGTCGAGGAACGACTGGAGATCGGTGAAGCGGTAGGCAGCTTCGACGTCCCGGAGGGACTCGAAAGGCAAGTCGTAGCTATTGCGGTCGGCGAGCTCGAACATCATCCCAGGCTCGAGCGTGCCCTCTATGTGGAGATGCAGCTCGGCCTTTGGGAGGGTCACGATGAAGTCCCGCATTCCCGTCAAAGCGCTATGTCCTGTGGTCGCACCGGGACCCTTTCGATGGCCTTGCCTGTGGCCGCGCGAATCGCCGCGGCAACCGCTGCTGTCGAGGAGATCGTGGGCGGCTCGCCAACTCCCTTCGCACCAAAGGGACCCCACGAGCCGTCTTCCTCGATGAGCAAAGCCTCGACATCAGGGGCATCGAGGATCGTCGGGAGCAGATAGTCCGTGAAGTTCGGGTTCCGGATGATGCCCTCCTCCACCACCAACTCCTCCATCACTGCGAGACCGACACCTTGCATGATCCCTCCCTCGATCTGCCCTAGGACGGCCTCGGGGTTGAGTGCTTTGCCCACATCCTGAGCAGTATCGACCCGGATCACCCTGACAAGACCCAGCTCAGGATCGACGTCGACGACCGCTCGATGACCGGCCACGGCGAAGTCGGCGTGAAGTTTGCCTTGGCCATATTCGTCAGGCGCTGTCGTGGGCGGGTGACGGAAGGTCGCCGTCTCCTGCCAGTCGTCGGCCACCAACTCGCCCATGGTCACTATCACATCGCCGTTCCGCAGCACACCTTGGTCGGTCAGGTCGTCACCATCGTGATGGTGGAGAATCCGGTCACGGAGTGTGGTAGCCGCCTTCAGCACTGCTCCTCCCGAGACCTGCGTCTGACGGGAGGCCGAGGTCGAGCCTGCCGAGTCGATCCTCGAGGTGTCGACATGCTCGACGGTCACATCTGAGATCCCGAGGGCCGTCCGCGCGATCTGGGCGAGCACCGTGACGAGACCCTGACCAACCTCGATAGCCGCCGTCTCAACCACGGCTCCGGATCCGGCCAGGCGAACCCGGGCCTGCGAGTAGTCGTCGAATCCTTCCGAGAAACCCAGGTTCTTGATGCCTATCGCATAGCCGATGCCCCGCATCACATGGCGAGCTTCGGTCGTCAATCCGCTTCCGCCCGGCAGCAGGTCACTTTCCGAATCCGCGGGGAGGGGCATCGCCGCGAGTGATTCGAGCACCTCCACCGTCGGCAGAGGTGTCTCGATGATCTGCCCGGTAGTGGCGAAGTGATCCCCTGTCGTGAGGGCGTTCTTCCTGCGCAGCTCGATCGGATCCATGCTCAGTGCATCTGCCAACCGATCCATCTGCGTTTCGTAGGCAAAGCAGACCTGAACGGCTCCGAATCCTCGCATCGCTCCACAGGGAGGGTTGTTCGTTCTGGTGCCGACCCCATCGACGGCGACCGAATCGCACTTGTAAGGGCCGACGGCGAAATAGGAGGCGTTCGCCAGGACCGCCGGAGTAGTTGACGCGTAGGCACCCCCATCCAGCAGGATCCTCGCTTCGACACGTGCCAGGGTCCCGTCCCGGTTCGCCTCGTGCCGGTACCACATGCGAGCGGGATGACGGTGGACATGGCCGGTGAACGACTCCGACCGGTCGTAGACCATCTTCACCGGCTGACCTGTGCGCAGGGCGAGCATGCAGAGATGGATGTGGAGATTCACATCCTCCCTCGACCCGAATGCGCCCCCAATTCCGGTTGGGTGGGCCCTCACCTGATCGGCTGAGAGACCCAAACTAGCGACGACCTGCTCGTGATCGACATGGAGGAATTGGCTGGTGGCGAAGAGGTCTACACCTCCCTGGCCATCCGGCACGGCCAGTCCCGCTTCGGTTCCGAGAGGCGCCTGGTCCTGCATGGCAGTTTCGTAGTAGCCCTCCACAACGACAGGGCCAGACGCCTCCTGGTCGCCCCGTCGGATGCGGATCCTGCGAAAAGCCTCGTCACGGGTATCCGCCTCCCCCGGGTCCGTCAGTGGCTCCAGGATCTCGTAGCGAACCTTCACGGCAGCAGCTGCACGTCGGGCGGTATCACGGTCTTCGGCCGCGACCAGCGCGACCGGCTCACCCCAATAGTTGATTACATCGGAGGCCAGGACGGGTTGGTCGGAATGCTCAAGACCGAAGGTCGGGCTACCCGGAACGTCATCTGCGGTGAGGACCGCATGCACCCCACCTATGGACAGGGCCGGGGAGACGTCGACGGCGACGATGCGGGCGTGGGCATGGGGGCTCCGTGTCGTGGCACCCCACAATGCGCCCTCCTGCCACAGGTCTTGGGCGTACTCGAATGACCCCTCGAGCTTGGGAATGCCATCTGGCCTCAGGGTGGAGTCGCCGACTCCGCCGGCAACGCGGGCAGGGCGTACTCGAGAGGGGGCGGTCACGACGTCTCCCTGGCCAGCTTCTCAAATGACCTGATGATGGCTCCATACCCCGTGCACCGGCAGATATTGCCCGCCAGGGCTTCTTTGATCTCCAGAGTCGTGGGATTGGGGTTCCTTGCGAAGAGGTCGGCAGCGACCACGACGATCCCGGGTGTGCAGAAACCGCACTGAACCGCACCCGAGTGGTGCATGGCTCGCTGGACGGGCGTCAGCCCATCTCCTCCGATGCCTTCGACCGTGACCACCTCAGAGTCGCCCACATCCGCGGCCATCACGAGGCATGAGCAGACGATCTCACCATCGAGAACGACTGAGCACGATCCACACTCGCCCTGCTCGCAGGCGTTCTTCGAGCCCGGCAGCTCGAGCTGATCCCGGAGCACGTCGAGCAGACTGACCGGCGAGACAATGCGAGCAGTGGCCGGCTCACCGTTGAGCAGGAACTCGACGATCACCGGAGACACCTCTCCAGGAGCCGACGCGCCAACACACCCACGGCGTGACGCCGGTATTCCTCGGTCGATCGATGGTCGGTAATCGGGCGAGCCTCATCGGAGACCATCTTCTGGAACTCGGCGAGATCCGATTCGGTCGGTCGTGTCACCGACGAGATCATCTCTTCTGCTCTCGACGCCCTCAGCGGCGTCGGCCCCACTGACCCGAGTCCCACCGTCGTCTTCCCGTCGTCGGTCCTGGTTACGACACAACCAACCGTGGCGATGACCATCGCGCTCCGTACTCCCACCTTTCCGAACGCCTGTCGCTCGGGAAGAGACTCGGGGAGATGGATCGCCGTCACCAACTCGTCGGCCGCGAGAGTGGTCTTCTTGACGCCGACGAAGAAGACGTCCCAGGGGACGAGCCGGCCCCCTTCCGCAGACATGACCTCGACTTTGGCATCCACAGCGACCAGGAAGGGCAGCCCATCACCGGCCGGGCTTGCGGTAACGACGTTGCCTCCAATGGTCCCGGCATTCCTGATCTGAGGGGATCCGACGGTTCGTGCTGCCTCGGCGAGGGCCTGGGGCCCTCCGTGCTCCAGACGTCGCCACGTCACCCCTGCACCGATTCGATTCCCCTCCCAAGCACCCAACTCCTCGACTTTCCGCAATCCGACCACGTGCTCGGGGCGCCGGTGGCGGAAGTTCACTTCGACCATCAGATCTGTGCCGCCGGCCAGGGGTGTCGCCCCCTCCGCGACAGCCTGGGTGGCATCGGCCAGCGTGGTGGGATGGTGGAAATGCACGGACGGAAAACCTAACTGACCAGGCCAAGCGACAAGCGGTTGTGTCGCTCGACCAGCCCTCGATGGTCGGCGCCGACCACCTCCCCGTCTATCACCAGCGGCCTCCCGCCCACCCAGGAGAAATCGACTCTCTGGGGGGAGCAGAGCACAGCAGCGGCGACCGGATCGTGGAGTGAGCCCGAGAACTCGACCCTATCGAGGTCGATTGCGATCATGTCGGCAACGTAACCGGGGGCGAGCCTGCCGACATCGGACCGTCCTAGAACCGAGGCGCTCCCGACCGTGGCTAGCTCCAAAGCCCTGCGAGCGGTCATCATCTCTCCCTCCCCTACACCGGGAGCGACAGCGAGCCGGTTGAGCAACAACGCCTGGCGAACTTCTCCGATCATGTCCGCCGAATCATTTGATGCCGAACCGTCTACGCCGAGGCCGACCTTCACCCCCGCCTCGAGGAATTGCCCGATCGGGGCAAGGCCCGAGGCGAGCCGCATGTTCGACGTCGGACAGTGAGCCACCCCCGTCTGAGAAGCGCCCATCCGCTCAACCTCATCCGCAGCGACATGAACGGCGTGCGCATACCAGACATCCGGGCCCGCCCAATCGAGGCTCTCCATGTACTCAACCGGACGAGCGCCGAAGTGCTCGACGCAGTATTCCTCCTCGTCGGCAGTTTCCGCAACGTGGGTGTGGAGAGCGACACCGAGCTCCCGCGCCATGGCCGCCGACTCTCTCATCAGCTCCGGAGTCACCGAGAACGGAGAGCAGGGCGCGATCACCACCGAGCGCATCGATCCGGGTGTGCCGTCGTGAAAACGCTCAACGGCTTCCCGGCATGCATCGAGGATCACGTCCTCGTCTTCGACGACCGAGTCAGGCGGCAGACCGCCATCCGACTCACCGAGACTCATCGAGCCGCGGGAAGCGCTGAATCGAATGTTCAGGCCCTCGGCTCCCGCAAACTGATCGTCGATACTCGATCCATTGGGCCACAGGTATTGATGGTCGAAAACCGTCGTCGCACCACTCGCAGCCATCTCGACCAGGCCCAGACGTGTGGCCACCGTCACATGCTCCGGGGTCATGCGCGCCCAGATCGGGTACAGGACCTGAAGCCATTCGAACAGCCCGACGTCTTGTGCTCCGGGGACTGCTCTGGTGAGGGTCTGATAGAGGTGATGGTGCGTGTTCACCAGGCCAGGCAGCACTACATGGCCCGTCAAGTCGACGACCTCATCCGCTGTCAGAGGCATATCGTCCTCGGAGCCAACGTTCTCTATCCAGCCATCACGAGCGAAAAGATGACCGTGCTCCAGCTCGATGCCGTCCTGCATGGTCACCAGCACATGGGCGTTGCGAATCAGCAGAGTTCCCATCGCCGCACAAGCTACCTCCCTGCATAGAGTCAGCGCCCATGACATTGCCTGCGGACTCGATGGACAAATGGAGCCGGAGCCTGACTGAGACCGCCGAGCGGATAGCCGGTCGCTTCCCTGGCGATCTTCCCGATCGTCAGCCCGTTCACACGGTCTACGGGGGAGCGCAGATCTTCTCCGCAGACACCTGCCCCAGACTCGGGGAGCTCGCTTCGGCATTCGTGGAGCGTTGGATCCCTGCTGCGCCGGATCTCGCGTCGGTGGTCGGGATCGACCCGGATCTGGCCACGCTGGTGCACCCAAAGATCGTCCACAAGCTGTCAACCGAGCCGGTCGAGGACTTCAGGATCGACTTCGAGGACGGCTACGGACACAGGAGCGACGAAGAGGAAGACGGTCACGCCCGTTCTGCGGCAAACGAGGTCGCCGAAGGGATCGAAGCCGGGAGCCTTCCACCTTTCATCGGGATTCGGGTGAAGTCACTCTCAGGGGAGCTTCACCGCCGTTCTCTCAGGACACTGGACTTGTTCGTCAGCACGCTCGTAGAGCGTGCCGGCAGTCTGCCGAATGGGTTCGTCGTGACCCTGCCCAAGATCCAGGATGTGGAACAAGTGGCGGTCTTTGCCGAGGCCCTCGAGCAGTTGGGCGGGACGCTCGGCGTCGGGGTTATCCCGATGGAGCTGATGGTGGAGACGCCACAGATGGTGATCGATCAGGACGGGACTGCCGGAGCCCGCAAGTTCGTTGATGCGGGTAGGGGGATGGTTCGCGGTGCGCACTTCGGCACGTACGACTACACGGCTTCGATGAACATCACCGCCGCCTATCAGACGATGGACCACGATGCCTGTGATTTCGCTCGGCACGCGCTACAGGTGAGTCTCGCCGGTACCGGAGTCTGGCTCTCCGATGGGGCAACAAACGTCATGCCCGTTCCGGTTTACCGCGGTGACGATCTGACCGATGCACAACGTGAGGCGAACCGGACGACGGTGCGCCGGGCCATGGAGCTCCACTACGCACACATCCGCCACTCTCTGTCACATGCGTACTACCAGGGTTGGGATCTGCACCCAGCCCAGCTGGCGACCCGCTACGCGGCAGTGTTCTCCTTCTTCCTCGAAGGTCTGGACCAGGCGGGCGCCCGGCTGTCCAACTTCGTCGAATCTGCCGCCAAGGCGACGCTGGTCGGGGAAGTGTTCGACGACGCCGCCACCGGCCAGGGGCTCCTCAACTACTTCCTGCGTGCCATCAATTGCGGAGCCATCAGCGAGGATGAGGCCACCGAGCGAGCAGGCCTCACGGTCGACGAGCTCCACAGCCGCTCTTTCCTTCGCATACTCGAGGGACGGAAGAGCTGATTCATAACGTTCTGTGGTTGGAGCGGCCGAGGCACAACCGAATCCTCGGAGGTCTCTTCATCGCCGAACGGTGAATGCGATGTCGCCGTAGGGCTCGGTCACGGGGTGGAAGATGATCCCCCTGTCGGGGTGATCGAATCGGGTGAGGTCGAACCCAAGGTGGTGCTGGTTCGGGAGATGGAGCGAAATCTCGGAGATCTCGGGCACTACTTCGAGCACCGCCTCGGCCATCTGATACCCCTGGTGCTGAACCGACGCGGACCAGTCGCCGAAGAAACGTTCGAGGATGGTGTCACGTGCCCTGTTCCAGGTGATCGTCGTGTCCTCGGGCATACTGGAATAGACCCATTTCGCCGTTATCGAGGTGGCAAGGAGACGATCGTCTCTCTCAGGTAGCGTCGTGTACCGGTCCTTGGGGAAACCGGTGAACGCCGACCCCCTCGTTTTGAGCACAACCAGACCCTCGACCCCTGCAACTGTCTGCTCATCTGAGCCCCGGAGCACTTCGGCGACCCTCTGCTCGGAGCCGCCCCCGGTGAATCCGGCTTCACTTCGGCGCTCCCACCGCCTTTCCCGGATCGAGACCGAGGCCTTGGAGACGTCGACGCTTTCGAGGAAATGGCTGCAGAGAACCGCCCCGAAGGACTCGAGGTCCCGAGTGAGATTGTCCTGGGCTAGGGCGTAGATGGTATTCCGCATCGTGTCGGTTGGAAGCACCGAAGAGTTGTCGCCTTCGGAGTGAGCCCGGTCGACATCGCCTTCCAGCAGCACCTGGACGGTGACGTCCGAGAAGTCGTCAACACCGTCTCCTCGGTGCACCTTGGAGACTCGCACCCCGGACTTCCCCCAGCGATTCGGGCCCAATGTCGGCATCGTCAACTCCCCCGGTAGGTTGAAAATCCGTACGGGCTGAGCAGAAGGGGCACGTGGTAGTGGTCTCTGGCAGCTTCGACGGCGAAGACGACGTGTACGAAGGGGTAGAAGTCGTTGCCGTACTGACCCGTCTCGAAACCGAGGCGATAGGTGCCCTCACCCAGATCACCAAAGCCTCCCGCCCGCCCGTCATCGTCCGTCTCGGAGGCAGCCAAAGGCTCCCACCCGCTCACATCCGCCCGGGATAGGTGCACGCGCATCCCGACGGCCGGCTCCCCGGTGGAAGTGTCGAGAACGTGAGTGCTCAATGTGCTCATCGCGTCTCCGTGCAAAGCATTCGCCGCAGTCTCGTCTGCGTGATCGATCTCTGCTCGGCTGCGGCGTTGGCGATCTCCTCGGGCGGGCTGTTTGCCAGTCTGTTCTCAGCGATAGCGAGCATTTCTTCGGCGGTCTTTCCGGTGGCGTAGACGATGTAGGTGAAGCCAAACTTCGCCTCGTACTGCTCGTTGACAGCGGCGAGCCTGGCAATCATCTCCCGTGATGCGGACGCAGTCCCGGACTGTTCCCGGTTTGTCTGTGCGTCACCGCGTTCACCGATACGCGGGTGTCCGGCAAACGCTTCCAACCAACTTTCATCGCCGAGGTGGTCGAACGAGCTGCGAGAGCTGCTGAGCACATGGTCGGTCGAGCGATAAGGACGGCCGCAGACCATGTTCGACACCCATGCGGACGAAGCACACGCAGTGCCGAAGAACCGCTCGGCCTCCGTCGCGAAAAGTGAGTTGAGATAGTGAACTCTCATCTCACCGGCAAGCTCGGGTTGCGCCGTCCCCAGCACGCGAAGACGGGCCACCCCGCCGTCGGGATGAATCGAAAGCCGAACATATGAGGCGACCGCCGGCCTGCTCAGGGCGATCTCGTTGGCGGCATCTGGCGAAACGCGGTGGCGATCGATCACCTGATTCCAGAGCGCGCCATCGTCGGAGATATCCACCGATACCCAGCCAGGCGAGTTGCCCTTGAAATGAGTCGTGTCCACCACAATCTTCTCGATCGTGCCGGGCAGTCCGAGACGGAATACTGCCCAATCGTGACCCGGGCCTCGCCGCCTCCGAGTCTCCCAACCATCCCACATACCGACGGAACTGGTCTTGCGCAGCAGATTTGACGGATCCGAATAGTGACGGTCGGAGGCGTCCAGCGCGGTGCCGCCAACCACCGCCGACACGAGATCGGTCCCACCATCGGTGCAAACCTCATCCATCCCGGGTATCGGCTCCCCCTCGATCCGGAGACGGGCCACCCCGCCATCGGGATAGATGTTGAGGCGAATGTGTGTGATCCGATGAGGGTCGGTCACATCGAAGGTGGCAGCCGAGTCACCCTCCAGTCGAGTTATGGGGATGATCTCGGTCCACACTGATTCGGACAGCCGATCATCGGTATCCACTCCACATGCTTCCAGCGAGAACTCCTCCGGGTAGTTGCCGGTGAAGAAGGAGGTATCGACGGTCACCCGCTCGATTCGTCCGGGCACCCCCATAGCGATGACACACCAATCATGACCTGGCTCTCGACGCCGTCTCGTCTCCCAGCCGTCCATCCATTTGCCACGATCGGTGTATTCGCCTTCCCGCCAAACGGGATCGTCGGACACGATGAGGTTCGCGGCTTCGGCGAAGAACTCATCGTTGAAGGCGACTATCCGGCCTCCGACGGCATCACTGATCAGATCCATCATGTTCGTCGCAGCATCCTGCCATGACGGCGTCCGCCCGCGCCGCCACCGTGAACGATGGTTCCACCCAGAACCGTGGCCAACACTCTGCCTCTGAGCGCCATGCCGTGATAGGGAGTGAGTGGGTGCCTGTGCTCGAGCCTGGAGCCGACCACGCGCGTCAAGTCGTCCGGATCCCATATGACGAAGTCGGCGTCGGCGCCCACTTTGATTGCCCCCTTGCGGTCCTTCAGGCCGGCGAGAGCTGCAGGGGCCTCCGCCAGCCACCGGCTCATGTCGTTCAGCCCGAACCCACGCTGGGAGCCACCGTCCCATACCGCAGGGAGCCGAAGCTGGAGCGACGAGATGCCGCCCCACGCACGAATGAAGTCGCCACTCTCCACTTCTTTCATGTCGGCAGGAGCGGGAGAGTGGTCCGAAACGACCATTTGCAGCGAGCCATTCCCAAGCGCCTCCCACAGAGCCTCGCGGTGCTCTGCATGGCGAATCGGCGGGGCGCACTTGAACACGGTTGCACGATCGGGAATGTTCTCGGCGGCGAAAGTCAGGTAATGAGGGCAGGTCTCCCCAGTCAACCCGGCGTCCGCCGAGGCAATCGCTCGGGCCCCATCCCCGGACGAGACGTGGAGAATGTGGACCGCTGCCCCGGTCGAGTCCGCCAGATGCGCCATCGAAGCGATCGCTCTGGCTTCCGACTCGGGAGGGCGCGTTGCCAGATATGTGGCGTAGGCAGTCGGGTCGCCCTCCGGCTCTCCGAGGAGGTCCAGCGCCTCGGCATGTATGAGCGCAGGAACTCCCAGCTCGGAAAGGGACGCCAGGCCGACTTCGAGGACGGCGCCGGGCACAGGGGGGAACTCGGGTACGCCAGAGTCGACCAGGAATGCCTTGAACCCGCTGACGCCTTCGGCTGCCAAGGACGGGAGCTGATCCAACGAGCCAGGAATCAGACCACCCCAGAAGGCTACGTCTACCGCAATACGGCCCCTGGCGGCGGATCGCTTCTCCTCGAGGGCGCCCACCGTCGTGGTCGGAGGGATCGAGTTCAGCGGCATGTCGACGATGGTGGTGGTTCCCCCTGCGGCCGCCGCTCGCGTGGCCGTCTCGAAACCCTCCCAATGGGTGCGCCCGGGCTCGTTGACATGCACATGGGCATCCACCAAGCCAGCCATCACAACGGCGTCGCCAAAATCGTGATCGGCAGGCCCAGCCGGGTCGATGGCCACGATCAGGCCATCGTGGTAGGTGATCTTCGCCGGTCTCACCTCACCGCCGACGACCACCCGAGCCGAGCACAGAGACGTCACACTGCGAAGCTAACCCGCACGACAGGGGGCGACATCGACGACGGGTTCGGTCTCAGTTAGGCTCGAAACATGACCGACCACATTCAGCGTCACAACGACGTTCTCGCCCCGGTCATCGGATTCAACACCCCACTCCACATCGTCGAGGCAGAGGGCATCTGGGTCCGTGACTCCGAGGGAAACAAATGGGCCGATTTCGCCTGCGGCACCGCGGTGACCAATCTCGGCCACAACCACCCCAACGTGGTGCGAGCGGCAAAGGACCAACTCGACCGGCTCGTCCACTCGGGGATGATCTTCCACTATGACACCTCCGTGGAAGCGGCGGAGCGGCTACGCAGCATCACCCCGCCCTCGATCGAGAAGTTCGCCTTCGCCAACTCTGGGGCGGAAGCCGTCGAAGCTGCGGTCAAACTCGCCAAGTACACCACCCAACGTCAGGGCGTGCTTACGTTCCGTGGTGGGTTCCATGGGCGGACCATGGGCTCGGTCGCCTACACGACATCGAAGGCCAAGTACCGCGACGGCTACCACCCTGTCCTCGGCTCGGTGTTCGTGACTCCGTTCCCCCATCCCTATCGATGGGGAGTGAGCCCGGACGAGGCCGTCGAGCGCGCCCTGGACGAACTGCACCTCATTTTCAAGCACGTCGTTTCCCCATCGAACATCGCATGTTTCCTGGTCGAGCCGGTACAAGGTGAGGGCGGGTATTACCCGGCTCCACCGGCGTTCCTCTCGGAGCTTCGGTCGCTCGCTGACGAGCATGGGATCCTCCTGCTGTACGACGAGGTCCAGACGGGCTTCGGTCGGACCGCCGAGTGGTTCGCGGCCGACCACTTCGATGCCAAGCCCGACATCATGGCCATGGGAAAGGGCATCGCCAACGGTCTGCCCCTCTCGTCGTACGGAGCATCACGCGAAATAATCGACGGCTGGCCCCCGGGATCTCATGGGACCACTTATGGCGGCAATCCGGTGGCTGCCGCGGCGGCCGCCGCCGTTATCGACACCATGGGCGAGCTGCTACCTGGTGCGCGCGAACTGTCCAAACATGCATTCGAACGCTTCGAGGAACTCGCCGAGAAGCACCCCACGATTGGAGACGTCAGGGGTCTGGGTCTGATGATCGGAGTCGAGCTCGTGGAGGATCCCGAATCGAGGGCTCCCGACGCCGACGCCTTCAAGCATGTCAAGGCTCATGGCCTGGAGAACGAGCTGATCATCATCTCGTGTGGGCCCGATGCCAACATCATCCGCTTCATTCCAGCCCTGGTCACCACCAGGGAGGAGCTGGACTGGGCGATCGACCTGGTAGACGAGGGTCTGACCAGCTGGGAGAGCCGGTAGGGCTCTGCTCGAGGGCCGTCAGAGGAAGGGGCACCGGCCGCCCGCTAGAAGGGCCAGCGCAACGCTATCCAAGCGAATCCGAGCGCTACCGCCGCGTAGCCGGTGAACGATGCGACCTGGAGCACCTGAGCGGCGTTGACAGCCCTGCGACGTGCATGTCCGAGCCAATATCCGAGACCGCCCATCGCCAGGGTCGCGAAGACCAGATAGGAGACCAGATAGAGGACGCTCGCCGACTCGGGCAACAAGAGGGCCGGCAAGGCCGCCACGAGGTTCGATGGCGAATAGGTCCGGTCGAGGATCCCGAATCCGGGCTCGTCATGATCATGAACCTGGTCCGGTGCCGCATGTAGATGGATGTGACGATGCTCCTGTTCGCCATGCATGTGTGGATGGTCGTGGGCCGCGACACGACCGGAGCGATAGGCCACCGTGATACCGGCTGTGATGAGAACTATCCCGACGGCAAGGCCCACCTGGTCGGATGCCATGCTCAAGCCGAGGAGGAGACGGCCCAGGAGAATCAGAAGACCCAGTGCCATCACGACAACACCGTGCGCCAGCCCCCAATAGCCTCCTGTCGTGCCTCCTCGTGGTGGCAGCACCGCCGACCGCGGCGCCAGGGCGTGCAGGTGGTGTGGCATCGCCAGGACGTGGAGTGGAGCAACCACCATCCCTGTGAGCACCGAGAGCATCTGGGCGGCGACGGTAGCCGTCTCGGGAACCCCCGAGGCCCTCTACGCATCTAAAGCAACATGCCAAAGAAGAGAATCGCATTGCTAGTAGCCCTCGCGGCCGCCATATCCGCGTGTGGCATGGGCGACGACGCCGGGCTCGATCTTCCCGAGGACCCGGATGACCCGGTGATCCAGATCACATCGGAAGGCGGGTTCGCTCCAGTCGACATGATCCTCGGAAGAGGCCCCAACTACACGCTCCTGTCCGACGGGCGTCTGATCTACGAAGGCCCGACAATCGCAATCTTCCCGGGCCCTTTGGTTCCGAACTATCAGGTGACGCGTATCGATGATCAGCAGATGCAGTTGGTATTGGACCTCGTCGACCGGATGGGGCTGCCGGACATGGAACGCGAACTCGACGACAGCGCAGCCTCACGAGTGGCCGACGCCACGACCGAGGTGGTCACCTATTGGGATGCCAACGGCGAGCACGTCTATGCCGTTTATGCCCTCGGCATCGACCTCGACCAAACCCCGGCTCCGGCCACGGAAGCCTTCGCCGAGCTATTCGGGTTGATGGGTGATCTCGTCTCTGGTGAAGCTGTTCCCTACCAACCCGATCGGGTTCGGATAGTGGCAGGCCCCGGATCGGTCAACGAGGAGTTCGAAGACGTCCGATCCTGGCCGTTGAGCGGAGGAGGAGATCCCACCGCCTGGGCCACTTTGCCCAATGACTGGAAGTGCCGTGTCTTCGAGCCGACTGTTCTGGATCAGTTCGGAGACGCCACCCAGGTCACCGTGTGGGAAAGCCCCGACCCCGACTTCATCGAGACACCGGTCAAACTCGTGGTCCGCCCGCTCCACCCCGGCGAGCCCGACTGTCCCACGAATTGACCTTTCTGTGCGGATCCGCGCGAACCCCAGTTGTACAGATCCGCACAGAACGCTCAGCCGGCGACCACCGGCACCCTGGCCATCGCCTGCTGGATGCGCTCTTCGGGGTGTTCGTAGTCCTCGAGCTCTCCACCGAGGAAAGCCTGGTAGGCGCCCATGTCGAAGTGCCCGTGTCCACAGAGGTTGAAGAGGATGACCTTCTCTTCCCCGCTCTCCTTGGCCCGCTCGGCCTCGTTCATCGCCTCGGCGACGGCATGAGTTGGCTCCGGGCCGGGGATGATCCCCTCGACGCGGGCAAACTCGATCGCTTTGGTGAAAGTCTCGGTCTGATTCAGGGCGACCGCTTCGATCAGATCCAGCTGCCGAAGATGGGAGACGAGCGGGGCCATCCCGTGATACCTGAGCCCACCCGCGTGGATCGGTTCGGGGACGAAGGGATGGCCAAGGGTGTGCATCTTCACCAGCGGGGTCATCCCGGCGGTGTCGCCGAAGTCGTACTGGTAACTGCCCTTGGTGAGTGACGGGGCTGCCGCCGGCTCGACCGCCCTGATCACCGGTTCCATCTTGCCGGCGAGCTTCTCGCGGATGAACGGGAAGACCAGCCCGGAGAAATTGGAGCCACCCCCGATGCACCCGATGATGACGTCCGGTGTCTCCTCGACCATCGCCATCTGCTTCAGAGCCTCCTCGCCGATGATGGTCTGGTGCATGAGCACGTGGTTGAGCACCGAGCCCAACGAGTACTTCACGTCCTCGTTGGTGGCGGCTACTTCGACCGCTTCGGAGATGGCGATTCCCAGACTCCCCGGCGTGTCGGGATCCTCTTCGAGGACCTTGCGCCCGTATTGGGTGTTGGTCGACGGGGATGGGTAGATCACCCCGCCGTAAGACTCGATGATCGCCTTCCGGTAGGGCTTCTGGTCATAAGAGGCCCTCACCTGATAGACCTCACATTCCATCCCGAACATGGCGCAGGCAAAGGCGAGGGCGGACCCCCACTGCCCCGCACCGGTCTCGGTCGAGAGTTTCTTGACACCGGCTTTGGCGTTGTAGAACGCCTGGGCGACAGCCGTGTTCGGCTTGTGTGAGCCGACGGGGCTAACCCCCTCGTACTTGTAGTAGATGCGAGCAGGGCCCCCGATCATGCGCTCGAGACCGTGGGCTCGGTAGAGCGGAGACGGTCGCCACATCCGATAGATCTCGAGGACCTCGTCGGGAATGTCGAGGAACCTGTCCTGGGAGACCTCCTGGAGGATCAGATCCATCGGAAACAGGGGAGCCAGATCGTCAGGGCCAACCGGCTCATGTGTGCCCGGATGCAGGAAAGCGGGCGGTGGGCTGGGCAGGTCGGGGACGATGTTGTACCACTTGGTCGGAAGCTCGGCTTCCGGGAGGATGATCTTGGTAGCCATGATGAGAAACCTACCGCGCTTCATCGGCGCCGTGCGCTTTGCAGCTGACCTGGCGTAGGTTTGACCCCATGACCGCATACGCACTGAAGACGAGAAGGATGGTCCTCAGGGACATGGGCAAAGCCGGGCTGGCAGTCCTGGTGCTTGGCACGACTGCGTGCGCATCCGATCCGACAGACGCAGACGGCGACACATCCTCCACCTCTTCCGGAGGTGACGGTGCGGGGACTTCTGCTGCCCCCAGAACGACTTCGACGACCGCCTCATCACCCACCGAGAGTGAAACGCAGAGGTTCGACTATCGACGGGTGAACCTGGGCTTTGTCTCGGCTTACATCCTGTACCGGGAGGGGGAGGCGGCGCTCATCGACACCGGCGTATCGGGAAGCGACGGATCCATCGAGTTGGCACTCACCGAAATCGACCTGGGGTGGGACGCGGTCGGTCATGTGGTCGTCACCCACAAGCATCCCGATCATCAGGGCAGCCTGGAGGCTGTGTTGTCCAAAGCGCCAGATGCGCAGTGGTACGCAGGCGCGGGAGACGTGGCCGCAATCACTGCAGATGTCGAAGGCATCGTGGTCGACGACGGCGAGTCGATCTTCGATCTACAGGTGATCGCGACTCCGGGTCACACACCAGGGCACATTTCTGTGCTCGACCCGGCGGGCGGCATCCTCGTGGCGGGGGATGCTCTGAACGGCGCTGATGGTGGGGTGATCGGGGCCAACCCGGACTTCAGCCAGGACATGCAACTGGCCAACGCCTCGATACAGAAGCTCGCCGGCTTCGACTACGACGTGGCCCTCTTCGGTCACGGAGAGCCCGTATTGGTGGAAGCCTCCACGGCGGTGGCCGAGTTGGCTTCGACCCTGGGCTGAACGACGGGCCCAGAGCTGGAGATACACGACCTCCTCGCCGGCCTGGTCGTTCTCATCGGCCTCGTCGGAGTGGTTGCCGTCTTGGTGCCCGGCCTCGCCCTCCAGGTGGTCGCCGTGTTCTTGTGGGCCCTGGTCGAGTCGAGCCTGTGGGGGTGGGTCGCCTTCGGAGTGGTCCTTGCGGTGGCGGGGGCAGCCACCGTGTTCAAATTCATGCATCCCGGGAAGCGTCTCCGCGCGGCGGGAATACCCGCCTGGCTCTTGCTCGTTGCCGCCATCAGTGCGGTCGTAGGGTTCTTCGTCGTCCCGGTCGTCGGGGCGCCGCTTGGGTTCGTCCTTTCGATCTACCTCTTCGAGCGCCGCCGAAAAGGAAAAGACGCCGCCTGGCCATCCACCAAACAGGCCCTGCGTGCGATTGTCACGTCGATCGGGATCGAGCTCGCCGGGGCGTTCGTGATCATGGCCGTGTTCTTCGTCTCGGCGCTGGCCCTCTGATCGTTTCTCGGAAGGTCACTCGGGCGAGCCTTCCTTCGCCTTATCGGCTATCTCGGCCACTATGTCGGCGTTGGCCAGCGTGGTCACGTCACCGAGCTGTCGGTCCTCTGAGATGTCTTGGAGCAGACGCCGCATGATCTTGCCCGACCTCGTCTTGGGGAGATCGTTGGTGAAGACCAGCGACTTCGGTTTGGCAATGGGACCGAGGGTGTTGGCAACGTGGTCACGCAGTTCGGCAAGAAGGTCCTCGTCGCCCTGGACGTCTCCACGCAGTGTGACGAATGCCGCGATGGCCTGACCGGTCAATTCGTCCTTCCGCCCTACCACTGCTGCCTCTGCCACCGACGGGTGGCTGACGAGGGCTGACTCGACCTCGGTCGTCGAGATGTTGTGGCCCGCCACCAGCATGATGTCGTCGACACGACCGAGGAGCCAGAAATAGCCCTCATCGTCCCGTTTGCATCCGTCCCCGGGGAAGTAGCGCCCATCGAAGCGCGACCAATATGTGTCGACATACCGCTCGTCGTCGCCGTAGATCGTCCTGGCCATTGCTGGCCACGGCTGGTTGATCACCAGGAATCCACCACCACCGAGCGGCACGGACTCACCCTCTTCGTTGACGACGTCGGCAGAAATGCCTGGGAATGGGATGGTGGCCGAGCCGGGCTTGGTCGCCACAACCCCAGGGAGCGGGGTGATCATGATTGCGCCGGTCTCCGTCTGCCACCAGGTGTCCACGATCGGGCTGGAGCCCCTTCCTATCTTCTCGTGGTACCAGATCCAGGCTTCGGGATTGATCGGCTCGCCCACGGTGCCGATCACCCGCAGCGAGGCGAGGTCGTGCTTCTCGACGTGCTCATCGCCCCATTTCATGAAGGCGCGGATCGCGGTCGGGGCGGTGTAGAAGATCGTGACGTTGTAGTCCTCGATGATCTGCCACAACCGGTCGAAATCGGGATAGTTCGGTGCGCCCTCGTACATCACTCCCGTGGTGCGGTTGGCCAGGGGCCCATAGACGATGTAGCTGTGACCGGTCACCCAGCCGATGTCCGCGGCACACCAGTAGATGTCCTCATCTGGCTTCAGATCGAAGACATAGGAGTGCGTTGTCATCACCTGGGTCAGATACCCGCCCTGGGTGTGCACGATCCCCTTTGGCCGTCCTGTTGTTCCCGACGTGTAGAGGATGTAGAGCGGATCCTCGGCATTGAGGACCTCGGGCTCGCATTGATCGGACTGACCATCGACAAGG
Source organism: bacterium (assembly GCA_024638655.1). Lineage (GTDB taxonomy): Bacteria > Actinomycetota > Acidimicrobiia > Spongiisociales > ZC4RG35 > Ww567. The sequence goes on along the minus strand of JAHEJW010000011.1, from coordinate 36,778 downwards.
TCGTGCCACCAGATATCGCGCCCCTCCTCCATGTCCACTCCATGATCGGTCCGCCTGACCACGATCGCGTGCTCGACGCCCGGGGTCTTCTGCAGGGCGATGTCGGTGTTCGCCTTGAGAGGAACGACGCTTCCGCCCCGCCAGGCACCGTCCTGGGTTATCACCACATGGGCCTCGCCATCGAGAATCCTCGAGGCGAGGGCCTCCGAGGAGAACCCCCCGAACACGACCGAGTGGATGACACCTAGACGGGCGCAGGCCAGCATCGCTATTGGCAGTTCGGGGATCATGCCCATGTAGATGGCGACGCGATCGCCCTTCTTCAAACCGAGACTCTTGAGGCCATTGGCGAACTTGTTCACCTCGGCAGCCAGCTCTGTGTAGGTCAGAGTCCTGGTGTCCCCGGGCTCACCCACCCAGTGATAGGCCACCTGGTCGCCGTGATCCTCCAAATGACGATCGAGACAGTTGTACGAGAGGTTCAGCTCGCCATCTTTGAACCACTTGAAGAACGGCGGGTTGGAGTCGTCGAGGACCTCCTGTGGCTCGGTGAACCAGGTGATGCGTTCGAGGGCCTGCTTCTTCCAAAACGCCTGGTAGTCGTTTGCGGCCTCTTCATGCACACCAGGCCGACCATTGGCCTGAGCGGTGAACTCCGCGGTCGGCTCGAACTTCCGCTCCTCTTGGAGCAGGTTCTCAAGGGCCTGCGTCATCGGTGATTCCCTTCTCGGTTGACTCGGCGACCGAACCTACCAGGGCACGAATTCGCCACCAGAGGAGAATGGCCCCTACCGCCGCCGCCCACATCACCGAGTTGCCGATAGTCGAAAAGAGAGTTCCGAGTGAGCTCGGAATGGCGCTGTCACGATAGATCTCGGCCGTCCCCAAATCGGTGGTGGAACCGAACCCCCCGACCGCATCGATGATGGTCGACTTCCCTGTCACCGCAGCGTGGATCACGGGGACCCCCAGCTCGACGGCTCTCATCCGCGTCATGCCAATGAATTGATCAGCGGTCGGAGCGATCCCGTAAGAGCCTTCATTGGTCGCCACCACGATCAGATTTGCGTCTGCCCGCCGGTGTTGCAGTGCGTATCGCGAAAACCCTCCCTCGAAACTGATCACCGAGCCGAGCGAGAACTCGCCGATGTCGAACACCACGGGCCCCTCCCCGCGGATCATGTCTCGGGGCACCCGATCAGTCGCCGGGATGACTCCGAAGACCGGTCGTAACGGCACGTACTCGCCGAAAGGCACCGGATGCTGCTTCCGGTACTCGCCGACGATCTCTCCACTGGGATCGAAGACCACATTGGCGTTGACCCAATTTGTGTCGCTGGTGGTTCGGTCACCTCCGACGAGGAACCAGGCGCCGATGCGCTGTGCTTGCGCACCGATGGCAGCAGCGATCTCAGGATTGAGCACCGGGTCTGCGTTGGTCGAACCCGTCGACCCTTCCGACCAAACGACGAGGTAGGCACTGTCTGGCTCGATCGTCTTCGTCAGTTCAAGGTGCTGCTCATATGTACGCAGCCTCTCGTTGGGTGGGCAGTGCTCGAAGGGGCACGGGGTCGATCCCTGAACGATCACCACTGCGAGGCCAGACATCTCGCCCATGGTCCGCGACAAGGCCCATGTCGTGGCGAATACCAGCACCACCGCCAGGAGCAGAGCTGCGTGCCACAGGCGGATGAGCCGGTGGCCCTGTGCCGCTAGAACTATCAGCCCTGCGACTGCTATGACAGTCACCGTCAACCCCGATGTACCGATGAACGATGCCGGGAACCGTGTCACCACATTGTCGGAGAGCGCATATCCGGCGGCACCCCACTCCAGACCCCCGACCGGGAAGTGGTAGCGAATCAGCTCCATCACCGCCCAGCCTCCCGTGGCCAAACCCCACCATGCCGCGTGCGATTGGTCGCCGTATCTGGCGAGCCACCATCCATAGATGGCCAGGAACGCTGCCTGCACCGGCACCAGGATCAGGGCGATCAGCTCCAGCCTCACCAGCCACCACATGAGCCCGCCGAAGAACACCAACCCATAGAGAGAGCCCAACAACAAGCCCGCCCGTGGGCTCTCCGCCATCCGAAGCGACGCCAGGAAGAGCGCCACCCCAACCACAACCAGCCAGCCCGGGCCGTAGGGAGGGAACGCCAGGATGGAGACGACAGCACCGAGTAGGGCGAAGAGGCTCGCTTTCACGGGCGCGAGGGTAAAGAAATAGAGTCACTCCGCATGTGGGAAGGCGACGTCTGGGTTGCGGTGAGGGCTGCTCGTGCCGGAGCCGACATCGTGCAGACCGGCTTCTTCAATCCGTTGGAGACGGAGATGAAGGGATCGGTCGATCCGGTGACGCAGATCGACCAAGAGTCCGAACGCGTCATAAGGGCGGTAATCGCTTCGCACTTCCCCGACGACTCGATCCTTGGCGAGGAGGAGGGTGGCGGCGACTGGCGTGAGGGGCGGGTTTGGATCATCGACCCACTCGACGGCACCGTCAACTACGTGAATCGCATACCTCAAGTGGCCATCTCCGTAGCTCTCTGGCAGAACGCCAAGCCCTTGGTAGGGGTGATCATCGACGCGGCTCGCAATGAGGAGTTCGTAGCGGCGAGCGGAAAGGGAGCCTCGGTCGACGGCAAGGAGATCCATGTGTCTCAGACTGCACGGCTGGAGGACTCGGTGCTGGTGACCGGTTTCCCCTACGACCGACAACAGCACGCCGCCAGCTACCTCGCCGTCCTGGAAGAGGTCATGACAAGGAGTCGCGGAACCCGGCGCATGGGAGCGGCCGCACTCGACCTGGCATGGGTGGCCTGCGGCAGGTTCGATGCGTATTGGGAGCACGGTGGCGCCCATGGCGTCAAGCCATGGGATGTGGCTGCCGGGTCCCTGCTGGTGACCGAGGCAGGTGGCCAGTTCACAAACGAAGCAGGTGAGACCGGGGAGCTCGAGGCTCGAGCCCACATTGCCAGCAACGGGAAAGTCCACGAGGACCTCCGCGAGATCGTGGCCAGCACCATGCCGGAGCACCTGAGATGACCTACCACGACCACCACTTCCATCCGTTCGGATACGTGTCAATGGTCCTCGGATTGGAGCTGATGGAGTCCGCCGACATCCCCTCTGTCCTGGCTGCGGTCAAGAACAGGAGCGAGCAGATCGAGGGCCCGGTGATCGGGCAGCGTCTCAACGACGAAGGCCTCAGTGAACACCGGTTGCCCACAGCACAGGACATCGATGACGTCGTCCCGAATCACCCTGTCCTGCTCTACCGGTATTGCGGTCACATCGCTGTGGCCAACAGAGAGGCTCTGCGGCTCGCCGGGATCGATTCGGAAACGCCGGATCCACCGGGTGGGTCGCTTGACCGGGATCCACGGGGGAGACCGAATGGCATCTTGCGGGAAACTGCGATCTCCCTCGTGTCGGACGTACTCGAGCCACTGACGCGCGAGCCGTCGGATGACGAGATCCTCCACGCCCTGAAGATGCTCCCCGACATGGGGATCGGTTCCATCACCGGGATCGTTTCAGTCGATGGGGCGGTCTGGTGTGGCTTCTCGGACGAGGTCGCAACATTGGCCAGACTCGCACCGCACCTGCCCATAGACATCGATGTCCTGGTGATCGCCGACACACCGGCCTCCCTGGCCTCGGCGAGAGAACGTCTCGATCGCGCCGACGGCAGGATTCGCTTCCGTGGATACAAAGCGTTCATAGACGGCAGCCTCGGAGGGCACACCGCCGCGATGTACGAGCCATTCACCGACAAACCCGAATCGAGGGGCACCGAGCGGTTCGATCACGCTCATGCAGTGGAGATGGGAAGGACCTCGCTCGACATGGGAGGTGTCGTGGCAATCCACGCAATCGGCGACAGGGCCAACGACCGGGTGCTGGATGTGCACGAGGACCTGATAGGTAGCGGCGCCGACCCTTCGAGGCTCAGGGTGGAGCACGCCTCGATACTCACCGACGCCACGATCCAGCGCATGGCGGACCTCGGTGTCACGGCATCCATCCAACCCGCCTTTTTGGCCTCGGAAGAGGACTGGCTGGTGAAGAGACTGGGACCGGATCGAATGGGTAGGGCCTATCGCTTCAAGTCACTGCTCGAATCAGGAATACCCCTGCTTGGAGGCAGCGACTGCCCGGTGGAGTTGCCCGACCCCGTGATCGGAATCGACGCGGCTGTCGATCGTCACGGGATCAACCCTGAGGAGGCACTGACACGGGAGCAGGCCGAGGCGCTATTTGCTCCGCCCGACGGCTGAAGCGGCTCCTCGAGCTGCCCTTGCCGGATGTCATCGGGGCTCTCAGAGGTCTACCCAATGGCACTACCCTGGTCGAGTTCCCATGTCATATTCATCACTCACCCCTGCCCAGGTCCGGGAAGGAGCCGAGAAGGCAATCGACGAGGCGCGAGCCGTCCTCGACGAGACCGTCGCCGACAAGGACACCCGGACCTTCGAAAACACGCTGAAGCCCCTCGACCGAATCGCCGACATCCTGGCCCACGCATTCACGGAATATGCGTTCATGGGCTATGTCCACCCTGATCGCGAAGTCAGGGATGCGGCCAAAGACATCGAGGAAAAGCTGGACAAGTTCGGTGTGGAAATGGTGTTTCGCGACGATCTGTACAGCGCGGTCCAGGTCTACGCCGAAACAGAAGAGGCCGGCTCGCTCTTGGGCGAGAAGGCCCGTTTTCTCGAGTTCGTCCAAAGAGATCTGAGACGAGCAGGGCACGAACTCGATCCCGACACTCGCGCCGACGTCAAGGCGAAGACCGAGCGATTGGTCGAGCTTGGCGTTCGCTTTCAACAGAACATCGACGAGTGGGACGATTGGATCCTCGCCGATCGTGAGGATCTCGCCGGGTTACCCGACTCGTTCATCGACGCCCTCGAGACCGATCCTGAAACCGGAAAGAGCAAGGTGACGATCGAGTATCCCCACCTGATTCCCTTCCAGGAAAACGCAAAGAGACGAGACCTCAGGGAGCAGCTTCGCTTCAAGTTCAACACGGTCGCCGTGGAAGAGAATCGGAAGATCCTCGAAGAGGCGGTACAACTGCGACAGGAGATCGCCGAGGCCTTTGGCCAGCCCACATGGGCACACCATCGTCTCGAGGAGAGAATGGCGAAGTCGCCCGAACGGGTCAGTCAGTTCTTCGACGAGCTCTACGAGCCCCTCACGGAGCTTGGTCAGGGAGAGCTCGCCACGGTGACCGAGTTGCTCGGCCAGGACCACGAGAGCGATGTCGTCAGGGTCTGGGATTGGAGCTACTACGACACCCAGCAGCGAAGAACCGATTATGGGGTGGACAACTTCGAGGTCGCCAAGTACTTCGCACTCGATCAGGTGCTGGAGGGGATGTTCGAGCTCACCTCGGAGATGTTCGGGATCACTTACGAGGAGATCAACGAATTCGACAAGTGGCATCCTGACGTTCGCCTGTTCGCCATTCTCGACGACGACAGGGGCGAGGAGCTGTCCCGGTTCTACCTCGACCTGTTCCCCCGTGAGGGCAAATACGGTCACGCTGCAGAGTTCCCGCTGATCCAGAGCCGTCGTCTCGAAGACGGCAGTTACCAGAGCCCGATCTGTGCGATGGTCGCCAACTTCACCAAGCCGACCAAAGATGCTCCGTCGCTCCTGCAGCACGGCCAGGTGGAGACCCTCTTCCACGAGTTCGGCCATGTCCTTCATCAGAACCTGGGTCGGACCGAGCTTGCCCGGTTCTCGGGGACGAACACTGAACGTGATTTCGTCGAAGCTCCCAGCCAGATCATGCAGCACTGGATTTGGAGGGCCGACGTGCTCAAGCGGTTCGCCAGGCATTACGAGACCGGCGAGCCGATACCCGACGAGCTCGTCGAACAGCTCGTTGCAGCCCGAAATCTGAATCGAGCGATGTTTCAACTGAGACAACTCCAGTACGGGTGGTGGGACCAGGAGCTGCATCGTGGACCAGATCGTGACCTCGACGTGATCCACACGGAGGGGGCCAGGCTATCCCTCCTGCCGGTGCACGAAGGGACATTCCCACTCGCCTCGTTCGGCCACCTACTGGGAGGTTATGACGCCTCCTATTACGGGTATATGTGGTCAGAGGTCTTTGGTGACGACATGTTCTCCCGCTTTGAAGAGGAAGGGGTCACGAACCCCGAAGTGGGACGTGCCTATCGACGGGAGGTGCTGGAAAGAGGCGGCACCCTCGATGGGGACGAGATGCTGCGGAACTTCCTGGGGAGGGAGCCCAACAACGAGGCGTTTCTCCGAAAATTGGGAATCTCCGGAACCAAATAGCACCGAAGAACGTCTGAAGGCAAAAGGGGGGCACGCCGATTTAGCCCCGGTTAACCCCTCGGTTTGCACAATTTGAACGAGCAATCAACAATATGGGTCTCGCGTCGGGAATCTCTCGACCATCTAGAACGTTTGTTCTAGACCCCGGCCCAGGCTCCAGGAGGGCCCGATCCTTATGAGTGACATTGTTAAAGGAGCAGCCATAAAGGGCGTCACCCGCCCGTCCAAGCGTTTCAAGCAAGGACGTGTGTGCGCCACGAAGGGCTGCGACACCAAACTTTCCCAGTACAACAAGGCCGAGTATTGCCATGCGCATGCCCCGATCCGGTTCCCCCGGGTCCGCGGCAAGATCTTGGACGAGGCCTGAACCGATCCCTCTGGGTGGGACAGGTCCTCTCCCCCTCCCCGTCCCGCACCAGACACCGAAGAGCCCCGGTCCCCCGACCGGGGCTCTTCCCGTTGGTCAACAATGTCAAACCCTGAAGCCGACTATAAGGTTTTGGTGGTACCATTGACGATATGAAGATCGGTGAGCTGGCGACCAGGACTGGCATCTCACCCCAGACGATCCGCTACTACGAGAACATCGGCGTTCTGCCTGATGCGCTGCGAATGCCCAACGGCTATCGGAGCTATGACGACTCGGCGGTGAGACGTCTCGGATTCATCCGTGATGCGCAGTCTTCGGGTCTCACCCTGACCGAGATTCAGATGGTGCTCGAGATGAGGGATGCCGGCGAATCGACATGCGGTCATGTGGTCTCCATGCTCGAGCAGCATCTCATCGAGGTTGATCGCCAGCTGGACGAGTTGGAGAGAACGAGACATCGTCTCGGGCAGCTGATAACCGCAGCGAGACAGATGGACCCTGCAAATTGCACCGATCCGGACAAGTGTCAGACAATCAGTGCGAAAGAGGCATTTCATGACTGAGATACAGCTACAGGTACCCGAGGTTCATTGCGACCACTGCAAGACCAGCCTCGAAGGTGCGGTCGGAGCGCTAGCTGGCGTGGAGAATGTCCAAGTGACCATCTCCGACGCAACGATGAACGTCAAGTTCGACGATTCAAGCGTCGAACTCGAGACGATCAAGCAGACGATCGAGGAGCAGGGCTACGCAGTCTTCGGCTGACACACGCAAGCCCGAAGCTGTGGGCGCTGGAACCCTCCAGTTCGACGTCGATGGTATGACCTGTGCGACCTGCGCCGTCCGTATCGAGCGCGTCCTCAGCCGCCAGGAGGGTGTTGAAGCGGCATCGGTGAATCTCGCCGGAGCGTCGGCGCAGCTGCGCGTCAGCGGCAGTGCCGACCCAGAAGCTCTCGCCGACGCGGTGAACAAGATCGGCTACCAGCTAACCGAGCGTTCTCCGGACGAGAACCCTCGGGACCTGGTCGGTCATTACCACGGGGAGGAGACCACCCAATGGCGACGCTTCTGGGTGTCCGCTGCGCTCACCCTCCCAGCAATGGTCCTCTCGATGTTCGGCCCGATGGAGCAATGGAGCGAGATCGCCCAATGGCTGCTGGTCACTCCGGTCGTTCTCTGGCTTGGCTGGCAGTTCCACTCGGTGGCGGCGCGACAGGCTCGCCACCTGAGCGCAAACATGGACACTCTGATCTCACTGGGATCGCTCGCCGCCTACCTCTATTCGATTTGGGCTCTGTTCGCGGGGGAAGCGGTCTTCTTCGAGACGGCGGGGATGATCGTCACATTGATCACGCTCGGCCGGGCGTTCGAGGCGCGTGCCAAGGGCCGTGCATCCGAGGCAGTCCATCGTCTTCTGGAACTTGGTGCCAAGGAGGCGAGAGTGATCGTCGAAGGACGCGAGACGACGATCCCGATAGAAGAGGTTCTTCCCGGTGACCGAATGGTCGTTCTACCCGGTGAGAAGATCCCGACGGATGGCGTGATCGATGATGGGGTGTCGTCGATCGACGAGTCGATGCTGACAGGAGAGTCGATGCCCGTTGACAAGGCCACGGGCGACGATGTCTTCGGAGCCACGGTGAACCAGCAGGGCCGTCTCGTCGTCGAGGCCACCGCAGTGGGGGCAGACACCGCGCTGGCCGGAATCGTGCAGATGGTCGAACAAGCGCAGGCTTCCAAGGCTCCAACTCAGAGGCTCGCCGACCGGGTCTCTGGGATCTTCGTCCCCGTGGTGATCCTGCTGGCTATCGGGACGACAGCCGTCTGGCTGGCGTTGGGCAATCCGATCGGCCCGTCCTTCCAGGCTGGGGTGGCGGTCCTGATCATCGCGTGCCCGTGCGCACTAGGTCTCGCCACCCCCACCGCAATCATGGTCGGAAGTGGGCGTGGCGCCGAGTTGGGGATTCTCTTCAAGAAGGCCGAGGTGTTCGAGCAGGCGGGTGAGATCGATGCGGTCCTCTTCGACAAGACCGGCACGCTAACGACAGGAGTCATGACACTCACCGACGTCTTCACGGACCAACCCGAAGAGGAGTTCATCCGGCTGGTGGGTTCGGTAGAGGCTGGATCCGGCCACCCGATCGGCAAGGCTGTCGCCCTGGGCGCCGATGAGAGAGAGATCGAACTGGTGGCCCCAGACTCGGTAGAGAGCCACTCCGGCATGGGTGTAACCGGCCGGGTGGATGGAAAGACTGTTGTAGTCGGCAAGGCCAAGCTGACAGCCGATCAGGGTCTGATAGGCGACTCTCGATGGGAAAGCCAGATGGCAGACTTGGAGCGACAGGGCAAAACGGCTTTCCTCGCCGGCTGGGATGGCGAGGTCATGGGGGTGATCGGTGTAGCCGACACCGTGCGACCCGAGTCGAGGGTGGCGATCGATGCCCTGGACGGCGCTCAAATCATCACCGCCATGATCACCGGAGACAACACTCGCACCGCCGAGCAGATCGGTGATGACGTGGGTATCTCCGAAATCCGCGCCGAGGTCCTCCCCGGGGACAAGGCCGCAGTAGTCATGGACTACCAGCAACGTGGCCTCTCCACGGCTTTCGTCGGAGACGGAATCAACGACGCACCGGCTCTGACACAAGCCGATCTGGGCATGGCCGTGGGGTCAGGCACAGATGTCGCCCTCGAGGCGGGGGACATCGTGCTGCTCAACGGCGATCCCCGGCTGGTGCCTGCGGCCATCGATTTGGCAACCGCCACCTTCAAGACCATCAAGCAGAACCTGTTCTGGGCCTTCGGCTACAACACGGCTGCGATACCACTGGCCGCCCTTGGCCTGCTGAATCCGATGATCGCCGCCGGGGCAATGGCGTTTTCTTCGGTCTCGGTGGTCTTGAACGCGTTGCGATTGAGACGATTCCGGGGTCCGGATCAGGGGTCGCATGGGTCGTGATCAGGTGTAGGTTGTTGACATGGCAGCGCTGAAATGGCTCGAGCGGCCATTCTTGAACGACCCGGTGGCATTGGTGGCGTTCGAGGGTTGGGGAGACGCAGGTGAATCGGCCAGTCAGGCGGCGGCGACGTTCCTCGAGAACCTCAATAGCCACGTCATAGCCACCATGGACCCCGACGATCATTTCGACTTCCAGGTGCGACGCCCTCTCGTTGAGGTCGACTCCACGGGAACCAGGGACATCTCCTGGCCCAGCAACGAGTTACACGCCGTCCGCGGCCAGGAGAGGGACCTCGTGGTTGTGCTCGGTGAGGAACCGCACTATCGATGGAAAGCCTTCATAAAGGAGCTCGTCGACGCATTGCAGTCCCTCGGAGTGAAGAGGGCGGTGACGATGGGGGCATTCATCGGCCAGGTCGCACATACGCTTCCGGTGCCGCTCGTGGGCTCGGCCACGAGACCGGACACTCTGACCCTTCACGGTCTGCTCCCCTCGGGATATGAGGGCCCGACCGGGATCGTTGGAGTTCTCAACCACGCACTGGGGAACGCTGGAATCGATGTGATCTCGGTATGGGCGGCAGTACCCCACTATCTCTCCAACCAGGAGTACCCACCCGCCGCCGAAGCTCTGGCAGTCAAGGCGTCTGAGCTGCTTGGAGTGACCATCGACATCGGTGAACTGACTCACGCTTCCCGCGACTTCATATCCACCGTCGACCAGGCGATAGAGGAGAACAGCGAGCTCCTTCGATACGTCGAACAGCTCGAAGAAGAAGCCGACGACGACATCGGCCGCAGCGACCAACTGGTAGAAGAGATAGAGGATTTCCTCAGGGACCAGTAAGTCTGCGAACCTCAGCAACCGGGTGCGGGATAGGAGCACCCAAAGTCTCGAAAAGGGGCCTCATGGACATCCTCTACTACCTGCACGTACTCGGTGCGACCGTCTGGGTTGGCGGCCTGATAACACTCGGAGGCCTGGTCCCCGCCGTGCGCCGGGTGAGCGAAGACAAAGAAGTTCTCCGGGCAATGGCCAAGAGGTTTGGAGTCATCTCCTGGTCTGCGCTCGGGATTCAGGTGGTGACGGGCCTCCTGATCGCCTTGGATCGGTTCCCGTGGACCCCCGCCCTCCATTGGAAAGTCGGTCTCGTGTTGGTCTCAGCCGTCCTCGCCGGATGGCACACCGTCATGGCCCGGGATCAGTCCCCTGCGGTCAGAGGCGCAATACAAGGCGCGATACTCCTGCTGGCCCTGGCAATCGTGGCTCTGGCCATTCTCGTCTGAGCAGGTGACGAAAAGGAAGAGCCGGGCGATGCCCGGCTCTTCTACCCAGACTCGAAGTTGATCACTTCTTCCGCTTGTGCCGGTTGGCCTTGAGGCGTTTGCGGTACTTGTGCTTCGACATCTTCTTACGCCGCTTCTTGACGAGCGAACCCATTGAAAAACCTCACAGAAAGAGGGGAAAATCCTCCTCGTATGCTCGCGCCAACACGGAATTAGGTCAAACCGGCGACGGGAGTTCGAGGCGCGCCGGTCGAGCGCAGACCAGCCAGTTTCGGGCACCCACCGAACCACGGCGGCATTCTGGTCCTGGCGCAACACTGGTGGTCGGCTAGCCCGTCCACCCCTTCTAACCGATCAAACGCGTGCATGCCTCGCCGGTGGCTTTCTGAAAGTCGACACCGGTCCAGTTCCAGATCACGTATACGCAACGACGCAGACCGAAAAAGTCGGCGGGATAGCGAATCTGCAAGCTCGTCTCCGACGTGAATGACCCGTTGGCCAAGTCTGAAACGGCACCGAAGATTGAGTTGGGATCAGCGGCGAGACGGGCTTCGATACTCGAGCGATTTGTGCCTGCGAATTCCGCCCGCAGAGAGTTCTCGACGGACTGTTGATACCGGGAAGCTCCGATGGAACCCACCGTGACGAGGGCGAGGACGACTATCCCCGCAATCGCGCCGGTGGTGCGGCGGCGGCCAAGCTCCGATCGTCGCGAGTTGGCTGCCGGGCCGAAGTCAAGACTCGCCGCCACCGAGACGCCCAACCCCGCGCCTACAGCGTTGGCGACAATGTCAGCGACGTCGGCAGCGCCGGTGCCGGTGACGGCTTGCAGCAGCTCAACAAGAACTGACATGCCTCCCAGGCCCGCAGCAACGAAGAACGGTCGTCTCAGGAGCCAGGTCCAAGATGCGCCCGCAGGAACGAACAATGCAACGTTGAGCAGGAACTGGCTGCTCCCGAAGGGGTCGCGCGACAACAGTCGGAGGCCTGCGGCGGACCAATCACTGATCCCCCCTAGGTTCCATGCGTCGGGAAGCCCGTCTCGGAACAGTGTCACTACAACGATCACAGCCAGGCTGACGAAGCCGACGAACCACATCAAAGGAGACCCTTCGGCGTGGGTGCCGATCCGGGCGACGACCAGAGTCGCCAGCGCCGAAACCCCCACCAGAACCAGGAGAGCAACCATGCCTTTGGACGACCAGACTGCCGAGGCATCGCGACTCAAAGACCCGATCTGGCCAAGAACCATCGCCCGATGGTAAGACATCGGCGAGGCGCCACTCCCACACGGCCGCACCGCCCACGATGCGCCTCGACACCGGGTTCAGGGGCCGCCCCATGGCCACTACGCGACGACGAAGTAGCTCAGACCAGGCGGTATTCGACGCTTCTCCCCCTCTTCCCTACCGGGTCGATAGCCCCCAGCTTCCTCAGGCAGTAGGCCATCTGCTGGGCGGCGCGCCGCGGGCGCCCTAGCTGGTCGGCCAAATCCGCAGTCGTGAACCTCTCCGGGAGACCTTGGGGAACCAGGTCGATCAGATCGTCGATCCCGTCGATCAGAAATGAGTCCACGACGTCGACCAGTCTGCGCTCCGCCACCGACCAACCATTGCGCCGCCAGGACTTCCCAGGAGTGTGGCGACGATATTCCTCTTCGATCGTCGACACGACCTCGATGTCGAATCGGTCGTCAAGCAGCAGATCTGGGATACCCACCAGTTCTGCGAAGATGTCAGAGGGCTCCCCGTGTTTGGGCGACTTGCGGCGACCCAACACCTCGCCGTCGTCTCCAACCTTGACTATCCATTTGTCGATCGGGATCGAGTGCACGATTCGGAGCTTGTGACCGAGTCCGAGAAGACGGCTCGCCTTCGGTCTCATCGCCGAGAGGCCACTGGTCTGCACCTCTATCAGAAGGTCACCGCGGACGAGGTCGATGACGAAGCCGTCGACCGGCTGCTCGATCCGATCCCCGGGGCGGGCATACCAACGTTTGAGCGAAGCGTGAAGTGGCTTCTCTCGAAGTGTCCCGATCTGAGTGGAAACGTCAGCCACGTCCCGATCGTAGGAGAAGGGGTCTCGCGGTCGTGCCCACCTCATGCGGAATCATGGGGGATCCATCCAACGATCGAGCCACGATCTGCATGAGTCTTCCCGCTCGAACGCACCAGGTCCTATAGGTGCGAGAGATCGCCCGGCGGTTGGGGCATTCCCCACGACGAAGCAGCGGCCGTGGCCTCGACGATTCCGTACAACGCCAGCGGCTCCGCCGGCGTGATGACATCCACGACCCGGGGGAGGTGGGCACGTGTAGGCTCGCCTCCATGACCGATCAATCGAAGGACCGGGCCTCGATCTGCGAGATCCTGGGGTGTTCCGGAGAGGGGACCACCACACGCTGGGTCATCAGCGAAGATCACGGCAAGAGGGAACTGAGGGTGTGCTGGAAACACGCAGAAGGCGAGATCGACCCGGAGAAAGTCCCAGCTGAAGCCTGACCTCAGGGTGCCAGGGGCCGGATGCCCAACAGCCAACCAACCCGATCCCAGGACAGCAGGTAGTGAGCCACCAGCGCGATCGTGTAGGTGAAGGCGAACCAGCCCGGCCCCGCCAAGAACCACCCTGCGGCGCCACCGCCTAGGAGCACCAACTCCAAGAGGAGCCGCACAGGCCCCGTCACCTGCACCGGAGCACGGCCCGACCTGCTCCGATCACCCGGCACATTGAACAATCCCCAAGCGGATGCCGCACCCAGGCTGAAGCCCAACGCCAATAGCGCAGCCACCGGACCATCGGCGATCCACAAACCGAGCCGGAAGAGGCCTACGACGCAGGCGATCTCGAGGAGAAACCGGACCGCCAGGTTGACCGGATTCTGTGACATCTCCCTCAGATCAGCCCGGTGGGCTCCACACGTGGGGTGATCGCCTCGACTCCGTACTCCTTGAAGGCTCTCACCACGCGTTCGGTGGAGTCGACCGTCGTCAGAGCCAACACAGATGGGCCAGCTCCCGAGCGTGCGGCATGCAGGGCTCCTGCACTCTTGGCCACGTCGATCAACTCAGACACTTCGGGGCTGATCTTGGCTCTCGGTTCCTCATGGATCTCATCCCCGTGCGCCGCAGCGAGCATTTCGGGGTCGCCGGTAATGAGTCCCGTGGTCAGGGCCGTGACCCGGGAGAGACTCCGAACCACGACGTCTCTGGGGAATGTCCCTTCGAGCACGGCCCTTGCCTTCATGGTGGGCAGCTCCGTGGCCGGCATCCCGATCACCGGGCGCAACGAGGGGTGGATGGGGATGCGATGTGGCAGTCCCTCGGCGGGAATCAACGTGAGGCCACCGTAAACGGCTGCGGCGACCTGGTCTGGATGCCCCTCCAGCTCCATGGCGATTCGATATACCCGATCGGGAAGAGCATCCTCACCGACTGCCCGGAGAGCGGCGGCGGCACCCGCCACGAATGCGGCGGCGGACGAGCCCAGGCCTTTGCCGAAAGGGATTTCGTTGTAGACATCCATCGCCAAGGGTCGTTCACCCACGGCAAAATGGGCCGCAACCAACGGTTTGCTGCCTCTACCGGGCGCGGGACGATTCTCTCCGTGGTACCTGACGGACCAATCGTCGGCTATTCGCGCCTCGACGGTGCAGCGGATCCCGATCGCCAGTCCGAGGCAATCGAATCCAGGACCGAGGTTCCCCGAGGTCGCGGGGGCAGAAGCGGCAGCCGTTTCACTCACCCGAGAAGCCTATCTACCGTCCCCGATGTGGGCGATTTCCTTGATATCGAGAACCTCTTCCCGGAGTTGATCCTGGCCCTCGGCCTCGCTCTCCTCATTGGCAATGGGTTGGCGTGGTGGAAGCATCGACGAGGCGAGGTGCCCGAGGGTGTGGAAAACGCGCAATATCGTCCAGGGCGCGTCATGTTCCTGATGGGTGTCGGTGTGCTGCTCACCGTCTGGGGAGCTGCGACTCTCCTGACCTGACGTCTGTTTCGATTTCCGACCCTTCCTCAGACAGATGCTCTCTGAATCCCCTCGAGGTCGGACAGAACCGCGAATGCGGTTTCGCTTGGCCCTGCTCCGGGCCCGAACAGGGTCACGTCCCCCAGCAACTCCGTTCTGAAAGTGACCCCGTTGCCGGCATCAACGACTCGGGCCAGTGGATCAGAGTCGGGAAGGCGACGAGGGGAGACACTTGCATGCCATTGATCTTGGCGCTGGTCGAGGCTGGCCAGGTACCGAACCCTCTCACCGTCTCCGATCGCCGCCAATACCTCATCGGTGGAAACAGACGACAGGGGAACACGCTCAACACTTGCGATTGGGAGGTCGGCACCGGCCGCGATCTCGGCAAGGATCACGAGCTTCGCAGCCGCATCATGTCCATCGACGTCGGCACTCGGATCGGCCTCGGCAAAACCATGAGCCTGGGCCCGGGCGAGGGCTTCCTCGTGGCTCACCCCCAACTCGACCTGGCTGAGGATGTAGTTGGTGGTGCCGTTGAGTATCCCGAACAGAGCCTGGCAGCGTGCGCTCCGGATGTGTCTTGCCAGGCTCACAACGGGTGTGCCGCTCATCACCGTGCCCTCAAATGCGAGGGAGACCCGATTGCGGTGCGCTAGCTCCAGCAACTCTCCGTAGTACAGCGCTATCGGGCCCTTGTTGGTAGTCGAGACGTTCCAGCCGACGGACATGGCATGTCGAAGATGAGTAGCCGCCGGTTCACCCGTCTCGAGGTCGGTGATGGTGAGCTCGACGAGGGTATCTGCGTCGGTGGCCTCGATCATCTCCAGAACTCCGGCTTCGGGCATATGGGCCCCGTGCTGTCCGAAGTCCGAGTCGCCGGCGCTTGCCAACAACCACGCCGCATCCAGCCCTTCCGTCGACGCCACCGTCCCGTACCGGGGATCACTGACGCCGACGATGACGATGCCCGATGCGGCTGGGTGTCCGGCGGCCACCATGTGGGCCAGAGCCTGGCCCACGTTCCCGAACCCGGCAATCGCTATGCGATGGACCTCTCTCATCTCAATCCACCCTCATGGAGGGCTTCCCATCCCGATCCACGTTCCTCTCCTGGGCACTCTGTCACAGCCGCTGGCCACATCTAGTCAATCCCCAGCGTCGACCTGGCGAACTCCAACCACGCCTCGACCATGGTGATGGTCTGCTCCTTTCCAGCGCCGGCGTGCCCTCCGTACAGCAGTATCAGCTCGACCTCCTTGCCCCGGGTTTTGAGATCTTCGACGAAGAGCCGAACCGGAGCCGACGGCGTTCGCGAGTCGGCTTCCGGCTGCGTGATCAGAATCGGAACCTGAAACTTGGCCGCATACGTGCGCGGTGAGGCTTTCACCGCGGCGTCGAGGCGCTCGTCCAGATTTGAGCCCCAGATACTCATGTCGTAGGCCTTCAAGACGTCATTCATGTCCTCGTATCCCTCAACCCAATCAGCGATTGGTGCGCCGGCAACACCGGCGGTCCAAAGGTGGGGATGCGTCCCAAGTGCCTGGAGGGTGAGATAGCCGCCGTAGGAGTACCCGTTCTTGACGATTTGATCGGGGTCGGCGATCCCCTGCTCAACCAGCCAATGACGGGCTGCGACCACGTCATCCACATCGGGTCCACCGATGCGGCCGGTCAGCGACTCCCGGAAGGTCTCCCCGAAGGTCGTCGACCCGCGATAGTTGATGCTGGCGACGACAAAGCCGGCGTCGAACCAGGCGCTGCATATCGGGTTGAAACTCGGAAGGGCGACCGACGTCGGGCCTCCGTGGGTGTACAGGACAGCGGGCCAGGGCCCGTCGCCATCGGGTTGGAGAAGCCACCCCTGAATGAGGGTCCCTTCACTCGACTCATAGGTGAATTCCTCCCAATCCGGACCAGGAAACGCTTCACCGTCATCGACTTCCAGGGCCACGTGCCAGCTGTCTCTGGTGACCTCTATCGCTCTTCGGGGGTGTCGAGCATCACTCCAAATCGCCAGGGCCGTGGTGCTGTCGACGAGAACCGGGTCGGGCTGATGAATCGCTCCAGACGGCACCAGCATCTCCGAGATCTCTCCAGAGCCCACGTTGTACAGATAGAGCCAACTCCTTGCTCTGTGGCTCTGAAGCAGCAGGATGTGAGAACCGTCTTCGCTCCAATCGACCGGTCTCACGTCCCCTGCAACGTCTATCTCGATCGGCCGGATCTCTCCCCGTTCGAGAACCGCGGGCCGCAGCCAGTCACCTTCTACGACCGCCACTGCGGCCAGGGTTTCGTGCATGGCCCCCACCATCATCCCATCGTGCTCGCCGGAGATTTCACCTGTGCTGACATCTATGAAGCGTGCTCTCGGTGTGAAC
Source organism: bacterium (assembly GCA_024638655.1). Taxonomy (GTDB): domain Bacteria; phylum Actinomycetota; class Acidimicrobiia; order Spongiisociales; family ZC4RG35; genus Ww567. Next base: position 19,491 of record JAHEJW010000011.1, on the reverse strand, counting down.
CCTTTCCCAGGAGTGGTGAGTGTCAGACCGGCGATCCGAGAATCGTCCGAGAGTGTGAGCGAGATAGCCAGCGAGTCGAGTTGGTGGATATGGGGATGATCTCGGCCGATGACGAACAGCGCCGGGCCTTCGCCAGTCGCGCCAAGGCCGATGACACCTTGTTCGGTCGATCGAAGATCGAAGATCGGATACGGGTCGAAGCCAGGGGTCAGGTCCTGTGATGGGCCGCCACCGAACGGAAATCGATGGATGTGCCCCACCTCGGTACCCGGCTCGCTCTCCACAGATGTGAAGATCCAGTCTCCGTCATGTGATATCGAGGCGGCGAGGACGGCCGTCTCCGAATCGGTTATCTGACGCAGGCTCCCCCCGGCGCGGTCCCACGCATATGCCTGAAAGCGGCCGTGGAGATCGGATAGCACCACTCCCCGATCACGACGGCTCCGAGCGACTGTCGCGGCACTGATGACCGGGGCCTCGAAGCGGGCGCGCCAATTCTGTGAGGTCATCCTCTTGCCAGACCAAGCAAACCAGTTTCCGGATCCTCCGATATCGCCTCATCGATAGAGACAGCGACCGAAATCAGGGGCACTGCCAGGAACGCTCCGAACAGCCCGAAGCCAAGACCACCCGCAGTCACACCAAGGAGGATCACCAGCGGGTGGAGCTTGAGCGTTTGTCCAAACACCAGGGGCATGATCACGTCGCCTTCGAACTGCTGTACCGCAACCGTCACGGCGAAAACGATCAGACCCTCGACAAGGCCAACGTTGACCAGCGTGACCGCTACCGCCAGCAGACCCGAGACGAATGCCCCGATGAGTGGGATGTACGCGCCGAAAAAGACGAGCAATGCGAGCGGCACAACCAAAGGCGCGCCGACGATCCATAGCGCGATCGCGATCAGAGTGGCGTCGAACAGCCCGACGACGGCAATTCCCCGCATGTACTGAGCCAGCGACCTCCGGCCGATTCGGGCGCCCTTCTCGACGTTCTTCGCCGTGTCTTCGGAGAGCCTCCCCAAGAGGTTGTCGAGCAGGGCCCTGCCATCCTTGAGCAGGAAGAAGGTGATGATCAGTGCGAGGAAGAAACCTGTAATGAACTCGACGACGGCGGTTGCGCCCCCGATGATCGACTCCTGACCGATGCCCTGAATCCAATCAGTCAGAGAATCCACGTAGTTGTCGATGTCCTGTCGGGTCAACTGCAGAGGCCCGTTGATCAGCCAATCCTCGATGGACTCCCAAGCTTGCTCGACGTCGGAACTCAAGGTGTCGAAGTTCGATGCGATCTGCGGAGTGATGAACATCACCACTCCGATGAGGACCATGGCTGCAGCGGCCAACACGCCCAGGGAGGAGATGGCAGCGGGGACGCCCCGGGTGCGCAGCCATTGAACGGGAGACCAGAGAACCGCTGCAAGGAACATGGCAACAACTGTTGCTATGACCACCACCGCAACCCGGGTCAGGATCTGGAAGCCGAAGTAGACGACTACACCGATGGCGATGAGACGCCAAGCCATGTCACCCCACCTGATCAGCCAGGCGGGAACTGAGTCTCTGCCCACGTGTTCCCTTCGGTCCGAATGGCCAAGCTAGTACCGGTGTGAAGATCCTCGCACACCCTTGCCCACCGCCTTCTCGCCGACGTGCCCTTGCACCGGATGTCGCTAGCCTGGCTCCCCGCGCGGGTGTAGTTCAATGGCAGAACGTGAGCTTCCCAAGCTCAAGACGCGGGTTCGATTCCCGTCACCCGCTCCAAGGATCGACCGTATGAACGACGAACCGAGGTCGGTACCATGACTCCTGCATGATCTTCTCCGATCGCTCGATACGTGAGGCCATCGAAGCCGGGACGATCCAAATCGATCCGTACGAGCCGTCGTTTGTACAGCCGTCGTCCGTCGACTTGAGAGTCGGTGATGGGTTCCGGGTCTTCGAGAATCACCGCTACTCGGAGATCGACCCGCGTTCCCCCCAAGAGGATCTGACCAAGCTCATCGAGGTCGGTGGCGGGGATCCTTTCATGCTGCACCCCGGCGAGTTTGTGCTCGGATCGACGCTCGAGCGGGTGAAGCTGGGAGAGGACGTGGTCGCCCGGCTGGAAGGGAAGTCGTCTCTGGGGCGTCTCGGGCTTCTCATCCATTCGACCGCCGGGTTCATCGACCCCGGCTTCGAAGGCCACATCACCCTCGAGCTCTCCAACGTTGCGACGCTCCCGATCGCCATCTACCCCGGGATGAAGATCGGTCAGATCAGCTTCTATCAGATGACCACAGCTGCCGACCATCCCTACGGCTCGCCCCGCCTCGGGTCCAAGTATCAAGGCCAGACTGGGCCAACCGCCAGCCGGTCGCATCGGGACTTCGATGCCGAGTGATTTTTTCGCGAGCTCTGGGTCTTCTCTGCAGAAGTAGCGTCCGCCACGTATAGTTTCCTCAGGGGCTGGGCTGGTCGTTGCAAGGGGCGGTGGCCGTTCAAGCTCATCTCCGATGTTGGTCCTGGCCCTTTGACAGTCCCCCTTTCAAGAACTTCCCCGGTTCACAGGGCGAGAGACAACCCCTCCAGCGGCAACCGTAAGGTTGCCGCACGCCCAGATTCAGGGGGAAGAAGGGCCCTTTGACCTTCGAAACAGGTCGTAGGCCATCACGAAGACTCCCGTCACGAAGATGATCCCGACGAGCACCCGAATCGAGTCGCTCAGGTTCGCCAGCAACAGAAGCGCAAGAAGAGCGACAGTCACCGCAGCTCGCCACAGCCACGTTGCCAGACCCGGACCCCGGTCGGGGTTTCGTCTCAACACAGAGGAGAGCCTACGTCAGACTTGATCAGGAGACGTCGCGACCCAGATTGGCGAATCGGGTGAATTCTGGCTGGAAGGTCATCTCGATGGGCCCGGTAGAGCCGGCACGGTGTTTGGCAACGATGACCTCAGCGATGCCCTTCTTGTCCTGCTCTTCGGGGTGGTAGTACTCGTGCCTATAGATGAACATCACTACGTCTGCGTCCTGCTCGATCGCACCGGATTCCCTCAAGTCTGACAGTCTGGGTCGCTTGTCCTCACGGGTCTCGAGCGAGCGGTTGAGCTGGGACACCGCAATGATCGGTACTGCGAGCTCACGCGCCAGATTCTTGAGGTTCCGGGTGATCTCGGATATCTCTTGCTGTCGATTCTCCCGGTTCGAAGCCTGCATGAGCTGCAAGTAATCGACGACGACCAGGGAAAGACCCCGCTTTCTCTTCAGCCGCCGGCATTTGGCCCTTATGTCGGTGACTGTGACCACTGGTGAGTCGTCTATGAAGATCGGTGCTTGATACATGCGTCCGGCGGCGTCCACCACCCGCTGCCAGAGAGGTCCGAGCTGCCCGGAGCGCAGCTTCATGGAGTCGACCTTGCCCACCGAGGACAGTATCCGTTGAACCAGCTCCTCCTTGGACATCTCGAGGGAGAAGAGGGCAACCGGCTCGTTCTGGGCTGCCACGTTGATGGCTATGCCGAGTGCGAGGGAGGATTTGCCCATCGCGGGCCGGGCGGCCACCACCACGAGGTTCGCTGGCTGGAGACCGGCGAGTTTCTTGTCGATGTCCACATATCCGGTGGCCAAGCCGGTCAGCTCGGATCCCTGTTGCTCCAGCATCTCGATGTGCTCGAGCACGTCGTTGAACATGGGCCCGACTTCGAAGAGGGACTGGGATGAACGACGCTCGGCGACGCCGAGAACCGCCTGTTCGGCTCGGTCGAGGACCATCGCGATCTCTTCGTCGACGTTGAACGCAATATCGGTGACCGAGGCTCCCGCCCTGATCAGCTCGCGTCTCTTCGCATGCTCCTCGACTATCCCTGCGTAGTAGGCGACATTCGATGTTGAAGGGACGATGTCGACCAGCCTCGTCAGGTACTGGATGCCTCCTATCTTCTCCAGCTCGCCTCTCCTGCGAAGCAGTTCGGACACCGTGACGGCGTCGATGGCTTGGCTGGTGTCGAAGAGCTCACGCATGGCCTCGAAGATCGCCTGATGGGCCGGCACGTAGAAGTCTTCGGGGTGGATGACGTCCATGACCTCGTTGACCGCCTCCTCGGAGAGCAGAACGGCTCCGATCACCGACTCCTCCGCTTCGCGAGAATGCGGCGGGTTGCGGTATCCGGGCCGTATCTGGGTCTGGTCGCTGATGCTTGTCATCTCGTCCTCTCGCACACACTCAAGCCCGGGGGTGTGACATATTCGTCTGGGATCTCGACGCGCAAGACCCCGCCGGGGGCGGGGAAGTGATCCGCCGGGGGCGGGGAAGTGATAGCAACCTAGACCGTCGCTCGGGACCACCCCAAGCCAGATCGCTGATTGATTTTCCCGCTCCGTCTTTTGTTTTTCGCGCTGGAAGGACCTGCCAGGTTTATCGCGAAAACAGTCGCTGAAGCGCGAAAAGGGAACCTGTTGGCCTTCTCGCTCTGGAGCCTGTCGATGGTCGCCGGGTTTTCGGCGACCCGGTCAGGCGGGGATCACATCGAGAGTGAGGGGGAACTCGACCTCGGGATGGGCATTGATCTGGATCTCATGTAGCCCGATCGCCTTGATCGGCTCGCTCAACTCGACCTGGTTCCTGGTCAGCTCTATCCCGGTGAAGCGCTTGATTCCCTCGACCACATCAATGACCCCGACGGAGCCATAGAGCTGGCCTTCGTCACCGGCCTTGGCCGCGATGACCACACGACTGCCGACAAGCTGTGTCGCGATGGTCTCCGCCTCTTCCTTCGCCTTCCGCTCCGACTCGATACGGGCCTGCCGAACGGTTTCGGCCTGCTCCATCGCGCCGGACGTCGCCTTGATGGCGAAGCTCCCGGGCAGCAGATAGTTGCGGGCATAGCCATCGGCCACGTCCACGACATCGCCTCTCTTGCCGAGATCTGTGACGTCCGATGTCAATATCAGCTTCATTTCCCACCTACGTAGGGAAGGAGGGCCATCTCCCGGGCGTTCTTGATTGCGGTTGCGACCTGGCGCTGGCAGTTCGGGCACAGGCCGGTCACGCGCCTGCCGCGAATCTTGCCGCGGTCCGACATGTACTTGCGCAGGAACCCAGTGTCCTTCCAATCGACCCCACCCTGAGGGCAAACGGTGCAGGGCCGCGGCTTGCCGCGGCGCGACTCGTAGCGACGACCGCGGACCGGCTTGGGGTTCCTTCTGTTCTTCCTTGCCATCGAATCCTCCTGGTGAACTCGTTTAGAACGGTGCCTCGTCGGGGCCGTAGTCCTCACGGGGCGTCGGGGCGGGAGTCTGTGACCGGGACTGGTCGCCACTCCAATTGTCGCTCCTCTGGGTCTTGTTGACCGTTGCGGTTGCCCAACGGAGTGAAGGCCCGATCTCATCGATCTGAATCTCGACCACCGAGCGCCGGTCGCCTTCAGGTGTCTCCCAGCTTCGCTGCTCGAGCCGCCCAGAGACGATGACGCGCGTTCCCTTTTGCAGGGACTCGGCAACGGTCTCTGCCTGCTCTCGCCAGACGGTCCCATTGAAGAAACTGGTGTCTTCCTGCCACTCTCCATCCTGGCCTCGCCAGCGACGATTCACCGCCATGCGGATCTTGGCAAGAGCGACACCCGACGGCGTGAACCTGAGCTCCGGGTCGTCGACGAGATTGCCTATGAGTGTGACGCTATTTGACATACATAACTCCTCTTCTTGTCCCACGACGACTATGCCGTTCCGGTGGGACGGATTCCAGTGGGCTACTCCTCGAGCCGAACGATCTTGTGGCGAAGTACCTCGTCGGCGAGGGTGAGACGTCTTTCCAGGGTCTCGACAGTCTCTGGTTGGGCTTGGAACGTGAGCACCGAGTAGAAACCCTCGGAGAGATGGTCTATTTCGTAGGCGAAGCGTCTCTTGCCCCAGAGATCTCTCTTGGTGACACTTCCACCGCTGTCAGCGAGGAACGATTCGATCTCGGACACTTTCGAGTCGATCTCTGTCTCGGCCAGGTCCGGCCGATGGATCGTCATGATTTCGTAGTCGCGCATCTGACCTCCTGTGGACATCCTGTAGGAAGGCCCCACCAATTCGATGGAGCAGGGGTACGTGTGGTCGACGGCGCGAGACGTCGACCGGCATGATCGTAGACGGGATCAGCCGTTGTCCACAATGGAGAGGCGAGCACCCGTCTCGAATTCTTGCGCCCCTGCCGGCGTCTCGAGGGCCCACCCGATCTCACCGGGCGACCCATAGCTGGTGCACTGCGAACCGCTGCACGGCTGGAGGAGGGTCTTGCCGATCAAGGTCATCTCAGAGTCGAACCACCAGATGTCGAGCGCAAAGAAGACATCCCTCATGTTGAAGCTCGAGGTGGTCGGAGCCGGGAGAACGAACAGCATTCCGTCGATACCGGAGGGAAGCGCCTCTATCTCGCTCAGACCCTGGCGCCTTTCGACACCTTCGTCGGCAAGCCAGACTTCGAGGCTGGTCCCTTCGACCTCGATCTCGATGACTTCGAACTGCGGGCCGGCCAGCCCACTTCCGCAGGTCGTCAGGACCAGCAGGCCAACCATTGCGAGCCCGCTCAGTCGGATCTGGTTCCCTTCAACAGCTCGGAGGCGACCTCGTCCGGCACGTGATAGCTCTCGTCGTCGGCCGGGAACGAACCCGATTCCACATCGGCTTTGAATCGTGAGATCGCATCAACGGCCTGATCTGCGAGGTTCGCATAGCTTCGGACGAACTTGGGGTAGTCACCGGATCCGAGACCCAGGAGATCATGGAATACCAGCACCTGGCCATCGGTCTTCGGGCCCGCCCCGATGCCAATCGTCGGCGCATCGACCTCCTTGGTGATTATCTCGCCAAGCACGTCGGGGACACCTTCGATGACTATTGCGAAACAGCCCGCATCGGACAGAGCTTTGGCGTCGTCGATCATCTCGCGCGCAGCGTCGACCATGCGGCCTTGAACCTTGAAGCCACCCATGGCATGCACCGACTGCGGTGTCAGCCCGACGTGACCCATGACCGGGATCTCGGCACTGAGTATCGCCTCGATCATCGGAAGACGTTTTCGGCCACCTTCCAGCTTCACCGCCTCGGCCCCTGCCTCGGCCACCAATCGCCCAGCGTTGAGAATCGTGTCTTGCTCGGATAGATGGAATGTGAGCCAAGGCATGTCCGCCACGATCAGGGCACGAGGCTTGGCCCTCCTCACGGCGCGCGTGTGGAGAACGATCTCGTCGAGTCCGATTTCCAGAGTGGTTTCCATGCCATGCACCACGTTGGCGACGGAGTCCCCGATCAGGACGATGTCGACACCCGCTCGATCTGCGATCACCGCACCGGGATAGTCGTAGGCCGTCACCATCGTGATCTTCGGACCGCCTTTGCGGTTCCGAATCTGAGGAACGGTTACTTTGTCGGCCATGACCCGATCAAGGCTACCCCGGACGGGGACGAGTGAAACGAGTCGAGTGGTGCGTCGGGTGCCACTCCTCGCAGCGCGAGCGAGCCTCCTGGTCGCCGTTGCGTGCTCAGCCGGATCGGTGTCAACGAGCACCTCCCCGGCAGATGCTCTCGTGCAGGCGGACCGGACCGGCACCACAGTGACGAGCACCACCGTTGCGCCGTCCACGACGATCTCTACTGCCCCGACCACAACGTCGACAACACCAACTACGACCACGACGACTCTTGTCCCATCCGACGGGCTGGACGCTCATCAGCGTGTCCTCACGCCAGTCACGACGATTGGCGGCGGGATCTCTCCGAAGTCCGTCGTTGCTTCCGAAAGCGGTCTGTTCTTCGCCCAGAACATGATGTACCGGCACACCATCACCGTCTACGACAGGTCCTATGAGCTTCTGAGAACGATCCCGGACACGGTGCGCCCGGAGGAATTCGGTCACGAGGAGTTCCCCGGCGAGTATCTCGGTTCGCCGGTCGAGGCTGCGTTCACCTCCGATGGTTCCCATGCCTATGTGTCCAACTACCGGATGTACGGAGGAGGGTTGAGCACGGCGGCCGGGGACGGATGCAACGCCGGCAACTGGCCTGACAGCTTCGTCTATCGCGTGGACACGACAACTCTCGAAATCGATCAGCTGATCAGGGTCGGTCCCGTGCCCAAGTATCTCGAAGTGAGTCCAGACGACCGATCGCTAGTTGTAGCCAACTGGTGCGGGTTCGACGTCTCGGTCGTCGACGTCGACAGCGGAGCGGAGCTGGCGCGCGTGCCGGTCGGCCGTCATCCGAGGGGGATAGCCATATCTCCTGACTCGACAACGGCCTACGTAGCAGTCATGGGATCTCGTGATATTGCCGTCATCGACCTGAGTCGGTTCGAGGTCACGTACATCGAAGACGTGGGGGCCAACCCGAGGCACCTGGTATTGAGCCCTGACGGTGAGAATCTGTATGTGTCGCTCAACGGTGAGGGAAGGCTGGCCAAGCTGGATCTCGCCAAAGGAGAGGTGCTGGCCAAGGTGGCAACAGGGTCAGCGCCGAGGTCCATGGTCATCAGCGACGACGGAACCGCCCTGTACGTCGTCAACTACAACTCGAACACGATGAGCAAGGTCCGCACGTCGGATATGGTCGAGCTCGAAGAGCTACCCACGAATGTCAACCCGATCGGCATCACCTACGACCCCCCAACCCGTCAGATCTGGGTCTCGAACTACTCGGGCACCATCCAGGTCTTCGAGGACGTGGCACCCTGAGCCTCGAATCCTTGCGAGACCTCAAGAGCTCAGGTGTTGCGAGCGGCTACGACTTGCCCGGCAACCCCGCCAGGTCTGCGGAGACGATGCGGTCCTAGCATCTCCACGATGCCGGCAATCCAAGTGCGAGGCCTGGTCAAGAGCTATGGGGACATCAACGCGGTCGATGATGTCGACCTGACGGTCGAGACCGGTGAGGTGTTCGCTCTTCTGGGCCCGAACGGTGCCGGCAAGACCACCACCGTCGAGATTCTCGAGGGCCATCGGACGCCCGACTCCGGAACGGTCCACGTTCTGGGCCACGATCCGTCCGATGGGGATCGATCGTTTCGAGAGCGGATCGGCATCGTCTTGCAAGAGGGCTCCGTCGAAGGTGAATTCAGCGTTCATGAGGTGCTCACGTTTTACGGGAGCATGTATCCGAGCCGGATGGCAACGAGCGATCTGATCGAGCTCGTCGGGCTCGAAGAGAAGGCCGACTCGCGCGTGAAGTCCCTTTCCGGCGGACAGCAGAGACGTCTCGAACTGGCCCTAGGGCTGGTCGGAGATCCCGACCTGCTCTTTCTCGACGAGCCCACCACCGGCTTCGACCCGTCCGCCCGCCGTCAGGCATGGGCGGTTCTCGAGAATCTGACTGCGCTGGGCAAGACCATCCTGTTGACGACGCATTACATGGATGAGGCGCAGCATCTGGCCGATCGCATCGCCCTCATAGACAGGGGCCGCATCATTGCCGAGGGCACGCCTGAGACACTCGGCGGCCGGGCCGAAGGGGCCACCCGGATCAGCTTCTCTCTACCGGCGCACGTCGATGGTTCGACCATCCCACTGGATCTCGCCACCTCGAGAGGAGGAAGGTACGAACTCGTCTCCCACGCCCCGACTCGAGCGCTTCATCAGCTGACGACGTGGGCGATCGGAGCAGGGATCGAGCTCGAGCGTCTCGAGGTCGATCGACCATCTCTCGAGGACATCTATCTGGAGTTGACCGGTGAGAACTGACATCCTCGACGGAAATCGACGCAAGACGAGGCCAGGCGCCATCGAACTGATCTGGCACCAGGTTCGACATCACAATCGCGTCTTCTGGCGCACGCCGATCGCTGCCTTCTTCACCATCGTCTTCCCGCTGATGCTCCTAGTTCTCTTCATCGCGATATTCGGGAACGAGGAAATCGAGTATCTGGGGGTTACAAACGCCCAGTTCTATGTGCCCGGAATCGGGGTGTTTGCCGCCGTGTCGGCCACCTACACCAACCTCGCCATCAACACGGCAATTGCACGAGACAAGGGGATCCTCAAGCGGATTCGCGGAACGCCGATACCGCCCTGGGTCTACATGGCCGGCAAGATCATCTCGGCGATCTGGCTGGCCTTTCTCTCGCTCGCGCTGATGATGGGAGTTGGGGTGGCCTTCTATGGGATCGAGTTGATCCCGCGCACCCTTCCTGCCGCACTACTCACGTTCGTTGTGGGCGTGTCCTGCTTCTCGGCGCTGGGTCTGCTCGTGGCTTCGCTCTCGCCCAGCGGTGATACGGCTCCAGCTATCACCAACGCCACTCTGCTTCCCATCGCCTTCATCTCGGACGTATTCCTGCCGCTCAGCGATCCACCCACATGGATGCGGATAGCAGGCGACATCTTCCCTCTGAAGTCGTTCGTGGTGGCCTTCAGAGATGCATTCGACCCGAGACGAACCGGGTTCGAGTTCCACTGGCCCGAGCTCGGCATGATGCTGGCCTGGGGAATAGCCGCCGCCGTCCTGGCCATCAGGTTCTTCAGGTGGGAGCCGAAAGCATCCGGGGAGAGGAAGCGAACGGATTGAGCCGGTAGCTAGCCGGCGGTCAGCACCCAATGTTCGTCGGGGAGGATGTCCCCCAGCCGGATCGCCTCACCCCGACCGGGGATCAGGGTCACTCCGTCGCTGTCGGCGACCGCCACCCAGTCTTCGGCTCGGGAAAAGGTGGCCACGCCACCGTCCTTCATCTGGTGGATGACCCGCGTCGACCCATCCTGTCTGACAACGACCAAGTGAACGATGCCCCCGGAGCCCTCCCCTTCCACTATGCCCACCAGCTGGATCGTCCCGCCGGTCCGGACCGAGGGGGCGTCGGTGGGAATCGACGGGCCGCCAACCGATGTCCACGTGCCCGGATGCGGTCTCTCCACTGCCAACGACCCGCCGAGATCCGGACCGAGCAGCCGAAGGTCGCCATCCTCGACGATGGCGACTCCATTCCATCCCACGGAAAGGGCTTGACCGGCAACTTCGGCCCCGATCGATCCGCCCATCTCGACCAGAAGCGTCCTGGGAACGCCCGCATTGGAGACGAGCACCAACCCATCAATTGTCGTGCCCATCGGCTGCCATGACCCGGGAACCTCGACCGCAAGCAGCCTCGTGACCTCCATCTCGACCAGATTGACCAGCTCGACCAACGTGGGGCCGACCCCGGACCCATCTTGAACCAGCCACGTGTGCTCACCGTCCGGAGCGGGCACCACCTCGAGTGTCGACGCGATCCCCTCGATCTCTCTGATGGGATCGGGACGGTAGACGAGCGGCTCGTCGGTGAGACGTCCTGGATACGAGTAGACCGTGCCTTGCGCCCAAAGGTGGATGAAGCCACCACCGCCGCTGGCGCCATCGATGGCATCCTCGGGGCCGCCGTAGTCGCCCGGCTCATAGAGATGGACGGTTCCTGAAACCAGATCCGCCAACGCGACACTCCTCCTGTTCGGGTTGACGGCGATCAGCTCGATACCGATCGACTCGGGGACCGAAAACCGCCCGATCAGAGTCGGTGCCGCCTCGATTCCGGCACCCGTCAGGACTTCGACCTCCGCGTTGGCATTGAAGACCGCCGCCTGACCATCCTGGACGCACTCATCGGGGAAGGCTTCCGTGCGACTGGTGGCCGCGGAGGCATCGACATAGCCGCCGCCGCCGGAGACGAGGTCACCATGCGAGGCGGTCCGGCCGTCCGGAAGGACGACGGCGAAGGGATCGGTTTCTGTAGTCGTCCCGGCGGGCCAGATGACAGGGTGCCGGGAACCGTCCGCTGCGGATAGCCACACACAACCCAGCCCCAGGTCCACCTCCAGAGTCCCCTCGACGATGGCACCCATCCCGCCATCCTCGGACTTCTGGTGAGTTCTGATGAGATCCGAGTGGGAGGAGACGGTCGGATCGCTGACGGCATGCGTGACGCAAGACGCGAGGAGGATCCCCGCAATCAAGACGGTCGGGATGGGCCTCATGAGTCTTGGACGACTGGCAGATGCAATGGGTTCCATGCGGGTTGCGGCGTACGCGAAGGATGTCGGGCCGAGTCAGGGGGCGACGACGCCACGCACCCATTTGATATCCGCAGCCTGTTCTGACGCCCCTCCTGGTGTCTCAACCACGACCGGAGCCCCAGCGGCGGCAATCGTGGAAGCAAGATCATCCTCGGGGCACTGCCCGTGACCCAGGTTCTCATGGCGATCGCGGCGAGAGTCGAATGGGTCTCGCGAATCGTTGGCATGGACCAGGTCGATCCTGCCCGTGGCGGTCATCACTCTCTCTACGAGCTCGTCGAACGGCTCGCCTCCCGCCCAGCTGTGACAGGTGTCGAGTACAAATCCCACGTCGTAGCCACCGATCTCCTCCCAGAGTCGCGCGATCCACTCGACCCGTCTCGCCACGGCCTTGTCGCCACCGGCGGTGTTCTCCATCAGCACCTGAATGTCGGTGTCCAGCGCATCCAGGGCTTTTCGCCATCGGGTTATACCCTCCTCCTGAGGGCCATCGCCGGTGACATGACCCCCATGGACAACAACCGCCTCGGCGTCGATCTCACTCGCCGCGTCGCACGTCTCCTGGAGGATCTTGCGGCTTGGGATGCGTACACGGTTGTTATCGGCACACACATTGATCAAGTAGGGCGAGTGCACATAGATGGGTATGGGGGAATCGCGGAGCAGCGCGGCGTCTTCGCGCGGATTGGGCTTCTTCCAGGACTGAGGGTTGGAGAGAAAGATCTGGACCAAGTCTGCGTCCCGAGCCTCGGCCTCACCCAGCGGATCACCGGCAGGAGTGTGCGCCCCAACAAGAACCATCAGGTGTCTCCCGGCGTCCACACGCTCGCGGTCCTCGCTCTTGCCTGACGCTTCGCAGCCTCGACCGCAAAGTCGATGATCTGGCCGGCTACATCGCTCGGCGGTTCGGACCAGTCCTGCGCAAGGAGTGCAAGCTCCCTGTCATCGAGCCACCTCGCTCCCCACGGATCTTGCGGTAGATCACCGGTGGCCAGCATCCGGATAGACAGCATCGGGACCGCGTCGCCCTCATCGCTGACCTGAATCGCTCGCACATCATCGACCAGTTCCCACGAGATGGTGGTTGCAGGACGGAACGGCCCGCTCACTTTGAGCGAGAGACCGTCATCGGTGGCCTCGATGACCTTGGTCGGCACGAAGAGCTCCTTCAGTCCCCAGACGACGATGGCTGCGGAGAAAAGGAGCATCGCCCAGGCCCATATGACGTCTCTGGGCTCGTATATCTGGGTGTCCTCGGGTCGGAAGATCAACTCTCTCAGCCAATTGGTGATGCGGCGATTGGTCAACACGTCGAGGGAAATGATGAGCAAGGGAATGCCACCCATGGCCATCAACCACATCTTGAGAGCGGATCTCTTCACCACCAGCGTCATTCCATGACTCCCAGATCCGACGGCTCGATCAGGGCTTGATACGGAAGCCCGAGGCTTGCGAATCTGGAGGACACGACACCTCGTGACCGATCGACCAGTGCGATCACCTGGATCACATCCAGCCCTTCTGCGATGGCTACCTCGGCAGCTTCCGCCGCCGCGCCACCGGTTGTGGTGGTGTCTTCAAGGATGACGACTCTGTCACCCGGACCGACCGGGCCGACGACCCGGCCGCCGGTGCCATGGTCCTTGGTCGTCTTGCGGATCGAGAACGCCCTCATCGGGCGGCCACGCCCTGTGGCCAGGACGGCGGTCGCCACAGCGATCGGATCTGCTCCCATAGTCATGCCCCCGACGGCATCTGCTCTCTGGTCCAGGGTTTCGAGCACTGCCTCAGCAACCGTCGCGGCGCCCTCTCCGTCGAAGGTTGTCTGCCGGGCATCCAGATACCAGGAAGACGACGCTCCTGATCGAAGGGTGAAAGGGCCGTCGGTCCGCAGCGAGTGCTCTTTGAGATGCGACACGAGTTTTGCATTGGCCACAGGTGCATCGTATTGGAGGCCGCGTGACAAGCCCCTATCTTCTTCTCTGCAATGGACCTACTTCTCGTCCGTCATGGGCAGCCCGATTGGGCGCCGGACCAGATTGCACAGAACGACCCGTCATTGACCGACCTGGGACGTGAACAGGCAAAGCGGGTGGCCCATCGGCTCTATTCAGGTCTCGACCACGTCGATGAGATCTGGGTGTCACCAATGAAGCGAGCGATCGAGACGGCCGAGCCCATCTCTGAAACCCTGGGGCTGGATCTCGAATTCTTCCCCTGGCTCGAGGAGATTCACAACCCCCCGGAATGGGAGGGAACACCGGTCGAGCACGTCGACCGCATACTCGCCGAGTCAAACCAGCGAACGATGGACGAAATGTGGGACGGACTCCCCGGGGGCGAGAGCTTTCGCTCATTCCATGATCGAGTCGTGTCCGGGCTCTCGGAGACAATGGACTCCCATGGGATCCACCCCATGGACCCCGACCACAGGCACTTGTGGACGTTGGACGATCCTGACAAGAGGGTGATCATCGTTGCCCATGCCGGCACCAACACGGTCGCCCTCGGCCACCTTCTCGGCCTCGAACCAGTTCCGTGGGAGTGGGAGCGGTTTCGTCAGCCCCACACCGGATTGGCCCGGCTGACCATGGTCAAGATCTCGACAGGGTGGGCTTTCTCCCTCCGACAGTCAGGAAATGTCTCCCATCTCCACCCCGGCATGATCACCTCCTGACCCGTCGAGAACCCCCAGCTCCTCCAGCGTGGCCGTGACGAGATACAGGCCGCCGGCCTCCACCCTCACCTCGCCGCCCACCCGCAGCTCGCCGGAGACCCTGAGACGCCGGCCGCTCCTCTCTTCGACCCACCCCCGCGCCTCGATCGACTCTGTGACCTCCACCGGCCTCCGATAGCGCACTTCCATGCGCCCGGTGACCGACATCACACGCTCAGCCAGAAGACCGGCCCAGACCAGGATTTCGTCAAGGGCGGTTGCGGCGATCCCGCCGTGGAGACTCCTGCCGGCGCCGCGATAGTCCGGCCTCGGATCGAACAGAGCTGTCACAACCCCGTCGGTCATGGCGAACGAGTCGAGGTGGAGCCCGATCGGATTGTCACGCCCGCAGGCGAAACAACCGTCGTCGTAGTGCCGGCGCAGCCGGTCGACGAGCGTCTGGAGTGGGATCGTCAACTACTTGCCGAACCGGCGCGCCCTGCCTGTGTAGTCGCGAAGGGCGCGAAGGAAGTCGACATGACGAAACGCCGGCCAGTTGACGTCCACGAAGACGAACTCCGAATACGCAGACTGCCAGAGCAGGAAGCCCGAAAGCCGCGATTCACCCGACGTCCTGATCAGCAGATCCGGATCCGGGATGTCGGCCGAGTACATATGGGCTGCCAGTGAGTCCGCCGTGATGTGAGACGAGACTTCGAGAGCCGGCACCCCCTCTTCGACGAGACCTTCCACGAGGTCCTTTGCCGCGTCAACGATCTCCTGACGACCCCCATACCCCATGGCGACGTTGAGTCGACGTGCCCCCACTCGCCTTGTCTGCTCGGCCGTTTTGGCTGCGGCCACGAGATGGTCGGGAAGCAGATCGAGACTTCCTATGACCCGAATGGACATGTCGAACTCCCTGCACTCCTCAGGCAGTCGTTCGAACAGCTCGATGAGCACGTCGAAGTAGGGGTCGAGCTCCTCGATAGGACGCGAGAGATTCTCCTTGGACAGGACCCAGGCGGTGATAGCGGGGATTTGGAACTCATTGGCCCAGCCGAGGAACTGCTCGAATCGGGCCATGCCTGCGCGATACGACTCGGTGTACGAAGCAAGACCTTCCTCGCGAGCATGCCGGCGATGCCCGTCCAGAACCACACCGATGTGACGGGGCAGCCGCTCCACGTCGAGACCCCTCCGCAGATTGCGTTCGTAGATGCGGTACAGAAGTCCCAGGGCCATATTCGGGTCGAATTCTACCGACGGCCCCGCGGCTCAGAGTGGTCGGCGTGCTCCGAGATAGCTCTCCGAGCGATTCGACGAGCAAAGCGCGCGTTCCCGAATATCCTGATGGGGTGGAGCGATTCACCCTCGGAAAGATGCAGAACCCGGTGCGAGGGTTCGTTCATGGAGGAGCCGCGCTCGCTTCGATCGCCGGCCTCGGTGCGTTGTTGCAGCGTGCCTGGAGCCGGCCTGCGGCCATGGTCGGCGCCCTTGTCTTCGGGGTCGCCCTGGCCTTCATGTACACAGTCTCCTCTCTGTATCACTCGATCCCGTGGAGCGATAAGTGGAAGGGGCGACTCCAGAAACTCGACCATTCCATGATCTACCTCGTCGTGGCAGGGACCTTCACGCCGATCGCAATAGCAGCCCTCGACGGCACCTCACTCGCGGTTGGGCTCACCCTCCTCTGGGCCATAGCGGCCGCAGGGATCCTGCTCAAGGCTCTCCTGCCCGAGGTGAAGACCGGGCTCTCTGTGACCCTGCAGCTGGTCATGGGATGGCTGGCAATCATCTGGATGCCCCAGATCTACGTCGAGCTCGGCTTGTGGGCGGTGGTGCTCATAGCGGTCGGTGGCCTCTGCTACACGTTGGGCGCGGTCATCTTCACGATGAGAAAGCCACGTCTCTTCCCCCGGGTCTTCTCACACCACGAGGTATTCCATCTATTAGTCGTAGCCGGGAGTGCCTTCCATTTCGCAGCCATCCTGTTGTACGCCATCCCGGCAACGATCTGATCCGGGTCAGCCGGGAGGTAGGCGGGACTCTTGTCCACAGACGGCCTCGACGTCGTCGATCTCAACCGGAACGCGGCTGGACAAGTTCTCGTGCCCGTCTGTGGTGACCAGGATGTCGTCTTCTATGCGAACGCCCATCCCGAGGAAACTGGCGGGCACCTCGTGGGTGATCTTCTCGGCTTCTTCTTCCTCCTCGGCCTCCAAGGCCGTCGCAGCCTTGGTGCCGAGACGGATTCGGCGCTCCGCACGCTCGTCGAGATCGACCTCGAGGAGCGTCAGTTCGATCTCACTCTTGTCGATTCCCACGTAGAGGCCGGGCTCGACCGTGAAGCTCATCCCGGGCTCCAGCGGCCGGTGCTCTCCTTCGATGCGATAGCTGCCCCGGTCGTGCACATCCAAACCCAGCCAATGACTCGTTCCGTGCATGTAGAACTCTCGGTAGTGAGCCATCGACACCGATTCGTCGACCGATCGGGGCAACAGGCCTAGGTCCACCATCCCTTCGGTCAGGGTCCTCACAGCAGCTTCGTTTATCTGTCCGAGGGTCGATCCCGGGATCGCCAACTCAATCCCCTTCTTGTGTGCCTCGAGCACGACCTCGTAGATCGCCCGCTGCTCCGGGGTGAAGGTCCCGTTCACAGGGAAAGTTCGGGTGATGTCCGAGCTATAACCTTCGATTTCGGCGGCTGCGTCGATGAGGATGAGATCCGAGTCGCCGATCCTGCTGTCGTTCTCGACGTAGTGAAGGATGCAGGCGTTCTGGCCCGAAGCAACGATGGATGGATACCCGTTGTGCCGGGATCCGCCGAGACGCCAGAAGTACTCCAGTGCCGCCTGCACCTGGTACTCGTACATCGCGGGTTGGGCGAACCTCATCGCTTCCAGGTGACCTTCGGCGCTTAGCTCACAGGCAGTGCGGAGACTCTCCGCCTCCTCTTGGCCTTTGTAGAGCATCATCTCCCCCAGAGGCACCGAGAGGTCCCTGACCGCGGACGGCACCGTGTACCCGTATCGCTCCCGGAGTGCCCTGGCTCTCTCCACGATCCGGGTCATGCGGTCGTCGAAGGCGTCGTTGCCCGGGGAGTACCAGATGACATCGCGGCCGACCATGTACCGCTGCAACACCTCGTCCAGCTCCCCGATCTCGTAGGCGGCGTCAGCACCGTTGTCGCGCTTGGCTCCCTCGACTCCGGCGCGGGTCCCGGTCCAGACCTCTTGTGCGGGATCGCGCGGACGCACGAACAGGGCGTACTCGCCCTCTTCGTGACCGGGAGCCAAGACGGCGACTGCGTCTGGCTCTCCGAATCCGGTGAGATACCAGAACGCGGTCTCCTGATGGAAGGGATGAGTGACGTCGTGATTACGCACCGTCTCCCGTGACGCCGGAATTACCGCCAACCCCTCGGCGCCCACCACCTCTGCCAGGCGCCGTCTGTGGTTCTCGTATCTATCGGGCATGGCCTGAGAAGTTAACCCCCCGACATCGGGGCGTCAGGGGGCAAGCTGGACGTCGACTACCAAGGGGAAGTGATCCGAGCCGAGGGCTGGGCCCAGCCGGCGGTCCCTGATGACGAGCTCCTCACTGTGCACCAGGTGGTCGATCGGAACGCGAAGGAGGACGTTCGACGTGGCGGGGAAACTGGGGTGGAGCCCAAAACCAACCTGGGAGTTCCGGAGATCGGCCCTGTCCAGCAAGTTGCGAAACGGCCAGGACCACGGTGTGGCGTTGAAATCCCCCACGATGAACAGCGGGCCAGCTCTACCCGACGCCCACTCTGCGGCGAAGTCCAACTGCGCATCCCGCAGATCGGCCCGCTCTCTCTCCGTGGGTGCGAGTGGGTGTGTCGACAACACCTCGAGGCCGCGCGGCCAGCCGGTTGGCCGATAGGTCAACTCAACCGCGCGTGGCTGAGCCTCGGCGAAACCGTAAGAGACCGCTGCGATGTCCTCCCCCCTCACCAGGACCAGCGTCCCGAAAATGAGATTGTCGGCTCGGGGACGGATTACCTCGTACCCGAGATCGGCCGCCTCGACTGCGACCTCCCAGGGTCGGCTCGCCTCGTGGAGGAAGACGAGATCTGGATCGATCGTCCTGATGTAGTCGATCAGCTTGGCGAAGCGCTCGTTGTCGGATAGCAGATTGAAGGACATCACCCGGATGGAGGGCGCACCCGGATCGCTATCCCCTGGTGAGCCGACATAGAGGGGCAACACGGGGATCAGATTGATCGCCGCGACGACCAGAAGGGCGAAGCCGGTTCGTCGGAACCTGGTGAGCATCAGAGAGAGCGAGAAGATGATCAGCCCGACCACGTACTGAGCCCGGAAGTTGGCCAGAACGTCGAGCCACCAGACCCACCGACCGAAGAAGGAGCCGATCGAGACCACGGCCAGCAAGGCTGCCGGGATGACCAGGAGAATCAAAGGCGGGGTCCCAATGATCCGACGATCATGGAGCCACCTCGATCAGAGATCGGCCAGCCAGGAGGCTATGTGGCGGCCGATCTCCTCGCCGGAGTCCTCCTGGACGAAATGGCTACCTGGCACCGTGACCTCAGTCTGGTTCTCCCACTCACGACAAAGCTCACGAAGACGGTCAACCAAGAGGAATCCCGGAGCTGCGTTGACGAAGAGCTTGGGTATCTCCGGTCCTCTCAACCATTCTGCGTTTGCCTCGACGATCGACTTCGTCTGCTCGGGATGGCCATCGATCGGTATCTCACGCGGCCAGGCCAAAGTGGGACGTCGCGACTCCCCGGGCTCGAGGTAAGGCTTTCGATAGACGTCCATCGTGTCATCGTCGAGAGGTTCGAGGACGGA
>JAHEJW010000056.1 GCA_024638655.1 bacterium | reverse complement strand
TTGGATCGGTCAGAGCCCTTTTCAGGATCTCGGCCTTGTGTCTGCCGGTGACCATAAGCCAGGCCCTTCGAGCGGCGAGAATCTGCTCCAGGCCCACCGTCATCCCCCAGGTCGGTGGGACAGTGGCGCCGTATGCCTCCCGAGCATGATCGGTCGTGCTGGCCTTCAGCGAAACCACCCTGGTGGCCGAACCCGGTTCCGACCCAGGTTCGTTCATGCCGATATGGCCGTTACCTCCCAATCCGAGTATCGCGAGATCGAGACCCCCGTCCTCGATCTGGCTCTGATATCGGGCCGCCGAGGCCCCGGTGTCGGGAGTATCGACTTCTGGCACCACTAGCTCGGGCTCTCCAGTGACCAGTTGGAGCAGATGTTGCTCGAGCATGGTCTCGCACCGTCCCGGGTCTCCTTCGGGTAGGCCGCCGAATTCGTCGAGCAGGAAGATGGTCGCCCCGTCGAGACTCGACCGTGTGGCCACCTCCCGATAGAACGGCGCCATCGTGTCGCCGGTGGGCAGGCAGAGTCGTGGTCTCGCCAGCCCGGACAGGAGCCGATCGAAACGACTGGCACTCGCCGCGGCCCATTCCTCGTCCGGGAAGACTTCGAGCCTGAGTGTCAACTCTCTGTTACGAGGTCGAAAATCGAGCCGCTCTCCTTGTCGGCGAGAATCAGTTTGCGACGACCGTCGGGGAGGACTTCCTCTTTGACTATGGGGTGGCCATCGTGGGTTGTGACCATCTTGCTTATTCGCGGGGTACTTCCGCCTCTCCACTCGATGTCGACTGGTTCCCACTGACCCGACTCGGCCGAGCGGTACGCCGCATCCATGACGCCGTTGACCACATACCCGTCATAAAACGTCTCCTGAGGATCTGTGCCCGAGTCCATCGAGTCGAACATGTCGGTGAACATGTCGACATATCCGAGCTCTCCCACCTCGTCACCCACGGGGAAGAGCCATCCTTCCGCCGACTCGAGTTTCTCGGCGACGTAGCCGCCGCCGCCTCCGCTGGTGTACATCTCCATACCGGTGCGGAGAAAGTGGTTCAGCCATATCGTCCCCTCCGTGCCGGCAACCTCATCACGGAGGTCCATCCCGCCCCGAAAGGTCCAGCTGACCTCGAACTGGCCGAGGGCGCCGGACTCGAATTTGATGAGCACGACCGCGTTGTCCTCGGCTTTGATCGGGTGCACCAGCGTGTCGGCCCATGCCATGACCTCCAACGGGCGGTTCCCTTTTCCCACGAAGTTGCGAATGATCTCTATGCAGTGGCATCCCAGGTCGACGATTGCTCCACCGCCGGCCTGGTCCTTGTCCCAGAACCAGGCACTGTGCGGCCCTGGATGGGTCTCGCGGGAACGCACCCAGGTCACGTCCCCGATGCTTCCGTTTCGCACCGACTGGATCGCCTTGAGGGCCTTCGGGGTGTAGGCCAGATCTTCGAGGTATCCGGCAAACACGCCTGCGGATTCCACCTTGTCGAGTATTCGCTTCGCCTCCTCGGCGTTGCGAGCCAGGGGCTTGGTGCACAACACGGCCTTTCCGGCGTCGGCGGCCATCGAGATGGGCTCCTCGTGCATGAAGTTGGGAAGTCCGATCACGACCGTGTCGACCTCGGGGTGTTCGATGGCCTCTTCGATGGAAGTCGTGTAGTGGGGGATGTCCCAACGCTCAGAGAACGCCTTCCCCCGCTCGTCGGACCTGGAGTAGACAGTGGCCACCCTGTCCCTTCCACGCTGCCCGTGGAGGGTTCTCGTGTAGAAGTCCCCGATCAGGCCCGTGCCCAGCATCGCCACCGCATGTGACTGCATCCGTCCTCCTTGTGGAATTGTCTAGACAACTTATCAGTTGCGGCGCAGGCCTCAGCTACGCCGAAATACCTCGAGGCCACCCACCAGTGTGCGAGTCACAGCGAGCTCGCTATCGAGGATCGCGAGATCAGCCGTTCTCCCGACGCCGATGCTCCCGAGCCCGTCTCTGCCGGCGAGCTTCGCCGGGGTCGTGGACACCGCCCTAACCGCCGTCGGTAGGGGAAGGCCAAGGGAGACGAGCTTCCGCAGCGCAGAGTCCATCGTCAGGATGCTGCCTGCGATAGTCCCGTCCGGGTGTCTCGGGGCTCCATCGACGATGGTGCATTCACGACCACCCAAGATCACGTTCTTCGTGGCCGATCCGGTGGCTGCCGTCCCGTCCGTGATAGCCACCAGTCGGTCTCCTGCGCAGCGGATCAACGTCATCGCTGCCTCGTCCGAGAAGTGGACGCCGTCGAATATTGCCGTCAAGTACCCGCGGTCACCGCCGAGGGCGTTGCCGAGAATGCCTGGGTCGCGGTGGTCGAAAGGGCGCATGGCGTTGAAGACATGGGTGAAGGCCCGCGCCCCGGCCCCGAGGGCGAGGTCGGTCTCCTCCGACGTGGCCACGGAGTGTCCGAGTGAGACGGTCACACCCCGCTCGACGAGACATGCAATCGTCTCCAAGGCTCCGTCCAGCTCAGGTGCGAGGGTGATCTGATCGACGGGCCCGGCCGCCAGGTATTCCTCGGCGATTTGTGGTGTGGGCATACGCAGGAGGTCCGGATGGTGTGCGCCTGCCTTTGAGGGAGATAAGAAGGGCCCCTCGAGATGGAAACCGAGCACGCGAGCGCCGCCCTCTACGTCTCCCGGATGCCGGCTAAGTGCGTCAACGGTTTCTTCCACCGACATGGTCCAGAGGGTGGGTTGATATGCGGTGACGCCGGTGGCCGTGATGTTTCGTGCCAGATCACGGTGTTCCTGGACCGTGGAATCAGCGAATTCCAGCCCGCCATGGCCATGGAAGTGCACGTCCACGAAGCCCGGGACGGCAATGAGATCGGGATCACCCGGTGTTAGCCCGCTCTCTGTGACGATCCCATCTTCGACGTGTAGGTCGCCGGGGACGATGTCCTCTCCGGCTATGAACCCGGCTACTCCAAGACGCATTTGAGGCATCGGCTTCGGACGGTAATCCCTCGCTGTCGTCCAAGACTGGTGGCTCCCAAATCGGCCCTTCTTGTGATCGACTTCTCAGCGGCAGCGGTGTCCGACGACATGCTCTTGTCTGAAGCCGATGACAGTCATCTCAGACTCGTCCGTTGGCTAGACGAAGATCGGACCTGGGCGCTCCTCGAGCCATTCCGGGGAGCTCCGGGCGGATGATCAACGCCCGGTTCGACCCAAATGACCCTGCCGGACCCGAGTCTTGGGCTCCGAGTCGTTGCTTTTGTCGACCTGCTGTCAGAGAATGATGGGGCACATGTCCGGCCGCACAGACCCTGGCGCCGTTGGCGATCTCATCCGGTCACATCTCGCCCGCCGCTCGAGCACGCCGATGATGGTCCTGTCAGTTCTCCTGATCGCGGGAATCGGGATAACGGATCACATGACCGGATATCACCTCTCTGTTGGTTTGTTCTACGTGGCTCCGGTGTCTCTCTTGTCGTGGTACGGATCTCGGCGGGCAGGGCTTTTCGGTGCCGGCGCGTCCGCAATGACGTGGCTTCTGGCAAACAGCTTCGCCGCACCGCCCGAGGTACTGCCGATGATCATCGTCTGGAACACGATGATCCGCTTTGGGTTCTTTGCGATCATCGCGTTCCTGCTCACGACTCTGCATGGCTCCCTGCTTCGCCAAGCAGAGCTGGCGCGGCTCGATCCCTTGACAGGTTTGATGAACAGTCGTGCCTTTCGCGAGTTGGCCGACCTCGAGCTCATGCGAGCCAGGCGCAGTGAGTATCCGTTGACTCTGCTCTATCTCGACCTGGACCACTTCAAGAAGCTGAACGATCGGCTGGGCCATGTCGCCGGTGACGCGATTCTGGTCACATTCGCACGGGCGCTGGAGAACGGAGTCCGAGCGACCGACATCGTGTGCAGGATTGGAGGAGACGAGTTCGTCGTGTTGTTGCCGAACACCTCTCATGAGCAAGGTGACCGTGTCGCGTTGAAGATCCACGAGCTCGTCTCGGCCGACGAACAGCTCTCCCGGCACGAGATAGCCGTGAGCATCGGCGCCGTCACCGTAGATGAACCACCGTCGACCATCGACGAGCTGGTCGCCGTTGCGGATGAGCGCATGTACGAAGCGAAGCGATCCGGGTTGGGTACGGGCTGGAAGACTTTGGAGGATGGTTGGGATCACGAGGGGGAATCCGGCCAGATGTTCGGCCGGGTCTCCATTGTCTCCCCGCCTCCCGAACTCCTTGAGTGAGAAGTCGGGCCCCTCATACGGGGCCCGACTTCTTCGTTCACCCGTTGCTCAGACGTAGTCCTCTCGGGCGTGTTCCGCTCGGCCGGCTCCGATCTTCGTCTTGACCTTCTTCTCTTCCTCAGGCGGTGGCAGCGCCGCCGGAACCCCGAGGTAGTCGAGCCAGAGCTCTCGGGCCCAACCCATCGTGTGGTACAGGTGATGAGCCTCTTCCTCTGAGACCTCTTCGTAGGCCTCCTCGAGGACAGTCTTGAGCTCGCCCTCCACCTCATCGGTCATATGACCCAAGAGCTCCCAATTCTGATGGTCCTTGGACTCCGCCTCGACAACCGACTCGGCAGCAACCAGCTCACCCAACCGAGGCTCGCCGGACTCGCGGGCCTTGGTGACGGCGGCAACCAGCGCCTGGCCCTTCTCCCTGACGATCTTCCGTCCTGGGGTCTCGGTATCGATGTCGAGACCTGCCGCTTCGAATACTCGCTGGAGTATCTCTTGATGCTTGCGAGTCTCTTCGAGATACTCCTGCCATTCCTTGCGCAGGTCTTCGTTGACCGCGTTCTCTATTGCCGCCTCGTACAGCTTCTCCCCGCCCAACTCGGTCTCGATGGCCTGGTAGAGAAGCTCCTCCAGCTGTGGCCGGATATTCATCTGACTCTCCTTGCTAGATGCCTGAAGCGGCCCCGTTTACCCATTCACGAAGCCGGCAAACCTCCTCTCGGCACGATCCGAAGGGGTGGCTGCGACGAAGGGCTCTTGACCTACGCGGTCGTCCCGTCGCTCATGCTCCCACCCGGTCTTGTGTGGTGGCTCCCGCGACTGGAGTAGGTGGCCGGAAGGTGGAGGAACTTGGAATAGGTCCTGATGGTCCACGAGACCGGGCCCCGGAAGAAGTAGGCCTCGGGAAAGGCGACCTTGTCGATGTCCTTCTTGTATTTCTCGGCGGTGCCCTTGGAGAGATGGAACTTGAGTTCGTCACTGTCCTCGAACGTCTCGTGGATTATCAAAGCGTCTTCGTCGACGACCTGATATGCCTCGAACCTGAGGAGCCCCTCTTCCATAGAGAACGCGTCGGTTCCAACTCTTTGCCACCAGTATCTCAGATCGTCGAGATGGGTTGGCTCTCCTGGATGGCAGGTCCACTTGGCCGTGACCATGATCGCAGTTTCCTGGTCGGGTAGCTCATAGTCGTCTTTGACATAGCCAAATAGAAACTCCCCGAACACCGCAGCCACCCCTTTTGCCGATATGGCCTGCCTGGCATCGGGTGGGATTTGGACTCCCCGAACGAGGTGCAGTTCTGGTCTGGCGACTTCGGTCAGGGCGCCCATATGTTGGGTTCCAGTAGTTGAGAAGTAGGTGATGAGCGCTCCTGGGCTCTTGAAGACGTGGTGGACGAGAACGGCTTCTTCGCCAACGGCATGATTGATCTCGGTGGACAGCACACCGGCATCGGCCTTGGCCCCGGCGTGAATCGCCTCCCACTCCTCGAGCATCTCCTTTGACTCTTCCGATTTCCTGAAAAGTCCGCCCGGCCGCGCCGGCACCCACTTCCCGGTGACACTTATCTCGTCACCGATCCTGGATGGTTCGGCGAGGTGAGGGGGGAGTGGTTCTTGGACCTGAGTCATGGCTTCTTTCAGTTGGCCGGCGTAGCCGCCATTCGAACCTACGCGCAGCTGTGGTGCCCTTGTGCCGGGCAGGGCTGCAAAAGGAGGAGGTCGCACCCGGCTGCTCAGACCGTCCGTCGGGCAGTCATGCGTTGCAGTAAGCGCCAATCGCTGTCAGAAGCGTCTTTGACCCAGCCCTCCCATAGGAATCCATTCTCAGTCACGTCGGAGAAGACCCATCTCGTCGGTTCGCCATCGTTCGGATCGCCGTGGAGTACCACTACGCCCTCGTCGGTGAAGGTGCCACTCAGCTTGTAGATCGTGCCGGCTTGAGGAGCCACCCACACAACTCTCCAAATCTCCTGTGACTCATCGAGAACCCTCAGCGACGTTCCGTAGCGGTATGAGTCGCGTTGAGTCGCATCGGCACGCGCCGGGAAGACCAGCACGTCCTGGATGGCTCGGCCACCGAGGATCCAAATCCAGTGCCATTCGCCCGTCGTCTGTTGCTCGCTGCCGTCGAGTTCGTAGAACGACGCATCCAAGGCCCACGAGCCGACGAACCTGCCGAACTCCATCAACCGGGCTGCGTGATCGGCGTGAGGTGCATCCGCTGACAGCAACTCCAGGGCCGGCGGGAGTCGATTCATCACGCAGACCGTACCTGCATGAGCCCGTCGCGAATCAGCAAACGTTGGCTACCGGTTGGTACCTATTCGAAGACGGTTCCCGGAAGGGTCCGTCGCCGTGAACTCCCGCATGCCCCAAATCTGATCTTCTACGATTGTCACCGGCGCGCCGGCCGAATCGCACCTCCTGTGCCAATCGTCAACGTCGGGGACGTTGAGATATACCGATCCCCGGCTGTCACAATTGCGTTTCTGAAGGTGAAGCATCTCCGCATCTGCGGATCCAACGATCGCGTAATCGTCGTCGAATAGGTCCACGGTGAAACCAAGTCTTCGGTAGAAGTCAGTTGCGGTCGTCATGTCATCAACACAGAGAATGGCCGTTGACACGATCGGAAGGCGCAACTCCGGCATGTGTCGAACCTAGGTGAAAACGGTCACTCCGCGCACGCATCGGGCCCGCATCCTTCGTACTCTCGCTTCCGCCTTGTTGGTCCTCGGGCACACTTGTCGACACCTATCGAGACAACGGATCGCATATCATCTCGGCGAAGCGGCCCATTGCGCGTCCACAAACGGTTGCCTCCAAGGGGAAACTGGGTTGAGTCGTACGACGTCTGACGAAGAGTCAGGAGGTTCCTTCAGGGTTCGAGCTCCCGATGGCGTATCGATTGCCGTCTGGGTGGAGGGGGACGGGCCTCCGATGGTCCTGGTCCACGGTTCTTTGGGCGATCACACCGCATGGGCTGTTCCTGTTGCCGAGTTGGCCAAGTACTTCACCACGTTCGCCCTAGACCGGCGGGGCTTCGGCGCAAGTGGCGACGGAGAGAACTACGACATCGAACAGGACTTCGAAGACGTTGCCGCCGTGGTAGATGTCGTGGCGGAGAGGACGGGCCGATCTGTGACGTTGTGGGGCCACTCCTACGGGGCCAACTCCGCAATGGGGGGAGCCAACCTCTCCTCGAAGGTCGACCGGCTGATCCTCTACGAACCGAGCCTCGGTCTCACCTACCCGGCCGGATCGATCGAAGCCGCCGAAGCTGCCCTGGCGGTGGGCGATCGGGAAACGGCCGTGGTTCGGATTCTGGTGGACGTCCTCGAGATGTCCGAAGAAGAGGTCGACGCCCTCCGGTCGAGCCCGCGTTGGCCGAATCTTCTGGCCGGTGCCCACACCGGCCCGAGGGAGTGCCGTATCGAGGAATCCTGGAGCTATGAACCCGGTCAGTTCGACGACATCGCCGCCCCGACACTCATGCTCTCAGGAGGCGACAGCCCGGAACCACTGGTCGAAGCGACCCGGCGAGCCGGTGAGGCGATTCCGAACGCACGCATCCACATCCTCGAAGGTCACTCCCATTTCGCCCACCGCACCCACCCGGAGATGGTGGTCACGGTCATCCGAGACTTCCTCTCTCAGGGCTAGGCCGCGTCAGGCACCCGACGAGAGTTGGCCCGGACCACGAGGTCCGGGCCAACTCTCTGTTGGCTAGCTGGTCAGCTCAGGGGAGCGGTGTGATCCGTCCCTCTCCGCCTGCGGGGTAGTCGGCTGCGGATATCACGCCGTCCAGACCACCGTCGGCGGTGGCCGCCTGGATGTAATTGGCCAGTGCCTGCTGGTAGCTGACACCGAGCACCGTGAATGCCGCCCCACGGAAGGGATATTCGTCGCCACCCCTGGCCAGGAAGTCGGTGATGGCGATGTCGATGGTCCCG
>JAHEJW010000028.1 GCA_024638655.1 bacterium | reverse complement strand
GAACCTAGGGACCAGCGGTACGCTTTTTCCCCGACCGGGCGAGTGGCGGAATTGGCAGACGCGCAGGATTCAGGTTCCTGTGATCGCAAGATCGTGGGGGTTCAAGTCCCCCCTCGCCCACGCTGGCGACTTCCGTCGAATGCCAGAGTCGTCGGTGTCCCCACGATTCATCAGCCATGGCTGACCGTGACCCTCGACAGCGGTTGGTGGACGCAGTTCGCAGCCGTCTGGACGGCCCAATGGCAACGGCAGGGCTCCTGCTCACCGGTGTCTACGACAGCGATTCCCCCAATCGGTGAGCCTCGGTCTCGTACGGAGGTGTGGTTGGGTACCTCCTGAGCCGATATCCGGGTTTGGATCCGGTCTGGGACGAGGAGTGGCTTGCTGAAAAGACGGTTGCGCAGACTCGCGTTTCAATCGGATGAGGTCTCTGCTCGAGCCGTCGGCAACCCAGAGTCCATGAGCTTGAGAGTGTTCCATATGTCGGACGGGAACACTTGTCGCTTGGTCACGAGACCCTGGTCATCGAAGTGCAGTACCTCTGCATACGAAATGTCGATCGTCTCGGTTCCAATTACTGCCGACGCGTGGATCAGGGCGACCAGGTGCTCGTCATTGGTCAAGACGTCATGGACCTCGGCTGCGACTTCACCCCCGGCGGATCCCGAGAGGTGTTGTTCCAGTTCAAGGCGTCCGACGATTGGCCGCTTCGCACCTAATTCCCACCAATGCACGTCATTGGCCAAGTAGGTCAGGAATCGGGCCACGTCACCCGCGGCAAGGGCCTCGGTTGAGGCCCGGTAGTCCTCTTATGGCGATGTGACACGGATTCGAGGTTGCCACTATCACTCACGACGGTCAATAGCGCTGTAATCAAGGCAACGCTCGGCCCTCCTCTCGTTTACCCGCGTCACATTCCGCACACGGTGTTACCGCAGATATCCGGTTTACGCTTTCTTCCGTTGATCTTCGACCCTCCAACTCGTACTCGCCGGCGGGTCCTCACCCGGCTCGTCTGGCCAATGCTCGTCGTCGTGGCGGTGATTCTGGCCGTCGTCGTGTCCTCTGCCGGGGAGGAGACGAGGGTCGAGCTCGACTATCTGGGCAACATCCACGCCCAGTCGTCCGATCTGGCCAAGAGCGGGGATGCCTTGAGGGACGTCATCTCACGGCTGCAAAGGATCGATAGGAACGAATTCGTGACGGTCATCGACGGCATCAAGGAGGACCTGGCCACCGGGATCGACTTGACCGAGGAGGAGCCGCCGATCCCGTCGCTGGTCTCGGTTCATGCCCTCTATCGGGAAGCGGTCTCGACCTGGGCGACAGGTCTGGCGACATTTGCCGACGGGGTGCTGGCTGCTGCAGATGACCCCGAGAATCCCGGCCTCGTCGACATGGTGGCGGAGGGTCTTGCCGAGCTGCGGGCGGGTGATAGGGCATACACCCGAATGGTCGGGGCAATGAATCGGGATGACATCCCCGAGCCCCTGGCTCCGATGCCTGACGTGGTTCTTATGCCGGCCGAAGGGCGGCTTCTCAGTCTTGCCGACTCGTATGTCGACTCCGCTCGCTCGGAGAACAGCCGGCTCGCGTTGCGTCCCGGCCTGAGTGTCAGTCAGGTGGTCTCCGAACCAGAGTGGCAGGTCAACCCGGAAGGTCAGGCCGTGATGCCGGCGACGGCCTCGGCGAGCTTCTCCGTAGTGGTCTCCAACGTCGGCAACATCAGCAGCGAGATCGTCCCGTTGGTGCTGGAGCTCATTGGCGGGCCGGAGCCGATCCGTCTCACCGATGAGGTGGGGCCACTGGAGCCCGATCAACAGGTGACGGTCATGTTCGACCCCTTCGATGTCGAGCCCGGCGGGATCTATGAGATTCGGGCGACACTGGCCGTGACCGGCAACGACTCCAGCTTCGACGACAACGAGATCTCGGTCGAGTTCAGAGTCAACGAGGAGTGACCTCCCATTCTTGAAATCGGGGCTCCAGCGGGTCGTAAGCCCTAGAAATCGCTCCAATTTCGGTTGCTTCGTTAGCATCCGACGGCTGATGCTCGATAGCAGACTTCTCCGGGAGAATCCCGATCTGATCAAGGAATCGTTGCGCCGACGAGGCGTCGAGTTGGACATCGAGGCCCTCGTCCGACTCGAGATAGACCATCGTCAGGCCCTTCAGGGCGCCGAAGAGCTCCGGGCCAGGCAGAACTCGGCCGGCAAGAGAATCGCCTCGCTGGAAGGGGCGGAGAAGGAGGCTGCCATCGCCGAGGTCTCAGAGCTGGCAGCTGAGCAGAAAGAGGCTGCTTCGAAGGCTGACGATCTCGGGGAGGAGCTGTACGCAGCCCTTCTGGAAGTGCCGAATCTCGTGGCCGAGGATGCAGCCGACGGTCTGACCGAGCAGGATGCCGATGAGATCAAGCGGGTGGGAGACCCCGCCGGTTCCGGTGCGGACCACGCCGCTTTGGGTGAGTCGCTCGGCATCATCGATACCGAGCGAGCCGCCAAGGTCTCCGGCAGCAGGTTCGGGTATCTCAAAGGCAAGGGCGCCTTGCTCGAGCTCGCCCTGGTTCGTTGGGCGATGGACCACCTTGTCGAAGCGGGACACATCCCGATGATTCCTCCTGTTCTCGTGAGAGAGCGAGCCCTCGAGGGAACCGGCTTCTTTCCGGAGGCGAGGGAACAGGTCTACGAGATCCCCAAAGACGAGCTGTACCTAGTGGGAACCTCGGAGGTCTCACTTGCCGCCTATCACAGCGATGAGATCCTTGACGAAGAGGACCTACCACTCCGATATGCCGGTTTCTCCACATGCTTTCGTAGAGAGGCGGGAACCTACGGCAAGGACACTGCCGGGATCTTCAGAGTGCACCAGTTCGACAAGGTCGAGATGTTCGTCTTCACCACCCCTGATGCCTCCGCAGCGGAGCACGATCGGCTGCTCGAGGTCGAGGAGTCTCTGGTTCGGCAGCTCGAAATCCCCTACCGGGTCGTCAACGTCGCCGCCGGAGATCTGGGTGCATCGGCGGCCAAGAAATACGACATCGAAGCATGGTTCCCGGGTGAGCAGAACTATCGGGAGATCACCTCTTGCTCGAACACGACCGACTACCAGGCCCGCAGGTTGAAGGTCCGTTATCGGACCGGGTCGGGCAACGTCGTGGCTCACACTCTCAACGGAACCGCGTGTGCCGTCGGTCGGACCATCCTCGCCATCCTGGAGAACCACCAGCAGCCCGATGGCTCGGTCGTCATTCCCGAGGCTCTCCGCAGCTACACGGGTTTTGACAGCATCGAGCCGTGAGTGACGTCTCCGATCCGATATTCGCTCGGATCGCGGCGAGATATGACCTGATAAACCGGATTCTTTCCTTTGGGCAGGAGCGGAAATGGCGCGCCCGGGGCATCCGGCGGTTGGGACCCGGCACCGTGCTCGATCTCGGATCGGGAACCGGGGACACCGACTTCGCCGGCAGAGAAGTGGTCGGCCTCGACCCTGTCGTCGAGATGCTGGCGCTCAGCCCGGTGGTCAGCAAGGTGGTGGCGGTGGGAGAGAGTCTCCCTTTCCGCAGTGACACGTTCGGCGGGATCTTCAGTGCATTCGTGTTCAGGAACCTCACGTCTGTGGAGGAGACCCTCGAAGAGATGGCCAGGGTGCTCGAGCCTGGGCGGTCGGCGGTGGTGGTCGACCTGGCGCGACCTGTCAATGGCGTGCTCCGCGTGCTCCATCGGGTGGGTACCGCCATCGTCCTCCCTCTGGTGGGGCTGGTTTTCGCCCGGGCCCCGGGGGAGTACTGGTATCTCCACAAGAGCTTGGACTCCCTCCCACCCCCGGAGACCCTCTACGCCGACTCTCCGCTGCAGTTGGTCGACACCTGGAGGAGCGGGGTCTTCGGGTTCGTCTACGGGGTGGAGCTGCGCAAGGGCTAGACGTTGATCGTGACCCCGCCTTCGAAGCGCGGTGGACGTCGTTGACGAAGGCCGCTGGCTCCAGCCAGGCAACCCTGCCGCACCCGGAGCGGTCCACTTAGGGCTGCTTCCTTCCGGACCTGACCCGATTCACGGTGCTCCGCCGCGCAGGACCCAACCTTCAAAGCCGCGTGTCCAACGTCCGGGCTGTGCGCCCCAACGTGTCGCGCCCCTCGGGCGGGGAATTCGGTCCCGCATGAAGAGGGTTTCGGGTACAGGGCACCCCTAGTGCCCCACCTACACGATCGGGCCAAATGGTACCTTCGGCTCGCCGTCAGCGGACATGGCAACGGTGGAGCCAGCCCGGCCGCCGGTCGTCCGGGTCTCTATCAGCGGGCCTGCTGCATGTACCCTGCACCGCCCTCATGTCGACTTTCCGGTTCGGCGCGAACTTCCCGAAGGTGTTCACTGCAGCCCTCCTGCAGGAGTTGTCATTCGCGCTTCTCGTCCACCTCCCCGGATATCTCAGCGATTTGGGTGCGACCGAAGCTTTGATCGGCATCCTCTACTCGATGTCCGCCGTGATCTCGCTTGTCTTTCGGCCGGTTCTGGGGCGCATCCTCGACCTCACCCGCAGGAGGACCGTTCTGCTGGTGACCGGAGCGCTGAATGTGGCGATCGTCCTGGCATTGACCACCACCGGTGAGTGGGGGCCCTATCTCTGGGGCCTCTTCCTCCTACAGCGGGCACTTCAGATTGCGCTCTTCACCACAATGCTCACCTACGGCGCCGACTCGATACCGATAGAGAGCAGGACACAGGGCTTGGCCAT
This sequence comes from bacterium, assembly GCA_024638655.1. Classification (GTDB taxonomy): domain Bacteria; phylum Actinomycetota; class Acidimicrobiia; order Spongiisociales; family ZC4RG35; genus Ww567. The sequence goes on along the minus strand of JAHEJW010000028.1, from coordinate 26,626 downwards.
CTTCGGTTTGTCGGGCCTCTTCCCGATCGCCCTCGGCGGCTATGCCGGCGACGTGGTGATCTCGGCGATCGGTTTTTCGGGGCTATTTGCCTTTGCGGCCGCAGCCTCGGGTCTCTCCTGGCTGATCGTTACCCGTCTCCCCATTCTGCCCGTTCTGGGCCAGCGTCCGCGCAGGAGTTTCTGGGCGGCTCTTTCCCAGAAAAACCTCTTGCCGCTCTGGTTCGCGACGTTTCTCTTCTCGCTGGGGCTGGAGTCCTTGTTCACGTTCACCCGCACCTACGTAGACGACCGCCAGGTCGGAACGGCGGGATTGTTCTTCGCTGTGTATGGCGGCACTGCGGCGATCACCAGGATCTTCGGAGGTAGTCGGTATGACCGGATACCCCACCGTCCGCTGGTGGCTGCTTCGATCTCGCTGTATGGCGTCGGGTTGCTGGTGATGGCCATGGCTCAGACGGTCTCGCTCCTGGCAGTGGCGGCAGCAGCAGCCGGCACGGCCCACGGTGCCGCGTTCCCGATCCTGTCGAGCCAGGTGGTGAATCGGGCAAGGACAGCCGAACGCGGATCCGCAGTGGCGACATTCACGTCGATCTTCGACATCGCCCTGCTCCTGGGTGCGCCGGCAGTCGGTGTCCTGATCGAGGGTTTCGACTACCTCGTGGCCTTTGCCGCAGCCGGCGTCGCCCTCATCATTGGTGCTTTCGTCTACGCCGCATGGGATCGGAGGCTGGTGGCCTCAACGCTTGTCGCCGAAGAAGTTCTCGAGTAGCTGTCGGCTTTCCTCGGCCAGAACACCTTCGACGAGCTCGACACGATGGTTCAGCCTGCGGTCCTGTGGGATGTTGTACAAGGACCACGCTGCGCCCGCCTTAGGATCGGCCGCCCCATACACGATCCGGTCCACTCGCGCCCAAACGGCCGCTCCCGCGCACATCGGGCACGGCTCCAGCGTGACAACGAGGGTGTGTCCATTGAGCCGCCAATCACCTATCTGGCGCGATCGGGCGGACAGAACCAGCATCTCGGCATGTGCGGTGGCATCGGAGAGCTCCTCGCGCCGGTTGCGGTCAACTGCGACGATCGAACCACCCGCGTCGAGCAGAACCGCCCCTACTGGCACGTCGCCGGCAGCGGCGGCCTCCGCGCCAGCCGCGAGAGCGGCGCGCATCGCCTCGATGTAGTCGAAATCGGATATGGGTTCACTCACTTCCCGGCATTATCCTCTCCTCTGCCCGCCCATTCGGGCGGGAGACCCGGAGGGATCGCATAGTCTGGTCTAGTGCGCGGCACTGGAAATGCCGTTGGGGGTTTGCGCCCCCTCGAGGGTTCAAATCCCTCTCCCTCCGCGGCTGCCCGATGGAATCGGGCGGCGGCAAATCCGCAAATCGTGGCAGGTCCCCCTCGATCTCCCGGCATGCGGCCTACAACCTATGACTCCATTGGAGGGGTCGCATAGTCCGGTCTAGTGCGCGGCACTCGAAATGCCGTAGGGGGCTGACGCCTCCTCGTGGGTTCGAATCCCACCCCCTCCGCTCCCATCCGTTTTCTCGGTCGGCTGCAGGAGTCACCCCGCACCACGGATGCCACTCGTCGTATTGGCCTACGATTTGCACCGCACCTTCGCATCCATCGTGAGATTCGTCACTTATGCCGTCAGGGGCGATCGCCGGAACCTTCGCCCTATGGATCCTCTTCCTGTTCGAGCGTCTGGGGACCCCCTGGCTGCCAGTCGGATTAGTCGGCATAGCCGGACTCGTCCTGGCCTTGAACCGCTTCACCAAGCGGCCGGTTGACAAGACCGGACAACCGACGCCGGAACGACGCGTGATCAGCCCAGATCAGGATCGATGGGGAGGCGGCGCCTAGTGATCAGGTGCGAGTCGAAGGCCCATCGCCGCAGCCTCGCCACGACCCAGCCAGGTCACACCGGCTCGAGAGCGGCCGTGAAGTGGCGGAGCCACAGAGGCTGATCGATGATGCGGAGGCCTCGCAAGTCCTGGGAGTTTCGGGCCACGGCGGCGATCACTTCCCCGACATAGTCGATGTGGCTCTGGGTGTAGGTCCGCCGGGGCACCGCTAGCCTGACCAGTTCCATCTCCGCGGGGATCTCGGTCCCGTTCTCCTGCGGCTTTCCGAACATGAGTGAGCCGATTTCCACCCCGCGCACTCCACCCTCCAGGTAGAGGGCACACGCCAGCGCCTGCGCAGGGTATTGAGACGAAGGAATGTGCGGCAGGAGACGCGCTGCGTCCAGGTACACCGCGTGGCCACCCGGAGGTCGAACCGTGGGCACGCCGGCCTTTTCCGCCAGTTCCGCAAGGTAGGCGGTTGAGCGCGCCCGATAGCGCAAGTAGTTCTCGTCGAGCGCCTCCCAGAAGCCCACTGCTACGGCCTCGAGGTCGTATCCCGCCAGACCTCCATAGGTTGGGAACCCCTCCGTGAGGATGAGGAGATTGCGACATCGGGCCGCTAGATCGCGGTCGTTCATCGCCAGAAAGCCGCCGATGTTCGACATTCCGTCCTTCTTGGCCGACATTGTCGCTCCGTCGGCCAACGCGAACATCTCCCGCGCTATCTCCAGCGGACTGTGGTCGGAGTACCCGGGCTCGCGTTGCTTGACGAACCAGGCGTTCTCGGCAAATCGGCAGGCGTCGAGGAACAGCGGTATGCCGTGACGATCGCAGACTTCCCGGACAGCACGCAGGTTGGCGAGTGAAACCGGTTGGCCACCTCCGGAGTTGTTGGTGATAGTGACAATGACGAGTGGGACGCGCTCCCGACCGACCTCCTCAATGGTGCTCTCCAAGGATGCTGTGTCGAGGTTCCCTTTGAAAGGATGCTCGGACTGCGAGTCCTTCCCCTCGGGTATCAGCAGGTCGCGAGCTTCCGCTCCTTCGTGTTCCACGTTTGCACGCGTCGTGTCGAAATGAGTGTTCGAGGGCACGACATCACCCGACCCAACTGCTTCGGAGAACAGAAGGCGCTCGGCCGCACGCCCTTGATGGGTCGGGAGCACTTCGCTGAACCCGGTGATCGAGGTGACTGTTTCATTGAATCGCTCGTAGGAGCGACTGCCCGCGTAGGACTCGTCGCCCATCATCATCCCGGCCCATTGCCGAGTCGACATGGCGCCGGTTCCCGAATCGGTGAGAAGGTCGATGGTGACCTCGGATGCCTTCAGACCGAAGAGGTTGTACCTCGAGCGTTCCAGCGCCGCCAGCCGCTCGGCATGAGTGGTGAAAGCGATCGGTTCGACGGAGTGGACTCGGAAAGGCTCGATGATCGTCTGAAACGAGGTTTGAGGATGACGGTCAGTGTGGAGGGGATCGGATTGGGGGTCCATGACCCAACTGAAGCGGTGAATCGCCCCACTCCGTAGGGGCGAAAGACCCTTGGGCCATCAGTTGAGAGCGGACACCACCTCATCGAGGTCGGCCAGATCGCCGGCCTCGTCCTCGACGTGCTCGTAGACGATCGCGCCGCTCTCGTCGAGCACGATCACCCCACCGTTCTGCAGTCCGTCACCCCGGGTCTGGCTCTGGAAATGGCCGCGTGACATGGCACGGAGGCTGTGCTTCATCGATTTGGGGCCAAATACCTCGGTCAACCCACGTCTCATACCGAAATGCTCGTAGGCACGTCGGCCTGGATCCACGTACACGGGGAACTCGATTCCTTCTTCTTCGATGAAGGCGCGAGCCCAGTGCTCGTGCCCGTTTCCTATAGCGATCAGTTGTGCGCCCGCAGCCCGAATCTCATCATGTCGTTGTCCCAGGCGAGCAGCCTGCTCGCGGCAGAACATTCAGCCGAAATGGCGGAGAAGGGCGATGACGGTCTTCTTGCCGGCGACTACTTCGTCCAGCTCGAGGGCCTCGCCATCGAGGTTCTTGACAGTTACCAAGGTTTGAATGGTCCCAGACCATGACGGCTACCGGTGGTCGGGTCCCGATGGGCCTTGAAATAGGACGCTGACCTGGGAGTTTCTTCCGCGCAACCAGGTTGCGAAATATTCCGGTCTGGGGTCTATCCATAGACGCCAAATCGAATTACATTCACGCAATCCGACTGCGTGGAAGTCAGTCGCTAGGGGCAAAGGCAAGATCAATGAACTGGTCTTTCACGCGGCGCAATTGGGATGGGCGCGCACGTTTCGTTGTGGTTGGAGCTCTCCTGCTAATGATGACGGCGCCACCGGTAGGAGCCACCTCTACATCGGCGTCGCCGCCGATCGAGGCACGGGAGGTTCGCACCATTTGGACCTCCGAGCTCGGATTGAGCCACCCGAAAGGCCTGACCTACATCCCGGAGTCGCAGTCGTTTGTGGTCGTGGGTGAGGGCCCTTTCGGACAGGCTCTGCTGATGGGTCCGGACGAGGAAGTGCGCGGACGCCCTCAGTTGGGCTCGCTGGCAAGGCCGTCGACCCTTTCGTACGACCCCTCGACGGGTCAGATGACGGCGTTCGATGGCCAGGGCAAGCTCGAGTGGAGGGGCAAGTCCCTGGGGCAGAGGAATGACCCGGGTCGGCGCTCGCAATTGGTCACCGATGCCGTGAGTGCGACCTACGACGCGTCGGTTGGAGACCTCCTGATTCTCACCTCGAGCGGCGATGCGATCGTGCGCTTCGCCGGCGGTTCGGAGTCGAGAATCGAGCTCGCTGGAGTTGCAGACGCGCAGCTCATTGCCGCCAATCCGGTCGACGGGAACATCTATGTGATGGGCTCCAACCACGACCTCACGGCCCTCGACTCGTCTGGGTCGATCGTCGGGACATTCGACGTGTCTGGTGTCGCCTTGGTTGAGCCGGTGGCCATGGTGTTTGCCCCCTCGAGCGACCCGACCGACGGGGCGGCAGTCATGAACCTGTTTGTGGCGGACTCCGGTGGTGCGCAGACTCTCGGTGGTGTGGTGGAGGTGACGCTGACGGCTGCTCCCGCGGCGGCCTCGGTTCCGATCGACGTGGGAACTCTGGTGCGGTCGACTGCGACCTCGGTCTGGAGTCCGGGCTCGCCCGATCCTGCCGGCGTCGTCTACATCGCGGGCGCGGACAACCTCATCGTGGTCGATTCCGAAGTCGACGAAGTGACCGGGGCAGGTTGGAACAACGTCAACATGTGGCGTACCCAACGGACGGGCTCCGTCATCGAGACCGGAACCTTCTGGGGATCGAATGCAGCCACGTACAACGGAAAAGTGGGGTTCTCCAAGGAGCCAACAGGAGCAGGTTTCGACCCGGGAAGCCAAATCCTCTTCGTCAGCGACGACTCGGCTCGCAAGATCTTCTTGGTGAAGAAGGGTGGTGACAGCCGCTGGGGCACGAGTGACGACCTGGTGACTGCGGTGGATGCTGCCGCTTACGGGAGCACCGATACCGAGGACCCGGAGTTCGATACGGCATCCGGTCACATGTTCTTCCTCGACGGGGTCGGAAGAGAGATCTACAGGATCAATCCGGTAGACGGTGTCTTCGGCAACGGCAACGACGTCATGACCCACTTCGATATCAGCCATCTGGGTCCCACCGACTTCGAGGGTCTGTCTTCGAACCCGGCGCGGGGGACTCTCCTGGTGGGAGCCCGAAGTGCGAAACGGGTATTCGAGATAACCAAAGACGGCACCCTGCTCAGGGAGATCTCCGTCAGCGGGATCTCCGGGCTCCGCTACATCTCCGGGCTGGCATACGCCCCGTCGAGCGACAACGCGAGCCTCAAGAGCTTCTACATCGTCGACCGACAGGTCGATAACGGCTCCAACTCGAATGAGAACGATGGAGTGCTCTGGGAGGTCAGGGCCCCAGACAGTCTTGGGGGAGGAGGTCCTCAGAATCAGGCGCCGGCGGTGAATGCCGGTCCGGACCTGACCATCACACTGCCATCTGGGGCGACGCTCAACGGCTCGGCCAGTGACGATGGCTTGCCCTCCGGTTCCGTCTTGACTGTCCAATGGTCGGTTGTCAATGCGCCTTCCGGTGGGGTCGTCACATTCGCAAGCCCAAACACGTCGACGACCGGTGCGAGTTTCAATGTGGCCGGCACCTATCTCCTTCGTCTCACCGCGAGTGACACCCAGCTGACGTCCTTCGACGATGTTTCGGTGCTGGTCAATGCGGCACCCGGAGGTGTCACGGAGTTCCGGGCGGTTTCACAGTCCTCGGTTTACGGGACAGTCTCTGGTGGGATCGAAAACACCTTTGCCGGGGATGGCGTGACTCAAGACATCACAGAGGTGACGAACGCCCAGGGGCTACGGGCAAAACTCGAGCACACGTGGACTTTCAACGTCACGGGGACGAATCGACTCACCTTTTTCCTGAAGGCAAGCCGCATTGGAAACGAGGACTACAAGTTCGCCTATTCGGTCACCGGGGGATCGACCTGGAAGAACATGGTTACGGTTCAGAGCGGAACCGACTACCAGTTCCTCCTGCCTAGCGGCGTCACAGGGACGGTGATCGTCCGTGTCAAAGACGTCGACCGGACCCAGGGTGACACCAACCGCGACACACTCAGGATCGACCGGCTGGTCTTGGTTCCTGGGGCTTGAGGTTCCGAAGAGCGGACCGGTGATCAGCGCAAACTGAGCCTGCCCTCGATGTCTCCCAGCTGCTGTGCCCTTTGTAGCCAGCCGATCAGGTCACGAGGGGTTATCAGCCCGAGGACGTCACCGTCCTGGACCACGACCACTCTGCCGACCTCTCCTCGCATCAGCTTGTCGACCACGTCACCGACCGAGTGATGCGGGCCGACCGTGCAGAGATCTGACAAGGGCTCGGCGATGTCGTCGACAGTGGTAGTCCGCCACTGGTCCCGGGGCACCTCGCGTATGGATGACATCGTGATCAAGCCGACTGTCCGGCCGCGCGCAACGACAGGAAAGGTGTTGTAGTTGTACTGCATGAAGTAGTCGTCGACAGCGGTCTGCACGTCGATCCCGGCAGGCATCTCGTGCAACTCGCTGGTCATGAGCCGCGCTGCCGGCACATCCTGCAGGCTCACCTTGATTTGTAGATGGGTGAAAGACGAGGTGGCGGCTTGGGCGAGGAACCACCCGATGGCCACTAGCCAAAGCCCGCCGACCAGGGCACCGAGGAACAGAACCTCGAAGATCCCCACGGCAATGATCAGTCCTCCGAGCAGCCGACCCGCTCGTGAGGCAATCCGGGTTGCCTTCACGAGATCTCCGCTCGAGCGCCAGATGAGCGATCGCAGAACCCGCCCTCCATCCAGGGGGAAGCCGGGCAGCAGGTTGAAGACGGCCAAGGCGAGGTTGATCCAGCCGAGATGTCCTGTGGCGAATGCCAGCGGGCCGTCACCAATGACGACGGTGGCCCCCCAGAAGAAGGCGGCCATGGCGAAGCTCGACAAAGGGCCGACCAGAGCGATCCAGAGCTCGTCGTTCGGCTCCCTCGTATCCAGGTCGGCATGCGTGGCCCCCCCGAATAGAAACAGGGTTATCCCTTTCACTTCGACCCCCCTTGCCAGCGACAACCAAGAGTGAGCCAGCTCGTGGAGCAACACGCTGGAGAAGAAGAGCAGTGCCATGACGATGGCGAGCGGTAGCAAGAACCCGGTGGTGCGGTCGGTGAACCGGTCAGACAGCAGTAGGTAGAACGAGTATCCGACGAGAAGGGCGATGATCGACCACGACGGGTCGATTCGCACCTCTACCCCGCCGATGCGGCCCAGTCGCCAGCTGTTTCCTTGCAACAAGGTTGCCTCCTTACGGTCAAACCTACGCTCGCATGTTCCTTACCCAGTTCTCTCAGGGATTTCACCACTTCTCACCAGCCTGTATGTCGTCTGGAGGAGATCAGCTCGACGTTAGTGATCCCGTGCTTTGGGGTACCTGGGCCCCACTTTCCCGAATGAAGGAGACAGATATGGCAGACACAGACAAGAGAGACGTACTCGTTGTTGAGGATGGCGACAGATCGAGCAGTGTGTTTGGAATGGTCGTGGGCCTGGTCGCTGTCCTGGCTCTGGTGCTCGTGTTGGTATTCGCACTGGGCGGGGAGTCCGGCGGCGAAGGCGAGGGCGGCGGCGTCGAAGTGCCGACGACCATCACGTCCTCGGAAGGCTGACGATCAAAGGTGGGTGGGGGATGGCCTCGGTCGGTACTACCCTTGGCTCCTGACGGAACGCCCAGTACTTCCCTCGGCTGACCGGTCTGACTCCACTCACCCCGGTCGCAATCCAGGGCGGTGCCGGGCTCGAGCCGTTCGGCCGGGTCAAGGATGTTGAGGGCGATTGGAGGGGTGGCCGAGTGGTCTAAGGCGACGGTCTTGAAAACCGTTGGGCCCGTTCGGGTCTCGTGGGTTCGAATCCCACCCCCTCCGCGCCGACCAGATGTCTCACTTGGTTCGTGCTGACCGCGAACGAGCGCATCAAACCTTCGACCGCCGACTCCGCAGGACGTCGTCGAGACTCTCACGGGACCGGACCCTGCGGACTTGGAACAGCGAAAGCACCACGACCGCCAGACCGATGACAGCCCACGCGATCGCTCTGAGACCCGGCTCCTCAGACCAGACGAATGCGGCAAGCACGTATAGAGCCGCTACACCCAACAGGATTCCAGCCAGGAACCCTGCTTGATGGAGCACACGCGCCCCATCCGGACTGGATGGATGACCTCCGACCATGTGTGAGTCGGTCATGTTCGCGAATCCGCGGACACCCTTGCGATCTGGCCCTCGCATCCGGCTCCTATCTTGGTCAACCCAGTCTATTCGAGTTCCTTCAGGCCGGAGCTTGGCAGTATCTTTGGTGACACAACCTGGAGAGGTGGCCGAGTCCGGTTGAAGGCGCTCGCCTGCTAAGCGAGTAAGGGGTGATTAAGCCTCTTCGAGGGTTCAAATCCCTCCCTCTCCGCCTCAGATGTCCAACCTTGGGCGGAATCTGGCGCCAGGCGCTCAATGATGGCTGTGTTGCTCGTCGGAGTGGACCAGGAGAACGTCGAAGTCCGCTTCGTCGACGAGACGGTGAGCGGTCGTCGGGCTCTCTAGATCATCGGGTGAAGCCTCGTTGTCACATCCGATGACGAGCAGCGAAGACCCGACCTTGCGGCAGTATTCGAGGAGCGTATCGGTTGTTGCCGATTCGATTGGGATCACCGTCACGTGGTTGTTTCTGAGGATCGTGGAGATGGTTTGCATCTCACGATCGTCGATCGCAGAGGACTCGATGCTCTCCTCCACTGGTCCGCTGATTACGACATGGAGTTGGGCTGATCGGTGCGCAGCCTCGTCGGCAGCCCGTCGCAGAGCCAATGTGCTGATGCCCGAGTGATTGAGGCCGACCACCACAGGGTCGGTGACCAACTCCCTCTCAGAGACCGGTTGCGTGAAGCCTCGGCGGGGAGGGGGATTGTTTTGATCCGGCATGACGGTGTCCTACGTCTGGCCGGACCCAATGTATCAGGGTCTCGCAAGTGTCCAGCCAACCCGATCAGGATCGCAGGGAGGCCCGGCACCAACTCGAAGCTCTAGATCCGCGTGGCTACCTTGAGCGTCCGAGGAACATATCGACAACCGCCGAGGACCGATGAATTTGAGAAGCCCAAAGGCCGTGGTGTTCGATCTCGATGGCGTTCTCGTCGATACGGCCCGTCTGCATGCCCGGGCCTGGAAGATGGCCTTCGACCGGTTCTTCCGCGAGCGCGGTCTGGACGACGAGTTCGACGAGGTCAGGGACTATCGCCGGTATGTGGACGGCCGCCCCCGGTACGAGGGGGTTGCCACGCTGCTGCGGTCGAGACGAATCGGCCTGCCGCCTGGAGAGCCGGGTGATGCGCCCGGTTTCTCAACCGAAGCTGCTCTCGGCAACTTCAAGAACGAGCTCTTTCACGAGTTGCTCGAAGCCGAAGGAGTCGACATGTTGGACGGTGCCAAGGCGCTGGTCGACTCATTGGCGGAGCAGGGCGTGCCGATGGCGATCGTCTCGTCGAGCCGTAACGCCCCGAGGGTGCTCCCGGATGAGCTGGGTCGGCATATGTCTGTCGTATTGGGGGGAGCAGACGTCGCAGAGTTGGGCATTGCCGGCAAGCCGGAGCCGGGCATGTTCGTCGAGGGAGCCCGAAGGCTGGGGTTCGGTCCGGCAGATGCGGCTGTGGTGGAAGATGCCACCGCCGGGGTGCGGGCCGGAAGACGTGGAGGTTTTGCCATCGTGGTTGGCGTGGACCCCACGGGGAAGATGGACCTCAGGAAGCACGGGGCCGACCTGGTCGTGTCCGGAGTCGCGGACCTTCCTCCGAGCATCGCCTCCTGGGCAGACCTGATCGAGCCGCCTCAGGACGCACTTGGGGCGATGGATCATGTCATTAAGGCACTCGATGGCAGGCCGGCCGTGTTCTTGGACTACGACGGAACACTGACGCCGATTGTCGACGATCCGGCGGAGGCGACCATTTCGGAGCCCGAGAGAGCGGTTCTTCGCAGGTTGAGCGAGGTGGCCCCGGTAGCGATCGTGAGCGGAAGAGGACTCGACGACGTGAAATCTCTTGTTCAAGTTTCTGGTCTCACATATTCGGGGAGCCACGGCTTCGAGATCGAGATGCCTGACGGATCCCGATCCGAGCAGGAGGCCGCCGCGGACGCCGTGTCGCAGCTCGACGATGCCGAATCGACGCTCATAGCCGGTTCGGCCGAGCTGTTGGGTGTCATGATCGAGAGAAAGCCATACGCCATCGCAGTCCACACTCGAAGGGCCGAGACCCAGGAGGCGAGGGAAGCCGCGGGAGAGCTGGCAGAGGAAGTCGTCGGGCGCTTCGACCGGCTGGTTCTCCGGGGAGGGAAGGAGATCCACGAGCTCCGCCCGGCACTCGACTGGGACAAAGGGGCTGCCCTGAAGCAGCTGCTCGAGTTGGTTGAACAGAACCCGGTTCCTCTCTACATCGGCGACGATGAGACCGACGAGGATGGCTTCCTGGCCGTTCGAACCCTTTCTGGGGTGGGAATCCGGGTTGGAGGGGCCCCGGGTCCCGAGACGTGGGCGGACTACGTTCTCAACGAGCCCGCTGACGTGCTGATCATGCTTTCAAGCCTGGCCGATTCACTCAGCTAGAGCCACCGACTCGTTCTTCCGTTTGAAACCCTTGCTCTCCCCCGATGCGATTGTCACCTTCTCGCCTCGGCACTCGACTTCGATAGGAGCGCGACGGGTCAGCTCGGAGGTGACGGTGAGCTCCTCGTTGCTGAGCCGCACTTTCAGCCATCTCCTGCGGAAGTAGACACTGAAGTCGAGTCTCCCGATCTCGGGTGGGAGGCTCGGCTTGAAGCGAAGAACCCCGTCCGACCCCGCCTCCATGCCCGAAAAGCCTCGTTGCAGGAGGTCGATGGTCCCGGCCATGGCACCGAGATGGATTCCTTCCTTGGTAGTCCCGCCCTGGATGTCGCTCACATCTGATTCGAGTGCCTGGCGGAACAGCTTCATCGATCTGGTTCGATCTGCCCTGGCGAGCACCCAGGAGTGGACCAACCTCGAAAGAGTGGATCCGTGTGACGTACGTTTCATGTAGTAGTCGATATTGCGGGCGAGCATCTCATCTGTGAACTCGACGCCAAGTCGATCGAACACCCCCACCAGCTCCTCGAATGTAAGCAGGTAGAAGAGCATGAGGACGTCTGCCTGTTTCGATGCCTTGTACCTGCTGACCGAGTCCCCCTCCGCGTCGAGAATCCGGTCGAGCCGCTCGATATCCCCGTACATCTCCTGGTACTCGACCCATTCGAATTCTTTCAGGGCCTCGTAGCCCTCGAACTGACTGATTATGTCGCCGTCATGGATCGGGATCTTCAGTTTTCGGCTGACATCCTCCCAGTGCTCCAACTCGGTTTCGCTGAGATCCAACCGGGTCCACAGACTGTCCTTGAGGCGTTCACCGAGGGGCGCGAGGACCTGGGGGATGCTGGACAACAGCCAGGACACCATGACGTTGGTGTAAACGTTGTTGCGGAGCCCTTCTTCGTTCCAGTTGGGGTCCGAGTCGTGAAATTCGTCGGGACCCATCACCCCGACGATGTCGTAATGGTCGGTGATGCGGTCGTACGTTGCGAGGCTCACCCAGAACCGTGCGATCTCCACGAGCATCTCCGCTCCCGCCTCGGCCAGGAAGGTCGAGTCTCCGGTGAAGGCGTGATACTTGATCAGGTTGTAGGCGATGGCGATGTTGATGTGCCGCTGCCGGTGACTCAGGTCCGGATTCCAGCGTCCCGACTTCGGGTTCAGATGAACCACCTGAGTCTCCTCACTGCCGTCGCTACCCGACTGCCACGGATACATCGCCCCCTCGAAGCCCTCCTCCGCCGCAGCTCGACGGGCCGCCGGAAGACGGCGGTGCCGATACCTGAGAAACGACCTGGCTATCTCGGGGGCGCGTGTGTAGAGGGCCGGGAAGATGAATAGCTCGTCCCAGAAGATGTGGCCTCGATAAGCCTCCCCGTGCAGACCCCGTGCGGGGATCCCTGCGTCGATCCCCAGGGCGTTGGGGGAGGCGACTTGGAGGAGATGGAAGATGTGCAGGTTCGTGATCTGACGCACCCTGTCCTCTGCGTCCATCTCGAGCCCAAAGCGCCGCCACAGCGCCATCCACGCCCTGGTCTGCTCATCCTCGAGGTGACTGAAATCAGGCGCGTGGCTTAGTTCAACTGCACAAGCGGCCAGAGGCTCGGAAATCGCCTGGTCGCGCGAAGTGTGGAGTGAAACGATCTTTTCGACGCGTACGACGGATCCGGATTCGACGTCTAGGACGGCCTCTTCGCCGATGAACTCATCGTCATTCACAACCGCCCAATCCAACGTGCTCGGTTCGTCGTCAATCCAAGACCGGTGTCGTGCTGCGGTTACCACTTCGATTCGAGACTCGACGGTGCGTGCGCGCAGCCAAAGGGCGCCGTCTTGCCGTCCTTTGCCGATCACCTCGAGATGCTTGGACTTGAGATCCGCGTAGCGACCCACGTTTTGGTTCTCCACACTCCCATCGAGCGATGAGCGCAGCGCGAGCCGGCCGCGCCAGTTCTCGGGCCTCAGGTTCACCTCCAGGGCTGAGATGGACGGTCTGGCCATCGAGACCATGCTTCGTTGAGTGAGCGTGGAGCGTTGTCCCGCCTCGTCGACGAAGCGAATCTGTCGGAGGAGTATGCCCCGGCTCATCTCCAGGGCTTGTCGATAATCCAGGATCTCGACTTCGTCGATCGAGAACCACGGGCCATCTTCGACTCGAAAGGTGAACGGCAGCCAGTTCGGCAGGTTCACGAGACTCTCGTTTACGATCTCCCGTCCCGCCTTCTCGTCCGTCAGCCTGTTGTAGAGGCCGGCGACATAGGTGCCGGGGTAGTGCATCGCATCCGCAGATGTGGTCTCCGGTGCCGCTCCCCGGGTGGCGATTCTGCCGTTGCCGAGGGTGCACAACGCCTCCCGAAGAGGCTCGTCCTCGGGGACGTACGAGTCGTACTGGAGCACCCAGACATCGGATCCATGGGTGGTGAGCGCGGTCAGGTGCCTCGACCTCCATCCGTTTGGTTCGTGCCTTTGGAGGGTAAGCGGACGCCGATGCCTTCACTAACTCAATGGAATTCCACCACGCTCGCTGCGCAGACCGAGGCACCGGACGTCGAAGAGACGTTGAGCGAACTGTCCCGCCTCACTGCGACTGACTGGCTGATCGCCGGAGCGATCATCGTCGGCGCACTCCTGATCGGTCTTGCTCTTCGAGCCCTCACAACGAAGGCGCTTTCGGGAAAGGGCCCCTTGATGGCGCGTCTGGTCGGCCGTCTCGTGTTCGGCCTCGTACTTGCTTTCGGTCTGGTCTATGCCCTGAATCAGGTGGGTGTGTCGATCGGGCCACTACTGGGTTTTCTCGGTCTGTTCGGACTGGCCCTCGCCCTCGCGTTCCAGGAGGTTTTGGGCAACTTCATCGCAGGCATCATGCTTTCGATACAGCGCCCTTTCCGGGTCGGCGACGAGATTCGATCGTCCGGATATGAGGGTGTGGTTGAAGATGTCAGCCTGAGGACGACGACCATCAGGACCTTCGACGGCGTGCAGGTCTACATCCCGAACAACGAAGTGTGGAAGAACGCGATCGAGAACTCGACAGAGACAGATCTTCGTCGGACCACCTTTGCGCTGGGTGTCGGCTATGGAGATGATCTCGACTCCGCTCAGAAGCTGATCCTCGAGACACTCGAACGTGTTGAAGGCGTGGCCGATGAGCCGGCTCCACAGGCCTTCGTCCACGAGTTCGGAGATTCCAGCATCAACTACGCAGTCCGCTATTGGCACGGGTCACCTATCGCCGACGAGTGGAGGGTGAGGGACGAGGTGGCCCGCAGCCTCAAGCGTGCCCTCGACGACGCCGGTGTCGAGATACCGTTCCCCCAGCTAGACCTGCACGTGCAAGCAGTTCCTACGGAGCTGTCGAACAACTCCTGATCGCCCAGGACTGCTAGTACTGGTCAACCGTGCCAGTCAAAGACGATCGGGAGTTACATCTTCAGGACGGCTCGAGAATCGGTGCGCTCGTCAGCGGCGCCGGTGATGGCAGAACGGTCATCTTCGCCCATGGGAGCGGGAGTAGCCGTCTCAGCACGAGGAATCAGCATGTCGCGTCGATTCTGCAAGGGATGGGTCTGCAGACGGTGTTGATCGATCTCCTGACGACAGAAGAAGAGAGGGTCGACGTCCGCACCAGAGAGCACCGTTTCGACATTCCCCTTCTGGCCGAACGGGTCACCGGAGCCATCGACTGGTGGCGCCGAGATAACCCCGACCATCAGATCGGGCTTTTCGGGGCATCTACCGGAGCCGCAGCTGCACTGTTGGCCGCGACTCTCCGACCGGGCGAGGTCAAGGCTGTCGTGTCACGTGGAGGTCGCCCGGACCTGGCTGATGGGAACCTTCGCCGGGTCCGGTGTCCCACGCTTCTCATAGTTGGGGGCAGAGACACCCAAGTCATCGAACTCAACGCGAGCGCGCAAGCCAAGCTCGAATGTGAGAGCCGTTTGGAGATCGTCCCGGACGCCACTCATCTCTTCGAGGAGCCAGGGGCCCTAGATGTCGTCGCCGATCTAGCGGGAGAATGGTTTCGAGAGCATCTTCGAGCCGGATCGGTCACGCCATGAACAAGACCCTTCGGCGTTGCCGAAAGGTGGCTGGTTGGTCAGGCGGGTTGCGCGCTCCGCTCGTCCTCGGTCACTTCCTCGGTGAGGTCGACGCCGGGCTGTTTCTCTGCAGCGGCAGAGACGGCAGCGTCCAATTGGGTGTCGGAGTTCGAGGTTGCGAGTCTCCCGTCGACATCTGACAGGTGGCCCCGTACAAACCAGTGAGCCATCTCCAGCTCGCCGGCCTGTCCGATGAGGAGGTCCTCACTGACCGGGTCGACGTCGGAGATCTTCTCGATGGCTTGTCTGTGGCCAGACGTGACGTTCTCATAAACCTTGTCGAGTGCGCCCAGATGTGCCATCACCTCGGCCCTGCCCAGCGCATAATCCGCATCGGCGTCGCGCATCTCGGCCACCTGGGCGGACAACCCCGCGGGAACGCCACCCAGTGTGGCTATGCGCTCGGCGATTGTGTCGGTCATGTCACGGACCGAATCGACCTGAGTGTCGACCATCTCATGGACGGATATGAAACTCATCCCTACGACATTCCAGTGGATGTGCTTGAGAGTCAGCGAGAGATCGATGAGGGTCGAAAGCCGACCTTGGAGGACACTGGCTACTCCTTCGGCGTCCTCGATGCTCATGTTTGCGGGGGCGAAGCGGTGCTTCACGTTTAGTCCTTTCCGGGCTTTCTTACTATTCGAACGTACCCGATATCTCAGATTGGGGAAATCAACCGCTGAGGTTCCAGTGTGAGGCTGTGGTCACCTTCGGGGCTGGCTCCACAGTCAGGGTGCGAGCATCCACACCCGGCCCCGGGACCATCAACCCTCAAATGGCATTCGGATGAGCAGTGCCCGGGTTGGGCGACCAAGCAAGTGCAGGGCGCATGTTGGCATTTCATCTTGTCTTCCTTCGCGATGTGGGTTCTCCGTCAATGGAGGGCCTACCCGTCTTCGGCGATGTTGAAACAGTTCCTAGTTCGTGGTTTTGCATCTCGCCAAGGTCGGGTAAGGCAGCTAAATGGCTACCGCAAACATGGACTCCACCCGTCTGATCGAGGACTTCAGTCTCCCGGCCAGTACAGGGCAGACACTCGGGCTCAGCTCGTTCAAGGGCAAGGTCCCCCTGGTCCTGGTCTTCTTGTCCGATCTCGAATCAACCCGAGACCAGGAACTGCTGGCTGAGATCAACCATCGGCTATACGAATTCGGAGCAGCCAGATCCCAGGTCCTGGGATCGGCGAAAGTGACCGCCCGGTCAGCTCGCGAGTTCGTCGACGAGAAAGACTTGAACGTCGCCTTGCTCGCGGATGCCAGCGGTTCGATGGCTCGTGACTACCAAGCCGATGATGACGAGGGCAACACACGCACGATCGCAGTGATCGCCGACAGAGATGGCCGACTGATACGAAGGTTCGATCCGCTTCCTGTCGATGACGGAGCGACAGCGACGGTGGGCGCGCTTCTCGACACGGTTCGGGCGATCGGTTCGGGTGCCCTGACTCCCCCAGACGAAGCCTGAGACTGTCCGGTTGGTTCGGGCGAAAGGAAGTGCGTTCAGCCCTTGTAGCCGGCTGCGCGGGCAGCTTTGCCCTGCTTCTTGGCTTTCATCTTGGCTGCCTCGCGCGACTCCTTGTCTCCGGACTCGTAGTGGTACTTCTTGCCGCTGTCGCCCCACTGGTAATAGGGGCCATCAATGTCTTTTCCTCGATGTACGGGCACCCAAACCCTCCTGATCTTGCCTGCGGCTGATTTACCCGTGAAGAGCAGACGGTGAAACGTTCTCGGTTTCCCAGGATCAGGGGCGGGGTAATTTTGGCTTGCACGGCCGCGGTGGGAGAGTCAGGACCAAGTGAGACCGCTCCAATTGAACCTCGACACCTTTGACGAACTCTCCAGACGTAGCGGGGTTGATCTCATATCGATCCTGATCCCCACCCACAAGAAGGGGAGAGATGTCGCCCAAGACCCGATCCGGTTGAAGAACCAGATAGCGGACGTCGACAATCGCCTCGAGTCGTTGGGCTGGTCAGGCCGCGACCGATCCGATCGCCTTGCGCCCGCGATTGCGCTCCTCGAGGACAAGGACTTCTGGGAGCATCAGTCGGCAGGACTAGGTGTCTTCATCGATGACCAAAGGGAGTTGGTCCCTGTCTCGATTCCGGTCACCGTAGAGCCGTTCGCTCATGTCGGCCAGGTGTTCCACGTCCGCAATCTCGTACCGGGCATGGGTGTTGTCCGCGTGCCGATACTCG
Organism: bacterium; assembly: GCA_024638655.1. Classification (GTDB taxonomy): domain Bacteria; phylum Actinomycetota; class Acidimicrobiia; order Spongiisociales; family ZC4RG35; genus Ww567. Next base: position 9,272 of record JAHEJW010000028.1, on the reverse strand, counting down.
TGCTCGCAAAGAAGGCGGTTCGTCTGCTCTACGGGACGAAATACGACATCGACGAAGTCGACGTCGACCTTCCGGAGTCAATCGAGGATGTCAATTGGTTCGTTGACAGAGAGAAGGAGCGGCAACAACATCCGGACCGAGCAGGTTCGACTCGCAATCGTCATGGCCATGAGCCCTCCTCACGGGAGGACGAAGATCGCAGCCGCTTCTTGAGAGCAGTGTCCGACGCCCTGCCACGTGACGTCGTCGACGGTCCTCTGGTCGTCGTCGGTGATGACGATCTGGTTGAGAGGTTCCGCAATCTCGTCGATTTCGAGACCATCAGCCCCCGGAACAGCGGGATCAGCGCGCCGGCGGATGATGCGATGATTCTGGAGAAGGCCACCCCGGCACTCGAGGGCATCGAGTCCTCTCGTGAGTCCGAGGCATTGAAGCGGGCTCTGGACAATCTGGGCGTAGGTCGTGCCAGTCACTCACTCGTAGAGGCCCTCCCAGCGGGAGTAACAGGCAAGATCGGTGAGGTTGTCATTCGGCGCGACTTGGATCCTGTTTGGGGCCGGTTCGATGCCACGAAGTTGACGGTTGATATCCGCGGTGACGAGGCCGGGCCGGGGGATGTCGACTTGCTCGACCGTTTGTTGGTCGAGTCATACAAGACCGGAGCACGAGTCACCACCATCGCCGATCCCATCGATCCAAACGGTTTTATCGCGGTACACCGCTACTGATCCAACCCTGAAAACGCATGGTCAGACCCCAAGAGAGACCCTGTAACTCGCCGGTGCGATGTACGACCACGTAGCGGCCCCCGGGCCGCAGACGAGGCTCGACCCTGCCGTCGAATACACGCTTGCCCGTTCTGGGGCCTTCCTGCGTTTGGTCGTAGCAATCTATGCGACCCTCGCCCTGATGAGCGTGCTGCTCGAGCCTGTAAGGGCCCTGCTACCTGCGGGCCCGCTCTTTCTGAGGGAGTATCCCGTTGCCTCCGGCATTCCTTTGGCCTTGCTCGCATGGGGAGCGCTCTTGGCCGGCGATACGGCGCGGTCGACCGCAAGGGTGCCCTGGCGATCACTTGGTGCCGTGGTGGCGATTGTCGTGGCCGGTTTCGGCGTCTACCTCGCAACCGTCTACGCATTCCGGTTTCCCGACCTCTGGCCGGGCGATCCGGACACGACATTGCCTGCCCTCTGGGTGGCTTTGATGTTCGTGATACTTGGCATATCGCTGCTGCTCAGCGTCAGTCGCATCGAGTCGAGATTGATAATCGGTCAAGTAGGTGCCCTGGTCGTCTTCTCGGCCAACGCCGTCATCTTCTTGGGCTACATCTACGGTGACGTCTCGGTCGGACGCCTCTTCCGTCCCCCGGAGATCACGTTCCAGGCTGCGCTGATCTCGTTGCTCATCGCCGTCGGTGTGCTCCTGATCCGCCCTGGAAATGGCCTATTGGCCACCGCATCGAGCCCCGGCGCGGGTGGACGCATGCTTCGAAGGTTCGGCCCGGTGGTCCTTCTCTTGCCGGCGCTGCTGTTGTTCTTCGTGGAGGCTCTCCCGACTACAGAGCGCATAGACGCGCTCGCTCTCGTCGTAGTGGCCCTTGGCGTCTTTCTGCTGGCGTTGCTCGCCGCGATCGTGAGGGTCATCGACGAAACGAAACTAGAGGCGAGCACGGCGGCGGCACAAGCTGAGAGGGCGAAGATCGGGCTCGAGCAGGAGGCTCCCGTAGTCCGTAGTCTCGCTGACGCTTTGCACATCGTCGACCTGCCCGATTCGACGAATCTCGACGTAGCGACGCGGTTTCGGCCAGGTCTGGGGAGTGTGGCGGGGGATGCCAGCTCGATCAGGTCACTGCCGGGCGGTTCGGTTGCCGTGGTGTTGGTGGACATGACCGGTCATGGTGCCGAACCTGCGATCCGGGCGATCCGAGTTCGGGATGTCTTGGTGCACTCTATGGCGTTGGGTAGGACCCCTGCCGAAGCCCTGTCGACCGTGGGTTGGTATGCGCCGTCTGAAGTTCTTGCGTCCGCGATCGTCGCTCTCGTCGATCCTGTCTCCGGATCCGTCAGCGCCGCTTCGGCCGGACATCCGCCGATGATCTATGTCAGCAATCAGCAGACCGAGCTCATAGGCTCCACCGGCCCTCTCCTCTTCCTGGACCCGAACGCCGAATACGGAGAGGTGAGGTTCGAACTGGAGCGGGGAGAGTCTCTGATCATCGTCAGCGATGGAGTCGCCGACGTGCAGCGCCTGAGAAATGGACGCCCCGAGACGGAAGAGTTGGCTGATGCCATGCTTGGCGAAGCGGGCGTAGCCTCGAGAACTGCCGAGCTGGCCATCGGCTTTGCCGCCTCGGAGCCCACAGATGATCAGAGCGTCCTGGTGCTACGGCGGGTCCTCTGACACGTATCGCAATTGACTGCTAGGGGTGATGTCCGACACCGTGACTTCGACCACACCGTCGTAGGGCCCTCACACCATTGAGTCGTGATTCAGTCTCACCCGCGATGTCTGGCCCTGTCCAGGAGATGATACGATTTCATCCCCATGCCAGAGCTGATAATCGCGGTGAGTGACCTCTCGGAAACCTGGCGGTCGATGACTGTCGAGGGAGAGATCGACCTCGCCACCGCAGATCATCTTGCTTCGGCGTTGGAAGAGGCTCGATCGAACGGAACGGGCAACCTTGTCGTGGATCTGAGCAGCTCACCATTCATGGATTCGACCGGGCTCAAGACTCTCGTCCTGGCAAACCGCCGCTTCGCCGAAGCCGGTCGGCAGCTGGTGTTGGCAGTGCATGGCGGGCCGATCTCGCGTCTGATAGACGTCAGCGGTGTCGACTCGTCGATTCGCGTTGTCGCCAAGCCAGCCGACGTGCTGGCCACCGAAAAGTGAACGAAGTCCCTGAGCGGCCGAAAGGCCAAACCACATGGACACCGGCTCCGTAGTCGTGGTTCTCGGTGTGCTCCTGCTCGTATTGGGCCTCTCTCTGATGAGAAGAGGATCTTCCGGAGCGGAGGCCGAGTCGCCGGACGACCCAGAGGAGACCTTGCCAGGTCCGGATAATCAGTGACCTGAGGACTCGCCCTCTTTCGAGATCTCCACCCAGACAGTGCACCCGCCGTTGCTGTTGACCCCCCAGCGGTCGGCAATCTGGTCGACGATGTCCAAACCCATGCCACCGTTCCGCGGCTCTTCCTTGGTGAAACACGGGCCATGATCGGTGACCTCGACCCGGATGCTTCGCTCAGAGGTCTCGACCCCTACGGATATGTTGTCTGTGTCTCCGCCATGCCTGACGCTGTTCGTCACCAATTCGGAGAGAACGAGGGCGACGTCGCTGTAACGGGGTCCGAGGTCGTCACGTAGCTCACTCAGGCGGCTCCGCGAGAGACTCGGAGCTTGGGCGTCGGGTTCGACCTTCAAGGTGATTTCTGTCATGGGAGGTGGGTGGGATAAGGCGATACCCCAACCGATGGGTGTCTAAACCAGATTCTCACGTATCGCTCTCTGCCGAATCGACGATCGACCTCAGCTCGTCGATGGCGGCACGCAGGAGGCGGGAGACATGCATCTGGGAGATCCCCACCTCCTCGGCTATGTCCGACTGTGTCAAGTCCTCGTTGAAACGCAGGTGCAGGATGAGCCTCTTCCGCTCCGGGAGCTTGGCCATGGCGGACTCGATCACCAGCCGGTCTTCGGCACTGCTGAGATGGAAGTCCTCGTCTTCGAGACGGTCTAGAAGTCGACGACCCGTGTCGTCGGATGGCTCGTCCATTGAGTTGGATATGTAGGCGCGTCGGGCTCGCATGGCCTCTTCGACCTCTGCCTCGCTCATGTCGAGCTTCGAGGCGAGCTCATGCGTCTCCGGCGGTCGGCCGAGACGCTGGGACATCTCCTCGGCCGCTGATGCCACCTCGAGAGATCGTTCCTGCAATGACCGCGGGACCCGGACCGACCAGCCCTTGTCTCGCAGCATCTTCTTCATCTCGCCGGAGATCGTCGCGGCGGCATAGGGTCGAATGCTGCCGGCCGAAGGGTCATAACGCTGGATCGCCTTGAGGAGGGCCATATGGGCTACCTGAAGAAGGTCTTCCTCATCGACCCCCTTGCCTCGGTATCGACGGGCGATCGACTCAGCGAGATCGGTGTGTCGGCGAACCAGTGCATCGGAGTAGGCAGCGGGATCATCCTCCATTCGCGCAAACAAGTCGTCGTCACCGACATCTTCGGGAATGGCGGTGGTGCCGGGGGTTCTCACTTTGAACCACACCGAGAGCTCGCCTTCGGAATGGCCGTGTCCCCACGCCTTGGCAAAACGGTCGAGCAGTGTGAACCCGGCGCCAGGTTGGGGCTTGTCGAGAGCCGAGGGATGCGGATGTGAAACCTTCACAATCAGGTCGCGAGCGCGATCGTGCTCCAAGGTCACGGTGAGCTCGTCGGCCCCCTGGGAGTGTTGGATCACATTGGCGATCAACTCGGTGACGAGCAGAGCCGCCTCGGATCGTCGCATGGAGTCAAGGGTCGCCCGATCTCTGAGGAATCGACGGGCTTCGACGGCCGAGTCGGGAAGCGCGGGAAGTTCGAGGCTGAGCGGCTCTGTCATCGGATTCGAATCCTAAGGCCGTGGCGATTCGGAAGATCTGGGGTCGGAGCCTTCCTGACTCTCCAGCTCATCGCCGACGACTCTTTCGAGATCAGAATCTGGAAGACCCGAGCGCCTGGCCATCTCGATCGTGAGACCGAGCTCTTCCTCGACGGCAGTGGCCCGGCTCATGAGGTCGGCGGCGCGGAGTTCCGATGCCAGGTCCTGGAGGACCTCCACCAGAGCCTCGATCACCGAGAGCTGATTGCCTGCGGCGAGGCGTATCTCGGCAAATGCGGTGTGGACGTAATCGGTGCGCGAGGGGGTTTCCGCCAGGTAGACCCGGCGGCCCTTGTCACTGACGAACACCCTCTTCGGAGCGTCGGACAAGAGGACCTCTCTTATCGGGATCTTGAGATGATGCAGGACGTCGACGGCCGTCGTCGGGTCGTTGACACCGGGAGACAGAGCACGCAGTGCGATGTCCACCAGTTGTCGCACACCAAAGCTCGGGTCCGTGGTGATCGACCTCTGTGCCGCCAGCCGGATCGAGCTCCTCACCGCGGAGCCGGCAGCCTCAGCCCCATCAGGGTCCTCCGACCAGATCGTCGCGATCTGATCACCTTCGGAAACGGCCTCGCCGACGCGCACTCCTATCCGGACAGCGGTCGAGTCGGGGAGGCTCTCCAGCAAGCTCTCGGTGTCGATCTTCGTCACCCAACCCGTTCTTCTGGCGATCACATCGTGGGTCTCGCCGGCCGGGGGCGGAGTTTCGGTGACGTCCGTTTCGGTCGGCTGGCTGAGGTCGCGACGCATCGAATCGAGTGTGCGGTCTGCGATTCGGCGGACGACGGAGTCGATCTGCATTCTTCGGAGTGAGTGGTTGATGAACGCCACGATGCCGATCACGGAGAGCACTCCGAAGATGATGTCGAGCGTTACAGCGAGGCTCGGAGAGGCTTCGACCATGCTGTCCAGGACGTCGCCGAGCCCGGCCAGGATCACCAAAGAGTAGGTGAACGTGCCCACCACGAGACCGATGATCATCTGTTGAAAGGGATCGTCGAAGAAGTCGCCGACCGTTCTAGGGGAATACTGGCTCGCTGCCATCTGGGTGGAAAGGGCAGTGATCGAGAACACGATCGCGGCAACGGTGATGGTCGCTCCGGCGACCGTCGTGGCAATCGCGCGTGCGCCGGTGATGGTCACGGACAAGACGAGTGGGAATCCCTCGAAGTCGATGCTCGTGGAGTCGACCCAGATCGCCAGGGCGGCCACCAATACGAAGGCAGCGAGAGCGGCGGATGGTATGAAGAAGAGGCTTTCTCGAATCCGCCTCAGAGCTCGTCTGATTCCGCCTCCTGGTCTCGATTGGGAACGCGACTCTCAGTCGCGGTCTTCAGGCCCTCGCCTGCTCGGCTGAGCGTGCCTGGTCTGCTGCGACTCGCATCAGGCCAAGCCCTTTTCGATAGTGGGCCAACCCCTCGACCTGGCGGATGAACCGTTCGGTCCTCTTGAACCTTCGAGCGATGGTCTCTGTGTCTTCCCCCTGGTGTCTGAGGGCGAGAACCCGGCGCTCCAGGGGGCTGAGGTCACCGGAACGCTGCTTGGCAACCCGAGGTATCCGTGTCCATTCCACTACCCGCTCGACGAACTCCGGGCTCTTCTTGAGTCGTGTTGCGATTTCATCGACAGGTGTCCCTTCACTCTGCATCTTCAGGACACGACGTTCCATGGGCCGCAGGGACTCGAACTGGGGGTGCTGTTGCATTGGGCTCCTTTCACCGCAGCCTACGGCACAGCCCCCCTTGCCGCGACAGACCCAGGAGTTGCCGATGGCGTTGTGATACTCGGCGATTGAGGCTGGCTCGGATTGGGTAAACAGGTCGGACCATGTCCAACGTATCTACGAGAGAAGATCCCAAAGCCGAGGAAGTCGACGATCAGTTTCGGGCGTTGATGGAAGGCCTGCGGACTTCCATCCCCGGGGTGGTGGTGCTGTTTTCCTTCCTGCTGGTTCTTCCACTGCAGTCGCCATTCGCCGAGATCAAGACGAGCAACACCATCGTCTACTACACCGCATTCACCACGGCCGCCCTTTCGTCGGTCTTGCTCATCGCACCGAGTGTCCACCAGCGGGTAAGAGCCCCTATCAGCGGAATCCAACGACGCACTATGAGTCATGTGATGTTCGCCACCAAACTGGCCATCGTCGGGACCGTGTTCTTCCTGATCTCGATTTCGGCCGTGGTTTACCTGGTCTCTTCGCTGGTCTTCTCGAACTCCGCTGCGGCGGTGGCGACGGCTGCGATCACTGCGATAGCGGTGTGGGCCTGGTTCTACGTGCCGCTGCTCGAGTTCGACACGAATGACGAGTAGCCTCAGCGAGAGCCGGCGATCCACTCCTCTACAACCTCGGCCAACTGTGGCAGGGGCATCGCCCCGTTGACCAGCATCGTGTCGTGGAAACCCTTGATGTCGAAAGACGAGCCGAGTTCGTGCTCGGCTTTCTTGCGAAGTCTCGAGATCTCCAGCTGACCCAGCTTGTAGGCGAGCGCCTGACCGGGCATCCCGACGTATCGGTCAACCTCCTGTTCGATGGTCATTCGGCCTATGGGTGTCCATTGACTCAAGAAGTCGATCGCCTGTTCCCGACTCCATCCGAGAGCGTGCATTCCGGTGTCGACAACTAGCCTGCCTGCTCTCCATGCATCGGCGCTGATCATTCCGAGACGGTCTACTTCTGACGAGTAGAGCCCCATTTCGTCGGCCAATCGTTCCGAGTAGAGACCCCAACCTTCGGTATGGGCAAAGACCTGTGCATACCGTCTGAATGTAGGGATGCCTTCCAGCTCCGCTGCCAGTGATCGATCGAAGTGATGCCCGGGTATCGCCTCGTGGAAGTGAATCGACTCGTACTCGAATCGATCGCGTTCGGACGGCCGATATGTGTTGAGGAAATATGTTCCCGGTCGTGATCCGTCGACAGGCGGCTGCATGTAGTAAGCCGGAGGCATGGCTGGTGCTGTTGCAGCAGGCACAGGAACTACATCGCACGGTGTCTCCGGCCTCGTCCCGAACCAATCGTCGACTGCGGCCCATGCTCGGTCGATCGCGTCCTGGGCATGCTCGAGCATCTCCTGCTCCGAGCGGAATCGGAGGTCGGGGTCGTTGTGTAACCGTTCGAAGACCTCCGCCCTGGTGCCGGCGCCGAGCGCGGATCCCCCTACCGCCACCCATTCGTCCGCGTTGATCTCCGTTGCCCACTGCCTTCCGATGCCGTGGATCTCTGGTGCCGCAATCTCGAGCTGGGTGTACTTCCGGACCAGGGATTCGTATATCTGCTCGCCGTTGCTGATCCAGACGATCCCAACTTTTTCCTGGGGCCTGGCCAGTGGAGCGATCTTCTCGATGAGACCACTCCTGTATTCGGCCATGGCGGGCCGAATGCGATCTGTGACCAGCTCCGTAGCCCGGTCTCGCCAGCCCTCTGCCTCGGGCCAATCCGGCAGCTTCAGCTGGAGAAAGGGATCATCTTCGAGGCTCGACGACAGATACCCGTCGAGCTGACTGATGACCCGGTCGATCGAGGCTCGTGCCGGTGTCATGCCTCGGTTGGCCGACTCAGCGTGGAATTCGAGGGCACCGGCGAGGTGTCCGGGCACTTTCTCGTATCGCCCGAGGAGTGCTTCCGCCTGTGCGGGGTCACGAACCGTGTTCTGTCGAGTGTCGGAGAGCAGCCGGGTATGGGGCCCCAGGTAGGGATCGATCGGGCCCACCATGAATCGATGCTCGATCTCGTCCACACCGACGGTTGCCTCGTGCTCCATCAGACGCGCCGAGATCCTCTCCTGTGTGGTCATGGAGAGGGTGTCGAGGTCTGAAGCTTCCTTGGCGATGGCGGAGAACTCATCATGCATCTCGCCCAACCAATCGTCATCGAATCGGCGCAGCTCTTCGTCGTAGTCGTGCTCCCCCCTCGTCGTGGCGATGGTCGGGTTGTAGCGGGAGTACGCCTTCCAGTAGCGGTCGGCGAGGGATTGGAGACTCATCGAGTGGGCACGCTAATGGTCGGAAACCGGGTGTGAGGCTGGGCCGCCGGCGCTGTGACGAATTCTTGACATCGAATCTCGCAGAGCACGAACTTCGTGTCAGAGATCTTTGATACAAGAAGGGAATCGATCGATCTTCAGGTGGAGATCGAATCGGGCAGATACTCGCCATCATGGAGGTTTGTTTGTCGAGATCGCACGTGCCCGATGTCCCCCTGAGTCGATCTTCGGCTACCCGGAGTTTGTGTAGTCGAGGTTGATAGGCCTCATGGTGGGGTATAAGTAGAGGAACGGCCCGGCTCGCACGGGCCCACCAGCCCCAATGACACTCACAACCGCCGTCGCCCCACTCGCTGCATACGCAGTCTTCTTTCAGACGGCCGTGTATCTGTCTCTCCCCGGTCCGCTTCGCAGCCGGTGGGCACCGACCTTCACCGGGTTGGTCGGGGCAGCCGTGGTCCTGGCCTCAGGAGCTCTATTCGGTTTGCAGCGAATTGGCCTCGGTGCCTTCGATCCGTTGACCACCCTGGGTTGGTCCTCAGGGTCACTCATCACGACCGGCCTGATCGGCTTGATCCTCTTGTCGAGGCGATCGTGGTGTGAGGAACTGGCAGATCCGAGACTCACCGGGCTGTCTTCTT
>JAHEJW010000027.1 GCA_024638655.1 bacterium | reverse complement strand
AGAACTTCGCTTCAGACGGCCGGTAGATCGACACCGTGTCACAGCCATCACCGTCGAAATCGCCCGCAATCGGAACATCACCCGGATCCCCGAAGAAGAACGAGATGTCGGCGATCCCCTGAGTGTTCGAATTCCTCAAATACACGTAGCCGTCCGACTGGCGATACAACCCAGGCGTCTCCACCCCATCACAATCCCAATCCCCAAAGAACGGGAAATCAGCAGGATTGCCGAAGTAGAACGACGTCGTCTGAATCCCCGAATCAAACAAACGCCAGATTCCGGTCGACTGCTCGGCGCCTCCAACGATCGAGGCGTCCGGTGGTGGTGGCGGCGCAGGGTTCACAGTGATTGTCACCGTGTCGCTGTGCTGTTTTGATCCGTCATTGGCGGTCAGCTTGAGCACATAGGTTCCAGACTGCGAGAAGGAGGCGCTCGTCGCCAACGCCGCGGCGTTGCCGAACGTGACCGTGCCCGGACCGGACTGCTTCGACCAGGTCGTCGTCAACGCACCCGGAGGATTCGGCATCCCGTCATCGTTCGCCGTCCCCGACAGATTGGCTGCGCTCGGCAACGTGATGGTTTGATCTGAGCCTGCGTTGGCCAAGGGTGCCTGGTTCGGGTCGTTCGACATCGTCACCTGGACGGTGTCCGACACGGTATGCGTGCCATCGGTGACTTCCAGCTTGAGCTGGTAAACCCCAGGCGCGCTGAAGCTCGCAGTGGTGTCGAGGGCCGAGCTGTCCCCGAACGTGACGTTGCCCGGACCGCTCACCTTCGACCATGTCGATTGCGGTACGAATGGAGGTGTCGTATACAACGATCCCTGACCGTCGTCGTAGGCGTCGCCATCGAGATTGGCCTGGTCCCCGAAGCCGACAGCCTGAGCCGACCCAGCATCGACGAAGGGCTCGAGATTGGGGAAGCTGTAGCTGAACTCGAACCACTTACCGTCTCTCGGAGGTGGCGATGCGCTGTTGTTGTCGTCCATCCGATCGACCAGGTAGAACGTCATGCCATTCGCAGCCAGCACCAGATCAGAAGGGTTCTTGGTCTGGTTGATGGTGATGATCCGCACCAGACGCCCATCCTTGGTGTACTCGTAGATCGCTTCCTTGCTCAACGGCGGCTGGTTGGTCGGGTCAACGAGAAGCAGAGTGTCCGACTGCGGCCGATACTCCAGCCCCTCAAGGTCAACCAACATGTTCGATACGTCGAACGTCGTGCCGACGACGTCATCCCCGGTTCCGAGCGTGTTATCCCCGCCAGGCGAGACGGCGGTGACTGTACGTGGATCTGTGCCGCCGCCGACACCGCTGGCGATCCACACTTGACCGCTGGCCGAGTCCCAGGCGACGTCCTCGGGATCGACTGCTCCGATGGCGAAGGCATCGAGGAAGGTGCGTGAGTCGCCGGTGTCGAAGACACCGTTCAGTCCGAGATCGACGTCATAGACGCGATCGGAATCATCATTGGAGATGTAGAGATGGCCATTTCCGACCGGGTTGTAAGCCAGACCCGTGGGCTCACCGGAACCATCGGGGAATTCTCCGGTGCCGAGGAATGTAGGAGTCGACGTGGTTCTCCACATGTTGACGTTGTCGTAGACCGTTGGCTCTTCCTCGATCTCCGAGTCAGAAACCACGAATTCTGAGCCGATCATGGCGATGCCTGACGGGTCGATCGGAGCGGACTCGCCGGCCGTGTGCTCGGCGATGGTGGTAGTCCCCGTTAGACCTGCATCATTGGCGGCCAGGTTCTGCGGAACTGCTCCGCCCGGATCGAGGAAGGTGACCAGCCATGGATCACCCATGGAGCCAGAGCCCGAGACCGAGACATCGACGATATTGGGGAGTGCCTCCAAGGCAGTCTCGAGACTCACACCTTCGGTGGTCGTGCCGATCGTGGAAGTCCCAGCTGTCAAACCGGTGTCCGTCGTGGTGATCTGGGCGACGTTCTGCCCACCTGGATCTAGGAAGGTGATCACCCAGGGGTCTCCCATGACACCTGTACCACTCACACCAACATCGGTGATGTTGCTGAGGAGCTCCAGCGCGGCTTCGACCACCCCGGGAGCAGCGTTGTATGCGATGGGCGCTGTGGTCTGGCCACTGAAGGTGATCGTGAATGTTCCGCCAGTGGCGTTGTTATAGAGAGTCTGGACCTCGTTCACTCCGCCCGAGTCGTAATGGAGTGGAATGGTCGGGCCCTGACCGAAGAAGGTCAGGGTGAAGGTCCCTGCCGTAGCGTTGTTGTAGATGGACTGCACCTCGTCGACTTCGAGGTCGATGAAGTCGAATTCCTTCACCAGACTGGCCGGTTGGTCGTTGCTCGTGTCACCGGTCACGGCCGCCTGCGCTGTCTCCGCCACAAAGACGAGTTGCGTCATGACCATCGCCAGCACGATGAGAATGTGCAGCCAGCGTCGCTGAGGGTGCGCGCTCAGAAGCCCACGATCACGAATGAATACAGATCCCACGGTTACTCCCCAATTGATTCGCCCAGTATGTGACCCCTGAGAGTAGTCAGAAACTACTCATCGTGAAGCCTGGACCCACTATTTTCTTGGTGCCGGGTGCCAGACTCCAACTTGGGATGTCGGCAGCAATGTAGGGCTAGCCGAGATCATTCGCCAACTGCGACGGCCATCACCAAGGCAGACGTATCGGTATGGGTGATGGTCACCAACACCTCGGTGACTCCGAGCATCTCGGCCCGCCGGGTGGCGTTGCCCTGCATTCTCACCGTCGGCTTCCCGCCGCCTGTGATCTCGATTTCCTTCCATCGGATCCGACGCCACCCGGTGCCCATCGACTTCATCACGGCTTCCTTGCCGGCGAATCGAGCAGCCAGCCTCCTCTCTGGCCTCGCGTACCTGAATGCGTACTCACGCTCGTGGTCGGTGAAACACCTCTCGGCGAACCGCGGGTACTTATCCAACACGTGGCGAACACGTTCGATGTCGGCCAGGTCCACGCCCAAGCCAAGGATGCGCATCATGCAATCATGCCAGGCCGGGCCATCCCCGGCCGGGCTCTTCGATCAGTTGGGGCCCTTGATCGGCTCGGTGCTCCCGTAGGTCTCGGGAACGAGCTCATATGCCCGCTCCTCCAGGCCCAGTGCCGCGGCACGCGCGTCGGCGAGCTCGGCCTCACTGAGCACCTTGTACTCGACGAGCTCGAGAGTCTCGCCCGAAGGATCGTTGCCCTTGAATCCGATCTCGACATTGCCGATGCCCGGTGCGTAGTACTTCACCTGGAAGATCCCTGGCTCTTCAGGGTTGAACTCGTCGATGATCAAGACGTCCTCGTAACAGTCGACCGGGACACAGGTCTCGCTACCGACTTCGAAGATGATGCCGCGGTCGGTCCATTCGACAGCGGGAGCCCAACCCTGGGCGAAGCTATCGGTGCCTTCCTGAGGATTACCGGGGACGAGAATCCCCGCCTGCGCGCCGTCGACTCCATGAATCCAGGCAGGCGTCTTGTCGAGGACCCCGTCCTCGAATTCCTCCGGATACTCACCCATCAGCCAGACGTTGCCGTCGTCGTCCTGGGCGAAGAAGGCGATTTCGGTCTCGACCAATTCACCCTCCGCATAGTCCTCGTCCCAGATCACCACGGTCTCGATGCCGGCGATGACCTTGGTCAGATCGGTGACGGTGAAGATCACACGATGGGGGACCTCATCGTCGCCGTCCTCGAGCGTGATTCCGTCGAAGACGAGCTGGGTTCCCGGAACCAGGGGGTACCACTTGTTGTCCACGTTGGTGGGGTCACTGAAGTTGGCGGCGTCGACCAGTGGAGGCAGCAGGTCTCCTTCGAGATCGACGGTGGTGGTGGTCCCGTCCATCGCCTCAGTGGTGTCCGTCATCTCCTCGGTGGTGGTTGGAGCAGCCTCGGTGGTCGTTGGACCATCACTTGTGTCTTCACTCCCAGTCGCCCGGCAAGCTCCGACCGTCAACACGAGCACACCGAGGACCAATGTCCACTTGAGATTCTTTCCCACTTCTACCTCCCTGACCCGACCACGGGTGCCTGGTGCACCCATGGATCCCTTCGCAAAATAAACGATTGCCGAGCGCCGCGCCTTGGCAACGACGGGTTTCGTTCATCACCACTCGTAGCCAAAGCGCCTACTCGCCTCGCCCGAGATCCGTGCGATCGTCTCCAGGTCCTGACTGTCGAGACGGTCGCGCCATTTCTCGTCGAGACGTATCTCCTCTACACCTCGAAGGCGCATCGAGTTGCCGATGATGTGGCTCTCGCCTCCCGCGAGGTAGGCAGACACCGGGGCGGGTTCGACTCCTACGAAACGTGCGATCTCGTCGAGAGTCCCCTGCGGATCGATACAGAGATCCTCGTACTTGACCCTCATCCACGAGGACGGCTCGATATACCGGCTGACCCGATCGGCTTCGACGTTGTAATGCTTCCACTGCTTGGCGGCAGTCGCCACGTCCACACCGGTATGGCTCATGATGCTCGCCACATTTCCCCTCGGGTCTCTGATCAGATGAATGACTTTGACGTCAAGCCCATCGTCCGAGACCAAGTACTTGGGACGTTGATGATCTCTGGCAGTGTCGACGAAGACCTTCTTGCCGGTCATATCGAGGATGCTCTTGGCGAGAGCCCATGACGATCTTCTCGCTTCCTCGAGAGTGTCCTTGATCGGCCCGCGGTTCATGATGAGCGCATCCCGCGTCCCGGTGAGTATGTCATTGCCGAGTGACCTGACCAGAAGGCCGTTGAGCCACCGTCGCTTCGAGAGTCGAACATGGGTGTTCCAGAAATCGGACTGGAAGACAGTGACCGGGTATCCGAGGCGCTCGGTCCGCCCGGCGACCTCGTTCCAGAAATCGCAGTCCTGAAATCGGGCACCACAAGTGCACTGATACGTGTCGACATCGACCTTCCTGGTGAGACCGGTGGCGGCGCCAATGGACACGCAGTCAGGGTGGCTGTTCAACAAGAAGCCGAGCAGGGTCGAGCCTGTGTATGGGCTTCCCGGCATACAGACATACGGGACGAGCCCCACGTCTCTCACGTTCGAAATCTGCATTCCCCCAACATCCCCCAACTATCGATGCCGAGAGCATACCGTCACCCACCGTGCCAGCACACCTTCAAATGGCCCAACTCTCGACTCGACTGTGCGGCCAGTTGGAAGGACAATGAGCCGCGAAATGGCTCCCATACCACTGGTGATCGAGCTGACAGATGCCCTCAGCGCAGAGGGCATCGTCTATTGCCATTGGAAGAGCAATGCGGCCCTCGAGCTCGCCGAGCGAGGCGAAACCGACCTGGACCTTCTGGTGGGCCGGAGCAAGGCAAGCCAGTTCGAGGGTGTCATGGCCTCTCTCGGCTTCATCACGGCTGCAAGGCCCTATGTCAAGGACGCTCCGGGCGTGGCGCATCACTTCGGCTATGACGCTTCGGCAGATCGACTTGTCCATGTTCATGCCCACTACCAACTGGTGCTTGGCCACGATCGAACGAAGAACTACCGACTTCCGATCGAGGACGCCTACCTCGAGTCGGCCGAAGTGCGGGGGGTGTTCCCCATCCCCAGCCCCGAATTCGAGTACGCGGTCCTTGTCATCAGGATGGTCCTCAAGTACGCCATCCTCGACGAGATCGTATGGAGTGCCCTCCGGGGCAGGCGAGCGGGCCCGAAGCGCTCGGAGCGAACCGAGCTGGAGTGGCTCGGCGCTGAGCTCGACCGGGACCGACTCAAAGCTGTGGTGGAAGAGCACCTCCCTTTCATCGGCTCTGTCCTCTTCACCGATGCCGAACGGGTGGCCACTGGGCAACCCCCTCTTCGGATGCGACTATCTGTGGCGAGACAGATCCAGTTGGCGCTCGCACCCCACGCGCGCGACAACGCCTTGCTCGACGCATGGCTCAGGGTTTGGAGACGCTTTTCAATGACGGTTCGTCGGCGAACCGATCGCGCTAGCGGATTCACCCCCGGGTCGGGAGGCGCCCTGGTTGCCGTCCTTGGCGGTGACGGGGCGGGCAAGTCGACCGCACTCGAGGAGATCAGTGCTTGGCTGTCCCGCGACTTCGACGTGTCCCAGGTTCACCTCGGAAGGCCGCCGTGGTCTTTGACGACCTATGCGGTGAGAGCTGTGCTCAAGGCTGGCGCCGCGACCGGCCTTGTCAAGGACATCCCTCCGGCGGCGTCGGATTTGGACGAAGAGATCCCACAAGCTGAGAACAGGCGTCTCTTCTGGTATGCGTGTAAGGCCCGTGATCGGTACCGGGAATACCGCAAGGCTCGCCGCGCCGCCAATCGGGGCACCATTGTCCTTTCCGACCGATTCCCCCACCCGGCTCTATCTCGCACGGATGTCCCTCAGATCGCCCGACTTCTGGAGGACGCGCCCGGGCCGGTGCATCGCTGGCTGATACGTCTCGAAGACCGTTATCACGCACTGGTGGCGATGCCCGACCTCGTTTTTGTCCTCTTGCTAGAACCCGAAGAGGCGGTCAGGAGAAAGACCGACGAGCCTGCTGATTACGTGAGGAAGCGGTCGACAGAGATTTGGGAGACAGATTGGGACGTCGAGGACGTCCACGTGATCGATGCGTCACGCCCCCCGGAGGTGGTGGCGGCAGAGATGAAGCAGATCCTCTGGGACTGGCTCGCTTGAGCCGGTGGCTCTAACGCAACCCTCTTCGATGAAGGTATAGGGCGGGGCGATAGACGCCATGGGCCTTGAGGCGAGAGAGGAGGATGTTCAGGTTGTTGAAAGTCCCCGGCGAGGCAGCAAACCGCTCGACGTCGGCTTCGAACCCTTCACCATAAGCCTCGAGGTACTCAGGCCAGAGCACGTCTTTCACATAGCGAAACAGCTCGAGATCGGCTGACTGCGATTCCTCGATCATGCCTCTCAAACGATCGTCGGATAGCAGTTCCTTGGCGACTGTCTTCTTGCTAGCGACATTCACCGGCTTGTAGGAGATGTTCAGGTCTGGAGCGAGCAGCTTCTTGAGCAGGACGACCGTTTCGTCATACCTCTCGGTCAGACCCATGAACAGGCGGTTGTCTCTGATGACCTTGATCGCGTCACCGACGTCATCGGTCCCGCCAATTGCCTTTACGTGGCGGTTCCGGGTCCAGTCCTTCTGGATCCACGCCTCGAACTCGTCCGGGCCTTTGTCGGCGTGGTCCACCTTGCGCTGGAAGCGGGATGCGACTGCCCTGACCGGATCCCGCATGATGGCGAAGTAGTCGGCACCGATGCCGGCGTCTTCCAGATCGACATACCCGAAGATGCGATGCCCGGCGATGCTCCTCAGGTTTGGGTAGATCCTCCGCAGCTTTCGCAGATCCTCCCTACTGAAAGGGTCGGGCCCCCATCGAGAGTCCCATGGCTCGACAGGGCAATGACGGACACCGTAAGAGCTTCTCAGGATGTGATTGAGAGTCGAGCCGCCAGTGCGGCTGATGTGCACATGGACCAGCAATCTCTCAGAGCCGAGAGACCGCTCTGTTCCAGCCTCGTCGGACCTTGGGCGTCGCCCCTCACTCATTCCCCGACCACCTCGTCTCGTCTCCCCACCCTCGCGTCGCACACTTTAGGTGGTACTTAGCTCCTCTATGTGGTCGAGGAGCCGTCTGCTCGGGCGTCAACTCTCGACCTGCTCGAGCTCGCGCATGTCCGGACCCTGCCCCCAGACGGACGGGAGCATCGACCGGTCGGGAAGCGGCTTGGCCAGCTCGGCTCGTATCGCCGCTGCGTTCACAACCGCCAAAGTGGAGAGGATCCAAAGCGGCTTGCTGTCTTCGAGTGACAGAGACATCGAGCCCAAGAAGAGGACCGAGATCTGGGCCCGCCAATACCACGCAGCCCAACCCCTCAGCTGTAACAGTCTCGTCAGCACGGCAATGGCGATTGCGCCGAAAGCAAGAAACCCGATCAGCCCGGACTCGACGAGGATCGACAGAATCGTGTTGTGGGCCTCCTTGTTGTAGCTAGATGAGGCCCGATGCGAATCGAGACCGACGCCGGAGAGGGGATGATCGGCAAACGTCTCGAGGCTGTCCGCCCAGATGTCGCGTCGTCCGCTGAGGCTGTCGCCCTCCAGTACGTCCGCCACCGACCCGCCGATTCTCTGAACCATCTCAGGCGGTGCGAAGAACATCACCGACAGCACGCCCAGGCCAAGCATCGTCCAAGCGATCAGGCGACGCCGGGAGCTGGACCGTCTGAGGGTCCATACGATGAACAGGAACGTGGGAACGCTGGCTATGGCGGCCCCCCTCGTTCCAGTGAGAATGATGGCAAAGACCGCTGCGGGGAGATAGGCGAAGTTGATGGTGATGATCGCCTTGGAGCGGTTCAACGAATTCGGGCCGGTGGCGAGGTGCCAGGCAGCGGGTATCGCCATTGCGCATATCAGCGCGATTCCATCGGTTTCGAAGCCCAACGCGTTGATTCTGTTGTGTGCGGGCGAGTTGGGCGGAGGTGCCGTCACCCAGTTAACGAAAATGCTCGCACAAGAAATGTATGCACCTAGGACGAAGACCTGCAATGCCGTCTCCACTTGCTTCTCGGTTTCGATCAGGTCCCAGAGGATGAGGATCATCCCGAAGATCTGGGTGTATGTGACGAACCCGCTGAACGAGGTATCCGGGGCGATGCTCCAAAGAAGAGTGAGACCATTCCATAGGAGAAACAGGAAGTAGGCCTTGACGAATGCATCGAGTCTGCGGATTCGGCCTCTGAGGATCACAGAGATGGCCCACACTGCGGCGGCGATCAGTCCGAGGTACCGGCTACCCCTGGTTCCTGCTCCCACCTGTATCGCGGCTTCCCACGGCACGGTGAAGATAAAGGCGATCGTCAGCCAGTAAGCCTGTTTGCGCATGTCAGGCGTCTCCGCCCGCGCTTGTTTCCTGGTGCCCCAAAGTGAGCGAGATTATAAGGGAGGCGGGTGCGGGACGCCCTACCTGGCGTCCCTTACCCGCGGCGTCGGCCAGACTCAGTTGTCTCCCGCGACCGGATACAGACCTGATCCGGCGAAGAAGTCGAAGTCGGCGATCCCGGTGCTGTTGGTGTTCCTGAGATACATGATCCCGTTCGAGGGCCGGTACAACCCGAGGGTGTCATCCCCGTCGTTGTCCCAGTCGCCGGTGAAGACCACATCCCCGTTGTTGCCGTAGAAGTAGTTGACATCGGCAATTCCCTGGGTGTTGGTGTTCCTCAGATAGACGAACCCGTCGGAGTTGCGTCGCAGCCCCGGGGTGTCGATCCCATTACCGGTCCAGTCTCCGACGAAGGGGACATCACCAGGCACTCCATAGAAGAAGGACGAGTCTGCGGCGCCGAGACCGGCATCACCTTTGCCCAGCTTGTTGATGATGTAGAACTTCGCCTCAGACGGCCGGTAGAGGGAGACGGTGTCACACCCGTCACCGTTGAAGTCGCCGGCAAGCGGTACGTCTCCCGGATTGCCGAAGAAGAAGGAGATGTCTGCAACGCCCTGCGTGTTCGAGTTCCGAAGGTAGACATAACCATCCGACTGCCGGTACAGGCCGGGTGTCTCGTCTCCGTCGCAGTCCCAGTCACCGTAGAACGGGAAGTCGGCAGGATTGCCGAAGTAGAAGGAGTTGAACTGGACACCTCCGTCGAAGAGACGCCATATCCCGGTTGAGGTATCCACCCCGCCAACAACATTCTTCACTGCCGTCTGGACGGTGACCGTAACGTCGTCCGAGTTCTGCATGACCCCATCGGAGCCAGTGAGCCTCAGCACATAGGTGCCGGGCGTCGAGAAAGTGGCGGAGCTGTCTACAGCCTTGTTGTTGCCGAAAGTCACGGAGCCAGGGCCGCTCACCTTCGACCAAGTCACGGACAGAGCGTTGGTCGACGGCTGGCCGTCGTCGTACGCGTCTCCTCCCAGGGTCAGACTGCGGTTCACCGGCGTGGATCTGTCGCTACCGGCGCTCACGAACGGCGCCAGATTGGCAAACGGAGCGCTGATTTCATACATCCGCCCATCCATGGCGGCGGAAGCACCGTCACCGCGATCAACCACAAACAGGTTCTCGCCGCCTCCCGATGTAGCCGGGGCGAGTGCCACATCGGAGGGCAGTTCGGTGTAGGCGATTCTGATGATCCGGATGAGCCGGCCTGTCTTCGTCACCTCATATATGCGCTCCGCACCGTTGGCTCCCACGCCGCCGGTGGGATCAACGACCAGCAGGGTGTCCGTGGCTGCGCGATAGCCAAGCCCCTCGATCTCGTTGACAAAGGCGCCCAGGTTGATGCTGGGGAACACGACGTCGTCAGCACCATCGAACAATCCGTTCGGTCCCGGCGACACCGGAGTGATGGTCTTCTCGGTGCCACCGCCTATGTACAACCGGCCCCCAACCGGATCCCAGGCGACATCCTCGGGATCGTTCACCCCGAAAGCCGCGGTGCTCATGAAGGTTGACGAGTCGTCGGGTGTCCCGAACTGACCGTCACCTCCCGGATGGATGTCCCTCACGCTTTTTGCTGCGTCGTTGGAGACATAGACCCGGCCGTTAGCCGAGTTGTAGGCAAGACCGGTCGGTTCGACCGGCGTGTATCCGAACCTCCCGGTGAAGAGGATTCCGCCGGTGCGTGTCATCCGCCACAAGTTGTTGGCGCCGGGCGTGACCTCGTTGATCTCTGAATCGGAGATCAACAGGTCTCCACCCCCGAGGTGGACGACACCCGCCGGATCGATGGGCACCGGGTTGAAGTTGACCTGGTTGACGAGAGTTCCGTCTTCAGATGCCGATCCGGTCGTGGCTGCTCGCGCGCTGTCCGGCAAGACCACGATGAGGGTCGCCACCATTCCGATGATCAACCCCCAGGACAAACTCGAACGTGCTCTCGTAGGTACAACAGCATTTCTGCTCGCCAATTTGATCCCCTTCTGACCACTTACTCCTGGACGGGCTCCTCCACGATTGGACTGAGCCATAGGCCGCCGGGCAGTACCCGGAACCCCGGATTCCGAAACGTCCGGCAACGCGCGGGATATTAGTGAGAGTCACGGCTTGTGGCACCGGGCACGCACGGCCCGCTGAGCTTCAATCGAGCTGGGCTACCCTGTCGGATCAATAGAAGGGGGCCCCTCTTGGTGGGGAGTGGATGAGTGATCCGGTCTGATAACGCGCCGCTCACACTGGTCGAAGTAACTGGTGTCGCCGGTTCAGGCAAGTCCACGGCAACGTCAATTCTTACCGGTGGCTCCTTTTCCCGGGCCGATTTCATCAGCGCGCGCGACCTCAAGCAACTGCCGCTATTCCTTCGGAGCCTCCCGCGACTTGCTCCTCTGCTCGTCGAAAACCTGCGTCGCGTCCCGAGGATGACATGGGCCGACTTCAAGCTCATGGTGTTCATCTCCTCCTGGGACACCTACTTGAGAGGGGCGGCGACCGAAGAGCCACTCGTCTTCGACCAGGGTCCCCTGTATGCCCTCGTCCGGTTACGGGCAAAGGGCATCGGCGTGGCGTCGACCGCGGCTTTCGCCCGCTGGTGGTCCGAGATGCTGGGCAAGTGGCTCGACGCGATCTCTTTGGTCATTTGGCTGGACGCCGACGATGAGGTGCTGTTGAGCCGGCTGAACAGTCGCGAACAAAGTCACGACCTTCAGGGAGCCCCGGTCGAGGCAAGCAGGGAGTTCTTCGGTCGGTACCGGTCCCTATTCGATGAGATCGGTTTGGAGATCGAGCGCCGAGACCGACCGGCGATTCACCGGATCGATACCGGGCAACTCCGAGCCAATCAAGTCGCCGAGGCAATCACCAGTTTCATGGGTTCTCAAAGCGAGCGCGCACCGTGACGAATCAAGGATCAATGCCGACGTGACTCTTCCCACGTTCGTCGTCATCGGGGCAGCCAAGGCCGGCACAACGGCCCTCTACTGGTACCTCTCCGAACATCCTGAGGTCTTCATGAGCCCGCTGAAGGAGACCAACTTCTTCGCCTATGGCGTCGATGGCTCAGGCCAGCTCCTCTACGGCGACCCCGAGCTGCACAAGTTCCCGGTACGGAGTTTGGACGAATACGAAGAGCTCTTCTCTCGAGCCGATGGGGAACTAGCCGTCGGGGAGGCATCTCCCATCTATATCGAGTGCCCTCAAACGCCTCAGCGAATCGCGGGCACCATCCCGGAGGCAAAGATCATCGTTGGTCTGAGGAACCCGGTAGATCGTGCCTACTCCGACTACCAGATGTACCTGCGCAGCCGGGGAAAGAAGCTCGACCCTGACATCGACCTGAGAACCGGTGCGTCATGGGCTCAGCCCGACTCACACTGGATGCGGATCGGTCGATATCACGAGATGTTGTCCCGATACTTCGAGTTCTTCCCGCGACATCAGATCTACACCTATCTCTTCGAGGACATGCGCGCCGACAGCCTCGCGATCGTCCGAAACGTCTACGAGTTCGTAGGAGTCGAACCCGAATTCCGGCCTGACCTTGAGACACCTCACAATGTCGGCGGAGTCCCGGAGAGTATGAGAGTCGAGAAGCTCCTCACGAACAAACAGCTCCGCACGTTGGTGGAACCACTTGTCCCCGAGTCCTTCGTGAATCTCGCCAGGCGCCTGCGAACCAAGAACCTCCTGAAGGCCCCCAGACTCCCCGCCCAAATGCGTCAAGAGATGATCGAGGGCCTCCGCGACGAGATCATGGCCACGGCCCAACTAGTCGGCATCGACTTGGGCCAATGGCTCGAGGCCGATGCCCGGGCCGATTCCTGAGGTCAGCCGGCGTCGGCCGCGCCCTCCCTCCTGGGTATGGAGAGCCTGACCAGATCCAACGTCTCGGTCGCCATCGGCCTGGCGATCACCCACAGAGCAGCTACATAGATCATCATTCCGGCGGTCACCAGCGCTACGAATCGCCAGGGAAGAAGCCAAGTATCGAGAAAGGGCTTGAGAGCGAACACGCCACCAGCCATGACGACCGACGCCAGGAGGGGTGGTCCTATCTGTGCCACATATCGACGGAAGCTCAAATCGACTAGGCGATGTGTGGCCCTGAGCCACACCGGAGCCATCAGATAAGTGACGACCACCAGGGCCCAAGCGACAGCCACTATCCCCCACTGCACCGCAATTGCGAATGCTCCGACCAAGAGCGACACGCTCACCGCCATGATCACCAACCGCCATCCCGGTCTTCCCAGAGATTTCAACACGACGCCGTTGACGAAGAGGACCGACTGGGCAAGGCCGGCCACAGCCAGCACTTGCATCACCGGGACACTGGCCTCCCATTGGTTGCCGAAGAAGAGCCTGGTTGCTTCCGGAGCCACTGCAATCAGACCTAAGAAGGCAGGAAAGGACATCACGCTGGTTTGGCGGACAGCCTTGTAGTAGGCCCTCTTCACCTGCTCGCCATCCCGCTGGATTCTCGAGAACACAGGGAAAGCGACGCTGCCGATGACCGAGGTAGTGATATTGATGATCAGGTTGAGAAGGCGGTACGCGACCACATAGAAGCCGAGGGCCGTGGCACCGATCAGCGATCCGACCATCAGGTTGTCGACCCGGCGGTCGGCGAATCGCAGCAACTTGAAACCGAGAACACTCGATCCAAATGAAAACAGCTCTCGGAAGTGGCTCCTCGAGAACCTAAGACTCGGTCGCCAATCCGATGCCGTCCACAGAGCAATGACGCCCACTAGTTCAAGTGTGATGAGTTGGGCCACCAGAGCCCAGACACCGAATCCGGCAAGAGCAGCCGCCACCCCGACGACACCACCGGCCACTACGGAAGAGAGGGTCCTCAGTGTGAGGCTTGCGAAACGGAGATCGCGGGCAAGGATGGCACGCTGGACACTGCTCATGCCGCTGAGGACCAGCGAAATGGACAGCCAGGCGAGTATCGGAGCCACGTCGGGCTCGTTCACCAGCGTCGCCAGCAGCGCGGAGCCGGTCGTGAGGATCACGGCCAGGGCAATGGACAACCCGATGCTGATCCAGAAGGCAGTGTCCAGATGCTCCGGTTCGAGATCCTCTCGCTGCACGAGAGCGTCCGCCATACCCTGCTCCTCGACGAGCTTCATCAGTGCCACGAAGACAGATGCGAGAGCGACGAGGCCGAAGGCTGCAGGCGTCAGCAGGTTGGCGAGAATCGAGAAGACGACGAGTGTGGCGATCTGATAGCCCCAGTTCCCGGCAGCCGTCCAGAACACGCCGCGGGCAGCCTGCCTACGGATGCTCAAGGCAAAAGCCCCATAGCGTCGCGAATCTCACAGATGACGAAGCGTCCCAACGTCTGAACCCTCCCGATGCCCCTAGACGGCACAGACTACTGCTGCTTGAACCGCCTAATTCGATGTCCACCGCGAAAACTCCTTACGACACCATCACATTGCCCGTGCACATGTGGGAAGATATGGCTTCAGGTGGGTGACGGGGGTGCACCAGAGCGATGAAACAGCTGGAACTCGATCCAAACACTCGAACCAGCGAGAAGACGAACCCGTGATCGGCGTGCTTCTCTAATGACTGTCGAGCGCGACCTGAACGGTCTGGAGCCAGACCTCTTCGGCGTCCTCCGTGACCGATGGATACTCATCGGCGCCCTGGCCGTCCTGTTCGGTGTCGTCGGGTTCCTCGTCGGCTCGACACAAGCCATCCAGTACGAGTCTTCCGCCTCCGTCGTGGTGGAGGATCCCCGCACCTCAGCCATTTTCGAATCGGGAAGCAGTTCGAAGCCCGAACGCTATCTCGAAACCCAAATCGGGATAATGAGCTCCCCTGCCGTCGCCCAGCGGGCGAGCGAGCTCTTGGCCGAGTCGACGACTTCATCCGACCTGACTGCAGCTGATGTTCTCTCCGGGGCCCAAATCACTTCTCAAGACTCCAGCGACCTGATAACGGTCGCATTCACTTCCCAGACTTCCGACATCGCCGAGGCGGCGGCCGACGCCATAGTCAACTCGTACCTGGAGCTGCGCAGCTCAGAGGCCGTCTCCGGCTTCGCCAGTGCTCTGGCAGAGCTCGAAGAGTCGATCAGCCAGGCCAGGGCCGAACTGGAACAGATCCAAGCTGCCATTCAGGCAGAGCGCGGTATAGAGAACATCCGGCTCCAGGCGGAAGCCGAGGCGGCTCTAGCTGACTTGATCCAGCTCCAGGACGACCCTGAGGCCAATGCTTTCGCGATAGCGGCTCTCACCGACCAGCTGCAGGCCATCGAGACACTTCTTCGCATTGAGAGCCAGCAGCCCGAGTTGGCAGCCCTGCTGGAAGACCAGCGCTTGGCACAGTCGCGGTTGTCGACTCTCCTCGCCCGTCGTAACGAGACTGCGGTCGACGCGGAGCTCGCGGGTGGTGGAGTGGTGTTCCAGACCGAAGCCACACAAGCCGAGCGAATCAATCCGAGCTCTCGGGCATACGCCGCATTCGCCGGCGTAATCGGCCTCATGACGGGCGTGGCCATCGCCTACGCTCTGGCCATCTGGCGACGACGAGTCTCGTCGTCCGAACAGCCTGAGACCATCCTGAGGAGTCCGTCGCTGGGGTCGGTCCCGGCGTTCGACGTCATCATGCGATCGCAGATTCCGGTCGCCAACGCGCCAGATTCACGCGCTGCCGAGGCGTTCCGCTTCGTCACCGCCGCGCTCGAATCTCAATTGGTCAGACAGGGCTCGAGCTTTCAGGGCCCGAGGGAGCGAATGGTCCTGGTCACGTCGGCGTCGGCTCACGACGGAAGATCCACTCTGGTGGCAAACATGGCGATCGCATCGGCGAGGTCCGGCAGGCGGGTCCTCGTGCTGGATGCCGACTTCGTCACCCAGGGAGTAACTCAGATTCTGCTTCCGGATGGTGAGCCGCGTGCTGGGATCACCGAGGTGGTCATTGGAGCGAGCTCACTGGAGAACGCGGTGAAAGAGGCTCAAGTCGTTCCGGGGATAGAGCTATTCGTCCTTTCACGCGGCTCGGATTTGATGGGTGCCCAGGACATCTTCGGCTCGTTGGAGGCAGCCGAGCTGTTCGACACCGTCCGCGAGCAATACGACCTGATCCTCGTGGATTCACCACCGCTACCCACAGTTGGATACGCAACCACCCTGGCCCGGCTCTCTGATGGAGTGGTCGCGGTGGTTCCGCACCGGACCCAGGTCGCCAAGCTAGAGGAGCTGAACCGACGTCTCTCGCTGATTCAGAGCCGGCGAATCGGCTACGTATACAACAAGGCGCCGGGCCAGACGGATGCCCGTCGGACGCCGAAGCGACCGGTGAGCAGAGACGACGAGGAGACTTCCGAGACGGAGCTCTTCGAGGACTCGCGGGTGGTTTGACCCACCGCCCCAGCCAAGTCAGGAACTACTCGCCGCCTTCCAACCAGCGACGCCAGCGCTTCGGCTCGGACGGCTCCAGCTCGGCTTCGAGGATGGCCCTGAGACGATCCCGCTCACGTTCTGCTTCGATTCGGCGCTTCTTCTCCAGGTCGGAGACCCGCTGCGCCAGTGCAGTCTCGGCTTCCAACAGCGAACGAAGACGATCGCGGTCCTGCTCGGCTTCCCGGCGGCGCTCTTTTTCGAAATCGGCAATTCTCTCGGCGATCTCCGCCCGAGCCACTGCCTCTCTGACCTGAGTCCAGGCCATCTCGAGGCGGTCGATGGCCTCGATTGGGACAAGCACAGCAGTCTCAGCTCTCTGAGTGAGCAGCTCGGTGGTATCCACCATCCATCGCTCGGTGCCGATATTCGGGTCGTAAGCCAGCTCACCTGGAATCTCCCCGTTCTTGAGCTTGCGGCGCACGGTCCGCTCCGAGACACCGAGCAACTCCGCCGCCTTGGCGAGCGTCACCCAGTCCTCTCCGAGGCTGTCTACCCTCGGACTACTCTCGGTGGACACCTTTTCTTCCTCCAGTGCTCTAAGCCCCGTGGGAGCCGAATTATAGGGGGTTGACAAATCGGCTAGTCAGGTGAGACCCCCTTGACCACCCCCAGAGGAGACAGGCTATCAGGGTCTGGAGACTTCGGAGATGGGTCGCTGGGCCCGGCTCGTAAGCCGGACCCAGCAGACGGTCAGACGGAGACCGGGACCCGGTCCTCTCTCCTCTTGGCGAACTGGAGATAGAGACTCGGAACCACGAACAGGTTGAGCAGCGTCGCTGTGATCAGCCCACCGAGGATGACATAACCCATGGGTAGCTCGATCTCCTGACCCGGTATCTCGCCCCTGATTATCAGGGGGATCAGAGCGAGCCCGGTCGTGAACACCGTCATGAGGATGGGAACGACCCGCTCGCGGGCGCCCTGCAGTACCAGCTCAACACCGAACGGCACGCCCTCTTCGTTCTCCAGGTGCTGATAGTGGCTGACGAGCATGATCCCGTTCCGCGCCACGATGCCCAGCACGGTGAAGAACCCGATCAGCGAGCCCAGTGAGAGCTCACCACCGGCGATGAAGGCGGCGATGACGCCACCGACCAGGGCGATGGGCAGGGTCAGGAACGAGAGCGTGGCCAATCTCCAACTGTTGTAGGACGCCTGGAGTAGCAGGAACACCGCGAACGCTGCGATTCCGGCGAAGAGATACAGCACCCTCGTCGCCTCCTGTCGCTCGGTGAACTCACCGAGCAGTTCGGCGTGGAACTCGGCGGGGAACTCGACCCCCTCGAGCACGTCCTCCACATCCTCGACTGTCGACCCGAGGTCGCGCGAACCGTCGATGTTGGCACCGACGTCCAGGTTCCTGGCGAGGTCCTCGTGATGGATGATGTTGGGGACGCCGACGATGGTGATGTCGGCCACATCTTCGAGGTGGACCTGAGCACCCGTAGGCGTGTCGAGCAGCAGGTTCTCGATGTCGGTGAGGCTCGCCCTCAACTCGAGAGGCGTCCACAGCTGGACGTCGTAGGCACGTCCGGCGCTGAAGATGTCACCGACCTCCTCACCGGCGACCATGTACGAGGCGGCCCGCCGGACGTCACCAGGCTTGAGTCCGAAGGCCTTGGCCTTCTCCAGATCGACCTCGACTCTTATCTGGGGTATGTCGGCCTGGAACTCGACGTGGTTCTCGATGACCCCTGGGATCACCCCGATCTTCTCGTTGATCTCGGAAGCCACATCCCTCAGACCCTGGAGATCAGGACCGTAGATTCGGATGGTGATCGCTTCACTCCCCCCGGTGAGCACTTCTCTGATCCGCTCCTTGAGATAGGTCAAAACGTCTCGGAACAGACCCGGATAGCCGTTGACCACCTCCTGGACCGTGTCCACCGTCTCGTCGTAGTCGACGTCAGGAGACACACTGATCCAGTTCTCACCAAACTCGATTCCCACCACTTCGTCCATCAGCAGCGCCTGACCGATGTGGGACCCGGCATTTCTAACACCGGGAATCGTCAACAGCTCGGCGTTGGCCATTTCGGAAATTCGCACCATCTCGGTATGGCCCGCTCCTGGCTTGAGCAGCCAGTGCATCAGGAAGTCACGCTCCTTGAAGTCGGGGAGCAGGGTCTGGCCGAGGAATGGAGTCACCGCGATACCGATGACCGTCATCACGGCGACGCCACCGTATGCCCACCGCGGATTGGGGATGATCCTCTCGAGGACCCACTCGTAGCCCCTCTTGAGCGGCGGGACCAGCGGCGACTCTCGATGCTGCAACGTCCCCTCGTTGCGGAAGAAGATGTAGCTGAGAGCCGGGGTGACCGTCAGCGCCACCAGCATCGAGGCGCCCAGTGCCAGTGCGTAAGCAGTGACCAAGGGACGGAAGAACGAGCCGGACAGACCGGTGAGGAAGAAGATCGGCAGCACCGCGGCGATCTCGATCAGCGTCGCATAGACGATCGCCGAGCGCACCTCGAGCGATGCGTCCAGGATCACCCGGGCCGTTGATCGGACCCCACCCTCCTTGCGGTGGATACGGAGCCGTCTCACCACGTTCTCGATGTCGATGATCGCGTCGTCGACGATGTCGCCCAGAGCGATCACCATGCCGGCGAGGATCATCGTGTTGATCGTCGCTCCGGTGAGATGGAGCACCAGACCCGCCGCCACCAATGACAGCGGTATGGCGGTGACGCTGATCAGTGCAGTGCGCCATTCATAGAGGAAGGCGCCCAGCATGAAGATCATCAGCATCGCCCCGAGGAAGATGGAGAAGGACAAGTTTTCGATGGCGTCCTCGATGAACGTCGCCGGACGGAAGAGCTCGGAGTCGACGTAGATGCCGTCGAGACCTGGCTCGAGCTCGGCCATGGCCTCCTCGATCCCACG
Source organism: bacterium (assembly GCA_024638655.1). GTDB lineage: Bacteria > Actinomycetota > Acidimicrobiia > Spongiisociales > ZC4RG35 > Ww567. The sequence continues at coordinate 12,261 of JAHEJW010000027.1, read as the reverse complement.
GGTCACGTCGAGCGTGTTCGCCCAGGGGAGTTTCTCGACGATGAGCATCAGTCCTTCGCCGTCGTTGATCACTGCGTCGCCGATCAGCGGCTGATGATCACGGACCAGTTCCGCCACATCGTCGAGACGCAACGTCTGGTTTCGATCGTTGATGATCGGGATCGCAGCGAGATCCTCCACCGTGACGATCGGTTCGACGAGCCGGATCGGCATACGGGAGTCGCCCTGCTCGATCCACCCGCCCCGGCCGATGATATGACCCTCGGAGAACTGGAACAGACCAGACTCGAGGGCATCGGCCGTCGTGGTCATCACGTTCTCCATCGTGACCCCATTGGCCCGTAGGTGGTTGGGGTCGACCTGCACCTGGAGCATGTCGAGACGCTCACCCCAGATCGGCACATTGGCCACACCCGGCACCCGAAGCAGCCGGGCCCGGATCTTCCAGTAGGCAGTCATCGACAGGTCCATCATGTCGATCTCCGGGTCCTCGGGAACGAGGCCGATCTTCAGAACACGACTGGTCGCCGAGAGCGGCTGGATGATGAAGGGTGGGCTCGCCCAGGTGGGGAGCGTGGGGCTGATTGACGCTATCCGTTCAGAAACCAACTGCCTGGCCGTGAGCAGATCGGTCCCCGGCTCGAAGATCATCTCGATCGACGAGAGCTGCTCCAGCGACTTCGACCTGATCACGTCCAGGCCCGGCACGCCGTTCAGCGTCTGCTCCAGAGGAATGGTCACCAACGACTCGACCTCCGACGCCGACAGCCCGATCGCCGGGGTCTGGATCTCGACCCGCGGTGGGGCGAACTCGGGGAACACGTCGATACTCGTGTGCTGGAGCTGCTGCACACCGAAGAACATCAGTGCGGACGCAGCCGCCACGACGATGAAGCGGAATTTGAGACTGGAGCCGACCAACCAACGCAACATTTCCTACCCCCCTACTTCCCGACTCCGGTCTCTTCGCCCCACAGCTCGGCCACTGATTCGATCACGACCGTGGTTCCAGGCCCTGGCCCGTTCTCGTAGTAAGCCCAGCCTCCTTCCTCACGAACCGGGCTGATCTCCTCCCTGTGGTAGGCCAGAGGCTCATCGGTCACATAGACCCAGAACCTGCCGTCCGGCTCGAGGATGACTGCCGCGCTGGGGACTGCCAGCCCCTGCTCGGTCTCGCTGACTTCGGTGGTGTTGATGTCGAGACGCTCGGCCGCCTTCTCTGTGACGTGGACCACATAGCGATCAGTGCCCTCGATCTTCACTTTCGTCGCGGGCGGCTCCAGCTCGAGCCCTCCGTCGCCCCTCCCGCACGCAGTGAGGATCAGGGCGAGGGCGAGGGCGGCAACGCCTGCGGTTCTCCTCGTGCTCGCTCTCACACCCGCTCCTCCTCCACCAGCGCGTAGTCGATATAGAGATCCTCGGCCGACGTATCAGGGTTCTTCACATGGCCCCACCGGGTGTACAAACCGGGCAGGATGACCAGGGCGAGAGCCAGCGAGGTGATCACGCCGCCGACGACGGTGATCGCAATGTCCCCGGTGACCTCCAGGCCGACAGCACCTGAGGTCACGACAGCCGGCAGGAAGAAAGCCACCAGCGCCGCGGCCGACGCCACTATCGGGACGATCCTGTCGAGGGTCCCCCGGGTGACCAGGTCCGGGCCAAACTCGGTGCCCGAGAACTCGAGCTCCTGGTAGCGGCGGATCAAGGAGATGACCCACCTGCTGGCCAGACCGACGATTGCGATCAGACCCGCGACGAATCCCAACGTCATCTCACGGGAGAAGATCAGTGTCGTCAGGATCCCCCCGGTGACCGCCACAGGCAGCACCAGGAAGGCCAGTGTTGCCAACCGCCAGCTGGCGAAGGCCGACTGGAACAGGAGGTAGATGGCGATGAGGATGGCGATCCCCACGGCGAGCACCGCAGAGTTCGATGCCTCCTGCTCGGCAAACCCGCCCAGAACCGCAAAGTGGAATTCGGCCGGGAACTGCAGCGTTTCCACCCTGTCGGCTATCGCCGCACCGACCTCGCCGGCGGGCCTGTCGCCGACGGAAACGACGACGTCGAGGTACTTCGACACCGACTCGTGGAGGATCACAGTCGGAGCCTCGACCGTCCTCACATCGGCGACCTCCCCGAGCGAAACCCTCGTGCCGGAAGGAGTAGCGATCTCCAGCTCTGTGATGTCGGCGGGCGTCTCACGAATCGAGGGATCACCCCACACGACAACATCGAAGACCTTCTGCTCTTCGAACAGGTTGCCGACTGTCAGACCGGAGAGATAGACCGCCGCGGTTCGGCGGACGTCTCCGGGCTTGAGCCCAAAGGACTGAGCTCGATCGATGTCGACCTCGATCTCGATGGTCTCCTGGTCGGCAACATCCCTGACCGCGACGCTCGCAGCGCCGTCGACATCCGCCAAAGCCGCCGCTACCTCGTCGGCAGTCGCCGCCAGAGTGACGTCGTCCTCGCCGTAGACCCTGACGATCACCTCATCCGCGGAACGGTCGAGGACTTCGTTGATGCGCTGCTCGGAATAGGTCGACAACGTCCCTCGAACCTCGTCGTAGCGGGCGACGATGTCATCGATGTCCTCGATCGCCGAGTCCCGATCGGCCTCCGCAACGATGCTGACCCAGATCTGACCCGAGTTCACATCCGCAATCTCATCGGACATGATCGCGCGTCCGACGTGGGCTGCGATGTTGTCGATATCCGACAACCCCCGGAGATCCGACACCATGTCTGCGGCGATCTGGTCCATTGCGGGCAAGGACATGCCCGGAGGGCCCTCGAGGTCGATGACCACGTCACGCTCCTGGAGAGCCGGACGCATCACCGTGTCCATGAAGGGCAGCGCCAGAAGCGCCACCAGCACCAGCACCCCACCCGTGGCGAGGGCGGTGGTGAGCTTGCCTGAGCTTGCCGCGCGCCTCCTGGCGTAGGACTCCTTCAGACGGGCGACCGCGCCCGACTCTGCGCTGTGCTGGTTCCTCAATATGAGGAGCGAGAGTGCAGGAGCCACCGTGAGGCTGATGATGAGCGCCACGGCGACCGCGGCCAGATACGCCCAGGCGATGGCCGGGAAGAAGGCACCTACTTCTCCCTCCATGAAGAAGAACGGGACGATGAGGCCGATGACGATGAAGAAGGCATACAGAGCAGGCCTTCGCTCGTCGATGGTCGCTCCGAGGATTGTCTTTCCGGCCGAGGCCCCGTTGCTCTCCGTCCTGCCGTGCTGGAGACGGTCGGAGACCAGGCCCACGCCGGCAACCGAGTCATCGATGATCACCACGAGGGCCATGGCCACACCAGCCAGGATCATCGTGTTCAACGTCACGTCGAAGAAGAACAGCACGATGGCGGCCCCGCCCAGGGAGGCGGCGATGCTGACCAGGCTGACGAGTGCCGTTCGCCAATCGAAGAAGGCGAGACCGAGCACCGCAAGCATGAGGACCGCGCCGACGATCAACGCAATGCTCAGGTTGGAGAACGTCGAATCGATGTAGTCCGCCGGACGGTAGAACGAGGTGTCGATCTCCATCCCCTCGAGGCCCGGTTGGAGCGCGCTCAGCGCATCGTCGACTCCATCCGCCACCTCAGGGGTATTGGCCTCGGGGAACTTCTCGATCACCAGCAGGATGCACGGGCCGTCGCTGCAATGGGCATCACCGATGAGCGGCTGATGATCCTCGACGATGTCGGTCACGTCACCGAGCAAAAGCGGGTTGCCGCCACGGAAGATGGCCCTGCCTTCGTCGTCTTCGATGGGGACCTGCGCCAGCTCGTCGGGTGTCGAGATAGTCTGCTCGTGGAAGACATGGAGTCTCTGGTTGACAGTGTCGATGAAGCCACCGGTGCCCGGCTTGGACGCCTCCAGGAAGGTCAAGGGGGAGACTTCGAGCGCGTTGCCGGCCGTGCGGATCACGTCGTAGATGTCGAGTCGCTCGGAGGCGAGTCTCTCTGGCTCCATGAGAACCTGGAGCTGACGATCGCGGAAGCCCCAGATGGCGACGTTGGCGACTCCGTCGACGCCGAGGAGGTTGGGGACGATCACCCATCGAGCGAGAACGGACTGCTGGATCTGGGTCAGTTCGTCAGACGACAGTGAGACGAGGGCGACCCGGCTCGTGGAGGACAGCGGCTGAAGCATCTGGGGCGCATCGGCCACGTTGGGCAGACCGGCAACGGCGACGGCCTGGGTGATTCGCTCCGTGACCAGCTGGCGGGCGTCCAGTATGTCGGTTCCAGGCTCGAAGGTCATCACTACCGAGGAGAGACCGGGAAGTGAGGCCGATTCGATCTCCTCCAGGAAGGCCACACCGTTGAGCAGGTCCTGCTCGAGAGGCACTGTGATGAGCTGCTCGACCTCATAGGCGGAGAGACCGAGTGCTTCTGTCTGCACCTCGACGATCGTCGGCTCGAACTCGGGAAGCAGATCCTTCCTCGCGTTTCCGAGCTGCATGGCCCCGAGGGCCACCAGGCCCACGGCGGCACCCACGATCAGCCAGGAGAACCTCAGGCTGAAACGAACCATCGAACGCAACATCAATGAACCCCCTGAATGCAGTGAAGGGGCTCGCGCCGTGTGAGCGCTGACGACCGGTCGGATGACCGGGGCAGCCCAAGCCCGGAGGGTGATTGCTCACCACGCCATAAACAGCGTCCCGATGCTCGCCCCAACTGATTACCTCCTAAGCCGCCCGGAAACATAATCACCAACCACCGAAAGTGACGAGAAAACTAGTGATAAATTTCGCGAACTTTTCAGGCAAGCTTCAGCTCAGGTTCAGGAAGCCCACGTCAGGAAGACGCACTGATCGGCCAATAATCCCTCAACCACTGGGTTTATGTCGACAATGACTGACCGACGAACGGGCTTGTCACCAGGAGGTAGGCGTCAGATGAGATTCAGTTCACATTCAAGAAAGCGCGAAAAGTGCCCATCTGGACGTCGTGACCGCCCTCCGAGACCTTGCTTCCGAGCGAGCCATCACACAGCGTGATGGAGTGCTGAACCACGGGCGGCGACGGAGTCGGGTGAGGCTTAGAGCGGGCGAGCCCAAAGATGGAGCTGGACGATCCAGGCTCCGGACATCAGACTCTGGTCGTAGTTTCCTAGGCCGCGATGGTGGGTCGAGCCTGAGCCTCAGACTCCGCGCTTCTCGGCTCTGCGTCGACACCCATGGTGAAGCCGACGATCGAGGATGCGGCTCCAATGGCCAGGGCAATGACTCCTATGAGCCAGACCCTCGATGCGGGCGACGCTCCTGTCCCCAAGAACACACCTGACAACAGGTGATAGATCGAGAACAGGACCAGGCTGGTCATCGAGATGGCCGTGACGGCCAGCCCACCCCACGACAACGTCTTGAACAGACGGGACGTCGGGGCAAGCCGGTTTTGGGGGCTGGTGTGCACCATGCCGTCCATATCGGTGCGCCGGATGTGTGGCTTGACCGGAAATCAGCCACTCCGCGTGAAGACAGCTATCCACCGAGGTGTGGAAAAGAATTCGCGATTTTCCAACAAGATCACGGGAATAGGGCTGCCGGGGGCGACTCCGGCAAAAACCTGAGAACCCTCCGCACGCAACCACTCTCGGCGCGCTATTGTCTCCTCCAAGGGACCGCTCACTCGAGCGACCCATGAATTAGGGGCACCACTGGGAGGCGGAGCTTTGCTGTCGGATTACGTGGGGGATTTCGTCGCAATTCAGATGCGACGTAGGGGTCGGTCGCCAGTTCGACGCGTCTCCGAGATGTGCCACTTCCGGTCGGAGTGGCTGTGATGGCGACCCGGAAGATCGATTTCGATTCCGCCTCAGCAACACCATTGACGTCGGCCAGCCCTCGGTCCGATGTGGTCAACGTCTTCAGTGTCGACGTCGAGGAGTACTTCCACGACGAGACCTTTCGAGAGCTGGTGACTCAAGACCAGTGGGAGGGCTTGCAGCAGCGTGTCGAACCGTCGACCCGGCTGCTTCAACGGATGCTCGAGAGCTTCGACGTTCGCGGGACTTTCTTCGTCCTCGGATGGGTGGCCGAGCGTCACCCTCAGCTAGTCAAGGATATCCATCATGGGGGCCACGAGGTGGCCATACATGGCTACGACCACCGGCCCGTTTTCGTCCTCGACAGGGATGGGTTTCGAGAAGACATCCGTAGAGCCAAGGGAATCGTGGAAGATCTCATCGGTGAGCCCGTTCTCGGGTACCGAGCTCCCACCTTCTCGATCATCGATGAGACCCGCTGGGCTCTGGAGATACTCGTCGAGGAAGGAATCAGATACGACTCATCGGTATTCCCGATCGTCCACGACCGCTATGGGATTCCCAACGCAGACCGCTTCCCCTACACGGAGATGATCGGCAACCGAGAACTGATCGAGTTCCCGATGTCCACAGTCCGCCTCGGTGGCCGGAATCTCCCTTTCGCAGGCGGTGGGTACACACGCCTGCTCCCGATGCGATTCGTCCGCTGGGGGATGCGACGTGTCGTGGAGCGGGAAGGGCGCCCGATGGTCCTCTATGTGCACCCGTGGGAAGTGGACCCGGATCACCCGGTCCTCGGTGTGGGGCGCATGGGCAGGGCTCGTCATTATCACGGCCTCGCCAAAGTCGAGCCTCGACTGCGTGAATTGCTGTCGTCATTCAGATTTGGCACGGCGCGGGAGGTGCTCGGGCTATGAGCATCGACACCCGCAAGGTCATCGATCTCACGATCCTGGAGACACCCGAGACCGACGATTGGCAACCGCCGCTCGGACACAGGACGAGAGGCCTGTACGCAAGGGTGGGCAAAGAGGTCTTCGACGCCCTCCTGGGGATGGCTCTCCTTCTGGTCACACTTCCCATCCAGGCTGCCGTCCTCGTTTTGACCGCAGTGGCGTACCGCCGTTGGCCAATACTGCGTCTTCCGCGCGTGGGCCGGGCGGGCCGCCTCTTCCTCATGCTCCGCTTCGCCACCTCTCCGGCCGGCGGTCAGACCTGGCCCCGATTTGGAGCATTCCTACGCCGTTGGGGCCTCGACGAGCTCCCCCAACTGTGGAACGTGCTCATGGGTCAGATGAGTCTGGTCGGCCCGCGTCCCCGGGCCCCGAGGAGCTCCACCGAGAAGAGCATCTGGCAGCAGCAACGTGAGACCGTCAAACCAGGCCTCACCGGGCTCGCCCAACTGGAGACCCGGGAACGAGAAGCCAACAATGCAAGCACCGGCCACTTCGACATCCAGTACATCGACCGGCTGTCGCTCCGTTCCGACGCCAGGATCTTTGTCAGGACTTTCACCACCGTCTTCAACCCGGGCAGCCGAACGGATCAGCGTGACAGCCAAGGAGACAGTGGGCCGGTGGTGCACGCCAGGCTGATGCTGGCTGACGTCACGATCTGGATGCTCTGCATAGCAGCGGCCGCTTGGGCCCATCACGACTTCGCCTTCGCATCCATCGATCTGCAAGGGCTCGCATTGGCGGGACTCGTGGCGGTCGCAATCCATCTCGCCTGGGCGAGGCGATACGGCATCTATCACGGTCGCTGGCGGCTCACCTCACTAGGGGGTCTGACTTCGGTGATTGCAGGCGCCGCACTGGTGACAGCCGCTATCGCCATAACGGGCGTCTTCGCGACTCAGTTCCCGCCCCCCGCCGCGTTAGTCCCGGCAGGAGCGTTCTACGTTGCCGGGGCAATTACGGCCAGACTCACCGCTGCCTCCGTCCATGAGCGAAGCCACCGCTCACCGGAGAACAAGACCGGCCGTCTCCTCGTCTTCGGTGCCGGGGAGGCCGGCACGAGCGCAGCCAAGGCGATCTATGCCGACGCCGAATCGTCGTTCATCCCGGTTGCTTTCCTCGACGACAACCGGGCTCGGCGCAGAGCTTCCGTACTCGGCCTACCGGTGGTTGGCGACCGACACGACATCCCTGACGCAGCGCGGAGATATGAGGCCGACACAATCCTGATCGCCATGCCCTCGGCACATCCCCGTGAGGTGAACGAGGTGGCCTCGATCGCAAGGGACGCCGGGCTCGACGTCCAGGTCCTACCGCCGCTCGCCCAGTGGCTTTCGGCCCTGCTCGTCGAACGGGCACGATCCGCGGAACCGGAGAAGGCCGCCGAAGTGAATGTGCAGCGGCCACACGGGCAGCACATCGAACCGCGGGAGCGTCTTCGAATCTTCGATCTCGCCGTGGTCGGGCTGGGTTACGTCGGGCTGCCTCTGGCGTTGGAAGCGGCCCACGTCGGGCTCCGGGTATGCGGACTCGATATCGACGGCCCTCGCGTGGAGACGCTCACGAAAGGCGACAGTTACATCGAGGACATAGACCCTGATGAAGTGCAGCGGGCCATAGGGGCAGGGTTCCTTGCGACGACCGACTCAACGATCCTCTCACTGGCCGACGCCATCACTATCAGCGTGCCCACACCACTCAGAGAAGGCCTCCCCGACCTGAGCGCGGTAATCGGCGCCGCAGAGGCGGTCGGCGACCACCTGCTGCCCGGACAACTGGTCGTGCTCGAATCGACCACCTATCCCGGGACGACCGAAGAAGTCGTGATGCCGATCCTCGAAAGCAGATCGGGTCTCAAGGCGGGCATCGACTTCCACCTCGCCTACTCGCCCGAGCGGATCGATCCAGGAAACATCGAGTTCGGGATCCACAACACACCCAAGCTGATGGCAGGCATCGACGAAGCGTCAACCGAGAAGGCCGCCGCGCTGTACGGGAAGTTCGCACCGGTCATCGAGATGCGGGGCACGCGCGAGGCCGAGATGGCCAAGCTTCTCGAGAACACCTACCGACATGTCAACATCGCCCTGGTCAACGAGCTCGCCGTCTTCTGTCGTGAACTGGGCGTAGACATCTGGGAAGTCATCCGGGGCGCTTCGACCAAGCCATTCGGCTTCCAGCCTTTCTATCCGGGCCCCGGCGTCGGGGGGCACTGCATCCCAATCGACCCCAGCTATTTGTCATATCGGGTGCGTCAGCTAGGCAAGCAATTCCGGTTCATCGAGCTCGCCCAGGAGATCAACGAGTTCATGCCCCGGTATGTCGTCGACCGCTCGCTGGAAATGCTCGAGAACAGGGACACCCCGATGGAATCCGCTCGGGTCCTGATGCTCGGCGTCTCCTACAAGCCAGACATCGGCGACGTGCGCGAGACAACGGCGACCGAGATCGTACGCAAGCTTCGGGAGACGGGCGCAACCGTCGAGTATTGCGACCCTCACGTTCCGTCGTTCGTCGTGGACGGTGTCGAGCTGATTCGCCGAAGCGACCCCAAGGTGGCAGCCGGCCTCGCCGACTTGACCCTGCTGCACACCCCCCATCGCGAATTCGACCTCAATGAGATCTCGGACTCCGCACGGCTGCTCTTCGACCTGCGGGGTGCGATTCCAGATTCCCGACACGAAAGGATATAGGGGCGAATGGCGGTCAGAACCATCGAGGTCCCTGCCTCACGCAAACAAGCAACGGCTCGAGCCCTCATCACCGGGGGCGCAGGGTTCATCGGGTCACACCTGGCCGAGCACCTGCTCGACGAGGGCTACGACGTGTGCGTCCTCGACGACCTGTCGACCGGCTCGATGTCCAATCTCGAGCACCTGGACGCCCAGGACTTGACCATGATCAACGGCGACGTGGCCGATCGGTCGTTGGTCAGCGACCTCGTGCGCCAGTGCGACGTCGTTTTCCATCTCGCCGCCTCGGTGGGGGTGCGTCGGATCGTCGACAACCCAATCGAGTCGATCTCGGTCAACATCACTGGGACCGAGGTGGTGCTCGATGCCGCAGCGCGCTTCCGCAGGCGAGTCATCATTGCCTCGACCTCGGAGGTCTACGGCAAGAGCACAAAGGTCCCTTTCAACGAGGACGACGACCTCGTGCTGGGCCCAACCAAGAACATCCGCTGGGGCTACGCCGCGTCGAAGGCCATCGACGAGTACCTGACAATCTCATACGTGCGTGACCGCGGCCTGCCAGCGACCATCGTCCGCTTCTTCAACACCGTGGGCCCGCGGCAGACGGGTCGCTACGGGATGGTCATCCCCACATTCGTTCGCCAGGCACTGCAGGGGGAGCCACTGACCGTTCACGGCGACGGGACTCAGCAACGCGCTTTCGCCCACGTCGCCGACGTCATTAATGGCGTCCACCAGCTGACAGCCCGTGAGGACACGATCGGGGAGGTGTTCAACGTTGGCAATGACTCTGAGATCTCGATCCTGGAATTGGCCGAGATGATCAGAACTCGGACAGGGTCCGACTCCGACATCGTCAAGATTCCCTACGACGAGGCTTGGACGATCCAGGGGTTCGAGGACATCAAGAGAAGAGTGCCCGACCTCGGGAAGATCCGGCGTTGGATCGGGTACGAGCCGGCGTGGTCGACCGAAGCGATAGTCGACGACGTGATCGCGCACTTCCGGGCCCAACCCGACTTCAGCTGATGAGGGTGCTCCTGACCAGCGGGCTGGCCTTCGTGGTCTCGGCAGGCCTGATCCGCTTCGTCTTGCTGTCACCCAAGATTCGTGACCGCGTCGTGGCCGCGCCGGTGGTCCATCGCTGGCATCACAGTCCGACCCCCTCCTACGGGGGAATCCCGATGTTCGTCGGCGTTGTCGTTGCGATACTCGTCGGGGGCGGTCTCGGCGAGCCCATCGCCATCGCTCTTCTGGTGGGTGCGGCTGTGCTGTTCCTGACCGGATTGATCGACGACGTCTACGACATCTCCCCGATGACCAAGCTCTCCGGTCAGGCACTCGGTGCCCTGGCGACGGTGGCCATCGCCGGTCCGGAACTCGGGCTCAACGTCTTCGGAGCGGCGTTGATCGCTGGCTGGCTGGTCCTAATGGCCAACTCGGTGAACCTCCTGGACAACATGGACGGCCTGGCCGGCGGGACGTCGTTGATGTCGTTGATCGTGATCCTTCCGATCGTCATCGCCACCGGGCTCAGTGGAGTCACGCTCGTCGTCGCTGCGGTGGCCGGGTCGGTTGCCGGGTTCCTCCTCTTCAACAAGAACCCCGCCCAGGTGTTCATGGGTGACACCGGCTCGCTGTGGTTGGGGTTGACCTTGGCGGGCGTCGTGGCGTTCGCCGGGCGTGGCGAACTGGCATTTGCACCTCTCGCAGCCGCCACCGTCCTCGCGGTGCCCCTCGTCGACACGGGAACAGTCATATACGCCAGACTCAAGACCGGTCGATCGATCACCATCGGGGGCAGGGATCACCTCTCACATCGTCTAGTGCGCCTGGGCATGAGCGACAAGGAAGCAGTTCTTGTGCTCGATCTCGCAGCCGTGGTCTGCGGAATCATCGGGGTGAGCGTCGCCTTCCTCCCCACCCTGGTTTGGGTGCTCGCAGTTGCCGGCGCCTGGACGGCGCTCATGGCCGCGGCGGGTCGTCTGCTGAGAGTCCCCGTCTACCAGGAGGCCATCCGATGAAGGTGCTGGTCACAGGTTCCTCCGGTTTCGTCGGGCCTTACCTCGTCGAGGCCCTGATCGAGAGGGGCGACTACGTCATCGGGATCGACCGGGTGGCGCCTTCGGCCATCGAGCCGCACGTCTTCGTGCAGGGAGACCTCACCGACGACGAGTCGATAGAAAAGGCTTTGGCACACGACGTCGATCTGGTGGCTCACCTTGCCGCAGCGCGCGCCGATTGGGGGCTGAGCGACGAGGAGTACATCCGTGACAATGTCACAGCGACCCGACGGCTCATCGAGTCTGCTCTCGACAAGGGAGTAGCCCGCTGGATCTTCTACAGCACGGTCGGAGTCTTCGGTCCCAGCGACGTGCCTATGGACGATTCGGCGCCTCGAGCGCCACATGGAATCTACGGGGAGACGAAGGCAGAGGCGGAGGCCCTCTTCGACACCCTCGCCGCCGCCGACCCCGAGACGCAGATCAAGGTCATACGCCCGTCGGCGGTGTTCGGTCCAGGCAACCCGGACAACACCAACGTCTACCGTCTCATCGACGCGATCTATCGCCGGCGATTCGTGATGATCGGTGACGGGTCGAACACCAAGACGGTCTCCTACCTCCCCAACCTGATCGAAGCCACCATGTTTCTCATCGACCGACTGACTCCCGGCATCGACAAATACATCTACGTCGACAGTCCGGCCCTCACCACAAGGGAACTCGTCGATCAGATCTATGAGGCTCTGGGGAAGACCGCAACCAGCTGGAACCTCCCACTCCCGGTCGCCCGATCATTGGCCTATCCCTCCGACCTGCTCGCCCGACTCACC
>JAHEJW010000055.1 GCA_024638655.1 bacterium | reverse complement strand
CGAGGGTGTGGGTACCCCCACCTGAGAAAGGGAGCCTGCACCGATGCTCCTGGGCGCGGGCTTTCGTAGCGTGGTGTCCATGGAGACACCGAGGACAGCCTGATGGCGATCACGGTCCTGCTCGCCGACGACAATCTCCTCATACGCGAAGGGGTGCGGGCGCTGATAGGCCTTAGCGACGATGTCGAGGTGGTGGGCGTCGCCGCCGACTATGACGAGCTGATCACGGCAGCTGAGGAGAGTGAGCCTCAGGTCCTGGTGACCGACATTCGAATGCCACCCTCGTTCCAGAAGGAAGGCATCCTGGCGGCCAAGGTGGTCCGCAAGATGCACCCTGGCACCGGCGTGGTGATTCTCTCCCAATACGACGATCCCGAGTATGCGGTCTCCCTCCTCTCCGAAGGTGCAGCCGGATACGCCTACCTGCTCAAGGAGCGGGTGGCAGAAGGCGATCAGCTGGTCCGTGCGATCCGGGAGGTCGCAACCGGGGGTTCGATGATCGACCCCCGCATCGTCCAGGCGCTGACTGCCCCGATCTCTTCGGGCGCCGGGCTCGACTCCGATGAAGAGTCGCTGGTCGCCCACATCGCCAACGGCACGCCGATCAAGGCGATAGCCATCGCTATGGAGACCACCCCGGCAGATATCGACGCCCGTATCGAGAAGTTGTGGGTCAAGCTCGCCGAGGGGGTGACCTCGGGCAAACACGCCGCCATCGAGCGACTCAAGACCCTGCAGATAGCGATCGCCGACCGGGAAGAGCAGGGTGAGGAGCTTTCCCGCCTCCTCCCAGGCGGCGTGGCGGAGAAGTTGCGACGTGAGGGCCGTCGCCTGGGGGAGAGCGAAGAGCTGGAGGTGACGGTGTTGATGTCCGACATCCGGGGCTATTCGGGAATCGCCGAGCGAACGACGCCCTCGGCATTGGCTTCACAGCTCAACCGTCATCGGGCCGAGATGAACACTGCAATTCTGGGCAACGGCGGAACTGTGATGCAGTTCATCGGTGACGCGGTGATGGCCGTGTTCGGGGCACCGGAGCCGGTGACCGACCACGCCGCGCGTGCTGTGGCCACTGCTGTGGCGATGCACCAGGCCCAAGATGCGGTCAACCAGGAGTGGGCGAGAGAAGGGCTCGACCCGTTCGGGTTGGGAATCGGCCTCTCTACAGGAAAGGTTGCCGGAGCGCTGCTCGGATCGGAGGACCGGCTCGAGTACACGGTCGTGGGAGACACGGTCAACCTCTCCCAGCGTCTGCAACAGTGGGCCGATCCTGGAGAAACCGTGCTCAGCGAAGCTACGTGGCAGGCGCTTGGCGTGAAGCCGCAAGCAGACCTGATCGATGGGAAGACAGTGAAAGGGCGGGTTGGCCTCGTGCGGGCTCATCGCTTCCCTCGGAGAATGAGATGAGCGAACGGACCAAGGTCCTGGTTCTCAGAGTCACGGCCCTGGTCGGAGGACTGCTGGCCGCGAGTTCCATCATCCCGGTGGTTGCCCGAGTCGGCATCGGCGGATGGCTGACGGGGTTCTCGGCATTCATCATCCTCTTTGCGATCTTCTTCGCAGTCTCGGTTTGGCTGCTTGCCCCCCGCCAGTCGGGCAATGCGGTGATATGGACCATGGCCTCTGCGGCTCTTTTCGGAGGGTTCACGGAATGGGGACATATCGCGACTGTCATGTTCTTCGGCGTCGATCCGGCGCAGTTGGAGAACCTTCCGGTCCCGGCTGAGCTCCCCGCTGCCGCAGCCAGAGTCCTCCTCCTCACCGCCTGGACCTGGGTCCCGGCGATGATCCCGTTGCTGACCTACGGACTCCTCCTCTTTCCCGACGGGAAACCCCCCTCACCGCGGTGGCGGGGGGTCGCGTTCTACAACGGGTTCGCTTTGGTGGCTCTGTCGGCCGCGTCGATCTGGAGCTACCGCCCATCCAACCAAATGCCGGCGGAAAGCAATGCGGGGGTGTATCTCGGTTTCGGCCTGGTAGCGATCGCTGCGGTGCTGTCGATGGCGGCCCTGATCACCAGATTCCGGAGGAGCGTCGGGCTTCCCCGACAGCAGATCAAGCTGGTCCTTTGGGGTGCGCTCGTCTTCGTGGTGGTATTCATGGGGCTTGGCTTCGTTCTCGGCGGTGAGGAGAACGAGTACCTGCTGGTCTGGCCAATAATGATCGCCGAGGCGATCTTTCTTCTCTCCTACGCCGTCGCGATCGGCAAGTACCGGCTCTACGACATCGACCTCGTCATCTCCAGATCACTGGTCTATGGCTCTCTAGCCGTGCTCATCACACTCTTCTACGTCGGCGTAGTTGTCGGAGGGAGTCTGGCTTTGGGGGTCGAAGACGGCCCGAACGCCTGGCTGGGGATCGTCGCCACCGTCGCGATCGCCATCGCCTTTCAGCCGCTGAGGAGAAGGCTTCAGCGCGTTGCCAATCGGTTGGTGTTCGGTCGCCGGGCGACTCCCTATGAGGTGCTCTCCTCGTTCTCCCAGCGAATCGACGCCGTGGACCCCGACCTGGCGAAGACCGTGGCCCGATCCCTTGCCGAGGGGACTGCAGCGACTGGAGTAGGGATCTGGACGGTCTCCGACGGCCGCCTGCGGCGTGAGGCGGTTTGGCCCGACGGTCCCGGGGTCGCCGACACGCCAGGCTTGGCTGACCGAAGTTGGGAGATAACCCACGACGGTGAGCTCCTGGGCTACGTCGGTCTCTCGTTTCAGGCCGGTCAGACTCTCGCCCCTCACGATGAGAAGCTGGTGGCACAAGTGACCGCCGGTCTCGGTCTGGCCCTGCGCAACCTCGAGCTCACCGCGGACCTGGAGAGTCGGGTCGAGCAGCTGAGGGAGTCTCGGCGACGGATCGTGTCAGTCCAGGACCAGACGCGACGGCGGCTGGAGCGCGATCTCCATGACGGGGCCCAGCAGAGACTGGTGGCCTTGAAGATCAAGTTGGGCATAGCCGCATCCATGGCAGGTGCCGAAGGCCACGAGGAGATCAAGCAGATCCTCGACGTGGTCAAGGAGGAGGCCGATCTCACGATTGATTCTGTCCGCACCCTGGCTCGTGGGATCTACCCCCCTCTGCTCGAAGCCGAAGGGCTGGGCCCGGCGCTGACTGCCCAGCTCCTGCGGATACCGATCCCGGTCACGGTCCAGGCGGCAGGAGTGACCAGGCATACGCGGGACATCGAAGCCACCGTCTACTTCTGTGTCCTCGAGGCAGTGCAGAATTCGGTCAAACACGCCCAGGCCAAATCGGTGCTGGTGGCGGTGGGTGACAGGAACGGCTTTCTCGATTTCGAAGTGCGGGACGACGGCGTCGGCTTCGACCCAGACGACGAAGCGAAGGGACCCGGTCTGACCAACATCGCCGATCGGCTCGATGCACTGGGTGGTGTTCTCGAGGTGGACGCGGCACCGGGCAGAGGGACGCGGATCGGTGGGAGGATCCCGATTCGTGATGAGGTGCCGGCATGAGTCGACGTTGGATCAGCGGCTTGGCCCTCGTCCTCTTTGCCGGTCTTCTCGTCATCTACGTCATCAATGGCCTGGAACACTCTTTCCCATGGGGGCCGGCGTTTCTCGTGGGGCTCGGCGTCGGTGCTCTCCTCGTGTGGAAGGCTCCAGGGAACCGGATCGGTTGGCTCTTGTTCGTATTCGGAGCGGGAACCTGGATCGGGGGCTTGGGCCCGGTCCTCGCCCGAGTCGCATCCGATCAGGTTGCAGCCGGATGGTTTGACGCCGTAGGCAATTCGATCAACTCCGCCGCAGTACTCACCCTGCCTCTGGTGCTGCTGGTGTTTCCCGACGGTGCCCTCCCTGGTCGTCGATGGCGCGGCCTGGCTTGGCTGATCGTCTTGACAGGAGTCCTCGGTGGGTTGGCGTCTCTGCTCAACGGCGGCTGGGGTGGCGACCAGACCATCGCAATAGCGGTGAGCCCGCTCTACGAGGCCACGAATCCGTTAGGCGACGTCATCGGCCGGGTGTTCTACATTCTTGTTCCATTCAGCTTTGCCATCGCTGCCTTCTCGGTTCTGCTTCGGTATCGGCGATCTGTGGGTGAGGCCCGGCTTCAGATCAAATGGCTGTTGGCAGCTGGGGTGTTCGTGCTGGTGGGCATGGTTGTCCTGGTAGCCGCAAACGGGTTCCGGATTGAGGGGACGGATCAACTCTGGGAGCAGGCGACGCTGGCTTCGGGGTTCGCAGCAATCCCGGCCGCAATCGGTGTCGCCGTCCTCAGATACAGGCTGTACGACATCGATCTGGTCATCAACCGAGCCGTGGTTCTGGCCGTGCTCGCCGGCTTCATTACCGCCATCTATGTCGTTGTGGTCGTAGTTGCCGGTCAGGCGGTCGGTGGTGATTCCGACGGGCTGTTACTCCCGATCCTGGCCACGGCGGTGGTGGCCGTAGCGTTCGAGCCGGTCCGTCAGGTAGCCCAGAAATGGGCGAACCGCCTGGTATATGGGAACAGGGCCACTCCTTACGAAGTGCTCTCCGATCTGACCGAACGTCTCTCCGAGGCGGAGCAAGGTGCGGGAATCCTGGCCAGGATGGCCGAGCTCCTCTGTGCCGGAACCGGGGCCGAGCGGGCGACGGTGTGGCTGGACGACGCTGCGGGAATGACGGCGGCGGCCACCGAACCGCTAGGCGCGCCGGTGGGGGATGGTGTCGACCTGGACTCCGAAAACGTTTTTCCAGTGATCCACGATGGCGAGTTCGTAGGCGCTCTCGAGGTGGTGAAGCCTCGTGGCACGGTGCTCTCCTCGGCCGAGGGCTCGCTGATAGCCGACTTGGCCGGCTCCGCGGGTGCCGTGCTCGGCTACCAGAGACTCAACGACTCCCTTGCCGCCAGGGCCGCCGAGCTCGAGGAGTCACGAGGGCGTATGTTGGGGGTCCAGGGCGCCGAACGACGCAGGCTGGAACAGGACCTCCACGAAGGGGCCGAGCAGTACATCGTTGCACTGAAGGTGAAGATCGGGGTTGCTTCCCAGCTGGCCGGCAGAGCCGGTGACGACAAGTTGGAGCAGCTCCTGATGGATCTCATAGAGGAGACCCAGGCCGCCCTCGACGACGTCCAGTCGTTGGCAAAAGGGATCTACCCACCCGTGCTGGAGAGCGACGGTCTCGACGCGGCGGTGTCCGCATTGGCCAGCTCGGCCCCTGTCGAGGTAGTGGTCGTGCGGGGCGGAGTCGAGCGTTTTCCCGCAGACCTCGAGGCGGCGGTCTACTTCGACATCTCCGAGGCCGTCACCAATGCAGTGAAACACGCCAGCCCTCCGATTCGAATCGAGTTGACACAGAGCAATGGCGTTTTGAGCTTCACGGTGTCGGATTCGGGCCCTGGCTTCGATCTCGACTTGGACAGCCCGGGATCGGGGCTGGAGAACATGGCGGATCGTCTCGAGACGATCGGAGGGAGGTTGGTCGTGGACTCCGAGCCGGGATCCGCCACCGTTGTGTCGGGAACGGTTCCGGTCGGCTAGCCGATCGCCGACCAGGTCGAGATCAAGGTCGCCGGGTCGAAGCTCGACTTGGGAACGAATGCCCGGGCCCCGGCGTCCAGTGCCCTCGACTCGTATTCGCTTGCCTCATAGGTCGAGGAGATCACCACTTTCATCTGGGGAAACCGGTCAACGAGGCGTCGAGTGGTCTCCAATCCGTCGATTCCGGGCATGTTGATGTCCATGAGCACCAGGTCGGGCTGCAACTCGGCGGCGAGATCGAGGCCCTCCTCGCCGGTGGCAGCCTCGCCGGCGACTTCGAAGCCCTCGGTCAGCTCAACCACCATGCGTACCGCCGAGCGAAACGGCTCCTGGTCGTCGACAATGAGCACCCGGACAATGGCGGTTTCCACGGTCACATCACCATTGTCGGACATGTGGGATTCGTTCTCCACAGGGGAGACACCGAATCCGACGTGGGGATAACACCACCCTCACGCCGATTCCTCGGCCAGATACATGAGTACGGCGCGGACCCTCCGGTTGGTCTCCTTCTCCGGAAGGAGATCGAGCTTGGTGAAAATGGAGTTGATGTGCTTCTCGATAGCGCGCTGGGATAGGAAGAGCCTGTCTGCGATCGCCGAGTTGCTGCCACCTTTCGCCACCTCCGCCAGGACCTCCCGTTCCCGGGGTGTCAAACGCTCGAGGGCGCTGG
This sequence comes from bacterium, assembly GCA_024638655.1. Lineage (GTDB taxonomy): Bacteria > Actinomycetota > Acidimicrobiia > Spongiisociales > ZC4RG35 > Ww567. The sequence continues at coordinate 2,372 of JAHEJW010000055.1, read as the reverse complement.
GTTTGCGGGTACGGGCCTCCACCAGGGCATCCACCACCCGCGTGTCGATCACCGATCCGCCGGTTCGCACCTCGCTGATGGCGTGCTCTAGCTGGTCCAGGTCTCCAAGCCGCTCCTTGAGCAGGTAAGCCAGACCCTCTGCACCGGCCTCGAACAGCTGCAGGGCGTAGGAAGGCTCGACAAACTGGGAGAGGACGACCACCCCCGTCTCGGGGTGGTTCTCTCGAATCTCTCGCGCGGCTCTCACCCCTTCGTCGGTACGCGTGGGGGGCATGCGGATGTCGGTGATCACCACGTCGGGCCCATGCTCGGAAACGGCGGCCATCAACTCGTCGTAGGTCTCGACCGAGTCCAGGAGGTCGTAACCAGCACCTTCGAGCAGCATGCGGATGCCTTCCCGGACGATATAGGTGTCTTCGGCGATGACGACCGACGTGCCCATCACGCCGACGTTACTCAGAGAGCCTCGGTGATTGCCCCTCTGAAAATACCGACACGCCGGTTTCCCGACCGATGACGCCAGCGGCCGCAAAGGCCGGCGAGGCCAGAGCCATAGATTGTGCTCGGGCAGGTGGCTGCTAGTCCTTGCTGTGGAACAGATCGAAGAGCAACCGCGCGGCCAAGGCGCCCCCCAAGGTTCCTAGAGCCAACGGGGCCGACGGGGGCACCCCCCCGCCCTTGCCGGCCATGCGGGCCGCCCCGAGCAAAGCCGCGCTCGCCGTGGCCCCCAAGGACAGCTGGCGAACGGCCCGGCGCAATGTGTCCTCGAGACGCTCGGCGCGGAAGTTGACCTGCAGCTTCTCCCCCGGTCGGGCCCCGGTGAGGCGTTCCAGCGCCTCGATCATCCGGATCGCCCTCACCCGGAGCTTCTGACTCTCGTAGAAGAGCCACTTGGGATCGAGCTTCTCGCGCATGGATGTGGTCATGCTCCGCATGAGGAAGCTCCCCGCCACCTCGAAGGGATCCAGCTCGGGATCCAACTCCGCCGCGGTGAGCTGCATCTGGGCCATCGCCTTGGCGGTCAGTGTCAAAGAGGCGGGCAGCGGCACCTGGTGCCTGATGGCGATCTCGGTCATCTCCTGGAGGATGGGACCCAACTGGATCTCCCGCAACGACACGCTGCGGTACTTGGCCAGGAGGTTGCCCAACTCGCCACGGAAGCGGTCCACATCTATATCGGAACGCCCGGCACCTCCGGACAGCATCAGTGTGACGTCCATCAGGAAGCCCACGTCCTCCTGCCAGAACGCCATCAGCAGCAGCATCATGTCCTGTCGAAGATCGGGGCCGATCTCTCCCACCATCCCGAAGTCGAGGAAGTAGATGCGGTCCTTCCACCACATCAAGTTGCCCGGGTGGGGGTCGGCATGAAAGAAGCCGTCGGTGAGGATCTGTTGGTAGTACGACTCCAGCAACTGCCGGGCCGCCTCCCGGCGAGCCTCTCCCTCCGGCGCCTCCCTCACCGGAGCTCCTTCCACCTCCTCCATGACGAGCAGCCGTGGTGTGGTGAGCTGGTCATGAACTTCGGGAACGTCCAGCCTGGGATATGACGCCAGGATCTCTCCCATGCGCCTGATGTTGGCCGCCTCTCGCTCGAAGTCGAGCTCTCGCTGGAGCGACTCGGAGAGATGCTCGAACACCGCAGGCATGTCGATGATCTGGCGAAAGAGAAGGCGGTGCTCGGTCTTCTCGGCGAAGAGCTCCAGAAGGGCGAGATCCTCCATGATCTCCGCCCGGGCCGTGGGTCGCTGCACCTTGACGACCACCCGGTCTCCGTCCTCGAGGGTGGCCCGATGGACCTGGGCGATGGTGCCCGCCGCCAGAGGTGTCGGATCGATCGAGTCGAAGACGTCCTCCCAGGGAACACCCAGTTCCTCCTCCATGACCCCCACCACCTCGGCCTCGCTCAGAGGCGGAACATGGTCTTGGAGATTGGAGAGCTCCTCGATGAAGGTGGGTGGGAGAAGATCGGGCCGAGTCGAGAGGATCTGTCCCAGCTTGGAAAAGGTCGGTCCCAGCTCCTCCAGGGCCGAGCGGAGGCTCCTTGCATGGGCTCGCTCTGTGTCGGAGTCCTCGGACCTGGCAAGCATTTCTTTGATGCCGTACCGGGCCATCACCACGCCGATCTCGGCGGCCCGGCCCATCAAGTGGGGCTCGGGCTCGGCCTCTGAAGCGGCTGTGCTCGGCTCCCAGGACACCGGTGCGAGGTGACCCTTCCCGTCGGCGGTATTGACGATGATCACATTGCAGCGCGCATTGTGAGAGATGCGGTTGGGGATGTTGCCGAGGAGGAACTTCTTCCGGTCGCTCATGCCCACGTTGCCCACCACCAGGGTGTCGACCTCGGCCTCGGAGGCCGCAGCGAGCAGGGC
>JAHEJW010000026.1 GCA_024638655.1 bacterium | reverse complement strand
AGAACAGCTATCAGGGCGATGTACGACTGCCTGATGGGTGGACCTGAAGGGACACTATTTAGACTCGCTCCTCGAGCGAAGAACCGTTGAGCTCAAAGAGAAAACTGCAGAACTCGAGAGGCTCTCAGTCGCACAATATGAGTAGATCATGCGTTGGCCTCGCCGTCCTCCTCTCACCGTGATCGACAGGCAAGTGCTCACTTGCCTATGATGGAGCTTTGGGAGAAGGAGACATATATCAGGCGCTTTCCGCTCCAGCACGTAGGGCGATACTCGACGAGCTCTCCGCTCGCGATGGTCAGACCTTGTTCGAGATCTGCACCCGACTGACGATGCGCCAAGGTCTCAGCCTGTCACGTCAAGCCGTCTCCCAGCACCTCCATGTGCTCGAGTCGGTCGGACTGTTGTCGACCAATCGCGACGGTCGATACAAGTATCACTACCTCGACACTTCACCACTCCAGGCGATCAGCAGACGCTGGCCTCCCCATCAAACTAAGGACGAACCAACATGAGGATCTACCTAACCAGCATCTTCGTCGACGACCAGGACAAGGCCCTGGCCTTCTACACCGGCATCTTGGGCTTCGAGAAGAAGAACGACATCCCCGTCGGCGAATTCAAATGGCTCACCGTCACCTCACCCGGCGACCCCGACGGCACCGAACTGCTCCTCGAGCCGAGCGACCACCCCGCCGCAAAGACCTTCAAGGCTGCCCTCGTCGAAGATGGCATTCCCGGCGCTTCGTTCGCCGTGGACGACATGAATGCCGAGTATGAACGACTAACCGCCCTTGGCGTCAGCTTTACCCAAGCCCCACAGGAGATGGGCGGCGTAACCACCGCAGTCTTCGACGACACCTGCGGCAACCTCATCCAACTCGTCGCCCAGTGACCAGGCCTAACGGCAATCGTTGATCGGAGTAGCTGTGAACATGACCGGCCCCAGTTCCCGGGCAGCAATAGCGGGCTTCAGGACCGAGGGGGCATCTGGCACTGAATCAAGCTGTCTTTGCTGAGGTGCAGGCTTCCGATCGACAGACCTCGGGCGGCCAAGATGAATGGCCCTTCGGCTTGATGCCGAGGAACCGCCCTCGTCGTTTTAGTAAGAACCACCACGAACACCTAACGGGACGCTATTTGGAGTGGAGCTGAGGGGATTTGAACCCCTGACCCCTTGACTGCCAGTCAAGTGCTCTGCCGAACTGAGCTACAGCCCCTCGAGGCCTTGGAAGTCTAGGTCTGCCGGGTCGCGAAGGTGAAGCCGATCAACCGTCGGTGACGGCCGGCTCTTCCCACGTGATCCGTGCTGCGTCGCCCCAAAGTCGCTCGAGGGAATAGAACTCACGCGGCCCGTTCTGAAAGACATGGACGATGATGTCACCGAAGTCAACCAGTACCCACTCTCCCTCAGACTGACCTTCGACCCGCAAGGGCTTGACCCCTTGGACATCCTTGATCTGCTCCTCTACGTGCTCGGCCAGCGACTGGACATGTGGGCGGGACCGGCCGGTGGCGATCACGAATACATCGGATAGGAGAAACGATGCTTCTACGTCGAGCAGAACGATGTCGGTTCCGTTCTTGGCGAAGATGGCGTCAGCTGCCGCCTTGGCCAATTCGACACTCTGCTCTACGACGACCTCTCCATTCGTTCTGGGAGACCCACATTATCCCCTTCCAAGTCCTGAGCATAGAGACGGTGCTCTTGCATGTAGTCGTAGACAGGGTCTGTCACCAGAAACCTGAAAGGCCTTCCTGCTCGCGACATCGCTCTGATATCGGTCCCGCTCACCTCTAGAACGGCCATGTCGAGGAAGACTGCCTGCGGGACGCTGGCAGCCACTTCGCTGGAGTCAGTACCAGGACGCGGCACCACCAGGAGCGTGACTCGCTCCAACACATCTTCGTGTCGCTGCCACGTCGGCAACCGTGATGCGGCGTCTGCGCCCAGTATCAGGAACAGCTGTTCGCTTTCGGGAAAGGTCTCGAGAGTGTCCGCGGTGTATGTGGGGCCGTCGCGGAGCACTTCGCGATCGTCCACCTCGAAGCCCTCGTACTCATCGATGGCAAGTCGCGTCATGGCGAGCCGGTGTTTCCACGCCGAGACAGCCCGATCGGACTTCTGCCATGGGGCTCCAGCTGGCATGAACAGAACACGATCCAGGCCGGCCTGATGAAGTGCCACCTCGCCTGCGTGGAGGTGGGCGATGTGGATCGGATCGAAGGTCCCGCCGAGGATTCCGGTTCGCACGTCTTCGAGGATAGGGCTGAGGAGGCGTGACCAGTCGCAAGGCCCGACTTATGTCTTTCGACATACATCGCAGATGGGGAGCCGGGTCCACATACCTGCCGTTCAATCGCAGAGATAGGTGAACCCCGCCCGTCCCATGGGCAATTCCGGAACGGCCAATCCGTTGCCCGAGCCGAACGTGCGCCCCCGAGATCACCTCGATCTCGTCGAGATACGACAGGGAGACCCTGACTCCCACCGATGGTTGGATGGTGACGGTTCTCATCCCAGCGACCGACCCGGCGAAAGTCACGACTCCACCCAAGGGGGCGTCAACCCGAGCGCCGCGTTCAATCGCAAAGTCGACTCCCCAATGACCGGCGTACTGGCCCGATGGCGAATATCCGGCGACGATAGGTCCCTCTACCGGTGCAACCAGACAAACAGCCGTCAATGCGAGGATGTTGAGCATGCCTCCCCCTTCGAGGCCAACATATCGAACCTGCTTTTTCGACAAAAGGGGCATGGAACTAACTTCTGCGATTCAGTTCCTCTAAGAGAGAGCACATGACCACAACACGGCTAGGGCTGATGGGTTTCGGCCGCATCGGTAGGAACGTCTTCCGTCTCCTCCACGACCGGGACGATCTCGACATCGTGGCGATCAATGACGTCGCCGACCCCAGTGCCCTCACCTATCTACTCAAGTACGACTCGATCTACGGGCGCTTTCCCGCTGAGGTGGTCTACGGGGAAGGGAAACTCAGTTATGGGTCCAAGGAGGTCCACTTCGGGGAGGCAAAGGAGCCTTCCGACACATCATGGAACGACCTGGGCGTCGATATCGTGCTCGACACCACAAGTCGATATCGGAGCCTCGAATCGCTCACTCCGCATCTCGACAATGGGGCGAAGCGGGTGGTGCTGACCTCCAGCCCGGAGATCCCTGGCGAGATACCGCTCTTGCTTCGCGGGGTAAACGACGAAGTGCTCGACCAAAACCCCTCCGTCGTAGCTCTCGGATCCAACACCTCAAACGCAATCGCGCCGATTCTCGAGGTCATTGACGGAACCTTCGGGATCGAGCGCGCCTTCATGACAGTGGTCAAGGCCATGTCCAACTCGGGTCGCTTGGCTGATGTCCCCACCGAGGCATATCGGACGAGCCGAGCCGCAGGCGAGAACATCATCCCGGCCGAGACGAACTCTGCGGAGATCATCACCCAGGCTCTTCCTTCCCTGAGCGGCAAGCTCGCCGTTGTTGCGTTGAACGTGCCCGTGCCGGACGGGTCGACCGTCGACATGGTCGTAGACACGTCCGAGGACGCCGAGGCAGGTGAAGTCAATGAGGCGGTCAGGAAGGCTGTCGATCAGAGGTTCGAGAACATCATCGAATACATCGCCGACCCGATCGTGTCCTCGGATGTCCGTCTCAATTCTCACTCGGGAATCTTCGACAGTCTGGCCACGATGACCACCGGAAACGATCTGGTCAAGACGATCACGTGGTTCAACAACGGATGGGGGTATTCCCATCGAGCAGTCGAGGTTGCCTCGACAATCGCCAACCAGCTCAACGGAGGAACCTGACATGAAGGTCGCCATCAACGGATTTGGCCGCATCGGAAGGGCGGTCTTTCGCATCATCGCCTCCAGACCAGAGTCAGGCATCGAGGTCGTGGCAATCAACGATCTGTCCGATGACAACATCCTCGCCTACCTGCTCGAGTACGACTCGGTGATGGGTCGCTTCGATCAGGAAGTCGAAGTCGGCGACGGTGTCATGACCGTCGGTGGACACGGAATCAAGATGCTCATGGAAAGAGACCCGTCGCAGCTCCCATGGGAAGAGCTGGGCGTCGACGTCGTAATCGAGTCCACGGGAGTGTTCCGCGACCGCGCCTCACTCGAGAAGCACCTGGAGGCTGGGGCTAAGAGGGTCGTGCTGACTGTTCCGGCAAAGGACGAGATCGACGAGACCGTCGTGCTTGGTGTCAATGACGACGACTTGGACAGCGGCGACATCATCGTGTCGAACGCGTCTTGTACCACCAACTGCCTCGCCCCGCTCGCCAAGGTGCTCGACGACGCCTTCGGCATTCGCAAGGGCGTCATGACCACAGTCCATGCCTACACCAACGATCAGCGGCTCGCCGACGTGCCCCACAAGGACCTGCGGAGGAGTCGCGCCGCCACCGAGAACATCATCCCGACCACAACCGGCGCGGCCAAGGCAGTCGGCAAGGTCCTGCCGAAGCTAGAAGGAAAGCTCGACGGCATGGCCATGAGGGTGCCCGTGCCCGATGGATCGACTGTCGACCTCGTAGTCGAGTTGGATAGAGACGTCACCGTCGACGAGGTCAATCGGGTGGTACGTGAGGCCGCCGAAGGCCCTCTGGAGAACATCATCCAATACACCGAGGACCCAATTGTCTCGACGGACATCATCGGGAATCCTCACTCATCGATCTTCGACGCCAGCGGCACCCAAGTGCTCGGTGGGAACCTCGTCAAGGTCATGTCCTGGTACGACAACGAATGGGGCTACTCGAACCGGGTGGTCGACTTGATCGAGCGCCTCGGTGAGGTGATGCAGGAGACCACCGCCTGACATTCACCGACGGTCGTGACATCGTGGGATCTACCCTCCCACGATGGAAGTCCTCGAGTTCGACGATCCAGCAGAGTTTCGATCGTTCGTCGACCCGCTACTGCTCACGAGGGAGGCCGAGAACTGTTTCTTGCTCGGCATAACGGGAACTCTGATCAGCCGACCGGAGATCTACGAGGCTTTCCATCTATGGGCCGTTTCTGAGAGCGGCAATCCCGTAGGGGCTGCAGCCATGACACCCCCGTACAGTCTCTCACTGGCCCACTGCAGGGACCAAGAATGGCTGGATCCGTTGGCCCAACACTTGGCAAGCCACGGAGTGGATCTCCCCGGTGCTCAGGGAAGTGCGGCGGCAGCAGACAGGTTTTGCGACACATGGGGACGGATCCGATCTGTGGACGCCGAATTGGAGGTGGAGTTGGGCGTCCATGCGACGACCGAAGTCTCGGCTGTGAACCAGGTCGAAGGTGCAGCTCGCAGCGCAACGGGCGAAGACGTAAACATCCTGCTCGACTGGTACTCGGCGTTTCTCGAGGAAGCCGACCCGCTTGCCGACCGTAGCGGGCTGAATCGGGCGGTCGAAACCAGGCTCGCCTCGAGCCCTGATCTGAGCGGCACCTGGCTGTGGGAAGTCGAAGGAGAACCGGTGTCGCTGTCCGGCTACGGAGGCCGTACGCCAAACGGCATCCGGATCGGCCCCGTATATACCCCGCCCGCCCACAGGCACAGGGGCTATGCGACGGGCCTGGTCGCTCGTCAGACTGCCTGGCTGCTAGCACAAGGGCGGAAGTTCTGTTTCCTCTTCACCGACATGTCGAACCCGACATCCAATTCGATCTATCGCAAGATCGGCTACCGAAAGGTCGCCGACGAAAAGCGCTACGGGTTCAGAACGAGTCCGCCGAGCGAATGAGTAGAGAAGCCGCCAGAGTGATGATCGCCGAAACCGCTACCGGAATCGCCCGAGAGCCGGTCGACTCCGCCAACCAACCGGCGATGGCAGGCCCGAAGGCGCCTACCACCAGAAACACCATGCTCACCAGACCCATCGCCGTACCGAGACTCCGCTCGCCGAAGACTTCCTTTGAGTGCATCCCGACCAGCGGTGACACGGCTCCAATTCCAAAACCGGCCACCACTGCATAGAAAGCGGCCACTAAGACGTTCCCGGCAAATGCCAGGGCGAGAGCACCCACACTGATGGCCGCATAAGCCAGCTTCAGGCTGTTGGCCACCCCGAGACGTGCGACCATCGGCATCAGTGGAAGTCGACCTCCCAGCTGGGCGAAACCCCTGAACCCCGCCCAGAACGATGCCACCCCGAGTGCCAGACCTGCGGAAGTCATCGCCGGCACCTGGTAGACGAGGATCGTGGACACACCGATGCCCGCCAGACCTTGGCTGACCAGGAAACGTCTCACACGGGCCTGACGCAGAGCACTCTTCACATCCCCGATCACCTGGGCCCGGCTCCCGCCGAGACCCGTTTTGGTATCGACGGTGGCAGACCCGAGCAGTAGAGCGACTACCGCTGACATCGTCAGCACTCTCAGAGCGGTCCGCCAATCGACGGTGTTGACCAGCCAGGCGGCCACAGGGATGAAGATGGCGCTGGCGAAAGCACCCCAGATCGTCAGAATGGCGATGGCCCGGTTCTCTGCGCCAGGACTGATCCTCACGGCCGAGGTCTGGGTCACGTGATAGAAGCCGAGAGAGGCGAACACTCCCCCGCCCAAGGCTCCAGCCACGGAAAACATGAGCGCTGACTCAGCGTCGGCAGCCACCAGAAAGAGTGCACCCCCGAGCAATGCCGCCAGGGCAAAAGAGATCCGACTGCCAATGCGGTCGAGCAGCCAACCACCCGCAAGGGATCCGAATCCGGCAATCAGCGAAGATGCCCCGAACGCCGACGCAAGCAACGCTTCCCCCCAGCCGGTGTCTTCGATGATCGGGTCGAGCAGGACACCATAGGAGTAATACCAGGAGCCGTAGACAGTGATGGTGATGATCCCCAGGACAGCCACCCGGAATGCCGGGATCCTCGTCCTGTCGGGAACACCCATCGAGCGAGGTTAGAGACCCACCTCTTATCCGTCGGTGGGGTCCCCCCGTCGGAGATCAGCGGCCTGGAGCGCTCTCCAGATCTGCTCGGGCTTCACGGGAACCTGGACCTCGGCTCCGCCCAATGCATCCGAGATGGCATTGAGCACGGCCGGAGTCGAACCAATCGCCCCGGCTTCTCCTATCCCCTTCGCTCCGAGCGGGTTCGTGGGCGTGGTCGTAACCGTCGAATCGAGCCCGAACGAAGGCAAGGTGACAGCCGTTGGGATCAAATAGTCCATGAAAGAAGACGTGGCCAGGTTGCCGTCATCGTCATAGACCACCTCTTCCCACATCGCCTGGCCAATCCCCTGGGCGAGCCCGCCATGCCGCTGACCGTCGGCCAGCATTGGGTTGATGATGTTCCCTGCGTCGTCGACAGCCCACATTCGGTCGAGCTTCGGCGATCCGCTCTCCGGGTCGATCTCGACGACGGCCAGATGCATTCCGAACGGGAAGTTCAATCCGCCCGACTTGAGATGGATCTCCTCGTCGAGGCCCGGTGTCACACCCTCCGGGACATTGCCAGTCAGCGCTGCGCTCACCACCTCCTCCCATGTGACCGACACGTCGGTACCGGTCACACTTGCCTTGCCATCGGCCAGAACGATGTCGGCATCGGAGGCCTCGAGCAGGTGGGCAGCGATCTTCTTGGCCTTTACGCCAACCTTCTCGGCTGCCGCGTGGCTTGCCGACCCGCCCTGAGCGATCGACCTCGAGCCGGAGGTCCCCCAGCCATAGGGGGTTGCAGCACTGTCTCCGTTCTCGACCTTGACCTGAGAAACATCCAAACCCAGGACCGAAGCGACCAGCTGGGCAAACGAAGTCCGGTGTCCCTGACCTTGATCGAGCGTCTCGACGTAGACGGTCACCGACCCGTCGGCGTGGACCTGAATCCGCGCAGCACCCCAGTCCTCGAAGCCACAGACTTCCACGTAGGCGGCAAGGCCGATTCCCAGAATCCGGCCCATATCCCGAGCTTCGGCCTGCTCCTGGCGAAGTCCTTCGTAGTCGCACTCCTCGAGCAGTTTGTCGAGCGCCTTCTCGTACTCACCCGTGTCGTACTTGTATCCACCGGCTTCGGCGCCGCCCGATGAGTGATACGGGAAAGCATCAGGATCGATGAAGTTGCGTCTTCTCACCTCTGTGGGATCGAGCCCGGTCGCAGCGGCCACCGCCTCCATCACCCGTTCGACGGTCAATGTTGCCTCAGGTCGGCCGGCTCCTCTATAGATCCCTCGGGGCGCCCGGTTGGTCCACACTCCTCGCATCCTCCAGCCGTAGACGCCGATGTCGTAGTTGCCGGTCCCCATCCGGGGAGTGATCTCCATGTATGACAGGTATCGATGGCGGCATCCGAGGTCTATGAGGCTGTCAACCCAGAGTCCCTGTATCCGTCCACCGGTGTCTGCGACGACCTCGTATCGATGAAGCTGTGCACGTCCGTGACCGATCGTCAGTAGGTGCTCTCGCCTCGTCTCGGCCCACTTGACCGGTCGGCCCGTGATCCGAGCCGCCACGATCGTCAGGTATTCCTCCTCGGCGGGGTCGAATTTGCATCCAAATGCCCCTCCGACATACGGGGTGATCACTCTCACCTCCGACTGAGGGAGGCCAAAGTCGGAGGCGAATTGCTCGTGCATCAGCTGTGGGGCCTGGCTGTTCATGTGAACAGTCAGGCCGGACTCTTTCCACTCGGCGAGAATGACCCTGTTCTCCATAGGAGCCGGGACCACCCGGGGATGATCAACCAATCCGTTTAGACGAATCGGCCCCTCGAGTGCGTCGAAAGCCTGCCGATCGCCTTTGCTGCGGTCATAGGCCACGTTGCTCCCTGAGCTCAGATCGGGGTGTATGGGAGGAGCCTCCATCGCATCCTCCACATCGCCCACGACCTCCAACGGCTCGTAGTCGACGAATATCAGGTCAGCGGCATCACGGGCGAGACTCGGACTTTCGGCCACCACGGCCACCACCGGGTCCCCTGGCATCAAGGCTCTCCCCTGAACGAGCGGGAATCTCCTAGGGACGTTTCGATCGGGTCTCGGGGTGGGAGGCATCTGCACGTCAGCGACTTCGTCCGGGGTGATCACCGCCCACACACCATGCATATCGTCCACGGCCGAGGTGTCGATATCGATGATGTCGGCGTGAGCGAAGGGTGAGCGGACGATGGCCAGGTGAAGCGTGCCAGTGGGTGTCAGGTCGTCGACATATCTGGCGGTTCCGGTGATGAGAGAAGGGTCTTCGCGCCTTTGCACGGGGGCGCCGATGAATGAGGGAATGGTTGCTTCGGTGTTCACGGCCGGGAGACTACCGGCGCCCGACGAGCTGAGCGGTCTGCTCCGATCTTCAGAATCCAGCCGTCAAGGACGGGAGATCCTCGGTTTCGACGGGCTGGGTCAGGTCACTCGAGGAGAGACAGGACGGTGGATCGGAAGTCGTTGGGTTGGAACGGTTTTGTGACGAAGGCATCGGCTCCGCCTTCGTTGGCACGCCTGCGGGACTCCTCTTCGGCATGGGCTGTCAGAACGACCACCGGGATGCTCTGCGTGGTCTCGTCACGCCGGATGCGGTCTAGGACTTCCCATCCGTCCATTCCCGGCAACCCGATGTCGAGGACAACCAGGTCCGGAGACTCCGACGAAACGGCATGGAGGCCCGACTTCCCGTCCTCACGGGTGACGATCTCGAGATCAGCTGCACGGAGACAAACTTCGATCAGCCGCCTGATGACGGCCGAGTCCTCCACTATGAGAATCCTTGAGCCCATCTGTTCACCTCTTTGGAATGCCCGCTAACCGGGAACCCACGAAACATCGGCAATCGAAACCCCCAGGTTTAGGCATTCTGGAGAGGGCGGGCTGACGGAAGCGTCAGGTTCTCCACAAACTCCTCGAGTTGCCGCAGTGTGCGGACCTCGTGGACCGAGGTGCAATGTCTCGCATAGTGGGACATTGCCGAGTCACCGGTGTCCCAATAGGCGTGTGGCTCCGGATTGAGCCATATGACCGCACGGGCAGCCCTCGCCACTTCGGACAGGGCGGAATCCCGCGCTGGCCGGTAGTTGTTTCGAGCGTCTCCGGTGATTATCACCGTGGTCCTCGACGTCATTTGACGCCCGTAGCGGCTGTAGAAGGTCTCCAAGCTGTTGCCGTAGTCAGAGTGCCCGTCCAGCCAGACGACTTCAGCCTCAGTTGTTATCCGATCAACCGCCGAGCCGAAGTCCACCCCAGGACCGAAGAACTCTGTCACCTCGTCCACCGTGTCGACGAAGGCGAAGGTCCGGAGCCTCGAGAAATGGGTCGACATCGCATGGGTGAACTGCAAAGTGAACCTGGAGAACGTGGCCATTGATCCGGAGATATCGCAGAGGAGCCAAACCTCAGGCCGATGAGGACGTGGATATCGAAACTGCGGGTCGACAGGAACCCCTCCCGTAGCCAGGGATCGCCGGACCGTCCTCCGGAAGTCGAGACGTCCGGTCCTCCTCTTTCGACGACGGGCTAATCGGGCAGCCAGTTTTCTCGTCAATGGCCCGATGGCCGCCTCCATCTCCGCTAACTCGGCGCGAGTGGCGTGCATCAAGTCGACATCCTCCGCCAGGGGACGCCGCAATGTCCGAGCGACAGCGTCACGTCCACGGTCGGCGACCAGACGTCGCCTGATCTCCTCCTCGATCTCCCGACGAAGCATCTCCAGCCGTGTCTCGATTTCCTCTTCGAGCAGACGGCGCTCGAACTCGGTGAGGTCATTGTCTGCAAGCAGTGCCTCGGTCAGTTGTTCTTCGAGGTCGTCCATGTCGAGACGGCGCAGGGTGCGATACAGGTAGTAGGTGCCGCCCACAGGTCTCCCTGGCTCCATCCCAGCGAGATTGTCGACAGCATCGCGTGCGCCCCGTCTCAGGGCTTCGGCGTCGAGGCCCTCCAGGGCTTCGAGCAGCGAGTCGACCAGGGCCTCCAGGTCGAAAGCGGGTGCCTGCGCCCCGCTCTCCGGGTCTGAGACTTCACCACCAGGCTGAGCCTGATCCAGAGAGTCGGCGTCCTCCTCGGCCAGGGCGGGAACCGTGGAGAAGTAGACGTCGAAAGCCGTGTCGAAGGCTCTCTCGTGCCGCAGGTTCTTCACGAGCGTGGCACGCAACGTCTCCCTGAGAGCGACCCTCTCGGATAGGTCGATCGCCTCGACTGCCTTCATCGCATCGATTGCCTCGACCATCGAGACGGGCACCCCGGACCGCCTCAGCTCGTCGACGAATCCTGTGATTACAGGGAGCACTATCGACCGGACGAGGTCAGCTCTTTGGCGGCCTTTTCGATATCGGTCTGATACTTGAGAAGCACATGGAGGGTGTCTCCGAGCACCTCTTCATCGACTTGTTCTATCGACAGGGCGAGGAGAGTCCGGGCCCAGTCGATCGTCTCAGAGATCGACGGTGCCTTCTTGAGATCGAGGCCTCGGATCGAACGCGCCACTTTGGCGACCTGAGATGCCAGGTGCTCCGCGAGACCTGGAACTCGGGCGGCCAGGATCTCCTCCTCCCGTTCGGGATCCGGATAGTCGATGTGAAGGAAGAGGCAACGCCGCTTGAGTGCCTCACTCAGCTCCCGGGTGTTGTTCGAGGTGAGGAAGACCAACGGTTGGGTGGCCGCCACCATCGTCCCCAGCTCAGGGATCGACACCTGGAAGTCTGAGAGAATCTCCAAGAGGAGGGCCTCGGTCTCGATTTCGACACGGTCCACCTCGTCGATCAGAAGCACAACAGGATCGGGCGATCTGATTGCGGCGAGCAGCGGCCGAGTCAGGAGGAATTCCTCCGAGAAGATGTCGTGGCTGATCGTATCCCAGTCGTGATCGACGTCGGACTGAATGCGGAGCAACTGCTTCTTGTAGTTCCACTCGTAGAGAGCCTTGGCCTCATCGAGACCCTCATAGCACTGCAACCTGATCAGATCACGGCCGGTGACGATCGCCATAGTCTTCGCAAGTTCGGTCTTCCCGACCCCAGCGGGCCCCTCGACCAGCACCGGCTTGCTGAGACGGTCTGCCAGGAACACGACCTGTGAGATGCGCGCATCGGGCAGATATTGGGCCGACTTGAGGGCCGCAGAGACCGCCTCGGGGCTGTCGAAATGCATGTGACTCCTGGATTCGAGTGCTCATTGTACGGGCGCTGTGATCGATGGCCAGGTTGAGTCGAGACATCGCGCAATGTTCCGCCTACGGATAGTTAGCCTGGAGCTTCTGTGCCAAGGAGAATGCGGCAAGAATGCGAATAATCATCGTAGGTGCCGGAGCAGTCGGCTCCTATCTAGCCGAACGCCTCTCCTCGGAAGGTCAGGACGTAATCGTCATCGAAGACGACGAGAACCGTGCCGCCCAACTCCAGGAGGGCATCGACGCTCTAGTCCTCCATGGCAACGGGGCCAGCACACACATGCTCGAAGAGGCGGGGGCCGCCAAGACAGATCTCCTCATCGCCGTGTCCAACTCGGACGGCGTGAATGTTCTCGCCTGCTACACGGCAACCGAGCTGGGCGCTAAGACGACCATCGCCCGAATCGAAGACCCCGAGATACGGGAAGGAGCGGATCGTCTCGGAGTCGATGTCGTGATCGACCCATCTGCAACCGCAGCCGAGGAGTTGGTTGGGATCGTGGGTCTCGGTGGCGCTTCGGAGCTCATTGGCTTCGCTGACGGCAAGCTCGTGATGGTCGGCGCGATCGTCGCTCCCAACGCCCCGATCACTGAGGAACCTCTCAGGGAGCTGAGACTTCGAAGGGCGGAGTGGGGTTGGGTGGTCGCAGCCCTTGTCCGCGATGGTCGGACGATCGTTGCACATGGCGACACGATGGTGCGCTCCGGAGACCACGCTCTCGTGATGACCACCGACGACCGCGTAGATGAAGCGACGCGCATGCTCGGCCTGCGGCGGAGGAACCTGGATCGTGCCATCATCTTGGGAGGCACACGATTCGCTGAGCTCACCGTCGCCGCAATGGACAAGGCAGGTCTCTCCGTCGTCGTCGTCGACCAAGATGCCAGCCGCTGCGGGGTTCTCGCCGGGCGCTATCCCAACGCCCTGGTTCTCTGTGGAGACCCGACCGATCCGGAAGTTCTCGCCGATCTCGACCTCGGACCGAAAGACGTGGCAATTGGGTTGACCGGCTGGGACGAAGTCAACCTCCTCGGTTGTCTGGTGGCCAAGGCAAGTGGTGCGGGGATGGCGATCTCGAGGTTCAACCGAATCTCCTATGTGGGATTGTTGTCGGGCGTGGGTATCGACGCTGCTGTGTCCTCACGTCTCATGGCAGCGTCGGCAATCCTTCGATTCGTCCGCCAGGGGGAAGTCGAGCAAGTCGCAACGTTCTCCGACACCGATGCCGAGGCAATCGAGATCGAGGTGAGTGGAGACTCCGAGGCTGCAAACAAGACTCTTCTGGATCTCGACCTTCCGGTGGGCGTGATCATCGGCGGCATCTCCAGAGATGGCACCACCTTCGTCCCGGACGGCTCCACGGTGGTGAGGGTAGGCGATCACATCATCTTCTTCGCCTTGCCTCGAGACATCGAGGAGTCGGTGGCTCTCTTCACGGCATGACGGTCAGAGCCCAGCGGAGGAGCCAAGAGCCGGCTGTCGGGCTGATCAAGACTGTCGCCTACGTGCTGGGCTCGGTACTGACATTCGTAGCGGTTGCGATGGTCGTCTCCGCCCTGGTCTCGGCGCTCTTCTCAGAGTTCGAGACCGCCCTCCAGATTGGGATAGCCGCCGGCATCACCGCCGTCACCGGATATGTGACGAGGCGTTTCGTGAAGCGCCCAGAGGCCATCACTGTCAAACAGGGATTCGCCACCGTCGGATTGGCCTGGTTCGTCTTCTCGGCCTTTGGCGCGCTCCCCTATCTGCTCAGCGGTTCGATCCCAGGAATATCCGACGCGATCTTCGAGACGGCATCAGGCTTCACTACGACGGGCGCGTCGATACTGCCCGACCCTGGAGTCCTGCCCAAGGGGATTTCCTTCTGGCGAGCGATGACCCAGTGGCTCGGGGGCATGGGTGTGATCGTCCTGGGAGTGGCGATTCTGCCGCTGCTCGGGACAGGCGGAATGCAGCTGGCGCGTGCAGAGTCTCCGGGCCCGACGCCCGATCGCCTCACTCCGAGATTTCAGGAAACCGCCAAACGCCTGTGGCTGATCTACGCGATCATCACCGCCCTCGAAATGGTCCTACTCGCTGCCGGGGACATGACCAGCTTCCAGGCGGTGATCCACGCGTTCACCACCATGTCCACCGGGGGTTTCGGGACCGAGGCCTCTTCGATTGCAGGCTTCAGTGCGTACACGCAATGGGTGATAACAGGCTTCATGTTCCTGGCCGGTGTCTCTTTTGCCCTTCACTACCGGGCGTGGGCGAAACCCGTCGAGTATGCGAGGAACTCGGAGTTCCGGCTGTACACGTTGATCACAGTCGTAGCGGTCGTCATAGTCGCAGGCGGCCTTCTCGCCGACCAAACCTTGGGTGACGCCGTCCGAGACGCAGCATTCAATACCGTCTCCCTCACGACCACCACCGGGTTCGCATCTGCGGACTTCGGGGCCTGGCGACCGGCGTTACAGATCATGGTCGTAGGGCTGATGTTCCTCGGTGGCATGGCCGGCTCCACCGCGGGGGGTATGAAGACTTTCAGGATCGGAGTCCTGTCAAAGGCGGCTTATGCAGATCTTCGGAGACTGGTCCATCCCCGGGCGATCCTCGTCACCAATTTCGGCAAGAAGAGGGTGACCGAACCGGTGATCGAGGCGGTCCAGTCATATTTCCTGTTCTACATGTTCCTATTCATGACCGGCACGTTCCTTCTCGCCTTCATAGACGCCAACCTGGCCGAGGGCCTCGACCTGGTCACTGCGACTTCGGCGGTGGCGGCATCCATCGGAAACATTGGCCCCGGTCTCGGTGAGGTGGGGCCCACCGGCAACTATGCCTCCCTACCCGACCTCGCCAAGTGGCTGCTCTCGGGTCTGATGATCGTCGGCCGACTCGAGATCTTCCCGGTGCTGGTCCTCGTAACAAAGGACCTCTGGCGGAGGTGACCTAGACGTCCTCCGCCGGCGTCACTCCTCTTCCCCTTCATCAGGCGTGTACTCGAAACTGAGATCTCCGATGCGCACCTCGTCGCCTTCTAGGGCGCCCGCCTCTGCGAGCGCTTGATCGACGCCCAAACCGGCCAGGCGCCGCGCTGCGAGATCCGCCGCTTCGGGCAGAGTCAGGTCGGCGAACCTCACTGCCCTTTCGGCAGCTTGGCCACTGACCCTCCAACCATCGTCTTCCCGCTCGACCGTGAATGACGGGCCCAAAGGGCGATAAAGGACGAAACCGCGTCTGTCGGGTGCCTCGCGCTCGGCCTGGTCCGCAAGGTCGGCAATAGCGTGGAGAGCCTCCTCGAGACCTTGCCCGGTCATAGCCGAGACCGGCAGCGCACCCAGCTCCTCTGCGACCTCGACAGCTCCCTCCAGATCGGCCTTGCTTACCAGGATGATTCGGGGCCGATCTGCCAGCTCTTCCGAATAGGACGATATTTCGTTCAACAGCACCTCCAGTTGGCGGTGGGGAGGCTCTGGCTGGGTTTCGGCCGGGTCCAGGAGAACTACGAGGGCGCGGGCACGCTCCGTGTGCCGAAGGAACTCGTGGCCCAGCCCTCGACCCTCTGCGGCACCTTCGATGAGGCCCGGAATGTCGGCCATGACGAACTCACGTCCGCCGATATCGACAACGCCGAGGTTCGGCTCGAGGGTTGTGAAGGGGTAGTCGGCGATCTTCGGCTTGGCCGCCGAGACGCGTGATATGAAGGTGGACTTCCCGGCATTGGGAAACCCGATCAGAGCGGCATCGGCCAGCAGCTTGAGCTCCAGTGTGAACCAACGCTCCTGGCCGTACTCACCCTGTTCGGCAACCGATGGCGCGCGGTTGGAAGGGCCGAGGAAGGCGGCGTTCCCGAGGCCACCCCTACCGCCCCCGACGGCAACGATCTCCTGCCCTTCCTCGACCAAGTCTGCGACGATCGCGCCGTCTTCCCCTATCACCACGGTGCCAAGTGGAACTGGCAGTATGAGATCCTCGCCAGCCCTTCCATGACGTAAGTCGCCCTCACCATGAGTGCCGTTGCCTGCGCTCTGATGTGGGTTCCGCTTGTAGCGAAGCAGCGTTGCGACCGAAGGGTCGGCCCGGAGGATGACCGAACCTCCCTGGCCACCGTTCCCACCATTCGGCTTGCCTCTTGGTTTGCCCTTCACCCTGAGAAACGAGACAACCCCCGCGCCGCCATTTCCGGCACGGAGGTTGACACGAACACGGTCGACGAACGCCACGTTTGACCCCGAGGGGTCTCCCCTACTCGGGTACTACGTCGACGAGGCGTCGGTTGTTCTTGGTCCCGTATTTGACCTTGCCCGCCGAAGTGGCGAACAGGGTGTCGTCCCCGCCTCTCCCAACATTCTCACCTGGGTGAATTCGGGTACCACGCTGACGGACGATGATCGCACCTGCGGTGACGACCTGGCCGTCGAAGACCTTCGCACCCAGACGCTGAGCGCGCGAGTCGCGGCCGTTCTTCGATGAGCCGCCTGCCTTTGTCTTTGACATGTCCTACTCCTCTTCGGAAGCCGCTGGCTTGGCCTTCTTGGCCGTCTTCTTGCCACCGGGGAGCTTGATCCCGGTGATCTCGACACGGGTGTACTTCTGCCGGTGACCCATCCGGCGTCGATACCCGGTCTTGTTCTTGTACTTGAAGATATCCACCTTCGGTCCGGCCGTCTCGCCGATCACCTTGGCCGTGACCTTCGCCTTCGACAGCGTTCCGCGATCGGAAACCGCGTTGCCATCGTCATCGACCACCAAAAGGGGGGCGAACTCGAGCTCCGAGTCACCCGATTTGACGCGCTCGATGTCGAGCACGTCGCCTGATTGTACTTTCGCCTGCTTACCACCGGCGCGGATGATGGCATACATGGGAAACCTCTCGAGAGGGGGGAATCAGCGTTAAATGGTACCGGCTATGCGCCGATGCGCAAAAGCAGTGCTCTCACGACTCAGCTTCCGCAACGGCAGCCTCGAGATAGCCGGGTTGTCGTGTGAATGACTCATCGACAATGACTCCCCTGCCGGAGCAATGCTCACACTTCTGGGAGAATTGCTCGAGGAGCCCTGCCGACACGTTCTTCCGGGTCATCTCGACAAGCCCGAGATGAGATACCTCGAAGACCTGAGTGCGGGTTTTGTCCTTGGCCAGCGTCTCCTTGAGACGTCGCAGGACCTTCTGTTGGTTCTCGGATGACTCCATGTCGATGAAGTCGATCACGATTATCCCCCCGATGTCCCGGAGTCTCAGTTGGCGGCCGATCTCCTCTGCGGCTTCCAGGTTGTTCTGGAGGACGGTGTCCTCGAGACGGTTGGACCCGACGAACTTGCCGGTGTTCACGTCGATGACGGTGAGCGCCTCGGTGCGGTCTATCACGAGATGTCCACCGGAGGGAAGGAAGACCTTCCGGTCCAGGGCCTTCTTGAGCTGGTCGTCAACGTGATACCGGTCGAAGAGTTGGATCTCGTCCTCGTACAAGTGAACCTTGGACACGAGGTCGGGAGCGGTCGACTGGAGGTACTTGACGACGGTGTCATGTGACCTGTGATCGTCGATCAGCAACTTGCGGAAGTCGGCTGTGAAATGCTCCCTGATGACCTTGATCAGTAGCTCCGGCTCCTGATGTACGAGACGCGGCGCACCACCCTGGTTCGCCTCCTCCTGAATGCGCTCCCACTCCTTGGTCAGTCTCGAGATGTCGGCGGCGAGCTCTTCGGCCGATGCATGTCTCGCCGCAGTGCGAACGATGACGCCATACCCCTCAGGCCTGACTTTGTTGATGATCTCCCGAAGTCGGCTTCGGTCATCATCGGGGAGACGCCGGCTGATGCCCACATTGTCCGAGTCAGGCACCAGAACCAGATACCTACCAGGGAGGGAGGGCATCCCGGTGAGTCGCGCTCCCTTGGCGCCCATGGCGTCCTTGGTGACCTGCACCAGGACCTCATCACCCTCTTTGAGAACCTGTTCGATTCGCTTGTTCTTGCTGTTGGACTTCCCGGGAACGGCCACGTCAGACGCATAGAGCACGCCGTTCTTGGAGGCCCCGAAATCGAGGAAGGCCGCTTCCATACCGGGGAGAACGTTGCGAGCAACTGCGAGGTAGATGTTGCCCGCAACCGAGCCGCTGTCCTCCCGGGCCACATAGTGCTCCACCAGGACGGGGCCTTCGAGGATGACGATCTGGGTCTGGCTTCCGGTGATGCTGACCAGCATCTGTTTGCGTGCTGACTCGTCCGGGAGAATGATCTCGTCGTCAACGGGCCGCCTCGACCGACTTCGGGAGGTGGTGACGCCGTTCGAGGCGCCCTGACCCGCAGGTTTTTCCCTGTCTCTCGACTTGCGCGAATGCTTAGATCGGCGATCGTCCTGCTTCGACTTGGCCGGTGACGGGTGCTCGACCCGCTTCAGCTGGACCTTCTGACCTCTGACCTCGACGATCTTGTGTTCGACGGTCCTCTCGTCCGAGGACCTTCTGATGATCTTCGGGCCCCTCTTGCGGAATAGAGCCATGTCTTGTCACTCCTATGGAAATTTGATGAAAGGCTGGTTGCGGGCCCGTTACCTGGTGGGCCCGTCAAGGCATGTGCCAGCCGTCGCCGGGTGCTTGCGGCACCCACAGCCTGCTGGAAGCGCGACTGCTCCTCGAATTCGATGTTCGGCGATCTGTGCGACCGCGCGTTGATGGTTGTCATCACCGATGACACTCCAGGAAAAGAAGGACGTGTGGCGTCCGGCGGACGTGAGAAGGCTACCAGACCATCCCACCATTACCTACCTCACCTCGGGAGACCGAGGTCAGAGATCCAATCGAGGCTGTTCCGGCTCGTCGGGGTTGTAGCACATCCGACACCTGGCCTCATAGGCGTCTTGAGCCCCGAGGACAACGAGGTCGTCCGAGTTGACGATGCGCTGGGTATACATGCCGGCTCCGCCGCATCGGTGGCACACCGCCAGCATCTTGGTCACATACTCCGCACGGTCAGAAAGAGTGGGAATTGGCTCAAAAGGACGACGGAGGTAGTCGGTGTCGAGCCCGGCAATGATGACCTGCTTTCCTTTGGCCGCCAGGTAGTCCACGATTTCGACAAGGCCATCGTCGAAGAACTGGCCCTCATCGATGCCGATGACCTCGGTATCGTCTTCGACCGCCTTCAACAATTCGAGGGAGCCGGCGACCGGTATGGCATCCACTTTGAGAGCGGAGTGTGAGACGACCTCCTCGTCGGCATAACGATCGTCGAGTTGGGGTTTGAACACCTGGACCGGTATTCGTGCGATCTTCGATCTGGTAACGCGTCGGATCAGCTCTTCGCTCTTCCCCGAGAACATTGGACCACAGATGACCTCGACCCAACCCTGATGACTCCGCCTCAACATGACCGGCGAGGGTAGTGAGACGAGACGCCAGGCGTACGTGAAGGCCCAGCCAGGGGTGCCGATCAAACGCTCAGGTGAGCTGGTTCTCGCCCGGCACGGGGGTGCGGAGCAGCCAAATCGAGTTGGCGATCCCAAGCGACAATGTCATCGCCATATAGAAGGACCCTCCTTGACTCAGGAATGGGAGCGGGAGACCCGTTACCGGCATGATCCCGATGGTCATGCCAACGTTGACCACGACGTGGAACATGATCATGGCAGCAATGCCTGAGGCGATGAGCGCTCCGAAACGATCCCGCGCATTCGCCGCAATGACAAGGAGCCGCCACACGATTACGGCGAACGCGGCGAGAACGAGCAAGCCACCGATGAAACCAAGCTGCTCGCCTACCGCCGTGAAGATGAAGTCGGTCTCCTGCTCGGGGACGTACTCGAACGCCGTGAGAGTCCCCTCTTTCAGGAGCCCCTTCCCGAATAGTTGACCCGAGCCAATCGCACTCTTCGACTGGGCCAGCTGATAGCCGATGCCTTGCGGGTCGGTGTTCTCGTTGAACAGCACTTCGAGCCGGTTCATCTGGTATTGGCTGAGTAGGTCGAACTGAAAGACGGCAATGATGCCCGAGACCCCCACGCCCAGGAGGCTGACCATCTGCCTCCATGTAGCCCCGGAGACGAAGAGCATTGCGACGAGGATGAACCCGAACACCAGCGTTGTGCCCAGATCGGGCTGCTGATAGATGAGCACGGCCGGAATGGCCACGATGGCGGCAGCCTGACCCACTTTTCTCCAAGTCAGAACGCGCGGGCCCTCAATATCGTCTCTCCTGGCGGGCGCCAACAGCCCGGCCAGAACGACGATCACTACGACTTTGGCGAACTCCGCCGGCTGGAAGTTGAAGAAGCCGAGCGGGATCCATCGATTGACGTTGTTCACCGGTTCAAACAGGAAGACCGCGAGCAGTGCCAGCAGGATGATGATCGAAACCACCGGCGCCAGCACCCGGTATTCGCGGTAGTCGATGTTCGACGAGATCATGTAGATGATCAGTCCGGCCGCAACGAAGATCATCTGCCGCTCCATGGAG
Organism: bacterium; assembly: GCA_024638655.1. GTDB lineage: Bacteria > Actinomycetota > Acidimicrobiia > Spongiisociales > ZC4RG35 > Ww567. The sequence goes on along the minus strand of JAHEJW010000026.1, from coordinate 14,391 downwards.
AAGGTGCCCGAGTTGCGGGTAGCCGAGAAGATCATCAACAATCCAAAGGCAGACAGCGCGAGCATCGTCCCGAGCAGAATGCGGTCGCTGTGGTTGTCGCGTCGTATCACGGCAACCTCCCGCAACCTCGTTCTGACAGTCATCAGTCGGCCTCCTGCCCGAAGTCGATCGGCGTGAGCTCGTTGCCCATCAATGCCTGCAGGATCCGGCGGGCCACCGGAGCGGCGATGCCACCTCCCGATCCGCCCTCTTCGATCACGACAGCCACTACGTATTGGGGATTGTCGACGGGTGTGACTCCCACGAACCAGGCGTGGTTGTCGCGGTTTGCCGAGGACTGGCCCGTGCCGGTCTTGCCTCCTACCCGGTCGAGGCCGTCACCGAAGTCCTCAAATGCCGAAGACGCCGTTCCACTCGTCACAACCCTGTTGAGGTCGGTCAGGAGAGCCCTGCGGGTCTCCTCAGATATCGGCACCGATCTGACGAATTGCGCCTGTACATCTTCGACGAGATCGCCGTTGCGATCGAGAATCCGCTCCACGACCCGGGGCTCCATCACCTTCCCACCGTTGACGAGGGCCGCGTATGACACCGCCACCTGAAGGGGTGTGGCGACGAACGCCCCCTGTCCGATAGAGAAGTCCATCAGATCGCCACCGAGGAAAGGGCTGGCTAGCTCGAGTCGGCTGCTGTCGAGCAACCTGACATCCGGGTTCTCCCTCTGGACTTCGGCCCACTCCTCGAACAGCGCACGGGTCGGGACCACCCCCTCCGCCTCGTTGGCGAGATCGACCCCCGTCTCGGACCCATAGCCCAGAGACTTCGCCCAATCCTGAAGAACTGTCTCGCGACTGGTCCCCTGGAAAGAGTGCCATGTACCCAGGCCGATATTCCAGAAGAAGATGTTGCACGACATCTCGAGGGCCCCGTGGATGTCCTTGACCCCGCGATTACCCGGGTAGTACCAGTCTCTCTTTATCTGGGGCGAGCCGTCGGAAAGGGTGTTGGGCAGAATGAGCTCGCCATCACAGTCGACCAGCTGGTTGGCGGCATCCACACCCTCGACTTCATCCCAAAGAGGGAGGTTCTCCTCGGAGAAGACCGTGTAAGTGATGGCTTTGAACGTCGATGCCGGCGGGTACTGACCGCTAACAGCCAGGTTGTTGAAGGCCCGGGCATCGTTCAGGGCAGCAAACGTCTCTCCATCGATGCCGGTGACGAAGAGTTGAGGATCGAAGTCCGGGACGGAGGCCAGGGCAAGGATCTCAAAAGTGTTCACATCGAGAACGACGGCTGCTGCTCGCTGAGTCTCGCTGAAGACATCCTCACCCTCCAGGCGATCGAGCTCTTTCTGGCTGTTAGACAGTGCGATGCCGTCTTCGAGGGCGAGCTCGGCGATCTGCTGAAGCTCCAGATCAAGGGTCAGTTGGATCGAATTCCCCGGCACGGGATCGACGCTCGGCCGCTGATCGATCATCTCGCCTCGCCGCACCCTGTACTCGAGGACACCCGAGGTGCCCTGGAGAAACGCGTCGTAGGTCCTCTCGACACCGAGCTTGCCAATTCGTAGGTTCGGGTCCAGATCGGGATCGGCCTCCAGGTCGCCCTCGTCGGGTAGCCCTAGATGCCCGATCACATGGGCAAGTGTCGGTCCCGAGAGGTACACGCGCTCCGGGACTTTGGCGATCTCGACTCCGGGCAGCCGATCTAGCTGCTCACTGATCTGGTACGCCACGTCGTCGGAAACCGTCGATGCTTGGAATCGACCATTGATCCCGGCCTCCTCGTACGCACCGTCGAGTTCCCCAGCCGGAATCGACAACAGGGCCGAAAGCCGTTGAATCAGATCGTCCCGCTCATCCGGTTGGACGAAGGTGCGATCGACCACCACGGCCGGCACAAGACGCGACGTTGCCAGGAGCTTGCCATCGCGGTCGAGAATCTCACCCCTCGGAGGGTGAGCCGTCTTCTGGATCCAGGTCTGCTCTTCGGCCGCCCGGGCAATCGCCGGCCCCTGGGCCACCTGCACGAACCAGAGACGCAGCCCGAGAATCGAAAAGAGTCCCACGAACACGAGGCCGAGGATGCTGAGACGTACTGCGAATTTCATGAGAAGCGAAACGCTGTCCTATCCCCATCAATGAGCCGCACGAACACGGGTCCAATCAGTCCGGCGATGAGAGTGTTGGCCAGAGGCACCACTATGACCCGTGCCTCGACATCGGGTCCTAGGAGGTTTGACTGTCCGAAGAGAGTACCGATCAGCACGAGCAAGGCGACGCCCACGAAGCTCGTGAGCCCTGCCCAGATCGCCATCGCGGGCCTACCAATCGAGGCTCGCTCTCTCGTCCTCAGGGCAACATATGCCACCACCGTGAACACCACAGCCCTCAACCCCGTCAGCGACGAGCTGAGCAGATCGACAACGAGACCAGCAGCGAATCCGACGGCCAGGGTCAACTCCGGGCGAATTCGCGTCAAAGCGAGCAGGATTGCGACCAGCATCACGAGATCCGGAGTTATCAGATCGAGTTGACCGAACAGCGTGGTTTGAACGATCACCGCAACCAGAATCATCGTGGCGACGATGAGACCTTTCGGGAGCCGCATCACCCATCACCTTCGGTCGTCGTGGAGCCCGTCGTGGTCGTGGTCGTGCCCTCCTCGACGGGCTCAACGATCCCCTGGTCGCTGGCGCTGATTGGATCGGGTGGCCACGCGAGGACTATCACTAGCCGCAAGGTGTCGGGGTCGGCGAAAGGCTGCACCGTCGTGGTGAGCGAGTCCGATACCGGGGCAGCGTCCTCGACGACTCGACCCACCGCGAGGCCGACGGGGAAACTGACCGAACCTGCGGATGTGAGCACACGATCGTTGACGAGCACCGGGTCTCTTGCTCCGAAGACCTCCAGACGCATCAGTTCAGAGCCCACCTGGGGCATCAGGACCCCCTTCTGGTCCCCGACAATCACCTGAACGCCGCTCGATCCGACCACGATCGGCACCACGGTGGCCGTTCCCGATGTCACTTCGTGGACACTCCCCACGACGTAGCCCTGGCTGTCGATGACCGGCTGCCCTGGAGCTATCCCATCGGTAGCGCCTTTGTCGATGATCAGGGCGCCGTCGAGGAAGTCCGGGCTCCCGATGACGTTGGCGACGGTTCGGGGAAGCTCGGTCCCAGCGTCTCCCAAGTCATACAGCTGCTCGAAGGTCTCGAGACGGGCCATTTGATCTTGCAGACCCACCAGGTCGGCTTCCCGCTCTGCGAGCTGGGCGCGAAGGGCGAGGTTCTCCTCTCGCAGGCTGGCGACGTTGGAGAGGGAATCGACGAGATCCACCACAGGATTCACGCCGAACGCGGCAGCTTCCTGGATCGGTGAGATGATTGCCTGCGCCCCGGAGCGCATCACACCGACCACTCCACCTCCATCGAGGCGGACATGGAAGGTCATGAGCAGCAGGCCGAGCACGACCAACGTGATCAGGGTGGGTGTCGTCCGACCGCGTGACTCGTCGGTCAGCAAGGCTCGTCCCCACTACCGGATTCCAGTGTGCGTCGCTTCATGTGGTGGTGTGCTGGAAACGGCCAGACAGGCTCATGGCCTGGCTGAGGACGCCAGCACGGAGTGCAGGGCCTCGAACTCCTCCAGGCACTTGCCCGAGCCCAGGACGACCGATTGCAGCGGGTTGGCCGCGGTGACGATTGGCATTCCCGTTTCGTGAGCCAAACGATGATCCAACCCGACCAGCAAAGCGCCACCACCGGTGAGAACGATTCCGCGTTCGACAATGTCTGCTGCCAGTTCAGGCGGCGTCTTGTCGAGGGTGTATTTGACAGCGTCAACGATCGCTTGAGCTGGCTCTTCGATGGCTTCTCTGATCTCAGGGCTCGAAAGCAAGATGGTCTTGGGCAGCCCCGTCACGAGGTCGCGTCCTCGGACTTCAGCCGACGGCTCGTCGGCGTATGGCCAGGCTGAGCCGACCGCCATCTTCAGTTGCTCCGCTGTGCGTTCACCAATGAGAACGTTGTGCTCCTTCTTGATCCAATCGATGATTGCGGTGTCCAGTTCGTCGCCACCGACCCGAATCGAGCGAGATACCACGATTCCGCCAAGTGAGATCACCGCTACCTCTGTGGTGCCACCACCGATGTCGACCACCATCGATCCCGACGGCTCACCAATGGGTAGCCCTGAGCCGATTGCCGCAGCCATGGGCTCCTCGATGGTGTAAGCCCGTCTGGCTCCGGCGTGATATGCCGCTTCCTCGACAGCGCGGCGCTCCACGGGAGTGATTCCCGAAGGGACGCAGACCACGATGCGGGGCCGAGCCCATTTTCGGCGATGCACCTTTTGGATGAAGTAGCGGAGCATCTTCTCGGTTATGTCGAAGTCGGCGATCACCCCGTCGCGCAAAGGGCGGATGGCGGTTATGTTCGCGGGTGTCCGGCCGATCATCCGCTTTGCCTCCATGCCCACGGCGAGTGGTTTGCCGTTCTGGGAGTTGATAGCTACCACCGAAGGCTCGTTGAGGACGATGCCGTGTGAGCGAACGTACACCAGCGTGTTCGCAGTGCCGAGATCGATGGCCATGTCCTGGCCGGCAAACGAGAAGAGGGTTTCAGCCATAGCTGGGGAAGACTCCCGGGCAGACCCGAGAATTGTAGGGGTGATACCCAGCTTCTGCCAGAGCGGGCCCCTCCCTTGTCACGACCTCGACACTTCCTTGCGCTCGGAATCCCGAATAACGCAGGGTGTGTTTGGCTGTAGATGCCCGGTCTTCACCCGAAGAAGATGTCGAGCTCACGCTCGGCGCTCTCGATCCCATCCGACCCGTGAACGAGATTCTCAGTCACCTCGAGCCCGAAGTCCCCTCGAATCGTCCCTGGAGAAGCTGCCTTGGGGTCTGTCGCTCCCATCAAATCGCGGCAAACCGACACAGCCGACTCACCGGACCACTGCATGGCAACTACGGGGCCGGACGTGATGAACTCGAGAAGGTCGGGAAAGAAGGGCTTCTCCACATGCTCCGCATAGTGGTGACGTGCCAGGTCCTCGTCGATGTCGAGCTTGCGAATCTTCTCGAGTGTGAGCCCTTTGCGCTCGAATCTCGAGATGACCTCGCCAACTAGGCCCCGACGAACGCCATCGGGCTTGACCATGATGAAGGTGTTCTGAATCGCCATCGGCAACAACCTATTCGAGCAGCACCGTCTGATCCAACGCGTTCCGTCGATCCCCCAGGTCGAATAGCCCTCTCACCTCGCCCACCAGATAGAGGGACCCGATCACAAGCACAGCTCCGTCGACCCCAGCTTCGGCCCGGGCCATGTCCAATGCGTGCTCCACAGAGTCAGAGTGCAGGACCGGAACGTCGACATGCCGCGCGACCAATTCCGCGAGTTTGCGGGCCGGCACGGCGCGCTCGTGCTCTACGGAGGTGGTGACGACACCCGATAGCAAGGGAGCGAGACGCTCGATCATCAATTCGACGTTCTTGTCACCCATCACACCCAGCACGAGCTGCCAAGTCGTGGTCGGATATTCCTCTTTCAGTGAGCCGACAGCCGTCGCTACGCCGTCGGCATTGTGTGCGCCGTCCAGCATCACGAGGGGTGAGGATGCGACCTGCTCCATCCTTCCGGGAGACGTGGCGGCAGCCGCGGCGTCGCGCACGGCGTCAGGATCGAGCCGATGACCGATCAGAGCCTCGGCCGACGCCACCGCGATGGCCATGTTGATCAACTGGTGCTTGCCGTGGAGAGGGAGAAAGAGGTCCGAGTAAGTGTCCTCGGCGCCCTCGATGGTGGCAAGCCATCCGCCAACTCCCCGCTCGCTCTCTGTGACCACGAAGTCGGTTCCGTAGCGCCTATGGTGGATTCCCAGGGTCCTGGAAGCATGGATCGCGGCATCCAATGCCTCTTCGGGCAACGGACCGGTGACCAGAATGGAGTCGGGACCGGCGATAGCCAGCTTCTCTTTGGCGATCGAAGCCACATCTTCACCGAGGTACTCGGTGTGATCGACGCCGATCGACGTAACCACACATACTTCGGCGTCAACGACATTGGTGGCATCTAGTCGGCCCCCCAGCCCGACTTCCAAAACCGCGGCGTTCACCGCCTGGTCGGCGAAGTAGGCAAAGGCCGCAGCAGTGGTGAGCTCGAAGTAGGTGTTTGGATCGTGGCCACGCTGCTCGCGCAGTTCGGAAAAGGCGCGAACATCGGACAAGGCCAGGGCGAACTCATCAGAGGTCGAGTATCTCCCGTTGACGGAGAGCCTTTCCTCGATTCGCTGCAGATGCGGTGAGGTGTAGGTGCCGGTGGTGAGGCCATGAGCGACCAGGAGAAGGGTGGCATGACGGGCTGTTGAGGTCTTGCCGTTGGTGCCTGCCACATGGATGATTGGATAGCCCTGATCGGGCCGGCCCATCAGCTGGAGAAGATGCTCGATCCTCTCCAAACCCGGCTTGACCCCTTGGCCGATATGTCTGTCCAGATAGGCGAGGGCTTCGGAGTAGTCCATGAGCAGAGCCCCGGGAGATTACCCCCGGGGCCCTGTCTCTCTTGCTCTGTGGGTAGTTGCTCTAGAACTCTTCCCGCCTTCTGGTCGAGCTGACCAGGACGGCTCCCAGTCCGAGCAGCGTCGTGGCGATGGCCACGAGCGGCTCTGAGTCGATGCCGGTGAACGGCAACTCCTCGGGCTGCGAGCAGGTTGCTAGTACAACGTCGCCCTCAGCGTTGAACCCCACCGGGAACTCAAAGCCCTCGTTGGCTTCGGCTTCCCAGCTGTAGGTCGCACCCTCGTCGACCGTCACAGTCCCGGGCTTCGTCAGGGTCGCGATCACCTTGTCGTTCTTGTCCGTGATGACAACAGTCGCCGCGCCATCGACAGACATGTCAACTGTGATCCTGCCCTGTCCGTCGCTTCCGACCACGAAGCAGGCTCCCGTAACCGTGACCAGCACGGAGGCCTGGACTTCCGGCACGGAGCACTCGACGATGTCGAGCTCACCATTGTCGACAAAGGCCGGCGGGAACTCGAAGCCCTCATTGGCCTCCGCCTCCCAGCTGTAGCTGGCTCCCTCGGGAACGTTCACCGTGCCCGACTTGGTCAGTGTCGCCAGTTCCTTGTCGTCCTCATCGCTGATGACGACGGTCGCCCCACCGTCGACGGGGATGGTGACCGTGATCACTCCCTGGCCAACTTCGCCGTTCAGGACACACGTGCCGCTGACCGTGACCACGATCGAAGCGAGCACCTCGGCGCACGATTCGACCTCGATCTCACCGGTCACCTTCTGCTTGCCGTTCTCGAACTCAGCGTCCTCATCGGCAATGGCTTCCCATTTGATATTGGTGTCCGGCTTGGCGGTGACCACGTGGGTGCCGCCGGTCAGTCCGGTCTCACCTGTGTCGTTGTAGTCGCCGTCGCCGTTGAGGTCGATGCTCACCGTCGCGTTCTCGGCGTCAACCGTTACCTCGAACGGTGGCTGATCTTCGTCCCGGCACTCACCGTCGACGTCTACCTCGGCCAGATCTGGCTCCTCTTCACAGTCTTCGACATCGAGCTCGCCTTCGAGCTCATCGATGTCCTCGTCGAACTCGGCGTCCTCATCGGCAACCGCATGCCACTCGATCTCATCGCCGGCATCAGCCGTCACCTTGTGATTGCCGTCGGCCAGATCGGTCTCACCGATTCCAAACTGGCCGTCGCCGTTCAGGTCGACGCTGACAGAGGCATGCTCGGTTGAGACAGTGACGTAGAACATCTCGTCCACGCACACTCCGCCGATCTCGACGGTGGCGAGGAAGTCTTCCTCGCACTCCTCGATGTAGATCTCGCCGGTCTTGGTGGTCTTCCCGTCGTCGAACTCTGCATCGTCGTCGGCCGTCGCGACCCACGGAATCCAGTTCTCGTCGTCACCGGTGAACTCGTAGTCGCCCGATCCGAGATCCATCTCTCCGGCCTCGAGCACACCATCACCATCGAGGTCGATGTCGACCGTCGCATGGTTCACGGTGATCGTGATGACGAAGTCCTCCTCGACACATTGACCGGTGACCGATGCCGAAGCCTCATCCGGCTCGCAGTCCTCGACCGTGAGCTTTCCGTCGATCTCGTCGACGTCCTCGTCGAATTCGGCGCCTTCATCGGCGAACGCGTGCCAACTGATCTCGTCGCCCGGGTCGGCGGTCACAGTGTGGCTGCCTCCGGTGAGCCCGGTCTCGCCGGCATCGTCGTAGTCACCATCGCCATTGAGGTCGATGCTCACCGTTGCATACTCGGTCGACACCCAGACATGGAACTCGTCCTCGACACACGCACCCCGCACGTCGGCGGAAGCCTGATTGTCCTCGACGCATTCCTCGACCCAGATCTCACCTGAAGTGGTCTCACCCTCATCGAACTCGGCGCCGGCATCGGCCTCGGCTTCCCAGTCGATGTAGTTCTCGTCGTCGGCAGTCACCTCGTAGGTGCCACTGCTCAAACCGGTCTCACCGGCCCCGTAGGCACCATCACCATCGAGGTCGATGCTCACCGTGGCGTTCTCGGTCGAGATCGTCACGTGGAATTCGTCTTCGACGCACTCACCACTCACATCCACGGAAGCCTCGTCCGGCTCTTCCTGGGGATCCTCGCCCTTGCAGACGATCCAGTGCGACACTTCGGCCAGCTGATCACCACTGTTCTTCGGTGGGTAGTACTTGACGCCCGCTTGCGGATGCTCATAGATCGCATTGCCGGCGCCGTCCTCGCCCTCACTGCCACCCTTGACGATCAGGACTTCCCAGTGATCGCCTGGCCAGCTGTCCTTGTACGGGTTCAAGGTGACGGCTTCGCCGTCAGAGCTGCCATGGGCGTTGCTGTCATTCGCGCCGTACTTGTAACAAGCCACGGCATTGGGATACAGATCTTCCCAATAGCCTGGCTGATTGGGGGTGTGCGAGTCGGCCTGCGCCGGAAGTGGCACATACACCGTTATCAGCGACGCGAATAGCGCCACTACGGCGAGAACGATCAACGTTCTCTGTGACCGGGTCGGACCCCGCCCCAAGGTCTTCGTCATCTGCTCCTATCCCTTCCTCACGGGACAGGCCGGTCTCACCACTGGCTCCACCCGACCAAGGTGACCGCTATACAGGTCGGGTTTCGATGCCTCCCATTTCCCTATTTGCCCCGATAACTACTCTCCGCAGTTATCTACCTCACAGTGTGGTCAACACATCGGGTGCTGTCAATGACGAAATCTCACCCTCCGTGGTCTTCCGGTGGGTCAACCTACCCGGGATGGGGCGCGTCCAGAAGCAGCGCGACTGAGGCTTCAGGCCTAATTGGCCAGCGTTTGGGTCAGCGCTCCAGACTCCGAGCTGCCACCAACGCCAGTAGACCTGCCGCCAGCAGGGCGAGGGCGAAGGTGCCATATCTCTCGAACCCGTAACCGGTGAAGGGAAGGAACGAGATGCCCAAGACCTCATCTTGGATCGTTGTCGAAGTCGTTTGGTTCTGACCGATGATCGCCTCGGACGTAGATGGCGAAGGGGAGGGCGTGGTGCTGGTGTCCGTGGACGGCGTCGATTCCGAGACGGCCGCCGATGTCCCTGAAGACTGGGTCGTCGTCGTAGCTTCGGTCGTCGGGGACTCCGACGTGCCCGGCCCTTCGGTCGAATTCGACTGAATCGTTGTGGTGGTCGTGGTTGTCGTGGCTTCGGTCGTTGTCGTCGGATTCTCGACATCCCCACAGAAAGAGATATGGCTGAGCCCGGCGTAATTGCCGTTTGGGTTCACCAATGCGTGCAGACCAGTGTCTGAGGTTGCGCCCCCCAGCGGTCTGTAGTCATACAGGTTTCCTCCCCCACCCGCGCCACCCTTGACGAAGACCGCATAGATGACGAGGCCCCCCGACGTCGACCAGTCGAAGGTGTTATCCGCATGGACGTCCCAGCGAATCGTGTACGACACCCCATCGATCACAACCAGCTGAGATCCGTCGGATGGGTTCTCCACTCGTCTTCCCAGCTCCTCGATTCCGGTCAGCCCGGAGCAGTTCGCGTTTGAGTCGATTGGCCGAGCGGCGACATGATTGGCCAGGGCCGTCGGCCCGGATCCGACCAACAGAAGAGTCATGGTCAGACTGAGGACAACTATGGCAGCCATCAGCGCCCTGTCTATGCGCAGTTCCTGATTGTTCACGTCGTACCTATCCCCTTGTCGGTTGTCGGGGGTAGGTCGGTCTCACCATTGGCTCTGCCAGACCGAGGTGGCCGATTTACTGGCCTGGCTTCGTCGCCCCCCATTGCCCATGTCTCGTCGAGGCCCGCACGACCTCACATGGACGAAAATACAGGGTTTGAATCGCAGCCAAGGGGATTGCTCGTAGGCCGTTTGGCCCATATGACTCAGGCAGACCGCTCTTTGGGCTCCTCGACCTCTTTGAGTGGCACCAGCGTCGGATTCACTTTCTTCTCAACGACATCACGATCGATGAGAACCTGTTCGATGTCGGTCCTGGAGGGGAGGTCGTACATGGTGTTCAAAAGAACCTCTTCCATGATCGCCCGCAGGCCTCTGGCTCCGGTTGAGCGTTTGAGGGCCTGCTCGGCAATGGCCTCGAGTGAGTCGGGAGTGAAAACCAGATCCACGTTGTCCATCTCGAACATCCGGGCGTACTGCTTGGTGAGCGCGTTCTTTGGATCGGTGAGGATCGATACCAGGGCGTCCTTGTCGAGGTCGTCCACGGTCGCCATAACGGGCAACCGGCCTATGAATTCGGGGATCAGTCCATATTTCATCAGATCCTCGGGCAGAACCTGAGAGAGCAGCTCGGTCTGACGGCCGTCGTCACGGCTCCTCAACTCGGCGCCAAATCCGATGCCACGCTTGCCGATGCGATTGGCGATGATGTCCTCGAGGCCACCGAACGCGCCGCCACAGATGAACAGGACATTGGTGGTGTCGAGCTGAATGAACTCTTGATGTGGATGCTTGCGGCCACCCTGTGGCGGCACCGATGCAACGGTGCCTTCGAGGATCTTGAGCAGCGCCTGCTGAACTCCCTCACCGGAAACATCACGGGTGATCGACGGGTTCTCGGCCTTGCGGGAGACCTTGTCGATCTCGTCGATGTAGATGATTCCCTGTTGAGCGCGGTTGACGTCGTAGTCGGCCGCCTGCAGGAGCTTGAGAAGGATGTTCTCGACATCTTCTCCGACATAGCCGGCCTCGGTCAGGCTCGTTGCGTCGGCGATGGCAAAAGGAACGTTGAGCTGGCGTGCCAACGTTTGCGCGAGGAGGGTCTTGCCCGAGCCGGTGGGGCCGATGAGCATGATGTTCGACTTCTGCAGCTCGACATCACGCTGGACCTCACCGGACCGAATCCTCTTGTAGTGGTTGTAGACGGCAACCGAGAGTTTCTTCTTCGCCTCTTCCTGGCCGACTACGTAGTCGTCGAGGTAAGACCTGATCTCGGACGGCTTGGGGAGCTCGGTGAAGGTGACTTCCTCGGTGGTTGAGAACTCCTCTTCGATGATCTCATTGCAGAGATCGATGCACTCGTCACAGATGTAGACGCCCGGTCCGGCGATGAGCTTCTTGACCTGCTTCTGCGACTTGCCGCAGAAGCTGCACTTGAGCAGCTCGCCGCCCTCTCCAAGCCGTGCCATCTGAGTTGGTGCTCCCTTTGCCGGTTACTCGGACGAAGAGGCTACCGCGGCTAGCTCTCTCCGCGTGAGAACTCCATCGATTACTCCATACTCCTTGGCTTCGGCAGCCAGCATCCAGTAGTCGCGCTCGGTGTCTTGTGAGATCTTGTCGAGATCCTGTCCCGTGTGGTCGGCCAGGATCTGGTTGAGCTGCTCACGCATCTGCACGATCAGCCTGGCCTGGATCTCGATGTCGCTCGCTTGCCCTGAGGCACCACCATGCGGCTGGTGGAGCATCACTCGGGCGTGGGGCAGGGCATACCTCTTGCCCTGGGCGCCTCCGGCCAGGATCACTGCCGCAGCCGACGCGGCCATGCCCATGCAGACCGTGTTCACATCTGGCTTGATGTACTGGATGGTGTCGTAGATGGCGAAAAGCGACGTTATCGATCCGCCCGGTGAGTTGATGTAAAGGAAGATGTCCTTGTCGGGATCGTCCGACTCCAAGTGGAGGAGCTGGGCCATGATCAGGTTGGCGATCGTGTCGTCGATTGGAGTGCCCAGGAAGATGATCCGATCTTTGAGCAGACGGCTGTAGATGTCGAAGTAGCGCTCCCCGCGGCTGGTCTGCTCGAAGACTGTGGGGATCACATAGTTGTCGGCTCTCATTCCTCTTCCTCCAGGACCTCGGCCTCGACGATTTCCGCTTCGACGGCATCGTCGAGTAGCTCGGCCTCGACTTCGGGTACTTGCAAACTCAAATCGATCTCGTTGCCTGCCTCGTCGACTGGCGTCGCGTTCGACAATATGACCTCGAGAGCTCTGTTTCGGAGAATATCACTGGCGACTGCCAATTCTTGACCGCTCTCTCGCATCGCCTTCAAATATGCCACCGGGTCCTCTGATTGGGAGGCAAGGGCCTGAAGCGCATTGGTGATGTCCTCCTCGTCGACCTGGATGTCTTCGGCCTCTACCACGGCTTCCAGAACCAATCGGTTGCGCAGGGACAGTTCTGCCTGGCCTCGAAGATCGGCCAGGAAGTCCTCCTGGGATACGCCGGAGGCTTGGAAATAGTCCTCGATGGAGAGGTCGGCCTCTTCGAGCCGGTGCAGGAAGTTGTGAAGGTGCGTGTCCATCTCGGCCCGGAGCAGAGCCTCCGGGAGGTCGATATCGACCTGATCCCGGAGTGTTGCAACGGCCTTCTCGGTGAACTCCTGAGTGACCGCACGCAGCTTGGCGTCTCCCAACTGATCACGCAGGGTCTCCTTGAACTCTTCGACTGTTTCGAATTCGGTGTTCTCGTCGACGAACTCGTCATCGAGTTCGGGGAGAATTCGCTCCTTGACCTCGTTCACGGTGACCTTGAAGGTGACCACCTCGCCTGCTCGATCCCCGAAGCCATCGGGCAGGGGCGCGTCAAACGTGATCTCATCGCCGGCGCTGGCTCCAAGCACCTGATCGTCCATACCCTCCACGAACATCCCGGAGCCGACTTCATAGAGGAGATCGGTGGCCATGGTGTCTTCGACCGTCTCGCCTTCGCTGCTCGCCTCGATGTCGATCGAGACGAAATCTCCTTGACCTGCGGGTCGATCGACCTCCTCGACGGTGGCGAACTGTTGGAGCATCCGCGTGAGTTGGCTGTCGAGGTCTTCATCGGTCACTTCCGGGTTTGTGACCTCGACCTTTCTGTCCTTGTAGGTCGGAAGCTCGATCGTCGGCCAGAGGGTCACCTTGACCTCGACTTCTACCCCACCATCGACGTCATCCACCGAGGACAACTCAGGGTTCACCGCTGGTCGGATTTCCTCAGAGCGGAGGACGTCGGTCAGGGTCGGGTTGAGCAGGTCGTCGATCGCCTCCTGACGCACGCGGTCTGCGCCCAGGGTCGCTTCGACGATCGGTAGTGGTGCCTTGCCGGGTCGGAAGCCGTGAATCTTGACCTCGTGGGCCAGCTTGCGTGCCGCACCCTTCTTGGCCTCGTTGATTTGCTCGTCGGTGAGTTGGAACTTGACCAGGCGCTCGAACGGCCCGGTCTCTGTAACGGTGCTGGTCATGTCTTTCCTGATGGTTGTTGGCGAAATCAAAGGGGCGCCGGGTGGCGCCCCCGATGTTGGGGTGACCGACGGGACTTGAACCCGCGACATCCTGGACCACAACCAGGTGCTCTACCAGGCTGAGCTACGGCCACCATGTGGAAATGGGTCTCCAGCGCCCCCGGGAGGACTCGAACCCCCAACCTACGGATTAGAAGTCCGTCGCTCTATCCAATTGAGCTACAGGGGCTAGGGGCCTTGGGACCCGCTTCGGGCGACCCATCTCGAGCGGGTGAAGGGAATCGAACCCTCACCGCCAGCTTGGAAGGCTGGAGCTCTACCGTTGAGCTACACCCGCGCTCGTCACATTGTAAATGCCTTGGTCGGGCTGGTCGGATTCGAACCGACGACCTCGACGTCCCAAACGTCGCGCGCTAACCAAGCTGCGCTACAGCCCGAGGCCAGAAAAGGGTACAGCCGGCGCCTTTCTTGTCACAGCCCATTCATACCGTCGGAGCTATGGAACTCGAGAGGCCTGTTCTCGAGCGGGTCGAGAATTGGGAATCGCTTTCACGATGGGAGCGATCTGAGCTCGGCAGATCGTTGCGTCGTCTTGGGCTCTCCTACGGGGAGATCATGGAGCTCGTTCCCGTCAAGAAGTCGACCCTGGCCACCTGGTGCCGGGACATTCGACTGTCGGAGGAACAGGTC
>JAHEJW010000054.1 GCA_024638655.1 bacterium | reverse complement strand
TCTCCGTCGAGGTGGTGAGCCGTCTCGGCTGATACATGGATCTCATCGGGGGATCCGGTCGACTCGAGCCTGCTGGCCACGTTGACGGTGTCCCCCCAGACGTCGTAGGAGTAGCGGTCGGTGCCGATGACGCCGGCCACGAGAGGGCCGGTGTGGATGCCTATGCGGAGACGCCAATCCAACAGACTCGAATCTCGGAAGTCGGCAAGCGCCTCCATCATGGATTTTGCACAACGCACCGTTGCAGACGCATGGTCATCCATCGCCAGCGGAGCGCCGGCTACGACCATGTATCCGTCGCCGAGTGTTTTGATCTTCTCCAACCCGTACTGCCCGACCAATGCATCGAATCGACTGAACAGGTCATTGAGCAGACCGACCACATCGACCGCATCTTGAGACTCGGCGAATCGGGTGAAGCCGATGAGGTCCGCGAACAACACAGTTACCTCGTCGTGCCGATCGGAGATCGCCTCCTCGCCGCTCTTCAACCGATCTGCAATGGACCCGGGCACCATCTTGCGCACCAACGCATCGACCTTGTCCCGCTCGGCCTCCAATGCTCGCTCGGCGAGGAACGCTCGGCGGCGCGCCAAATCGGTGACACGCCATGCGACATAGACGAACCCGCCCCCAGAGAACAGCCACAAAGCCAGGTTGAGCAACTCGGTGCTATTTGCCCCGGTGACCCAATATGCGAGAAGGGGAAAGCCGGCGGCAATGGCGATGAGTCCCAGCAGACCTCGATGGGTGACGGGTCCCACTGTTGCGGCGCTCAATGCGACGATGAAGCCTGGGACCCCGGCGATGTATCCGTTGTCGATTTCGGCGACGACCAAAGAGAGCCCGATCGTGGCAACGGAGAAGCCCACCGCTAGCAGCGCCTGGGTAGTGGTGAGCGACCACTCGCGTTTCCACACCGAGAGAAACAGCCCGAGGAATCCAACTGCGGTGGCAATGCGCCAGGGCAGCGTGTCAGCCAAGGAGCCTGGGTCGATCAGCTCGTCCCAGACCCCCAGGGAAAGGAAGAGAAAGGCTCCGAATAGAGCGGCGACACGGGCGACGTTGAGTGCACCGGGGGTCCGGCTGAGCCGATACGCGTCTTCCAGGTGAGTCTCGAACCGAGGTGGCCGGATATCCATTTGTCGCGAAACTACCCGGCCGGATAGGTCACTCCCCGGTCTGGTGTCATTGCCTGCCGGCGACACCTGTGACGACGAAATACTCGTGTCTCCAACCGGGCTTGATGCGCTCGATATAGCTGTTCGAGTAGCCCAGCTCCTCGAGCTTGGCCGCCAACGTCTCCGCATCCGAAGGACTGAGCCCGTGACCGTCCTTTCCCTCCCGCAGGACACCCTCAGCGATGTGGAGCCGGCCACCTTCAGCCAGGACTCTGAGAATCTCAATCAAACCTGCTTCGCGGTCGGTCCAGTGATGGAACGACGAGATGTTGATCACCACTGAGAAGTGATCATTGGGAAAGGGGATCTCCTCGGCGGAGCCGACCTGCACGTGTGCCGTTGGTACCCGTCTCGCGGCCCGGGTGACCATCGACGGACTGGGGTCGATACCGGCGACTTGTGCTCCGGTGGCAGCTGCATGCTCCAAGGCGGCCCCCGGCCCACATCCCACATCGAGGAACCGGTCCTCGTCGCTCAGCGCCGCAAACTCCACAACGGAGGCATTGCTCTTCGGGCTCCCGTAGAACAACGAGTAGAGCCAAGCCTTCATGGGAGACCAGCGCTCGATATCTTGAGCCACCATTCAGGCAAGCGTAGAGATCATGGCTATGACGGCACGTTGTCTGGGTCGACAGCGAGTGAGCAGTAGCACCTGTAGCCTTGACGTCGGTACATTGGGAGGTGGATTGAGCGAATCTGAAATCGCCCTTTCGCAAGGGACTCAAACGATCCTCTTCACCGACCTCGAAGGCTCCACCGACTTGCGCGTTCGTCTCGGGGACACGGTTGCCAATGAGGTGTTCAGGCAACACGACCAGCTGGTACGTTCGAAGATCGAGGACGGTGGCGGTACCGACATCAAGGCGCTGGGCGACGGTTTCATGGCGCTCTTCTCCTCGGCCAGTCGTGCTATCGACACCGCCGTGGCCATCCAGCGTGCGATCGAGGCACACAACGAGGCAAACTCCGAGCGGGGGATTTCGGTCAGGATGGGTCTGAACAGTGGCGACGTCACTCACAGCGATGGCGAAGCCCATGGCACGGCGGTACATGCCGCCGCCCGGGTTGCTGCCAAGGCGCAAGGTGGCCAGATTCTCATGTCTCAGATCGTCTCCGATCTCGCGGGCTCTCATGGCGAGGTGAAGCTCGTCGATCGAGGTCTCTTCTGGCTCAAGGGCTTCCCGGATAGGTGGCGGCTCCACGAGGTTCTTTGGCGAGAGAAGGAAGCCGCAACCGAGCACGTGAGCCGCGAGGTGCGAGACGCATCTGCTGCGGCCTTCGACCCGTACTCTCCCCGCTCCGTGGGTCCGGTAGTGGGCCGGACGAAGGAACAGCAGGGAGTCAAGGAGCAACTTGCTGCAACCTTGGGTACGGGGCTGCGCGCCGTCGTGCTCGAAGGAGAGGCCGGGATCGGCAAGACGAGAATGCTCGAAGCGACCGCCGATCTCGCCCGGGACGCCGAGAAGCCCTATTGGGTGCTCGACGTCTCAGCCGACGAAGAGCTGCGCGGACCGTTCCTCCTCTTCCGATCCCTTCTCAACTCCCCCCGTATGACAGCTGTGGCACGCGAGGCGATGGCTCTGGAAGCCGTGGACCGGGCCAATGACGCCATCAGTGGGCGGTCGGGCAGCGGCGGCCAGGGGCTCTCCCCGCAGGAACAGATGCTGCGCATCTTCGACGAAGTCACCTCGGCGGTGTCGGCGCTGAGCAGGGAACGACCTGTGGCAATGCTCTTCGACGATCTGCAATGGGCCGACGAGGACAGCATCCAACTGATTCGCTATCTGGTCAGGACTCTTCAAACAGCGCCGATCTTCCTGCTGATCACGATCCGTCCCTACTCGGAGTCGTCATCGGTTGCGGGGAAGCTCATCGCCGACCTTGACCGAATGCGAGTCACCCAGGTGATGCGTCTGCAGCGCTTGACACGATCCGAGACCGCGCAGCTGCTGGAGGCCATCCTGGGGTCGCCGGTGGACGACCAGACGCTGCACAGCCTCCATTCGCGTTCGGAGGGCGTTCCCTTTTTCATCGAGGAGTTCGTACGCGCGTACCGCGAGGCCGATGCCCTGCAGCTGATGGACGGGACCTGGACCATGACCAGGCTCAGCGGACCAGCGGTTCCCGCGTCAGTTCAGTCGCTGATCGAGCGGCGTCTAGCCCAATTGTCCGACGACTGTCGGGGTCTCCTCGCCGATGCCGGAGTGCTTGGCCGCCGGTTCAGACTGGCCGACCTCGCTCCGGTGCTAGCTCAGATACGGCGTGAGGAGGAGAAACCCGAATGGGAGCTCGCAGAAGACCTAGGTTCGGCCGTTGAGCGGGGCCTCCTGGTCGAGGAACCGGAGGGCTCGGATTATGACTTCTCGTTCTCACACGACCAGATACGCGCCTCGCTGTTGGACAGCATCCCGCGGCGGCGCAAGCAGGCTATCCACGGAGCCATCAGCGAAATGCTCGCCGCTCGGGACGGGAGTGCGGACCTCTCGATGCTCGCCTATCACTCGATGCGAGCCGGTGACAGCAAGAAGGCCGTTTCATGTGCCATCGCGGCTGCCAAGGAGGCCCTCGAAGTTTCGGCGCCTGAGGAGAGCATTCGTCTCATCGATGGCACGCTTCCAGCCGCTTCCGAGCCTTCGGATCGCATCGAGATGCTCAGAATCAAAGATGACGCCCTCGATCTCCTGGACCGGGGGATGGATCGCGTCGCCAACCTCGCCGAGATGAGTGCGCTGACCGGAGCGGTCGCCTCTCGTGAGCTCGAGGCAGAGGTCAACCTCAGGCGCGCCTCGGCCGCTCGAGCGATCGAGGACTACGAAACCGCGATCCAGCTGGCCAGTCTGGTACGTGAGACGGCTGTTGAGCTCGCTGACAACGCTCTCGAGATAAAGGCGTGCTTCGAGTTGGGCCAGGCGCACACCAGGTCCGCCATCGGGGAAGGTTATTGGCCTTTGACCGAGCTGGACCTTGACCCCGCTGATGAGGCTTATACGCGGGCTCTGGAGCTATCACGTCAGATCGGATCACGTCATGACGAGGCCACCGCATTGCGAGAGTTGGCGGTCATCGAAGGTGGGAGGGTGCGCAAAACGGCCGTTGCAGCTGTCGAGAGCGGGACATCCAAGTTCGAGATACTGGCGATGGGCCCCGAGTTGTTTGCCGGGGCCAAGGAGCTCGCACAGCAGTCTTTCAAGATCTTTGAGGACCTCGAAGATCAGCGCGGCGCTATGTCCGCACTCATCTCGATGGCGTACTCACACATCACCGATCCGACCGCTCATGGCATGGCCGGGCGCCTCGAGCACATACGAGCCCTCCACAACAGTCGTAAGGGAAAGGTCACCGACAGCCAGCGCGCCGCGGAGAACGCGGCGATGCTCTACAGCATCCAAACCTATGCCCGGATCAATCTTCAGCCCGACCTGGCGCTGGAGCGAGGTCAGGAGGCTTTCGAGGCGGCAAGGGTTATCGGCGATAGGTGGCTCGAGACGCTGGCGGCCGGGGGGGTTGCCCTCACATACGCATCATTTGGTGATTCCACCAACTCCCTTGCCTGGTTGGATCGAGCCGCAAGCGCGGCCATGGCAGCACCCAGCACGGCCATGGCTCGGCGATTGGAGATGTGGCGTGGAGCTTGTGCGGCGTCGGCCGGCCAAGCAGCGGAGATGCGGCAGCACTACGAGCGAGCGGCCGAGCTAGCCGGGTTCAAGCACCCGGCGGCGAAGGCCGAGGCTCACTGCGCCCTCTCCGTCGAAAGTGCCAAGCTCTGGGCGACCACCCATGAAGCTGCTCTCCTCGGTCGAGCGAAGGAGGCCGCGATGCAAACACTCGAGGTCACTCGCTCCCTCCCGGAGGGGTGTCCTTGGGAGTCGGTTGCGCACGGTGTGCTTGCCATGGCTGCCGACTTCGAGGGGCGAACGGAGGAGGCGGCGGAGGAGGCGCGCACCGCCCTGTCGACCTTGGACGGGCTCACGCATGTGCTGCACTACGTTGATGTTCTGTGGGCCGCCGGGCGTGTGCTGATCGGCCAGAAGGCTCCCGAAGCCGAGCCGCTCAAACAACAGGTCGCTCAGGGCCTCGGCTATGTCAGCATGAACATGCTGGATCCGGACATCAAAACCAAGTGGTTTGCAGTCGACTCGCACCGTGAGCTTGCCAGCCTCGTCGGCTTCGAGCTCTCAGAAGGGTTCGCAGGAGGAGAAGCGATCGAGCTGGCTCCTCGTGAGTTGGAGGTCCTACGAGACTTGGCTTCGGGTTCGAACGATGGATCGGCAACACAGGACGAGATCTCAGGACTTCTGTCGAAGCTGGGAGTCGACTCGGCGACGGAAGCGATCGGCTACGCGATAAGGGCAGGTGTGACATGGCAGTGAGGGTCGTAATCGATCGTCGCCGCTGCATCGGGGCGGGCACCTGTGTGGTACTTGCGCCGTCGGCCTTTCAATGGCGTCAGGGCGACTTCCTGAAGCCGGAGCTGGCTGATCCAAGCACCGTAGACGAGGACACACTTCGGGAGGTGGCGGCAGCCTGTCCGACGCGAGCGATCGTCCTCGAACAGGTGGTGGACTCGGTCGAGGTCGGCTGAACCGTCAGACCAGACGTCATCCTCTCTGGTACCAGAGAAGCTCAACCGGCTAGTTTCGGAGACCCGCACACAGAGGAAATCCGTGGAAGAAATCTTGCTGGCCATCCACATCCTCTCCGCTGCCGCCTGGATTGGCACAGCACTGTTCTTTGGATATGCCGGACCGAGATTTCGCCATATCGGCGGACCTGCCGTCACTGGATGGATACAGGTCGCTCTCGGCTCGATTCCGCGATTCATCGCACCAGCCGCTGTCCTGACGCTGCTGTCGGGTCTGGGGCTTGTCATGGTGGCGGAGGAGTGGGGTTTCGACGACGGATTCGTATGGATCGGGGTGGTGGTCTTCGTAGTGGTGCTCGGCTTGGGCCTCGGGTGGAATGCTCCAAACTTGCGCCAGGCCCTTGCCGCGCTCGAGGACGGGGACATGCCAACGGTTGCTGCGTCGATGAAGAAGGTCGCCAACGCCGGGATCGTGATCGTGTTGCTCTTGTTCTTCGCTGAGTTCGCCATGGTGTTTCGTTTCTGGGCCGGCTGATCTCACGGAGAACCTCTTCAGGGCATCGGAGAAAGACGCGTAGGCCCGCGATCCCGGCAGACTTACGGCTCGATGTTGGTCCCTGCCTTGCAAGAGCTGAACACCCTGCTCGAAACCAGGAGTGCCACCGCGCCCGATGAGGCCGACGCGAAAAGAGCGGAGGAGCTCAACGGGCATTTGCGCGACTTCCTGATTCCGAGAGCGCTCGACCTCGAATCCCCACTTCTCGTCGTCATCTTGGGTTCCACCGGCAGCGGCAAGTCCAGTCTGTTCAACGCCATCGCCGGCGAGGAGCTCAGCCAAGTCGGGGTGCTTCGTCCGACGACCCGGAAGGCCCATGCCCTCATTCATCCCAATAGCGGGCTTCCACCTGCCATAGACAGGTTGGTTGAAGAGGATGCAGTCGAAGTGATCCGACATGAATCAGGACTCGAGAACCTCGTGGTCGTGGACGCCCCTGACTTCGACAGCATCGAAGCTTCAAACCGACTCCTGGCACGGCGCCTGCTCGAAGCGGCGGACCTCATCATCTTCGTGACGACTGACACCCGGTATGCGGACGACATCCCCTGGACGATTCTCGCCCGGGCTCGGGATCGGGGAGTTCCACTTCTGACCCTGGTCAATCGGCTTCCGAAGAGGCCCGACGATCGTCAGAAGGTGCTCCACGACTACAGGCGTCTGCTTGATGAGGGTCAGCTCGAAGGGCTCGGATCCGCGCCGATCGAGGTGGTCGGCGTGGAGCTCGGGGATCTAGACCTAGCCATATCTGGCCTCGGCAAGCATTCTGTGGGGCCGGTTCTTGAAAGTCTTCGACGTCTCGTAGTCAACGATGAGGAGAGACGGGATCTGGTGCGAGGCAGTTTGCTGAATGCCCTAGCCGAACTGCCCAGATCGGTGGGCGCCATCGTCGCCGATATCGAAGAGGAGTCTCGTCTGAGAGCGGCGTTGCTCGAATTGGCGGCCGAGGCATACGAGGCGCATCGTTCGAAGATCGACGAGCGAATAGATCGGGGCACCTTCCTGCGATCGGAGGTGCTCCGGGAGTGGCAGGACTTCGTGGGCGCGAACCGGGTGGCCAGGGTGATCTCGGACGGGGTGGGGAAGGTAGCGGCGACGATTCGCTCAGCTTTCCGCCCCGGTCCGCCACCGCCCGCGCCTGAGGTTAGAGATGCCGCCTTCGCCGACCTGATTGCATTGGTCGCCGCGGAGGCCGATCGGGCTGCGTCCGAAACCGCCGGCTCCTGGGCAAGAGATCCCTATGGAGCAGATGCTCTTGCCAGGCAACCGGAGCTATGGGGGGCGTCACCCAACCTGGCCACGGAGCTCCGTGAGAACCTCTCGACATGGGGTACCCGAATCACCAGGGAGATCATGGAGGTGGGGGAGAAGCGTCGTGGGTTGGCCAAAGCAGCCAGTCTCGGGGTGAACGTCGTCGGGACCGGGGTCATCCTCGCAGTGTTCGCTCAGACCGGGGGTCTGACCGGCGCCGAGGCAGGGATCGCGGCTGTGACCGCCGTGGTCAATCAAGCCCTTCTCGATGCGATCTTCGGAGAGGCGAACGTTGCCCGCTTCGTGGCGCGGGCGAGGGAAGCCCTCGACGAGATCATCCTGGCTGCTTTGACGGACGACGAGGCGCGTTTCGAGTCGGCTCTGGGTCTGTCCGCCGAGTCGAAAGGCCTGGCTGAACGACTCCGTAGAGCCGCAGCTGAGGTTGCGGAGGCCGGGAAGTGAATCTGGGTGATCTGCTCGAAGCGCTCGATGAGGCTATTCGGCTGGGAGAGTCCTTCGGGCTGGACTCGCAACTGGACCTGGCCAGGGAGACCTTGGAGCACGCACGGAAGCGAGAAGGCTTTCTCGGTGAGACGTTTGTGCTCGCCCTCGTAGGCGGTACAGGGGTGGGTAAGTCGACGCTGCTCAACAGGATCGCCGGCGAAGAGGTCAGCGAAGCCTCCGTCATCCGCCCCACCACGGACAAGCCACGAGCATGGGTAGGAGAGAGCCAGGTCGAAGAGGTTGGGCCGCTTCTCGATTGGTTGGGAGTCGACCAGGTCGTGTCCCATCCAACAGCCGGTCTCGAAGATGTGGCGGTGCTCGATATGCCGGACTTCGACAGCATCGTGACGGAGCATCGCTTCACCGTCGATCATCTCCTTCCTCGGCTGGATTCGCTCTTGTGGGTAGTTGACCCGGAGAAATACGACGACGAGCGTCTCTTCGAGTATCTCCGTCCTGTGAGTCCCCGCGCCGATGCATTCCACATCGTCCTCAACAAGGTCGACCGACTCAGCGCACATGAGCGCACGGAGGTATCCCGTGACCTCATGCGCCGGTTGGTCGAGGTAGGGATCGACGGAGCTGCGGTGCATCTGGTCTCCGCTGCCGACGGCCAGGGTGTCGATGATCTGGTTGAAGTACTGCAGAGACGGGCTGAGGCGAAGCGAGTCGTGTTCGGCAAGGTCAGAGCGGACGTGATCGCTTCCATCGACAAGATCGCCAACATGGTGGGGCTCGATCGGGAAGGTGAGCGGGACTCGCCCTCGAGCCGCGAGAAGCTGGACCAGCACCGTCGCGAGGCGGTCTCCGCGGCGATGGACGTGGTGGATGCACCGGGCATCGGACGTCAAGTCGCTGCCGCCTACCTGGAGAAGGCGAGGGTGACCGCCGGTTCCTTGCTCGGCCGGTTCGCTGCGCTGTTGCGACTCGTATTCGGTGTTCGGCGTCGACGAGCCGACCCGGTGAGATACATCCGGGATTGGCGATCCCGTGGCGACGTGAGCCGACCGGTCAACGTGCTGCGTCAGGCGTACCTGGAGGCCACGGCGGGTCTCCCCGTTGAAGGCCGTGCAGGGATTCTGGGCAAACTCGATCCGGATGCCGCCGCCGAGGGCATAACCAAGGCGTTGGACTCCGCCCTCTCCGAGTCGGCCACGGAGGTGGAGATTCGGACGCCATTGCTTTGGCGGTTCCTGTTCGTCCTCCAGCTGATCGGAACAGGAGGCATCCTTCTTGCCCTTGTCTGGTACCTGACCCTTTGGATCGCACCTGGCGATCTACCTGTCGGGACCATCGATGTCCCTGAGCTCGGACCTGTGCCCGTCCCGTTGGCCCTGTTGGTGGTCGCGGTGGCCTTGAGTTTGGCTGTTGGAGCGCTTGCTGGGCTGCACGCATCTTGGCTCGGTCGTCGGGAGGCGCGGCGGGTGACAGCCAACGTTCG
>JAHEJW010000053.1 GCA_024638655.1 bacterium | reverse complement strand
GGCTACCTGGGCTAGTGGCGCGCTCGGGAGGACTCGAACCCCCAACCTTCTGATCCGTAGTCAGACGCTCTATCCAATTGAGCTACGAGCGCAGGGGAATCGCCAAGTATCGCAGGGGTCTTCAGCGATGACTAGTCGAGTGCTGCCATGCTGGGCCGTGTCGCACGCTTGATTTGGCTGGGCCGGTCGCCGTCAGAACAGTGCGTCCGGGCCTCCAATTCACTCGTCGAGCCGTTCCCCTCATTTGACAAGAGATGTGCATCGTAAGGTCAATCGCCAGTAGCCGTATCCTGCGATGATGCCAACGCTTCGCAAGGTGGGATCCGACCCGATCGAAGAGCCCATCCGAGCGGAACTTTTCAGCATCGAACGGCTGGAACAGCATGCGCGCAGTCTCGCCGACACCCAAGAACTGAGCGGACGCCCCGGACGACTGCGACTCATATCCCGCCGTCTGGCGGACAACGGAGACGTCCTTCTTTCGGCGTACCGGGAGTTGTCCAAAGCAGTCAGGGAAGAGGCACTACTGACCCCCGCAGCCGAGTGGCTCGTGGACAACTTCCACTTGGTCGAGAGCCAACTGCGCGAGATCCGAGAGAATCTCCCGCGCTCGTATTATCGCGAACTCCCCAAGATCCAGGGCGGTCACCTGGCAGGCTTTCCAAGGGTCTATGGGTTGGTCTGGGCCTACGTCGCTCACCTCGACAGCCGATTCGATCCCGAAGGCTTGCGCCGGTTCGTGGCTGCTTACCAGAACACCGAGCCCCTCACGATCGGTGAGCTCTGGGCCATCCCCATCACGCTTCGCCTGATCCTGGTGGAGAACTTGCGGAGAATGGCCGAGGCGATCGTCTGGGCCCGGAGGCTTCGCCGGGAGGCCGATGAGATCGCCGACGATCTCCTCGGAGTCGGTAGCCGCGATGCCGATGAAGCCTCCGTAGCCCTTGCCGTTTTCGGCTCGGACGGGTTACCGCGTCCGTTTGCCGTTCAGTTGCTCCAGCGTCTTCGCGACCAGGACCCCGAGGCCACTCCGGGACTCGCCTGGCTGCTCGACCGGCTCTCAGAAGAAGGGACGTCATCGGAGGAGATGGTCAGTGAAACCCATCGCCGGCAGGCAGCCACCAACGTCACCGTCCGCAACATCGTCACCAGCCTCCGCCAGATCAACTTGCTCGATTGGGCCGAGTTTGTCGAAGAGGTCAGCCTGGTCGACCTCGCGCTGCGTGACGGGAGCTCTTACGGCGAGATGAGCTTCGCGACCCGGGACCGCTACAGGCACGCCATCGAGGATCTGTCGAAGAGATCCGAGGCCGCCGAGCTCGACGTCGCCACGACCACCGTCGAGCTGGCCCGTGCCCAGCTCGCGGATCGTCGCCAGAGCGATCCTGGCTACTTCCTGCTCGGAGAGGGAAGGACAGTCCTCGAGCGTCAGATCGGATTCCGTCCCAACGCCGGGCTGGTGCTCTCTCGATTCGTGAGAAGACACGCGGCAACGGTGTACATCGGTTCGGTTGCGCTCGTGACCGCATTGGTTTTGGCCGGGCCCCTCCTCACAATCGATCGCTGGTGGCCCTGGCGCGTGCTGCTGGGGCTATTGGCTCTCATCCCGGCTTCTGACGTGGCGGTGGTGTTGGTCAACCGGGCGGTCGCGGTGTTGACCCGTCCCCAGGAGCTCCCTTCCCTGGCCTTGCCCAACGGACCAACCGAAGATCTGCGCACATTGGTTGCGATCTCCGCCATCTTGTCGCGACCCGAACAGATTGAAGAACTCATCGAGCGGCTCGAAGTCCACTATCTCGCCAACCCTGAAGGCGAGCTGTATTTCGCCGTCGTCAGCGACTGGAGAGACGCCGGTGAGCCCGGGCTCCCCGACGACGCCGAGCTGCTGGCCGTGGCGGACCGCGAGGTGGCCGAACTCAACTCGAGACACGGACCGGGACCAAGCGGGGAGGATCGCTTTCTGCTCCTACATCGCCGGCGGCATTTCAATCCCGGCGAAGAGCGATACATGGGCTGGGAACGCAAGCGGGGCAAGCTTCACGAGCTCAACCGTCTCCTGCGAGGAGCGGCAGACACCAGCTTCATTCGAACCGGCCAATTTCCTCCGGAACGGGTTCGTTATGTGATCGCTCTCGATGCCGATTCGCGGCTCCCACCGGGGGCGGCCACCCGGCTGGTGGCGACCATGGCCCACCCCCTCAACCGGCCCCGGGTGGATGAGCCGCTTGGTCGGGTGGTCGAGGGGTACGGGGTCCTCCAGCCTCGCGTCACCGCCTTTCTCAAGGCGGGCGGTATGAGCTTCTTCCAGCGCGTCTTCTTCCCGCCCGCCGGGATCGATCCCTATGCAGCTGCGGTCAGCGACTTGTACCAGGACCTCTTCGGCGAGGGTTCCTATGCGGGTAAGGGGATATACGAGATCGACGCGTTCGAGGCAGCTCTGGAAGGTCGAGTCCCAGAGAACGCGCTCCTCAGTCACGATC
This sequence comes from bacterium, assembly GCA_024638655.1. Classification (GTDB taxonomy): domain Bacteria; phylum Actinomycetota; class Acidimicrobiia; order Spongiisociales; family ZC4RG35; genus Ww567. The sequence continues at coordinate 7,097 of JAHEJW010000053.1, read as the reverse complement.
TCTTCGAAGGCTCCTTCGCTCGAGCGGGCCTGGTAAGCAACATCGAGGTCTTTGAAGAGTTCCCCAGCCACTACGAGGTGGCCCTCTCCCGCCAGCACCGCTGGGTTCGTGGCGACTGGCAGCTACTGCCTTGGATCCTCGGCCGGCACGGGCCCCTTCCGCCGGTCGCTCGTCTGAAGATGGTGGACAACCTGCGTCGCAGTCTCAGTGATCCGGCAGTGCTCTTCACCTTGATCGCCTCATTCGTCCTGCCGGGAGTGCCGGTTTGGCCATGGTCCACATTCGTCCTCGTGGCCCTGGGCCTACCCGCCATGCTTCCGCTACTCGAACGGATGATCCCGCGCCGCACCTCCACTCCCGGAGCTGTGCGTCTGAGGCGGTGGGGGACTGATACATGGCGGGTTGTGGGACGAACTCTCCTGCGCGCCGCCTTCCTCGCTCACCAAGCCCTCAGGATCACGGATGCCATAGTCACCACGGTTTGGCGGCTCGCCATATCGCGTCGAGGGTTGCTCACCTGGGTGACTGCTGAAGAGGCCGAGCGACAGTTCGACCTCGATCGAGCCGGCTTCTTCAAGCGGATGTCCCCCTCGATGGTGGTAGCGCTGACGTGCACTGCCGGAGCCGCGTTCGTCAAGCCAGGAGCGTTGGTCGCGGCTCTAGCCTGGTCCGGCTCGTGGGTTCTGGCTCCCCTCATCGCTCACTGGGCGAGCCTCCCGCGTCCGATCAAGGTGTCGGATCCACCCACCGCCGAGCAACAAGAGGCCTTGCGCCTTGCCGCCCGACGCACTTGGGGATACTTCGAGAGGTTTGTGACCGAGGAAGAGAACTGGCTGCCGCCGGACAACTTCCAGGAGGATTTGGACGTAGTAGCCCACCGCACTTCCCCCACCAACATCGGCCTCTATCTGCTGGCGCTGGTGTCAGCTCGCGAGTTCGGCTGGATTGGCCTGGAAGAGACGGTGAACCGACTCGAGGCCACGATCTCCACCCTCGATCGGCTCGAACAGTTCAAGGGTCACTTCTTCAATTGGTACGACACGACGTCCTGCGAGCCCCTGGAACCCCGGTACGTGTCGAGTGTGGACAGTGGCAACCTGGCTGGACATCTACTGGCTGTCTCGCAGGGCTGTGCACGCCTCCAAGAGGTCGAGCCAGGGCCCGAGGTGACAGCCGGGATCAGAGATGGAGCACTGCTGATGCGGGAGGCCGCCGCCAGCCTGCCGGCCGGCCTCGACATCGAGGTGGTCTCCCCCCGGGACCTCGACGATGCTCTGGCCGATCTTCTCACCTCTCTTCGCGGCAGGGGAGTTGCTGGGCCAGCTCAACTAGCCGAAACCCTGGGAAAAGTTGAGTCCATCGCCGACATCGCCCGGACTCTGGCGACGAGCGAGGGCGCTGAGGATCTGGCGGTCTGGGCCGATTCGCTCGTGGCCACGGTACGGAGCCACCTCCGCGACTGCCAGCTACTTGAAGAAGCACCAAGTCGAGAGCAGCTCTCGAGGCGTCTTGCCGACATGGCCCATAGAACCGCCGGTCTGGTCGCGGCGATGGACTTTTCGTTTCTCATGGACCCGGACAACAAGCTGCTGGCGGTCGGCTATCGAGCTGGCGAGGCGGCTCTCGATCAGAGTCACTATGACCTTCTCGCCTCCGAAGCCCGTCTGGCCAGCTTTGTGGGCATCGCCAAAGGTGACCTACCCCCAAGCCACTGGTTCCGTTTGGGACGGTCGATGACGCCGATGGGGGCTGAGGCCGCCCTGATCTCGTGGTCGGGCTCCATGTTCGAATACCTGATGCCGCTGCTGGTGATGCGCTCCCCGCCAGAGAGCATCCTCGACTCCACCTACCGGGCGGTGCTGCGACGCCAGATCGAGTATGGGAACGAGCGCCAAATCCCGTGGGGAATCTCAGAAGCAGCCTACGCGGCCCGTGACGTCAATCTCACATATCAATACCGAGCCTTCGGGGTGCCTGGCTTGGGATTCGAAAGGGGTCTGAGCGAGGATCTGGTGGTTGCGCCATACGCCACGATCCTGGCGGCGATGGTCGATACTCGGAGTGCGGCAGACAACCTAGCTCGCCTCAACGATCTCGGTGCACTGGGCACATACGGCTACTACGAGTCGCTCGACTTCACCCCCACCCGTCTGCCCGACAACGGCGAGACAGTGCTGGTCCGAGCCTATATGGCCCACCACCAAGCGATGTCCCTGGTGGCTCTCACCAACGTCATCTTTGCTGGGTTCGCTCGACAGTTGTTTCACGCCGATCCTTTGGTTCGAGCGGCAGAGCTCTTGTTGCATGAGAGGGTTCCTCGCGATGTCGAGGTAGCGCGCCCGCGGGCCGAGGAAGTGGCCGCGGCGGCACATCCGTTAGAGGAGGCAAAGGGTGTGATCCGCCGAGTGTCATCGCACCACGGACCGGTCCCAGCAACCCACCTCCTAGCGAACGACCGATTCAGCACGGTGATAACCGCCGCTGGTTCGGGGTACAGCAGGTGGCAAGGTTTGGCGCTCAACCGCTGGCGGGAGGATGCGACACGAGACAACTTCGGCAGCTACTTCTTCGTCAGGGATGAGACCGGGCGAACCTGGTCAGCCGGCTTCCAGCCGACCCTCGCAGAACCTGACTCGTACCAGGTGGCATTCAGCGAGGACAAGGCTGAGATCCAGCGTCGTGACGGCACCCTGGCGACTGCCCTGACCGTGGTGGTCTCACAGGAGGACGATGCCGAGGTTCGCCGGGTGAGCCTCACCAATCTCGGCTCGACCGCCAGGGAAGTTGAGGTCACTTCGTACACCGAGCTGGTCCTGGCGCCTCCACGAGCAGAAGCCGCCCACCCAGCGTTTTCCAATCTGTTCGTTCAAACTGAGGCGGTGGCCGGCCACGACGCCCTACTCGCCACACGCCGGCCACGCTCGAGTGGCGATGACACAGTGTGGGCCGGCCACGTCCTAGCGGTTAGGGGAGAAGTCGTGGGAGGGGTGCAGTACGAGACAGATCGAGCTCGGTTCCTCGGCCGGGGAAACCAGGTTCATCGCGCCGCGGCGGTCGATCGCCCACTGTCGAACTCGGTAGGCCGGGTCCTCGATCCCATCTTCAGTCTGCGGAGAAAGGTGCGAATCCAGGCGGGAGCCACCGTCCACCTCGACTTCTGGACCGTCGTCGCTGACAGCCGGGCCGAGGCTCTCGATCTGGTCGACAAGTGCTCCGACCCCGCCTCCTTCGAGCGAAGCTTGACGTTGGCCTGGACACAGGCCCAGGTCCGCCTCCATCACCTGCGCATAGCTCCCGACCAGGCACACGTATTCCAGCAGCTCGCAGGAGCCCTGATCTACGCCGACCCGGCGTTGCGAGCTCCCCCGGGTCAGAACACCCAGCCCTCGATCAGTCAGGAGGGCTTGTGGCGACACGGCATCTCCGGGGACCACCCCATCGTCCTGGTGAGGATCGACCAGCCCGAAGAACGCGGACTGGTCAGGGACCTCCTCAAGGCTCAGGAATACTGGCGGATGAAAGGGCTGGTCTCCGACCTGGTCATCATCAACGAGAGGCCCAGCTCATATGCCCAGGACCTGCAAAAGGCCATAGAAGAGCTGATCAGGGAAAGCGGTCACCGGGTTGGCGAAGAGCCCGATGGGGAAGTCTTCGTTCTGAACGGCCAACTACTCACATCCGACGACCGAACGACTCTCCAATCGGCGGCGCGAGCGGTGCTTCTCAGCCACCACGGGACCCTCGCCGACCAGTTGGCCCGCCGGCCTCCTGGGGGGCCGACCCCGAAAGCCCGGACAAGGCCGGTGGCGGCCGGGCAAACGGACGGACGGCACCCAAGGCCTGAGAGGGAGTTCTACAACGGCCTCGGCGGCTTCGCCGCCGACGGAGCCGAGTACGTGGTGATGTTGGGAGAAGGACAATGGACGCCAACTCCGTGGGTGAATGTCGTGGCAAATGCCCACTTCGGATTCTGCGTCTCGGAAGCGGGGTCCGCGTACAGCTGGGCGGAGAACAGTCGCGAAAACCAACTGACGCCTTGGTCCAACGACCCCGTCGCCGATCGTCCTGGCGAGGTGCTGTATGTTCGCGACGAGGAAACTGGAGAGCTCTGGGGAGCCACAGCCCTCCCGATTCGGAACCACGGTTCTTCCTATCTCGCTCGCCACGGTGCTGGATTCTCCGAGTTCGAACACACCTCCCGGGAGATCGCCCTCCACCTACACCAGACCGTGCCGCTCGAGGATCCAATCAAGATCTCCCGTCTGCGGCTTCGTAACCTGAGTGGCCGACGCCGGCGCCTTTCGGTCACGGCATATGTGGAATGGGTACTAGGGACTACCCGATCCGTCTCGTCCATGCAGATCATCACCCAACGCGACGAGGAAACCGGCGCAATGCTGGCTCGCAACCCCTGGAACGTCGATTTCGGGGATCGCGTGGCGTTCGCCGACCTCGGATCCGACCAGGTCTCGGCCACCAGCGACAGGGCCGAGTTTCTTGGAAGACACGGCAGCGTCGACGACCCGGCCGCGCTGCGACGAACCGGAAAGCTCTCCGGGACGGTCGGAGCGGGCATCGACCCCTGCGCAGCCATCCAGCGTCGACTGATCCTGGCCCCGGAGGAAGAGGTCGAAATCATCTTCCTGCTCGGCCAAGGCAAGGACGAGAAGGAGGCTCGGTCGCTGGTCAAGCGGTATCGCCGAGTAGATCCCAAAGCGGTGACGTCTGAGGTGGCGACCAGGTGGAATGACATCCTCGGCACCGTCCGGGTGAGGACTCCCGAGCGGTCATTCGACCTGATGATCAATCAGTGGCTGCTCTACCAGACGCTCGCCTGCCGGGTGTTGGCCCGGACAGCGTTCTATCAGGCGGGAGGCGCCTACGGTTTTCGCGACCAGCTTCAGGACGTCATGGCCCTAGTGGTACCGATGCGAAGCACAAGCAGAGAGCACCTGTTGAGAGCAGCTGGTCACCAGTTCGAGGAAGGCGACGTCCTCCATTGGTGGCATCCCCCCTCAGGAAAGGGCGTGCGAACTCTCATCTCCGATGACTACTTGTGGCTTCCATACGCCGTGGCTCACTACCTCGAAGTGACCGGAGATGACGAATTGCTCGATGAAGTGGTTCCCTATCTGCGCGGGGTCGAACTCGCTCCGGGTCAAGACGAGGTGTACTTCGCCCCAGAGTCGTCCTCCACCAAAGGAACTATGTTCGACCACTGCCGACGTGCCCTCGAACGGGCCATATCCAGGCTGGGGAGACGAGGCCTTCCCCTAATCGGGACGGGTGATTGGAACGATGGCTTCAACCGGGTGGGTCGAGAGGGGTCGGGCGAAAGCGTCTGGCTCGGGTGGTTCCTGGAAGCGAACCTGACGCGATTCGCCGATATCGCCGACGGATTGAACGAGGAGACACTCGCCGCCAGGTGGCGAAAGGCAGCGCTCGGCCTTCGGGCGAGCCTCGAGGCCGAGGCATGGGACGGCGACTGGTACAGGCGTGCATTCTTCGACGACGGGACGCCGCTCGGTTCATCGGTCAATCCCGAATGCCGGGTCGACTCGATCGCCCAATCCTGGTCGGTCATGCATGGTGGCGCGCCGAGTGACCGGGCTCAGCGGGCGATGGACTCGGTTGAGGAATATCTGGTCCAACGTGGCGATGGACTCGTCCTCCTCTTCACTCCACCGTTCGACAAATGGGAGGTAGATCCGGGCTACATAAAGGGCTATCTCCCGGGCGTGCGTGAAAACGGCGGCCAATACACACACGCTGCCATCTGGTGTGTGATTGCATATGCCACATTGGGTGACGGCGATCGGGCGGGTGAACTGTTCAGTCTGCTCAACCCAATCAACCACGCCAGCACCAGGGCTGGAATCCACCGCTACCGGGTGGAGCCCTATGTGGCGGCTGCGGACGTGTATTCGGAGGCACCCCACGTGGGCCGGGGAGGCTGGACCTGGTACACGGGATCAGCGGGATGGATGTATCGGGCGGGAGTTGAGTGGATCCTCGGCTTCCGGCTGCGTGGAGACCGCCTCCTCGTCGATCCATGCATTCCACGCGCCTGGAGAGGTTTCGAGATCGACTTTCGCTACCACTCATCCCTCTATGAGATCCAGGTCAGCAACCCGAACGGCGTCGCAAGAGGGGTGGTGTCGATGACCATGGACGACGAGAGTATGCCCGCAGGCTCGGAACTGCCGCTGGTCGACGACGGCTCCACTCATCGGGTGCAGGTGATCTTGGGCTGAGCACAATCCTGCCCTCATCGTGAGGGCGCTGACTAGTCGTCTCGGTCCCCATCCACGGCCTTTGATGGCTCGATCGACATTGCCTCGGCACCGGGGCCTGCCGGGCGGGACCCGGGAGGGTATTCCTCACCAGTTGGGCCCTCACCATTGGAGGCATGTTCGGAACTCGCCCCTGTCTCGGGGTGACCCCGTCGGGCCAGAATCACCACCATGACGACGATCCCCGCTACCACGGCTAGGACAATGAGAAGCGACCCGGCTGTCATGGGACTCGATTTACCCGCCTACTGACCTCCGAAAACGCGCCAGCCATCCCCCGAACCGATTGGCCGCACGTGCGGTTCACGTCCGGGTTGTGAGCCGTCCTGCCCTTCTGGCCATAGTCGCCATGGTCATGTTGACGGTGGCGTGAACCGCCACAGGAGCCCAGATCGAGCCTGTCTCGATCCTCAACCAGACGAGGAACAAACCGGCGAACGTGGTCGCCACCACTGTCAGGACCGTGTGGCGTAGCCGCTTCGAACCTTCTACCTGGCTGGCTTCAGCCTGATCAAGACCGGGACCTATGTGCCAGAGACCGAACAATCCGGCTCCGAGCCATATGGCAACCGGTGTTGGGTACAGAGCGACAAGCGCAGCGTGTAGCACACCACGAAACACTGCCTCTTCGATCACAGCTGTGAAAACCGGGATCTTCAGGAACACGTGGACCGCGGCCTCAGAAGAAGACAGCCCGGTGAGTCTCGGATCTGCCAGTTCCTCACACCACGATCGCCTCGACAAGAGGATCAAGCCGATCAGGCCGGTCGTGATGAGTGACCCTGAGGACCAACCCAGGGTGGT
>JAHEJW010000052.1 GCA_024638655.1 bacterium | reverse complement strand
AGCGAATCACGATTAGGGACTTCCGTCCCTACTAATGATGACCATCTCTGTGTACTGGTCAGTTTCAGAGGCCGCTGCTTCGGCAACTCCCGGCCCGGGAGGAGGTGAGCAGATTGGATTCGGCGATCTTGTTTACGTGGACAAGACCGGCAGTCGGCCGCGAGGCGCAAGCATTCGAGGCCTTCACCGGAGCCCAGACGTTCTTCGGCACCAAGGCCCATGAGGGCCTGTGTGGAGAGCCTTTCAACTTCATCGGTACTTCGAGCTTGGGCATGATGTTGGTGCCCGGGGAGTATGAACAACTCATGTCATTGGTCCGCCTCGAAGAGTTTCGGGAGATGTACATGAAGACCGTCTTCGCAGTACCCGACATCTCGTACGAGATAGGGGCCTTCGGAGAGGGTGTACAGGATGCGATGGCACGCTGGGCGCGAGTCGGTACCGAGCTGGCTTTGATCTGACGGTACTTCGATGGAAGGGCAGAAACATTGTCTGCCCTTCCATCGCGTGTGGTGATCCCGGGTGGACCCGATCCCCGAAGTCTCCAACAACGCCGCCTGCTCCGGGCGTCCGACGGATGAAGATGAATGCTTCAGTCGGCCTCAGGAACCGCCGGTAGCCATCTGCGGACCGGTACTCTCCGAACTCCATGCCGGGCACCCCCTTCCGCAACGTTGCTTTGATCGCGCACGTCGACCATGGAAAGACCACCCTGGTCGATGCCATGCTTTCGGCGGCGGGCATCTTCTCGACCCACGAGGCTCGGGTCGATCGCGTCATGGACTCGAACGATCAGGAGCGGGAGCGGGGCATCACCATTCTCGCCAAGGCCGCGGCCGTCGAGTGGAAGGGCACCAAGATCAACCTGGTCGACACCCCGGGCCATTCCGATTTCGGGGGCGAGGTGGAGCGTGCGCTCGCCATGGTCGACGGGGTTCTCCTTCTGGTAGATGCCGCCGAAGGGCCCATGCCACAGACCCGCTACGTGTTGTCGAAGGCCCTGGCCCGTCATCTCCCAGCAGTGGTGGTGGTCAACAAGGTCGACCGTCCCGATGCCCGGGTGGCCGAGGTCGTCGACGAGATCTATCAGCTCTTCTTCGACCTCGACGCTCCGGACGACCACATCGAGTTCCAGATCGTCTCGACTGTCGCCCGGGAGGGCCGAGCCAAACTCGGCGTGGGCATACCCGACGAGGACGCCGACCTGAGCCCTCTCCTCGACGCCATAGTCGAGTCGGTTCCGCCGCCAACGGGCGATCCCGACGCCAGCCTCCAGGCTCTGGTCACCAATCTCGACGCTTCCGACTACCTGGGCCGTCTCGCCATCGGCCGTGTCGTCCAGGGAACACTCCGCTCCGGTCATCAGATCGCACTGTGTCATGCCAACGACGAAGAACCACCTTTGCGTCGCAAGCCCACTCAGCTGCTGAGTTTCGCCGGTCTCGGCCGTAGCGAAGTCGATGAGCTGACGGCTGGCGACCTCTTCGTCCTTGCGGGGTTCCCCGAAGTAGAGATCGGTGACACGTTGGCTGATCCGACCAACCCGATTCCTCTCGAGCGTCTGACCATTGACGAGCCGGTGCTCCGGATGACCTTCGGCGTCAACACCTCGCCTCTCGCGGGCAAGGCGGGCAAGTTCCTGACTTCTCGTCAGATACGGGAGCGGCTCGAACGTGAGGTGCTGGGCAACGTGTCCATTCGCATCGGGGCCACATCCTCGCCTGAAGTGATCGAGGTCGCCGGTCGGGGAGAGCTCCAGCTGGCAGTGCTCATCGAATCGATGAGACGAGAGGGGTTCGAGCTGGTGGTCAGCCGGCCCGAAGTGATCCTTCGTGAGATAGACGGCCGGCCCCACGAGCCGTTGGAGCGGGCGGTGGTCGACGTGCCCGACGAACATGTCGGCACGGTCACCCAAGCCATCGCCCCGAGGAAGGGCCGACTCGTCGATCTTCGGCCAGGAGACTCCGGCCGCACCATCGTCAGTCTCGAAGCCTCCTCCCGTGGCCTGCTCGGGTTCAGATCTCAGCTGATGACCGAGACACGCGGTACCGCTCTGGTCCATCAGCATCAGGCGGGATGGACTCCATGGGTCGGCGAATTGCCTCACAGGGTGGGCGGTGCGATGACTTCCGACCGTTCCGGCGTCGCTACTGCCTTCGCTCTCGACAACCTGCAGAAGAGGGGCGAGCTGTTCATCGAGCCGGGCCAAGAGGTCTACGAGGGAATGATCATCGGTGAGGCGTCTCGCGCAGATGAGATGGTGGTCAACCCAGCGAGGGGCAAGCAACTCACCAACATCCGAACTCACGCATCGGACGAGGCCATCAAGCTCCGACCCCCCAAGCGGCTCACTCTCGAACTGGCAATCGAGTGGATTGGCGACGACGAGCTGGTCGAAGTCACCCCGGATTCCATCCGGGTGCGAAAGAAGCACCTATCCGAAAGTGAACGGCGCCGGCTGAGCAAGTGAGGGGGAGCAAAGCTTCGATAGCTCCCTGTTGACACCAACAGCTTCAACAACCATACTTAACTAAGAGGTTAAGTATGGTTGTAAGCGATGTCAATGATCTCAATCCGGTGTTCGATGCTCTGGCCAACGAGCACAGGCGTGAGATCATCGACCTGCTTTCTCTCCAGCCGCGGTCAATCAGTCAATTGGCGGAGGTGCGGGACCTCTCGCTGCCGGCGATTCACAAACACGTACGCGTGCTCGAGAGTGCCGGCATGGTTCGACGGCGCAAGGTCGGAAGGACCAACTTCCTGGCTCTCGATCGGGAGCCTCTTCGGCGGCTTCAGCTTTGGATTGACAGGTTTGACCCATGGTGGGGGACTGAGGAGGAGACCTTGGAGAACTATGCCGAATACCTCAGCAAGAACTCACCTACCTCGAAGGAGACATCATGAAGAAGTTCGTGTTCCTCGCTCACGGCGAGATGGATCGGACTCCCGAATTCCAACAAGCCCACAGAAAGTGGTGGTCGTCGATCGAAGGACACGTAGTGGACTCAGGAAACCCGCTTTTCAACGGCCGGAACGTCACCAAGGGCGGCACCGTGTCGGAAATCACCGCCGATATGGACCCTTCACTCGGATACTCGATCGTGCAGGCGAACTCGATGGACGAAGCAGTGGCGTTGCTCTCCGACTGCCCCATGGACATGAGGGTCTACGAGGCAATGTCCATGTGAGTCCCAGGGCGGGGGCGCGAATCTGTATCCGACGGCGATGTATCGCACCACACACCAGAGTCGGCCCCCGCTGGATCGAGACCGGGGACGGCCGCCTCACACCGTTAGCAGGCCCTCTTCCCGAGCGATCATGGAGGCGTCGTCGCGCGATGTCGCCCCGAGTTTGGACAGAACCGCCGACACATGATTCTCCACGGTCCGCAGAGACACGAAGAGATCGTCGGCAATCTCAGCGTTGGTCAGACCCTCTGCCAACAACCCCAGAACCTCAGACTGGCGAGGGGTGAGCCCCTTGGGATGGCTGCGGGTCTCTTGGCTGCGTCCCCTCGGTACGGAGATCCCGACGGCCCGCATGGCCTGGCGATATTTGGAGGCGACCGGGCGGGCGCCGATGCTCTCGAGGATTTCGAGGGCGCGCAGCTTGTCCTCTTTCGAGCCGCCCATGAGAGCTATGGCCCTTTCGTAGGGCGCACCGAGATCACTCCAGCTATTGGCAGCCTCCGTCGAGTTCCCGGCGATCATGTCGCCATACGGAGGGGCAATCTCGATGGAGCCTGACTCCAACACGTCCAACTGGTGTAACCAGAGGGCGACTTCTCCAGCGAGTTTCCAGTGATGTCTTTGAGCTGCCCTGGTCATCGCTTCTCTGCATTCGGGGAGCAGGGCGTCGTCATAACGTCCCTTGATCCAGCAGAACTCTGCCCATGCCGCGGCTGTGGGCGCGATGTTCTGAATCTCCCGAGATCTCCGAGCTAGCTGCCAGGCTCGTCGCAGCAGTTCCTCCGGATCGCCCTTTCCGGTTCGTGCGTGAAGGACCCCCAGGAGTCTCACCGCCTGGACCTCCACGTGAGGATGTGAATCGAGGCTCGAATATGCCAGGTCTTCAGCCTCGTCCCACTGGCCCTGGTGAAGCAGGACGGTTGCGAGGATGGTCTGGCCATAGGCTTCGAGCGGCTCGATCTCGTAGTTCGCCGACGTTTCGATGGCGCGTTTCGAATACTCAGCCGCAATGTCGAGGTCGAGGTTGTCTGTCGTTGCGCCGGCGAGGTTGATCAGGGCGCGCGCTTCTTCGAAGAGGTGGCCACTCTCTGCGGCCATTTGGCGCGCCTCCTCCAATCGGTCGAGACCGTTGTGGTTGCCTTTCTGGTACTCGGCGTAACCCTTGGTATTGAGGGCATAGAGTCTGGCAAAGGCAGTCTCTGAGGAGTCGGCCAATGCCAGCGCCCTATCCGCCAGTTCATCGGCTTCGTAGACCTCGCCCCGCATGAGTGCCAGCCAGGCGCTCTGCGCAAGCGCGTGCGCGTGCGCTCGAGGATCAGAAGCAGTCACTTCCAGTGCCTGTCGAGCTGCCCTGTCTGCCTCGTCGGGTCTGCCGTTCGCCTCAAAGAGCCGCACCGCAAACGTAAGAGAGCGGCCCAAGGCCGTTTGGTCGTTCCGTTCGCGATGCATAGCAATAGCCGCCATGATCAAATCCACTGCTTCGGCGTTGTCGTGGAAGAATTCGCTCCGAGCCCAATCTTCAACGATCCTGCCCCGTTCTGACTCCTGGATCTTGTCGAGATACGGCTCGAGCGATCGAAAGTGGTCTACAGCTTCACGGTGACTTCCCGTTTGCATCGCAATAGCCCCGGCCCTGGGAGCGTATTCGACTATCGCTTCCACATCTGTCGCGCCGCGCGCGTGGTGAACGGTTCGAGCGAGATCGGCATCACTGTCGATGAGCGCTTGCATGACTGCCCTGTTGAGCGTCTTGTGACGAGTGGGGGTCAACGCAGTTTCCGACGCGCGTCGAATGATTTCGTGTCGAAAGGCAATCCGATCCCCCATGACATCCAGCAAGCCGGTTCTCGAGACGGCGTCCAGTTCGGACTCCCCGAAGTCGCCGATCTGTGGGATCAAGTCGAGCTCCAGCCCGCCAGGGGCGACAGCGATTGTGTCCAAGAGGTCCCTCGCTTCAGACGGCAGACTTGCAGCCCGGCCCAACACGGACTCCTGGATTGAGGCGGGAATCTGGTCTAGGCCAGCCGTCGACAGCTGATGCACGAGGAGAGGATTCCCGCCGGTCAGATCCACCAGACGCTGGACGTCGACTTCGGAGTCGCCGATGACCTCCTTGACGGCCGCCGGTGACAGAGGCATGACTGAGATACGGATGATGGAGGGGGGTGCTATCGAAGCGATGACAGAGCGCAGTGGATGCTCATAGTCCACCTCAGTGTCCCGGTAAGTGAGGATCAGAAGTCCGTTGGCGTCGGCAATCCTGCGCCCGAGATATCTGACAACATCGAGGGAGGCTTCGTCGATCCATTGGGTGTCTTCGACGACGACGACGGTTGGTCTCAGCGTGCCGGACAACAACTCCCGCAGATTCGCCATCACAGCTCGCCGGTCCGACTTCTCCAAGCTGTCGGCGAGATGGGGGACATGATCGGCGAGATCCCAAATTGGTCCGAGCGGTTGAGGGGTGAGCAGGTCGTCGCAGAAACCAGACCAAGCGTGGATCTCTCCTTGATGATTCTCGAGGAAAGCTGTGACGAGTGCGCTTTTTCCGATGCCCGCCTCACCTCGAATCAGAACCACTTTGCCGCCGGTTTGGTCGATGTCGGCCAGAGATGTCTCGAGTTTGGCTAGCTCGGATTCTCGCTCAATCAGCACCTGTGCACCCTATCTGACCATCACCGGACAGGACTCTGAGAGTCACGTGAGGCCGAGACTCTTTGGGCCGCCGGCAGTTGGCCTGCCCGTGCTGTCTTCGGCGCCTGAATGGGCGAGGTCTGAGGTGCCAGCCCCGGGAAATCGAGGTTGACTCGGAACGCCGGGGAATTCTTTGGGGAAGGACCTGCGCCTGTCTCGAGTAGTGCTGTCATCGGTTTCGTCTCCTATGGGGTGGACCAGAGGCAGGCTCTGGGCCGGGTTGGAGGAGGCGGGAGCGTCCTCGGCTGGGCGCTCCCGCCTCTGGAGCTTCGCTGTCAGCGGGGTCCCATGGCCGGCTCGCCAAAGACCGGGGACTGGTACTCGATCGACTTTGTGTTCCAGTAGAGGAAGCTGTTGCCGGATGCCGTGTCGACTCGTTCGGCCGAGACCGCAGGGTTGACATTCTCAAGGGCGTCGATGTTCCAGTAGAGGAACGTGTTGCCGGAGACTGCGGCGCTCGCCGGTTCCAGTCCGACCAGTGCGAAGGTATTCAGCTCTATGAACTCAGCGTGTGCGAGCTGACCGGCCGTCGCTCCGATAGGGGAATCGGTGACATCCGATCGCGGTGCGAGGGACACTGCGGCGGATACCGCTCCAATTGCCAGGGCAATCGCAATCACTTTCACGCGCTGTGGCCGGATTGCTTTCCTGGGTAGTGGTCCGTCGTGTGCAATTGTGCTGAAGAGTGACATCAGATCTCCTTTTCTGGTTGTCGAAGTCACAACGTCAACGTATGAGTGCCCGGCTTCTCTGTCGTCGGGGGGCCACCCGGATATATGCGGGTGGTGACACCTAGGAATGGGAGAACGTGCGGGCGCTCGAGAAGTCTTTGACAATGAGCGGCTCCGGACCGGTTTCGCTGCCCTCGCCATGGCCCAAACCGAGATTTGACCTGGGCTTATCCGGCTGTCTGGGCCGCAGTGGTGTGACCTGATAACCCTTTGTCGCCGATGAATGTCGTTTTGACGATCTTGGGACCTCTACCTCTGGTTTCTCGGCAGACTCTGTCTGACTAGAAGGTGAGCACGCAAGGTGCGGAGTTGGCTCCCGATAGAAGGGGAGTGGACGATGAGGGTCGGCGGGCATGGGGTGTTGGGTGAAGATGGCGAAGTCGTCTACGAAGCAATCGCCCCCGCCGATGCGGAAGCCTGGGTTTAGGCCCGGAGGGGTGCACGCAACTTCATTGTGCCCATCCTGGTGCTGGCATCCGGGGCGTTTCTGATCCTCGCAGGAGTCGCTCCCTCAACTGTGAGGCGAACTCGTGCAGCGAGCCCGGCAGCCAAGGTCGAGGTGCGCACCTGACAACACGCTACGCCCCGTTGGGAGTGGTTTTCGAGATGTCGGAGGCCAGACATTTCGTCTACGGACCACATTCAGGTTCGATCGCGCCCCTTTAGGGAATAGTGGGTCCCTACTTGAGGTCGACTCGGAACACTTTGTAAGGACCGGTCATCGAGGTGAATCGAGCGTCGGCGGCGTAAATGGCGTTGCCGAACAGACCCGCCGTGGTCGGTGTCTCTGACCCGGCTACCGGGTAGACCGCCGTAATCGCTCCGGTGGAGGCATCTGGTGACAGCTTGACCGCTGAGATCTGGGCAAGTGCGTTCTCGACCACGTAGACCGTCGTCCCGCGTCGGATCAGGCCGTCGTTTCCGACTAGGGGCCCGCCCACGTCGATTTCAGAGGCATCGCCCGTCGTCGGGTCGACTGCGAACAAGACCTGTCCCGAGGTGTGACCGACAATGAGCCCATTCTTGCCAGGGGTGGTCTCGATACCGTTCAGGTTGGGGAAGGTCACGTCGGGCACATCGTCCAGTGAAAGGGTGGAGACTTCGGATGGATCCACTAACACGCCTCCGGCACCGAGGGGCACCACGAACAGTCTTGGCTCCCCGGCGAAGCGGAATTGTCCCGGGTCCGGATCGTTGGCGGTGCCTGAATCTGTGAAGTAGGCCGCGTCCTTCGTCACCACCACATCGTTAATGAATGACGCGAAGGGCCCGGTGAACACGTACGTCGCCAGCAGCTCTCCGGTGTGGCCGTCGTAAACCCGACCGGTGCCCGACGGACCGCCAGCCACCCAAATGCGCTCCCTGTTGTCTACTTCGATGCCGATGGTGGTGAACGGGCCGAACGGGGCGACAAGAACACTGCCCTCGCCGGTTCTCAGATCGCCCTTGTACACCGAACCGTCGGCCAGCGAGCCGACGTAGAAACTAGACCCAGCTCCGACGGCGATTCCTTCGGGGAAGAAGTCGCCCGGCAGGTCGATTTCATCCGGGAACTGACGTGAGGCGCCGGCTAGTCCGGGAGCGATGAGCAGTCCGATCAACACAGTCGCTAGGACAAATACGAGCTGAAACTTTCTCACGACCACTCCTAACTGAGTCAGCGGGCTGGCGGCGTTCCATCTGAACGTACACGACCAACCACACTACGTGGTCGCCGTGATGCGCGGTCCGCGTTGATTGTGGCCATCGCCCTACACGAACTGACGTGGCGTCCGAGATCGGGACGCTACGTTTTGCTTCGTAGAGATGCTGCACAGGGTGGTGAGATTGAATTCGGCCGAATGCCTGCCGTCGTCCTGTCGACCTGTCTGGGGCGACGATCAACCTATGACCAGGTGATGGCGGCGAGGGAAGAGTTCTCCCATCGAGAATCGCAACGAGCTTGGCGTCGGTCAGTACTTTTCAACCAGCTCCGCAGATTGGGTCCGGAAAGGCCGACCTTCAAAGTAGAGGCGCCACCTCTTCGGCGAATCGCTTCATCTGTCTCATCCCGAAATCAACCGTCTCGAGACCGTGAAACTGGAATTCGACGACGAAGTGAGATACCCCGGCGGCCGACAGCGTTCGGAGGATCTCGGCGCAACGCTCAGGTGACCCGGTCACCGTGACCGCCATCGGATCCACGTCATCGTCTTCGAAAGCCACAGCGGCCTGCAACTTCGGCATCTGCGCCTCGAGATCCTGATCGCCGTAGGACACGTAGCCGAAGGTGAATGATGCCAATTCCGGGCTCCGATCCCACTTGGCCCCCTCCTCCTTCAGTCGTGGGAGCCACATCTCGCTGGCTTCGCCCGGATCGGGCCAAAAGGCAAGGATGTAATCTCCGTATCTTGCGGTCCGGCCGATCGATTTCACGCCGCCTCCGATCCATATCGATGGGTACGGCTTCTGAACCGGCTTGGGTTCTAGCGACATCTCCTCGATCCGATAATGCTCACCGACGTAGTCGACCGTGTCCTCGGTCCACAACCTCGTGATCACTTCGAGTTGCTCGTCGAAGAGCTTGCCTCGTCGAGTCCGGTCGATCCCGGCGGCCTCGAAGTCTTCCTCCCACCATCCCATTGCCGCTCCGACGATCAGACGTCCTCCGGACATCACGTCAAGCGTGGATAGATATTTGGCCCACTGATAGGGGGGAAGGAGTGGTAGCAGGATCGAGTTGAAGCCGACCTTGATTCGGGTGGTGGCGCCTGCGATCGCGGGGACGACGGCGAGAGCGTCCAGCACGTCGCGGTTGGTGAAATCCTCGAAGAGCCAGTTTGGGGGCAAGGTCATGTGCGTTGGCAGCGTCACCGAGTAGAACCCCAGTTCCTCGGCCAACTGAGCCGCTTCGATTATCTCGCTCAGCTGTGGGCTCTTGGCTCCCCAAGGGAACAGCATGATGCTGATGTCCGCCAACTTGACCACTTCGCGTGTCTCCGTGCCTTGGGTTCGACCGAACCTACACGGGCCTCATGGTCGAGTTCGACAGTGAATCGCGGGTGATCACTTCAGGACGCGCCCGCTAGCTGAGGGTTTGCTCC
>JAHEJW010000025.1:31302-35869 GCA_024638655.1 bacterium | reverse complement strand
CGTCCAGGGTGGCTGTAGTCACTATCAGAGGGAGGCCGGCGATGCCCACTATTCGAGACCACGCACTTGGTGGCTTTGGCGATCCAGACCGTTCCCAGCGGAGACGGCCCTTGGGTCGCCGACAGCGAAGAGCCCGCCTGCGGGCAGAGACTCCTACCGCGCCCCTACGCGGAGCTGCGATGAAGACCGTCGCCTACTCGGCGACTGGCTACTCCTTGATGCTCGCCACCGGAAGCTTCGCCGGGGTTCTGCTCGGATCAGGAGATTCGTTTGCAGGTCTCGGATTAGCAGCGATGATTGCGGCCACTCTCGCCCCTCTAGCAGGCGCCACCGGAGCCGCTCTCGGTCTGATGCCGCATCGAAAACTGAGGCTGGTCGGCGGGGCGGCCAGGCTCTCCGCAGTGGGCTTCGGGTTCGCCGTGGTGGCGCCTATCACGGCCTGGGTCTGGATCGATGTGCTGTCCGCAGTGGCTACAGGCCTTCTCGGCTTGACTGCAGCCCTGATATTGCGGGCCGCCCTCCTGGAAATGGCCGAGCAGAACTAGGCCCGGAATCGGACTCTGGGATTCTAAGCAACCCCTATTGCGGCAATACCCATTGCTGAATATGATCGGTATATGGGTATCGATCCGGACGACGAGGTCCTGGTCGCCCTTGATTCGCTCATCAGGGACCTCGAGGAGAACATCGAAGCCAGCCACCAGGTAATCCGGCTCGCGGACGAGATCCGGGCACTCCGACGAAGTGGTCATTCGTACACCCAGATCCTCGACGAGACCGGCAAGCCCCTGGTAGTGGAGCTCATAACCGAGAATCTGGAGCGTCTACAGACCAGCGGCGCTTCGGTTCGCCAGGCGCATGCAGCTGCCCTCCACTCCGAGGGGATGACCATGGACCAAATAGCCGAATTGTTCGGCGTCAGCCGCCAGCGCATCTCGGCCGTTATCCGACATTGGCGAGAAAGCGATCCGACATGACCACACCTGTTGCCTTCTCGATACTCGGACCGATCCAGGCCGCAATGGGTGAGTCAATCCTGGACTTGGGGAGCCCGAAGCAGAGGGCGGTCCTCGCCTTGTTGCTAGTCAACGCGAATCAGCCCATGACGGCCGATCAGATGATCGACGCACTGTGGGGAGAGAGTCCCCCGGCGAGCGCGACGGCGACCTTGCAGGCCTACATCTCCAATCTGCGGAAGGTGCTCGAGCCGGACCGAGTGCGCCGCGGACCCGCATCCATCTTGCAGAAGAACGGAGCCGGCTATCAGATCTCGGTGGAAGATGATCGACTCGACTCACTGCAATTCGAGCGACTCGTCGCCG
The DNA here is from genome assembly GCA_024638655.1 of bacterium. Taxonomy (GTDB): domain Bacteria; phylum Actinomycetota; class Acidimicrobiia; order Spongiisociales; family ZC4RG35; genus Ww567. The sequence goes on along the minus strand of JAHEJW010000025.1, from coordinate 34,547 downwards.
AAGCAGAGCGTTTGACCGATTCCGACCCCCGAGGGGCCCTGGCTCTCGTGAGCGAGGCTCTTGACTTGTGGCGGGGCCCAGCATTGGCTGACTTCCGCTATGAGGACTTCGCCCGCGTCGAGAGTATGAGGCTCGACGAAATGCGCCACGCAGCGGTGGAGATGCGAGTTGGCGCAGAGCTCGCACTCGGAGAGACGTTGCGAGCGATCCCTGAACTGGAGAGCCTCGTGGCCTCCAACCCCCTCAGAGAGAAGCTGTGGGAATACCTGATGATCGCCCTTTACAGATCTGGGAGGCAGGCCGAAGCCCTGCGCGCCTACCGCCGCTGTGAGTCGGTATTGGGCGAGATGGGGATCATCCCGGGGCCGGCCCTTCGCGATTTGGAGCAGTCGATCCTCGAACAGGACCCTGATCTGACAGTGGGAAAGCGGCTCGCTCCTCCTAAGAAGCCATCACAAGAACAGGTGTTGGTTGGACGTTCCGCAGAGATGGATCTGTTCATCGCGAGCCTGGAAGAGGCTCAGGCGGGCCGTGCCTCCCTCATCCTTGTGGAGGGTCAGCCGGGGATTGGCAAGACGCGGCTCATGGAAGCTTTCGAGGAGGTCGCAAGAGGCTCCGGGATGAGAACCGCCTTTGCTCGATGTGTCGAAATCGGAGGCACTCCACCGTTCTGGCCATGGATGCAGATAGGTCGCCGCCTCGGCGCCGAGAATCTCGCCAACGCAGCCGGCGGTCGCGCCCGACAGCTTTCACCCCTCCTGGGCGACGCTCCGGAGGGGCCCCCGGTCTCTCACCTGTTTCAACTGGCAGAGGGGCTTGGACTTGCCCTGGGGCGTATGTCGGACAGTCGACCGGTGGCCCTGTTCATCGATGACCTCTACTCGGCGGACCCCGATTCCCTCCATCTTCTGACACTTCTGATGGCTGAGATCCAGGATCACCCTGTGGTTGTCGTGGCATCCCATCGTGGCCCGGATCCGCGCCCCTCGCACCCTTTGAACAAGCTCCTTGGGGATGTCTCGAGGTTTGATCGGGTCCACCGTGTCGTGATCCGCCCCTTCGACCTTCCCGAAGTTGCCGACCTCGCTGCATCAATGTCCGACGTCGCCATCGATGGTGATGTCATCCGGGCCATCTTCGACCGTACAGAAGGCAACGCTTTCTACAGCAGGGAGATTCTGAGGCTCCTCTTGGAGGAAGGGGCGGTTGACACGGGGTTGGCAGGCACCTTGCTCCCCGGCTCCGTGCTCGAAGTGGTGGCACGTAGAATCGCCAATCTGTCCCCCGAGGCCCTCGCGTTAGTGAGACCGGCGGCGTTGTTCGGCCGATCCTTCGACTCGCGACTGGTTGCCGACGTCGTCGAGTTGGATCGAGACACGAGCTTGCGCGTATTGGATGAGATAGTGGAGACGGGGCTCGTTTCGGAGACGTCCACTCCGGGGATATACCGGTTCAGCCATATGATCGTCGTCGAGAGCATCACTCATGCCCTCGGTGCCCTTCGACGAGCGCAGATGCATGCCGACATCGCCTACCGACTGGAGAAGCTCCCCGATGACGACCACGCCCGGTGGGTGGAAATCGCTCATCATCGAGTGCGCGCCATACCTCTACACGGCAGACGAGACGCCATAACCGCATTGGCCCGTGCCGGCGAGCAGGCCTACCTGGCGAATGCCATCGAACTGGCGGAGGATCTCTTCGATCTTCGTCATCAGCTGGTGATGGAGGAACCTCGCTCCCCACAGCGTGATCGGATGGAGATCGAGTCACTCTTCGACCTTGGAAGAGTCTGGACATGGAACGAAGGGTTCCACTCGCCTCGTCTCGAAGAGGCGTCGAAGAGACTATGGGAGCTGACAGGCATCATCGCCGACGAAATCGAGTTCGACCTCGACACCCCGATCACCTCGATGAATCCGGTGCTGGCTTCTTTTCAGGCGCGATTCTCGGTGGAGATCGTCTCCGGCGACGTCAACGCCGCATGGAAGACCTCGAAGCGGCTTCTGGCACTTGCCGAGTCCACCCCTGACCCGATGGTCGTATACGCGGCGAATCAGACCGCTCTGACGACGCTCATCCACATGGGCCATGTCGGCGATGCGTTAGAGACTGCAGCCAAAGCCAGATCAGCGCTCGAAATCCTCAATCCGTCACACGACAACAGTCTCATGCTTCCAATGGGTCAGCAGCCGGCCTGGCTCACGTATCACTCGTTCGCAGCATGGGCCCGGTGGCTAGGCGGTGAACCGCAGATCGCACACCGAGAGACGAATGCCGCCCGGGTCCTATGTGAGGCGATAGGGAACCCATTCGTCGCCGGGTTCTGCGCGACGATCGAGGGACTCATCGCGGCGATGGGAGGGGAGCCCGAGAAGGTGATCGAGTCCCAGTCCTGGCGCCTATCCGTTTCGGCAGACCAGATCTTCGGCGTCGTGGACGATTGGCTTCGACTTCAGCGAACCTGGGCAGATGGAATGTTGGGCAACGACCCTCTCCAGGCCGCCGGTGAAGTCGAGTCGCTATTGGAGCAATTGGAACACTCGAAAGCCCGGGTCGCTCACTCCCTCTACTGGGGGTTGGCGTCTCAGCTCGCCCTTCGAGGCGGGGAGCCGCGTCGGGCAATGGGATTCGCCCGAAGGGGCATCGACCATTGTCTGACCAGCGGCGAACGATTCTGGTATCCGGAGCTCGAGAGGCTGACGGCTGAGAGCCTGGGGCTCCTGGGCCGACGGGAAGAGAGCCTGGAAGCACTCGAGCGGAGCCGTCAGGCAGCGGAGATTCTGGGGGTTGCGCCCTTGATCGGGCGGCTGGCCTCCCCTTCGCAGAACTGACCCCCAAGACGTCTCCAAGTGAGGTCCAAGGCCGGCAGACGACGCTGCGGGTACACAAGCCGAAACGGAGATTCGATGACGACCGTGCTGCCCACAGAGGGCTCTGCTGCCGAGCTCGGCAGCCGCCTATCTGGTCGCGTTCTGACCCCCGACGATCCCGATTACCAGCATATGCGTTTGGCGTGGAACCGGGCTTACGAGCATCGACCCTCGATGATCGTGATACCGGCTTCCGCCTCCGACGTGGCGATTGCGGTCAAACATGCGTCAGACGCCGGTCTCAAGGTCGCGATCCAGGCCACCGGACACGGCGTGGCCAAGGTCGCCGACGGTGCGATGCTGGTCCTCACCCATGACCTGGACGAGGTGATCGTCGATCCGACGGCATGGACGGCCCGTGTCGGCGCTGGC
>JAHEJW010000025.1:0-31202 GCA_024638655.1 bacterium | reverse complement strand
CTGATCGACGTCCTGGCCCGCGCTCTCTTCGAGCAAGACGGTCCGAGTCCGCTGACCATGGCGGAGATACGTCATGCCGGTGGTGCGGTGTCTCGCCCACCTGAACATCCCAACGCCTATGGCAACCGCTCCCGGGAACATCTCCTGGAGCTAGTCGCCGTGCTTCCCTCGCCCGGAGAGAACGAGGCAGCGGGGTCGTTTGTGACCGACATGCAGGGCGAGATCTCCCAATTCGCAGCAAAGGGCTCCTACCTCAACTTCCTGGAGGGGTCGGAGAAGTTGGAGCGGTCCGCCGAGGGCTTCGAACCAGGCGACTGGGAGAGACTCAGGGCAATCAAGAAGCAATACGACCCCGGCAACCTCTTCGATCACGGGATTTCGATCTCATGAGCGGTCATGACCGGGGCCAGCCGGTGTCACTTGCGACGGTCACACTCCTCGGGCTCGGTGTGGTGGTCACGGTCCTAGGACTGGTCGTTGCGGGGAGTTTGCTGTTTACTGCCTTGGGCCTCGCATCGATAGCCGTGGCCGGGATCCTCGAGCTTGCCGGCCAAAAGCGAACTCCAAGTGCGCAGACGAGCGAAAAGGGCGACTGAGATGACATCCACTCGGTCGGCCAGGATCTCGGCACTCTTGTTGGTGGTCGGTGTTTTGGCCACCGCCTGCAACGGCTCGGCGGCTCCCAGCACGACAACGAACGGAGCAGGCACGACGACGACACACGCAGACGGAACGACGATCGAGCCTGCCCCGACCACAACCGAAGCCCCGGAAGACACCACCACCACGACTGCGTCGCTGGACGGGGCAGAGGGAAGTGGATGCGCGCCCGGTCCGGGCGCCCTACCCGACGGGACGTGGTTCGGCTTTGTAACGGTCGCCGATGCCGAGGAGATCCAGTTCGACCTCGCCTGCTGGTTCACCGGTGACGCCGCTGCAAAGGCGGCCGCAGAGGACGGGGAGGAGTCTCCCCCGCCGAACGACTACTACGTGAGGAACAGCAACGAGACGATCCGGGAAGTGCCCGTCGCCGGCGGAACAGAGGTGACCTGGTATCCGAATATCGGGGACCCGACAACCGAGACGACGATCGACTATTCGACCTGGCTGACCGAGGCCGACGAACGCGACTTCATGCCCGGGGTCTGGATCGAGATCAAGGCCGGCGAAGTCGTGGAGATCGCCGAACAGTGGGTGCCGTGATCCGGGACTCCTCCTAGCCGGACACCCGGGTCCCGGGCCTAGTCCGTCCGGGACCCGACCCACCTGCTACCGACCGGGTCCTCCTCTGGGTCTCCTCTTGGCCCCCACCGGTTGATACGTTCGCCGTGCCCACCGTCTCGAACTCCGGGAGGCTCTCCACTGGCACGGTGCGGCCGACATCGGGAGTCTGGTCCTCGCTCACCAGGCGCAGGCCTTCTCCGAGCCATAGGACCCCGAGAAGAGACAACGCGGTTTGATAGGTGCTCATTACTCCCACCCCGCCCGCCACCAGGAGGACCACGCCGATCGCAAGAGGCGCTTTGCCTTTGGCGACCGCTACCCAGGCAGAGAAAGTCAGTGACCCGATGGCCAACGCATAGAAGATCCCAGGTAGCCAACCGGGCACACCCACGTTCCACAAGACGATGATCGAAACCGTCGATCCTGCCGCAGTGAAAGCCCCGGCACTCACGACTGTCGCAACGGCTCCGGCGATCAGTGCAGGTCGGCTCCTCTCTCCACCTGCCAATAGCGGAGATGTGAGCCCCGCGAGCAGGAGGAAGACCTCAGCGGTCACAACCAACGTGTCCACGGTCGAACCGCTCAGACCACCACCATCACCCTGCGCAAGAACACTCGAACCTGCGGCCAGCGACGACAGCACGAAGAGGGCGATTGGCACCGACCGGTATCCTCGCCAGGTGAGCGCCACAGCCGCCACCAGCACGCCAAGGGACACCCAGCCGACTACACCAGGAGAGACGATGCCCAGTCGTCCAGTCAGCCAAATGCTCAGATATGTGACGACGACAATGCCAACAGCCCTCCCGGTTGGGGCGGTCGACCGCAAGGCTGTGACACCTATGGCGACGAGACACGCCAGAACCAGGACAACAGCCAGGTAGTAAGCGAAGCGGCCGACCTCCGCCAGTGCCCTGATCGGGTCCTCGAGGCGTCCCAAACCAGGGATGTGTATCAAGGCCCTCGTCCCTGTCCTGAGCAGGATGAACTCCCCCGCAACGGCAAGCGTCAGAGCCGACGTCAGAGTGGAATCAGGAAGCCTCGTCCGATCAGACCCGACCATTCTGCACACGCCTCCAGTACATCCAGGCGCCCGCGAGGCCGATCAGGGCTATCACCACGAAGGCCGAGGCGACGAGAACCATTGGGCTCGAAGGGCTGTAAGCGGGCCAGTCGCCGATCGCGGGAACTGCCCGACGCGGGGGGTCCTCGGGTGTGATCGTCAGCTGTGTGAACGCAGAAACAGACTTGATCCCGTTGCGCTCGTCCTGGCTTCCGTCCCAGACGGCCAGAGCCACATCCATGCTGGCTTCGCCATCGAAGACCGGTTGCATCTCACCCGGGGACGCCATGGCTCGAGAGAAGACGACTGCCCACCGGCCGTCGCGATAGTTGCCATGGCCCTCGAGACCACCGCCATCGGTTGCCTCAAGGGTCCCGAATCCACCGGCCAGCAGGTTCGTCGCACCTGACCCACCGGTCGCCACGGGATTCCCTGCCTCCCTCGCCGGGAAGTAGAGGTCATCGGTGAATTGGTACATATCGACGTAGTCATCTTCCAGAAGGGAGCGTGAAGCGTCCTCGGCATCGGCGCGCCATTGCCAGATGTTGACCGCTTGGTCCGCCTGGCCCATGCAGATGGCGGGCACAGTGCTGGCGGCCTCAGCCGGGAACTGGACCGCCGCTGCATCCGCGAAGTCCTCGGATCGGAATGACGACGTGTCTGCGGTGTTGTCTGCCCACTCCAGCATCAGATAGAGCCGGTCCTCCCAGTGGAGAGCCCTCACCGCGACTCGCTCGACGGCGCCGCCTCCCATCGGCGGCGTCACCAACTGCGACGTCGTAGGTATGAAGATCGGCACAACCGACTGCCAGTCAGGGGCGAAGCCATCCATCGGAGGGAGCACGTCGGCCCGCCAGGCACCGATTCGCTGAGTTTGAGCCATCGCCGGGTTGGCGTCGCCTGCGCGGAGCAGTGCCGCGACCACTACCAAGACGAGAACCAGAGCCAGTCTCGACCACCGGCGTCTCATTCCGAGACTCCGACCGGACAGGGCCCACACGAACCGTCGTCGCGAGGCTCCATCGGGAGCGGCCGCTCGACAACTTCGAGAGGATCGACAGCAAACGCGGCGAGCTCGTCTTCGACCCAAAGGGTGACCAGGCTTCCTATCTCTCGCAGCCAGAGGCTGGCCGTCACTGCGGCGACGCGCCGACCAAACGCCGGCGCCCAGCAGCCCAGGTGATCTTGGAGGAAGAGTGCTGCAGTGTCACGACACGCCTCCGCCTTATCGACCCATCCGCGCTGCAGAGCGAGTGCCTCCTTCTTCGCCACGAACGCCATGAACTCGAGCTCGACGGTGATGTGGTCGGTGCGCTCCCTCTCCGCGCCTCCCGCTCTCAGACCGTGCGCCCGGTAGAAGCCGGCAATGTCGGCCATGATCGCCGACTGCTGGAAGATGCCATCACCCCGATATCCGGTCTCATACCCCGGGGCGTCTTGAGACGCGATCGGCGGAAAGAGGCTCATGTAGTGCCGTCGTGCCTCTTCGTAGTCCTCGGGAATGACCAGCGCCAGCCGATCCACGGCACCGGCGAACGGGCCCCCGAAGTCGATCGTCTGCACCGCGGGGATGAGTCTCGACCCAAGGAGCTCCATACGGTATTTGCTGGGAAAGGCGAGCCCACTGGCGAGCAACGAGTACATGGTGAAACGACCGCTCGCCTCGGCCAGGTCTCTCCTCTGTTCGAGTGTCATCGTCATATTGAGTTCACCTTCAGCGGCCTCTCGTAGAGCGGCTCCTCGACACTGATTCGGACGATTTCGTGCCTATCGGCGTCGAAGCCGACTGCTGTGTCATTGAATACCTCGTAGGTGTCGCCTCCGACCTCGATCTCGGCGACCTTCTCGCCCTCCTCCACATCGAACGAGAAGATCATCTGCTGGGAAGCGCGGAAGAGCTGAAGCACGGCCAGCAATGTTCGCGAAGGGCGGGTGTAGCGCTCTATGGCCCGATCGACACCCGGCCCGAACATCTGCCGTAGGTAGTCGCGCGGGACCCAGCGCGGCGGTATGTAGTAGATGTTCGGTTGCGTGCCGAATTGTGGATAGAGGGGCAGTGCGACCTGTTCTGTATGTACGAGGTAGTACAGAGGATGTTCGCGTGCCGTGGTCCATGTGCCGTCGGCTTCGACATCGACCAAGCCCTGCATTCGGATCTTCCCCACACAGGCAGCCATGCAACGCGCCTCCATTGGATGCCCATCTGTGAGCGGATCGGTGCCCTCGACTCTGGGGTAGCAGCCGATGCACTTCTCCGAGGTGCCGGTACTGGACCGGTACATCGCCTTCTTGTAGGGGCAGGCCTCGACGCATTTGCGGTAGCCGCGGCACCGCTCCTGATCAATGAGCACGATGCCGTCTTCTGGTCGCTTGTAGATGGCGTTGCGCGGGCACGCCGCCAAACAGGCGGGATAGGTGCAGTGATTGCATATCCGCGCCAGATAGAAGAACCAGCCTTCATGCTCGGGGAGGCTGGCTCCCTTGGCCGACCACGCAGTCCCGTGGTCCTCGAAGCGATTCGGCCCCTTCCACTCTTCGTCGTGTGGCAGATAGCCGATGGCTCTCTCTTCCGGCGGCGCCGCCTCGAAGATGGTCCTGCCTTCGAACCGCCCGTAGGGTGCCTCGTCGTCGGCGTCTTCGGCATCCCACACCTGCCCACCTGGATTGGCCTGTTCGAGGAGCTCGAGCGTCTTGACATCCCAGTGTCGGGGGTACCCTCCATAGGGCTTCGTCTCGACGTTGTTCCACCACATCAACTCCTGGCCAGGTGAGAACGTCCAGGTGGATCGACAGGCCATCGTGCAGGTTTGACATGCGATGCAGCGGTTGATGTTGAAGACAGCGGCGAACTGTCGCTTGGCTCCCCCGCCTTCGAAGCGATAGTCCATCTCCCGGCCGAGTTGCCAGTTGTAGGCCGTGGTCACTTCCCACCTCCGAAGACGTCCGTGACCAACTGATGAACGAACTCGGCCCCCCGACGACGGAAGATCGCGTGCGGCAGCCCATAAGAAGGCGATGCAAACAACTGCAGTATCTCCCGACCCGAGAAGCCGGTGAGGGCATAGTCCTCGACTATGCACCGAGCCGTCGCCTCGTCGGTCTCGGCATCAATCTCAGAACGGTGTGGCACACCCACCAACTCGAATGGATCGCCCGACTCGAGACCCTTCACCCGGCCCTCCCCTTGATCGTGACGATCTGACCTCCGAGGTACCTCTGCATGAACCGGTCTTCACCGCCCGGGCTCTTCCCGGTCGTTGCACCGGACCAGACCTCTTCTCCTCCCATACCTCCCGATTCGGCCTTGGCTATCCGGACCAGCGTCTCCTTGGGGACCGTGTTTATCGCGTGGTTGTCGACATCGAAGCCGAATATGAACCCCATGGCACCCGCCCTCTTGTGGAACAAGGTGTCCGTCTGGTGCATGGGTGGCGCCCACCCCCTGGTGAGGGACTGCTGACTCCCGTGCCGGAAACTCGATTGGTAGCCAGTCTCGGCTAGTGCCCGGCCGTCGGGACGCGACTTCTGAGCCTCGACGGTCCGTGGGGTTGCCATGTAGAAGGCATGTTTGATCATCGTGACACCCTGCGGATAGGCGGGGTTGAAACTCACCCTGGCCATGAGACGGGCCGCCTCATAGAAGGGGTCATCCGCTGAGGCTCCGACATAAGGGCGGTCAGCAGGGTTCGCATCGATCCAAACCCAGTCGCCATCCTCTAATCCGAGACCACGGGCATCGACAGGATTCATGTGGAGCTGGGCGTCCCCGACTCCCGGCATCCTCTTGTCGGCCCGATATGGATCGCCGTAGTTGGAGTTCCAGATCCAGTGCCAGTCGGTAACGGCCCATGACGAGTGCACGGAGTGCCGGGACTTGGGTGTCAGGCAGAGGAATCGATAGCCGTCGTCGAAGAGAGGGTTGACCGTCCTCTTGACCTCATTCCACGGCATCGCCACATTGCGCACCTGACGTCGGTCTGCGTCGAGGTCGTCGAGGGATATGCCGTAGTCATTGGGTCGGATCCACGGACTGGTGGAGACGATCACGTTTGGGAGATAGGGAGTTGCCTCGACGGCCTCCCTATGAACGATCAGGTTCTCGCCGTATTCGATCGCCTCTGGCAAATCGCAGTATGCGTTGAGCCGTCCGGTATCGGTGTAGAACGGCAGGCTGTCACGGATCTGCTCCCAGAACGGGATCCTGGGGTACGTCCGATACTGCATGAGGGCCCCACCGGGCTCTCCGTAGCGCCCGCTCATTATGTCCTCGACGGTGTAGCCCTCCGTGGTGAACGATCCTTTCAAGACACGGTCGAGGTACACCTCGGGCTTCCCCTCGGTGGCGAACTTGAAGTACTGGGCGAATCGCGCCTCCCCGGTGAGAGAGCTCAGAGCCCGGGCTACACCGGCGAAAATGGCCACGTCGTCCCGGCTGTCGTAGAGCGGCTCGATGCCTCCCTTCCAAATCTGGAGGAACGGGTTGGAACAGGAGCCACCCATCTCGAGTGTCTCGAACTCGAGCCAACTATTGGCCGGGAGGATGATGTCGGCGAACTCGGCGGACCCGGTCCACTCGATCTGCTGATCGACGATCATGTCGACCTTCGGATTGACGTTCTTCACCAGGTGGTAGGCCCACTTCGCCTGGTTGATCAGGTTGGCGTTGTTGTACCAGAGCAGCTTGGTGGGGGTAGGAAGGTGGGTTCGGCCAGTGAAGACTTTGCGCCCCTCGGCCGGCGTGTCGACGATCAGTGGCCGGTCACCAAAACCCCAATACGAGGTGTCCTCGCCGTGGATGTAGTGATGGACATTGTCGAAGTCGTAGCTGTCGTTCTCGTCGAGCAGCGGCCGGAACGGATCCTCGTTGACGTAGCCACCAACACCAGGACCGAACCAGGGCGCACCGTGGAAGATCCCGCCCTTGTAGTTGCCCGCCCAAGTGCTGACTCCTGCCCCCGGTACGCCGATCTGGCCGGTGAGCATCGCCACCAAGTAGGTGGCACGATTGTGAAGAGTGGCGTGGAAGTAGTGGTTGACCCCCTCTCCGACGTGGATCGCCATCGGCCTGATGGTCGCCACGTCGTCGAGAAGCCGCTCCAGCAGCTCCGGAGGTGACCCGGTGATGTCCGCCACTGTCTCCAGGTCATAGTCCGCAAGATGCTCCCGGTAGAGGTAGAGCCCGGTCGCTGCCTCGACTTCCGATCCGTCGTTGAGAGTGACCGTGCCCCTCCAGTCGAGCTCGGGGTCGATGCCCAGATCCGCGAGACGGTCGCCCAGATCCTCGCGGCTTACCGGCAGGATCTGGCCGGATGCGTCCCGAACGACCCTGTCACCGATGGCCTCGTATTGCTCCTGGGTCATCCCGTGGATCGTGAAAGAGGGGCCGTCGGGGCCCAAGAGCGGCTGATGATCGGCGAAGACTTCGTCGGCGTGCAGCCTGGAGAGCGTGTCGAGCCTGATCAACAGGGGCATGTCGGTGAATCGCTTGACGAAATCGACGTCATAGAGGCTCTGATCGATCAGCTCTTTGGCCAGATATAGAAAGATCGAGGTGTCAGACAGCCCGGCTCTCACTGGGATCCAGTAGTCGGACTTGGATGACTGTGGCCCGTACTCGGGGACGATCGAGACGATCTTGGCTCCACGCTCCATGAGCTCGTTGAAGAAGTGGCTCTCGGGCATCTTGTTCTCCACGAGGTTCTTCCCAACCTGAATGTGGAGCCGACTGTTGCGTAGGTCGTTGAAGTCCACCTCCGTGGTCTGCAGACCGTGGACGAAGGGGAAACCCGGAGCTTGATCGCCTCGCCAGGTGTACTCGGACCAGTCGCGGGCACCTTGGGCCTCGTCCGGGCCCACGCCCCTCACCTCGGCGTCGAGCAGAGCCATGAGGTTGGCGAAACGGAACAGACCGAACTTCCCGGCCACACCGTGAAGCGGAAGAGACGACCCGAACTTCATCGTCCGGACGCCGGACTCCTCCCAATACTCCAGCATCTCCGCGGGGTAGCCGTCCTCGTCTATCAGGCGCCGTCGGCCGTCCTCACCGGAGTAGGTACGAGCGATCGCCTCGAGGCCCCTTGCGGCATAGTCGTCGACCTCGTCCCAGGTGAGCCGGACGAACGTGTCGTTGCCCCGGTCATCGAATCTGTATCGCGACCGCAATTCGGGGTTGTCGGACAACGATCGGAACCCGTCGTCCGCCCACTCCTTCCATCCGGCCCTGACCATCGGAGCACGCAATCGGTAGGGGCCGTAGACCCGACGGTGCAGGGTGTACCCCTTGAGGCAACCTCTGGGATTCCAGTGTGCAGTGGAGAAGTTCCCTTGCGGGTCTCCATACCGGTCGCCGTCGTAGTTCTGCTCGAGACGGAGGACTACTCCGTTGCGGGTGAAGGCGCGGAGGCGACACATGTGGGTGTCGTTTGGGGCGCAGATGACGGTGAAGCTGTCGTCGTAGGCGTACTGATCCCTATAGATGCGCTCCCAGTCCCGGTTCGGATAGGTGAGCAGCGGGTTGTCGATGCCGGGAAACGCCTCGAGCGCAACCAGTTCGAGATCCAAGAGGCCGCTCAGAGCCGCCAGACCGGCCCCGCCGGCGATCTTGATGAAACGGCGTCGGCTGACGGCACCCATCGGAAACGACTCGACCGAATGCACGGTGTTGTCGATAGGGCCGAAAGTCCCTAAAACATCGGATGCGGGGTTTTTACAGTTATCTGTGTAATTATTGACTCGATGTCAGACAACACACTCGGTGAACGCCGGGAACTCTCCTACAAGGCGCTTGCAGACCCCACCCGGAGACACCTGTTGCGTTTGCTCGACGATGCCCTGGAACCGATCGAAGTCGGCGCTCTTGCAGAACAGCTGGGCCTCCATCCCAACACGGTCCGCGATCATCTCGAGTTACTACGCCAAGCCGGTCTGGTCACTCGCGTCGCGGAGAAACGAGAACGGCCGGGCCGACCGAAGATGCTGTACTCATCCCTCCCGCAAGAGGCCCGGTCCCCTGGTTTCGAAGGCTACCGATTTCTCGCCGAGGTTCTCGCCGGCTACCTGCAGGCGCATGTAGACGACCCCGCTGGCGCCGCAGAAGAGGCCGGACGGGCGTGGGGAAGGTACATGGTGAACAAACCTGAGCCCTTCGCCAGGCCTCTCGCCGCTGACGTACTTGCTCAGATCGTGAACACCCTGGTCGAGCTGGGCTTTGCTCCTGAGGAAGAAGCGAACAGAGGAGGATTCCGTATCAGGCTCCACGACTGCCCGTTTCGGGAGGTGGCTCAGACGAGGACCGAGGTGGTGTGCGGGGTTCACCTCGGGATTCTTCGCGGGATGGCCGAGGAGTTGGGTGGATCGGTTCTGGTCGATGACCTGATCCCCTTCTTCGAGCCCTCGATGTGTGTTGTCGAGCTCTCCGAGAGACCACCAGGAGGAATCAGGGGCCAATGGCCCTAGCGCTCGTCCACTAAATCCGATTGGATGGGATCACTGACAAGGCCTATGAGGCAGAGGGAGAGCCGGAAGCCTTTCCGGCTGAGAAGTTGGCAATAGGAGCCGACGATCCCGGACCGGACGGGTTGTGACCGCCAGGGAGACGCTTCGTGGGCTTTGTCGGCTTTTTGCAGGACGGCAGGTTGCTACTAGTCGAGATCCGCTGACAGGTCCTGCATGAGCTGCGCCCATGAAATGTCGCCTTGATCCTCGCCGAGACGAACGATCACCACATCGCTGTCCCGGTCGATGTAGAGATATTGACCCGCCTTCCCAAATGCGAGTGGCGATCCGTCTTCGAGCAGCCACCACTGGTACCCGTAGTTGCTCAGCGCAGAATCGGAGAAGTAGTCCGGCCAACGATCCCCGGTGAATCCGGGCTCGAAAGACATGGCGAGCCATTCCTGTGACAGGAGCCGCTCCCCGTGCCATAAACCCTCGTCGAGTACGAGCTGGCCAAATCTGGCGAGGTCCCTGGCGGTCATCGCAAGACAACACCAGGTTCTCTCGAAACCACCTTCGATATCCAGGTTCCATGAAGCTGGGTTGCCGGCTCCAAGAGGTTGCCAGAGCCTCTCTTCGAGGAAGTCGGAGACTGTCCCGCCGCCAAGCGCCCGCTCGAGGATCAAGCCGAGGAGCGCGTTGTCTCCCGACTTGTAGCGGAACTCCGGGTCGGGCTTCTCCCTTACATCGAGATCGAGGATCTGTGCACGGAGTTCGGTCGTGTAGTTGAACCGAATATGGATCCCGAGAGGATTGTCGTCCTCCACATAGTCCATGCCGGAATCCATCCTCAACAGTTCTTCGATGGTCACCCGATCGAAGCCACTACCGGAGAGCTCCGTCACGAAGTCGGTCACGGGTGACTCAACGGACTCGATCAGCCCGTCATCAATGGCTGCACCGATCAGCATGGACAGAATCGACTTGGAGGCGGAGAAGAGCATCGATGGTGTCTGGGGGCCGTGGTCCTGGCGGTACCACTCCCCGATAATGGAGCCATCCTGGACCACGAGGAAAGCAAGGGTGTCACCTGCCGCGACCGCATCAGCGAGATCTTCGCTTCGGGGCAATGATCTCAGGTCGGTGTCGGCTGCCTCGGGCCAGGCCAAGAACTCCGGGCTTGGCTCGAGCGATCGTGTCGGATACTCCAGATGGTCCCAGACCGTGGTCGGCCCGTGCGTCAGCAGCTGCCAGCCAACCGTCGGGCCCATTGCCAACAGCATCCCTACCAGGACGACCGCAAAGGATCCGAGCCCCATGAGAGCCCATTTGAAGAGCCGTCGTCGCCGCACCCGGCGAGTCTACGAAAGGGGCGGTAGCCAGCACGCGAGCGATGTACCCACGCCCGGGGCCACCGGGTGGCCAATACACTCCCCCGCCATGAAGGGCGACATCATCCTCGTCAATGACGAGCACCGAAACGCGGCCGCAGCCATAGTCGACAAACTCATCGGTGAGATAGAGGCCAGTGGCAGGCGGTTCACCATGACGGTCGCCGGCGAGTCCGGGAGCGGCAAGTCGGAGACCGGACAGGCATTGAAAGAGGACATCGAGGGCCGTGGGGTGAAGGGGGTAGTCCTCCAACAGGACGACTACTACGTCTTGCCACCCAGGTTCAACGATGCCGCCAGGCGTGCCAATTTCAAGTGGGTAGGTACCACCGAGGTCCGGCTGGACCTTCTCGACGAACATCTCAAGGCCGCACAGTACGGGGCGAGCGCCATCACCAAACCGTTGGTCATATATGCCGAGAACCGCATAGACGAAGAGGTCATATCCCTGGACGGCGTTCATGTCGTCATCGCAGAGGGCGTGTACACGTCGCTTTGCGAGAACGCCGATCGCAGAGTCTTCATCGCACGCAATCGGCTGGAGACATTGGAGCACCGCATGAAGCGGGGGCGGGAGGAGTTCGACCCGTTCATCGAAAAGGTCCTGACCGCCGAGCACGAGATCATCTCGAAGCACCGGGCGAGAGCCGACATCGTCATCACCCGCGAATACGACGTCGAGTTTGTGAACGTGTGAACACCCGGCAGGTCGCGGGCGAAGCCGGCTACAGGTCCGGAAAGTCATCGTTCCTGGCAGGGGCGAGGCCTCAGGACGCGCTGAAGCTCCCAATCGACGATGTAATCGACCTACTTCGCTCCCGCTTCGGGGACACAGTCGATCTCGCTCTATCCGATGAAGCGATCGACCTGAGCCGCCCGACGTCCGAGCTGCCGCCGGGTGTCCTTTCGCCACTGCACCGCCTGGGCGACTCGTCGTGGATGCAGCGCACGAACATGGTCGGGGTGAATATCCGAACGGTGGGCGACTACGCCGGAGTGGTCAAGTACGCAATGACCCTTCCCCGGGCATTCGACTCGATCCACCTGCTCCCCATTTGGGAGCCCGGCGTCGTCGAGAGCCTCTACGGGATCGCCTCCTGGAACCTCAACACCCACTTCTTCTCCAGGGAATGGCATCGGGTGTTCCCTCGGCTCGACACCGTGGGCAAGCAACTCAGAGCCGTCTCCAATCTCCTCCATCTGATGGGCAAAGCGGTGGGAATGGACGTGATCCCTCACACCGACCGCTTCTCGGAAGCGGCTGTCGGAACGCCGAGCCTCTTCGAGTGGATGCGGGTGGTGGACGACCGCATAGTGGACCAGGCAGAAACCCTCACCGACGTGGTCGAAGACACCGTATATCAGTGGTTGGAAATCCGAGGCAGCGCCTCCAGCGACCTCGCGGTCCCACCGGACAGTCATTCGTTGTTTGCGCTCCCCGAGGCGGATCGTTTGCTCGCGCTGTTCGGTTCCCCTGCCGATCGCACAGGGCGGATCGACCGCCGGATCGACTTGATAAAGCACTTGAAGCACCTCGGGCTGGAGCCGGTGCCGGCGACCATGGGAGTTCCCTACCGGGGAATCGAGGTCGACCCAGGCAGCGTTGTCGTCGACCATCACGGGATGCGCTGGCCCGATTACCGCATGCAGACACCGACGCCGATGTCGCGCGTCTTCTCTCCTCTAGCCCGTTTCAAGCTGTACGGACGTCTCGACGACAACGCCAATTGGGAGATCGACTTCTCCCAGCCCCGTGAGCACGTCTGGGACTATGTCCGTCGCCACTACGCAGAGACGCGGCACGTCGGGAATTTCGACTTCATGCGTGGCGACATGTCCCATGTGCAGATGCGGCCCGGGGGAGTACCCGATCGGGTGAGCGAACACTACGACATCTTGGCTGCGGTGAAGACCCACATGCAGGCAGAGGTGCCTTGGTTCGGCTACTTCGCCGAGTCGTTCCTTCCTCCCCGCGATGTCTTCCAATATGGCGAGGAGCTCGACCATCTGGAGGCCTCGCTTGCCGATGCAACGCTCGGAGACCTCCAATCGACCGAGGTCGGCAGCCCCGAGTTCCTTCAGCGATTCAGGAGGTACTTGGACGACCTGAACACGCGCTCGGTTGCCCCGGCATTCTGCGTCGGCACCGCCGACAAAGACGATCCCCGCTTCGACGTCCTCTACGAGGCGGGCATCGAGGCGAGGTTCTTCACGGCAATCTTCGTGCCTGACATGCCTAGCTATACGGGGCTCGGCTACGAGATCCGCGATGTCCACACCAAACCGGTTGAGAACGAGCGGTACACCAAGCTGTTCGTGTTCAAGGAGGAAGGAGACTCGAACTTCTTCCCATCCAAGGCCAGGTTCTCCGATGAGTTCATCTGGGGGCAGAACGAGGCGCTGTTCGACTCTCTGACCGAGATGCGAGAGCTAGCCGAGGAAATCCTGTCGGGCATCGAACATGCGGCAACACTCTGGCTGATCCCGCCGGATGCCACCGGAAATCGACCCACGGCAGTCTGGACCCACGACATCGAGTCCGGCGACCGCCACGTGTTCATGGTCAACTACAACACCGACTCGGGATCTGGGTACTTCGGAGTCCCGGGTCTCGACAGCCGGCTCAAATTGCAGGTCACCTACTCCTCTGTCGGTGGGAGGGAGCGGGACGGTGAAGTCCTCGCCTCAAACGGGTTTTTCCACCGGGTCGAGAACCTCGAGCCGGGAGAGGCGCGGGTGTACCGGGTGGTCGCCAACGATCACAGCTGAAGGTCGTCACCGAAAGCGCTTCTCCAAACCACCCAACCGGCGGCTGAAAGCTGCGCCAGGACCATGAGGGCCACACCGAGCATCCACCAATTCCCTGCGTCGGCGGACACGGACCAAATCAGGATCGTCACACCCACAGCCAAGACCGATGCCAGGAGGCCCCTCGCCTTGATCAGGGATCGGTTTCGCCAGATTGGCAGCAGGAAGGCGAACCAGCCGACCATCACCAGTGCAAAACCGGGAAGGTCGGCAAGTGACGGGCCGTGACCCTCGCTCAGAGACAACAACCGGGGGGTGTCATCCGGAACCGCGACCACACCCACACCCGCTGCTGACAAGATCAGCCAAGTGAAGAGACCCCGTACCACGAATGCAGCTCCGAAGACCAGAAGATTAGAGAAGACAGAAGGCGGGTGAACACCGTCTGGGATAGATTCCGACATCTCGCGAGAAGGATGTAGGCGGTGACTAGCAAGGATGAAGTCGGCAAGTGGTCCGAGGCGTACCGGATTGCATGGGAAGAGGCGGACAGCGAGGCGGCAGCCGCCCTCTTCAGCGATGACTCTTCGTATCGAAGCAACATCTACGAGAAACCGAACCAAGGGCGAGCAGGTGTCGCCGACTATTGGAGTGGAGTGACGTCGGTTCAATCGGCTGTGCGCGTGCAAATGGGCACGCCCTACCTCGATGGCGATCGCGCTGCCGTCGAGTTCTGGACCACGATGAGCATCGAAGAGAGCCCTGTCACCCTCGCCGGGTGCCTGCTGCTCCGATTCACCGAAGACGGACTCTGCTCTGACCTTCGGGAGTATTGGAACCTCATCGACGGAACCCACCAGCCCCCACCCGGCTGGGGAAAGTGATATCAAGAGCTCGATGCCGTTGTTCATGGATCGTCACGAAGTGCCTGGCGCCACCGCCCAGGAGGTGGCCAACGCCCACGTGAGCGATCTCTCGGTGGCGGGCAAATACGATGTCGAGTTCTTTTCTTACTGGTTCGACTCCACCGACGGCGCTGTCTTCTGCTTCGCCAGGGCACCGTCCAATCAGGCCATGCTGCAGGTTCACGGTGAGTCCCATGGCTTGGTGCCCGCGGAGATAATCGAGGTCTCCGAAAACGACGTCGTCCGCTTTCTGGGCAGGGTGAGCGACCCCAGCGATGCGAGTGAGCTGACCAGCCCATTCAGGATGATTGTCTTCACCGATCTGGAGGACTCGACCTCCATCCTGGAAAGGATCGGTGAGTCGCGTTTCATGTTGCTCTTGACCGAGCACGATCTGGTGATACGCCGTTCGCTCGTGACCTGGCCGGGTCGGGAGGTGAAACACACCGGCGATGGTTTCTTGCTCTCTTTTGCAGATCTGGACAATGCGTTGAACTGGGCACTCGAAGTCCGCGACGAGTTCGCTGAGACCGTTCTCGTGGAAGACTTGCCCCCGCTGCGAGTGAGGATCGGGATGGCGGCCGGCGAGCCGGTTGACCACGATGACGACATCTTCGGAGCAGCAGTGAATCGCGCCAACCGCATTTGTGCCGTTGCAGATCCCGGACATGTGCTCGTCTCAGATCAAGTCCGCGACCTCGGGGCAGAGCGCGGCTTCGATTTTGGAGAACCGAGGAGGGTGAGCCTCAAGGGCTTCACGGAAGGAACGACCGTCTACGAGTTACTCGCTGCCTCAGCCTCGCCAGGGAGCCGTACGCGGGCCAGGTGGTGGCGCGGCCGGCGGGATGGGTAGCCCGCAGGGCGTGAGGACAGAAGACCCAACACCCGGTGTCAGATCCGCCTGTCGCCGATAGCTGCGTACACGAGCAGCGTTGCCAACGCGAAGGCCGCCCCGAGAAAGAGTGTCAACCCGATGAACTCGACGAAGACATTGAGCAAGCTCGAGGTCATTTCGACGAGGCCGAGGATCGCCAGATTGTGCCCGACCAGGAAGACGAGGGCGGCCTGGGTGACGAGGATTGGCGCGAAGGCGCTCGGGGCGCGGCCGAACGCAACCCAGAGCAGCACGGCTCCGATGAGAGTTGCGGCGATCATGAGTGGCAAGGCCGGTGGGATGAGTTGTGCCAGGGCGTCGTCAGCCTGCATCATCTCAGCCATCGTGAAGCGGGGTTCGAGGACTAAGAAAGACGCACCACCGAGGGCCATCAATAAACCGACGTAGCTGCCGTTGTAGGCCAGCCATCGCCTCGTCGTGTGTTCTCCCACAGATGAGTTGTAGCTCCACACGATGCACAGCCCGCAGGCGGCTCCGGCAAAGACCATCGGCCCGACGTTGAACCAGATGTCGGAGATCCACAGTCCGTGGATGACGATGAATCCCAAAACCACACCGGCGCCGACCAAAGCGCCGACAGCCATCGACAGCCGGCTCACCGTCTGCGGCGTCCGCTGACCGAGCGTTCGGCTACCCACGGTTGCTTCTCAATGCGATGTCGCGAATCCCACCGCGACGAACCCTACGCCTCTTTCAGCGTGCTAGCGGCGCCGGCGCCTGGCGACGAAAACCCCCAAGACCGGCCCGGCGGCCAGAATGAGCAGGGTTGCGACTCCGGCGATAGAACTGTGCTCGAAGACCTCCCTCAGACTTGACTCATAGCCCCGATCAACCCCGATGAAGATCACGAAATTCACCGCTACAAGGGCGGCGATCAGGCCGCCGGCGATACCCCCCACCGCCAGATCGATGAGCCACCCTTTGAGGTCCGCTCGGATCTTGGTTGCTTCGGGGTGACTGGGAT
This sequence comes from bacterium, assembly GCA_024638655.1. Taxonomy (GTDB): domain Bacteria; phylum Actinomycetota; class Acidimicrobiia; order Spongiisociales; family ZC4RG35; genus Ww567. Next base: position 14,578 of record JAHEJW010000025.1, on the reverse strand, counting down.
CGGTCACACCGACGTCAGCTCGCGTCTTCGCTCCTTCTCATAGCGCGCCTCGACCCTGTGCTCGCCAAAGAAGGCATATATGGCATGCCCTACCAGGCCGATACCCCAGAACAGGATGATCCAATATGCCCAGTCCATCCCCAACACGGCCATCTCGCCACTTCCGGCCCTGACATCGAGGATCACGAAAAGCCCGCTCACGAACAAGAACACCATCAGGTGATACAAGAAATCGCGGACGACCTTGAGGTTCTTCTTGGCAAACGCCAAACCCAGATCTGTCTCGTCCATCCACGCTCCTTTCTTCCCCACCTAGTGGAACGGTGCGGCCGTGATTCCACTAGGGCCGGAGGGCCTCATCGCTCTCGGGTGGACGCTCAGAAGAACTGGTCGATGAGAATCGGATTGCCATCGGGATCGGTGAGCGAGATCGACGCCGGACCGCTCTCACCGGTGTCGGTATCGATTGGCGTCTCGGGGTCCAGACCTGCGCCTCGCATGCGATCCTGAATCTCACGGACGTCGAGGTAACTCTCCAAACGTTCCATCCGATTTGTCAGGCCGGGATTGAAGGTCAGGATGCTCCCCTCGAACATCCCCTTGAAGATCCCGATCGTGGACTCTCCGTTCTTGAGGATGAGATACCCGTGATCGGGGTCACCTCCGGCAACCTCGAAACCGAGAGCCTCGTAGAAGACCCTCGATCGATCGAGATCCGCCACGTTGAGGGAAATCGAAAACGCCCCCAACTCCAATGTGCCGGGCAGGCCCGGATCGGCTTGAGGAACGGTGGGAAGGTCGAAGACCATGACATTCTCCTGCACTGTGCGTGCCACTTGGGGTCCGAGGGCCGAATCTATCGGATTCACTCAGCGCGCAGTCAGTCGATACGCCCGTTGAGACGGCAAAAAACACCCGCAGCCCGATTTCGGATTGTGAGCTGAATCACGGATGTGCGCTCTCAGGGACAGAGGGCTTCTCGGCAGGTGCAATCGGGCCCTGACGATGCCCGGTGACTACAGCTGGAGTTCATCACCATGGACCCGTCGTCCGATCAGTCGAGAGGCTCCTTGATGGCCGCCTGTGCGGCGGCAAGCCTGGCAACCGGGACCCGAGGAGGTGAGCAACTCACGTAGTCGAGACCAAGTCTCCGGCAGAGCGCGATCGAGTCGGGGTCACCACCGTGCTCTCCGCAGATCCCTGCGTTGAGATCGTGGCGAGTCGAGCGACCCTTCTCCACTGCGATCTTCATCAACTCTCCGACTCCGTCTGCATCGATGGTGGCAAAGGGGTTGGCATCGAGGATGCCTTCCTCCAGGTATTGCACCAGAAATGCCTTTTCGGCGTCGTCACGGCTGATCCCGAAGGTCATCTGCGTGAGGTCGTTCGTCCCGAACGAGATGAACTCGGCGTGCTCGGCTATCTGATCGGCCGTAAGAGCGGCGCGAGGGATCTCGATCATGGTCCCGAACTCGTAGCTCACTTCGATGCTCTTTTCGGCCATCACGGCCTTCGCCTCCTCTTCGAGCTCGGTCCTCTGCCTGGCCAGCTCATTCACATGGGCCGTCAGGGGAATCATGATCTTCGGGTGCACGTCGACGCCTTCGTCGGCGACCAGACAGGCCGCTTCGAAGATGGCACGCACCTGCATCTTGGTCAGGCCGGGAAGTACGATTCCTAATCTCACTCCACGCAGCCCGAGCATCGGGTTGGTCTCTCTCAGGCTCTCCACCCGAGCCAGCATGTGCTCTTCCTCTTCGATCTTCGACAGTAGGTCGTTGATCTCCTTGAGCGAGCCGGCCGATTGAATACGGATCTTCAGATCGGTGAGGTCGGTGGTGAGCTCCTCGAAGCTGGGAAGGAACTCGTGTAAAGGTGGATCGATGAGCCGTATCGTCACCGGCAGTCCATCCATAGCACGGAAGAGCCCGGCGAAGTCCTCCCTCTGGAAGGGAAGAAGCTGCTCCAGGGCGTCTGACCTGTCGGCCGGGATCGTGGCGGTGATCATCTTCTGGACGATTGGCAGGCGCGACTGGTCGAAGAACATGTGCTCGGTTCGGGTCAAACCGATCCCCTCTGCCCCATAGCTGCGGGCGACGCGGGCGTCGTCGGGGTAGTCGGCGTTGGTCCAAACCCCGATGTCCCGGACTTCGTCCGCCCACTCGAGGAGCTTCTTGAGCCACTCGTTCTCGAGATCCGGGGTCTGGGTCGCAACGACACCGACGATGACGTCGCCGTTGGTTCCATCGATGGAGATCTCCTCGCCTTCGCGGACGACTCGATCCCCTACGCGAAGCACTCGCTCGCCGAGGTCGATGGACAGCTCCTCGGCGCCGACCACTGCCGGCTTGCCAAACTGCCGGGCCACCAGAGCAGCGTGGCTCGTGCGGCCCCCTCGACTGGTGAGGATCCCGTTGCACGCCAACATGCCATGCACGTCGTCGGGCTTGGTCTCCGGCCTGACCATGATCACGTCCTTGCCTTCGTTGGCCCAGCGCTCCGCGAGATCGGCGTCGAATGCGACAACGCCGACGGCAGCACCGGGCGAGACGTTGAGCCCGGTCGCCAGGTGCCGGCCCTCGTCTTTCGCCTCCTTCTTCGCCTCGAAGGCGAAAGAGGGGTGTAGGAAGAAGTCGATTTGAGCGGGTGTCACACGCATCAGCGCATCGTTCCTAGCGATGAGCCCTTCATCGGTCATGTCCACAGCAATGCGTACTGCGGCCTGCGCGGTCCGCTTGCCGTTGCGTGTCTGCAGGATCCAGAGCTTTCCCCTCTCGATGGTGAACTCCATGTCCTGCATCTCGCGGTAGTGCTGTTCGAGGCGACCTGCGATCTCTGAGAACTCACGGTGCAGATCGGGCATCTCTTCGGCTAGCTGGTCCATTGGTTTTGTTGTCCGAATGCCGGCCACAACGTCTTCCCCCTGGGCGTTGGTCAGGTAATCGCCCTCGAGATGAGGCTCCCCGGTGGTGGCGTTGCGTGACATGGCGACTCCCGTCGCAGAGTCCTCGCCCATGTTTCCGAAGACCATCGTCTGGATGTTCACGGCCGTCCCGAGATCGTGGGGTATGCCGGCCGCATTGCGATAGTCGATCGCCCGCTTGCCATTCCATGATCGGAAGACGGCCTCGATGGCAAGCCGCAGCTGCTCTGCGGGATCATCCGGGAAGCTTCGGCCGGCATAGCGCTCAACGATCGCCTTGAACTCTTCGGTGATGGAACGGAAGTCGTCGGCGGTGAGATCAGAATCACTGGCCACACCACGCCGGTCCCGGTATTGCTCGAGCACATACTCGAACGGCTCGTCTCTGACCCCGAGGACCACGGAGCCAAACATCTGCACCAAACGGCGGTAGGAGTCGTAGACGAAGTGCTCATCGTCGGTCAGTCCGATCAGACCTTTGACCACACCATCGTTCATCCCGATGTTCAGAACCGTGTCCATCATCCCCGGCATCGAGAACTTCGCTCCCGAGCGACATGACACCAAGAGCGGGCTGTCCGGGTCACCGAAAGACTTCTCGGTCGTTTCCTCGACTTTTCTCAGCTTCTCCGACACTTGAGTGATCATCCCGTCCGGGAAGGTTCCCTCGGCCTGGAGATATGCATTGCAGGCTTCGGTGGTGATCGTGAACCCGGGCGGCACCGGAACTCCAATGCGGGTCATGTCGCCAAGGTTGGCCCCCTTCCCCCCGAGTAGGCCCCTCACGCCGTCCCAATCACCGTTCATGAACTCCTGTGCCTCATCGACTTCGTCGAACGCGTAAACCCACTTGTTTCCTGATATTTCGTTCATCTCATCTCCGGTATACCGGGTGAAGGGTCGTGATAAACAGGGCATTCTGCCCGTAGCAATAGGGACTTCGGCACGAATCACCGGGATGGACAGCGGCGGTCAGTCGGCGAGCCCGGAGACGAGCAGGCAGGCTGCGCGATGTCCCTCACCCACCTCGAGCAGATCCGGCTCGACCATCGGACAGGATTCGAACACCTTGGGGCACCGAGGATGGAACCGACACCCTGAGGGCACCTTGGCCGCGTCCGGGGTCTCCCCTTCTAGGAGGATTGGGGTCATCGAATGGTCGGGGTCATGACTGGGAACCACCGAGAGCAGAGCCTCGGTGTAGGGGTGTTGGGGGGATTTGATCACCTCGAGAGTCGGGCCGGTTTCGACGATCCTGCCCAGGTACATCACTGCGATTCGGTCGCAATACGCAGCAACGGTCGACAGGTCGTGGGTGATCATCAGGATCCCGATGTCGTCCTCGCGGGCAAGGCTCTGCAGCAAGTTGAGGATGCCGGCCCGGATCGAGACGTCCAGCATCGACACCGGCTCGTCGGCAACGATGAGACGGGGTTGGATCGACAGCGCCGCGGCTATGACCACCCGCTGACGTTGACCGCCGCTCAGCTCATGCGGCCGCCTCGAAATGAACTCCTTTGGAGGGTTCAACCCGGCATGCCCCAGGGCCTGTGCCGCCCGGGCGTTCAGATCTCCTTCGGAGAAGTCGTGTATCACCAGGGGCTCGAGGACGATCTCACCGATGGTCATCCGAGGGTTTAGGGACTCGTATGGGTCCTGGGCGATCATCTGCATTCCCGCCCTGGCTGCCTTGAGGGCAGCTTTGTCGGCATTGGCGATGTCTATCCCGCCAACAGTCACCCGGCCGGAGGTCGGAGACACCAAGCCAAGCACCGCATTCGCTGTCGTGGTCTTCCCGCAACCCGACTCACCGACGAGCGCGACGACCTCCCCGGGTGACACCGTCAGATCGACACCGTCGACTGCTCTGATGCTCTCACCCTTCTTCCTGCCGTGGAAGTCGACCACGAGGTCGTCGATGACCAGGATCGGCTCAGACACCCTCATCACCAGCAAAGGCGGGCTCAGCAAGTAAGAAGCACGATGCCTCCCCCGATCGAGTGACATACAGCGGCGGCAACTCCTCATGGCAGCGCTCGAAGGCGCTGGGACAGCGGGGAGCGAAACGGCATCCCGGAGGGAGGTCGCTCAGACGGGGCGGTGCCCCCGGGATCGATACCAGCGGGCGGCCGGGGTCCTCAATCGTGGGGAAGGCATCGAGAAGCAACCGGGTGTATGGGTGCTGCGGTTCTCTGAACACCCGAGCTACAGGTCCCTTCTCGGCGACACGGCCCCCATACATGACCACCACGTCGTCGCAGGCGTCGTTGACGACCCCAAGGTCATGGGTGACGACCACCATCGATACCCCTAGTTGCTCCTGCAAGTCCTCCAGGAGCTCGAGTATCTGAGCCTGTGTCATCACGTCGAGCGCCGTGGTTGGCTCGTCAGCGATGATGAGGTCGGGCTCACAGGCCAACGCAAGTGCGATCATCGCCCGCTGACGCATGCCCCCGGACAGCTCGTGAGGGTGAGCCCGAACACGACGTCGCGGAATGCCCACCATCTCCAGCAGATCGCCGGCTCGTGCCCTCGCCGTGTCTTTGGTGATGTCCCCATCGTGAGTTCGGATCACTTCGACGATTTGTGAGCCGATCGTCCTGACGGGGTTCAAGGCATTCATGGCTCCCTGGAAGACAATCGCCACTCGATCCCACCTAAGACGACGCAGCTCGTCCGGTTCCATGCGGGAAAGATCGAGACCGTCCAGCAGGACCTGACCGTCGACGATCTTGCCACCCGGAGCCAGCAGCCTGAGGGCACCGAGCACCGTGGTGGTCTTGCCGCACCCTGACTCGCCCACAATCCCAACCACCCGACCTCGGCCAACTTCGAATGAGACGTTCTCCACCGCAATCAGAGGCCCCTGCTCCCCTTCAAAGGCGACCGTCAGGTCGCGAACGTCGAGCAGGACATCCTCGACGGGCTGGGCACCCGACGGGCTGGTTGCGACGATCTCTTCCGGCTCGAGGTGATGCCGGGTGAGTTTCGGGTTGAGGAGATCCTCCAAGGCAGTTCCGATGAGAGTCACGGAGAGCACCACCCAGACGATGGCCAGACCAGGCGGGATGATGGCCCACCAGGCGCCGGCCGAGACAGCTCCTCTGGTGAAACCGAGGTTGAGCATCTGCCCCCACGAGATCAGGCGCGGATCGCCGAGACCGAGGAAAGCGAGGGTCGACTCCGAGATGATGGCCAGGGAGACGACCAGGACGGTATTGGCGAGCATCAAGGGCAACACCTGAGGGATCACATGACGTCGCAGCATGTACCAGTCTCCGGCTCCCATCGCCTTGGCCCGCAAGACGAACTTCCGCTCTCTAACGGAGAGGGTCTGGGATCGGACGAGACGGGCCGTCCCCGTCCAGCCCAATAGCCCGATCGCCAGGATGATGTTGCGAAGACTCTGCCCGACGATTGCAACCAGCACTATTAGTAGAGCCAAATCGGGAATGACCAGAAAGAAGTCCGTGATCCTCATGAGGACCTGACCGAGCCACCCGGCGCGATACCCGGCGATGAGCCCCATGGTGCCGCCGACCAGCATGGAGATGATGGCTCCGGCAAAGCCAACGATCAGCGATACACGAGCCCCATAGATCAAGGCCGACAGGACATCCTTTGCGCCATCGTCGGTGCCCAGCAGGTGGCTTCCCGACGGTGGCTGGAAGATGTCGGCGATCGTGATGGTGACGTTGGCGTACGGGTCATATGGCGCAAGCAGTGGCGCCACGAAGGCGACGACGACGGCGATGCCCAGCATCGCAAGCCCGATCATCCCGAGCCGGTGACGGCGAAAGCCCCTGAAGCCTCTCGGCCGATCGCTCATGCCTCGGACACCCTGGGATCGAGCCAGCTGTAGATGATCTCCACAACGAGGTTGGCCAGCACTACCGAGATGGCGAGGAGGAGGAAAGCCCCCTGCAACACAGGGAAGTCGCGCTGATTGACGGCGCTGACGGTCAGCTGCCCCAGGCCCGGCCATGAGAAGACCGTCTCCACCTGAATTGCTCCAGAGACCGTGAATCCGAGATTCAGGGCGATGAGCGTGACGATCGGGAGAAGGGCATTGCGGAGGGCATGCCGGCTGATGATTCTGGAGGTGCTCAGCCCTTCGGCCTTGGCGGTGAGGATGTAGTCCTCGGAGAGCACATCGACCACAGAGCTGCGCATGATCAGCATGTACTCACCGAGCAGGACCAAAGCCAAGGTGGCGGTCGGTAGGAGCAGGTGACGGGCGATATCGACCAACTGATCCCATGTCGTGTCGTAGAGAGCCCCGATAGTCACCCGACCGGCCGTGGGAAGCCCTACCCAGTTGGCCCCAATGAAAAGCAGCACTATCCCCAGGAAGAACGTGGGCAGTGACCACATGATCAGGGAGAACGAGAGGGCTCCCACGTCGACTTTGGTTCCGCGCCGATAGGCGGCGAAGAGGCCAAGCCCGACCCCGGCCACGATGGAGATGACCTGTGCCGGCAACACCAGCCACACCGTGTTCACCAAGGCCGTACCGAGGAGATTCGACACGGGCTGATCGCGAAAGGCATAGGACGTTCCCAGGTCTCCGTGGGCGAGAGCTCCCAGATATGCGAAGTACTGGGACTCCAGGAGGTTCCCTCCTTCCAGGTTGACGAACACGGGGTCGTTGAGACCGAATCGCTCCTGGAGAGCCGCCACCCTCTCCGGGGATAGTCGCGGGTCCCTCAGTCCCCCGACCGCCGGGTCACCGGGGAGCACGCGAAATAGGAAGAAGTTGAAGGTGACGACGACGAAGACGGTCACGGCGGCGAAAACCACCTTCCGAGTCACGAAACGCCGTCTTCCAGTTCTCATGGGTCTTCTCGACCGGGGGGTAGCCGGACCCGGCTACCCCCCGACAAGCATCGACTAGCCGGCCGGCCTCACCACGTTCAATGAAGATGGGTCTTCGAGCGCTACTTTCGAAGCGCCCGTCATCCACCCGGTGAACGTGTCCACCCGATAGGCCTGCACAGCCTGGTCGTAGTAGGGGATGATGTATGGGAGGTCGCGCAAGAGGATCTCTTGCATCTCCCAGATCATCTCTCTCCTGGTCTCCGGGTCGGTCTCCACCGCCTGAGCGTCGTAGAGCGCGTCATAGTCGTCGTTGCAGTACCCGGTCTCGGAGAACCCCGAGTCGATCTCGCTGCACAGGGTCGCCCCGAGAAGGAAACCCGGGTCAGGGTCGGTTCCCCAACCCCAGCGGATCACGTCGAAGTCGAACGTCGGACAGCACACCGAGGTCAGCGTGTCCGGGTCGAGGGGCTGAATCGTGCTCGCCACACCGATCTCGGACCACCAGCCGGACACCAGTTCCATCTCACGAGGAGCGGTGTCACTGTCGTTCGGGTAGTTGATCCGGAAGGTCAAGTCGTCACAGTCCTGTTCCTCCCGGCACTCCCTCACCCCGTCTCCGTCACTGTCTAGATAGCCGGCGTCGTCGAGGATCTGATTGGCTGCGTCGAGGTCGAAGGCGTAGTCGGGCAGTGATGAGTTGTACCAATCGCCGAGCCCGCTCGGAACCAGACTTATGCCTGGCTCACCCAGACCGAGCAGAGCGACGTCGATCAGCTGTTGCTTGTCTATCGAATGGGCCAATGCAGTGCGAACCTGAAGGTCCCGCAGTGCCGGATGCCCACTGCACACGCCGTCTTCCGGCGGGCAGAGCTCTTCGGGCACCATGTTGAAGAAGATGTCGGACAAACCCGGTGCAAGCGGATCCCCTATGACTACCTCGACGTTCGAGTCACTCTCGAGGGTCGATATCGCAGTGTTGGGCATTTCCGTGATCATGTCGACGTCACCGTTTCGGAGGGCGGTCACCCGTGCGTCCGGGTTCTCGATCGTCTGGAAGATCACCTCGTCGACATTCGGGACTCCGGCCCAGTAGTCCTCGTTGGCCGCAAGCCTGACGAACTCACCCTGTCGGTACTCCAGCATCGAGAACGACCCGGTGCCGATCATGTTCACATTGTCAAAGGCAACAGGGTCGGTCTCGCCCTCCCAGATGTGCTTGGGAACGATGTACATGAAGACCATTCGAGACTCGAAGTTGCCGATCGCCTCTTCGGTGCTCAGGACGACCGTGGTCGGGTCCGGGGCCTCGATCGTGAAGACGTCCGGATACGAAGGGAGGAAGGGGAAGTCCTCATTGTCCCTCCATAGCTCGAGAGAGAACTTCACATCCTCAGAAGTCAAAGGCGTCCCGTCGTGGAATACGGCGTTGTCCACGATGGTCATCGTCCACATGAGACCGTCGTCGGACACCGACCAGTCGCTGGCCAGCTCGGGCACATAGTTCCCATCGAGGTCCAGTCCAATAGGAGTGTCGTAGATCAGCTCGTAGAGCGTGTAGGCCTCCGCAAGGACGGCGTTTCCGGGGTTCAAGCTGTCGGGCGAACCGCCCCAGCCGATCCTGACTGTGCCCCCAGCACTCGATCCCCCGTCGGTGGTGCCCGCACCGTCCGCCTCCGACGTTGTCGTCGACGACTCACCAGAGGTGCAAGCGGAGAGCACCATCACCACCCCAATCAGCAGTGCGATACCCGATCTTCTCATTTCTTCCCTTTCAGCCGGCCAGGGCCGGCAGCTCAGTCCCCGCGGTCACATCAAGTGCCAATCGAGGAACCTCTCCAGGCGTCGGTAAAAGTGGAGTTGGGGCTCGCGACGCAGCAGGCCGTGACCCTCGGTCGGGTAGGTCACGTACTCGTAGCTGCGGCCGAGCCGCTCGAGCTCGGAGACGAGCTCCTCTGACTGCTTGGGGTGGACCCTCCGATCCTGTTCACCGTGGGCGATCAAGATCGGCTTGTCGATGCGCTCTATTTCGTGAATCGGCGACCCGCGCTGGTATCCAGCGGGATTCAATGAAGGATGGCGCATCATCCTCTCCAGGTCGTCTCCCCCGCCCCGGTCGCCCTGAGCCCATGAGGTCAGGATGTTGCAGTCTCCGTATTTGGCCACACCGCACACAAACGGATTGTTCGGGTGGACGAGGGCAGTCAATGCCATGTAGCTGCCGTATGAAGAGCCAAAGATGGCCACGCGGTTGCCATCGACCCAGTCGAGCGTCCTCAGGTATTGACCGGCGGCCACGCAGTCGTCGGTGTCGCCAACACCCCAGTCGTCGTGGTTGGCCCGCTCGAATTCGAGGCCATAGCCAGTTGACCCTCTGAAGTTGATGGCGAACCAGGCATAACCCTTGTCGATGAAGTACTGAGCATGCCCATCCCACTCATCGGCGTAAGCCGATGTCGGCCCGCCATGGGGATAAACGATCGCCGGCACCGGGCTAGAGGTGTCGCCGGGCCGGAAGAGGAAGCCTTCTATCTCGAGACCGTCCAGGGATCGATAGGCGACTCTCTCAGGCGACGCGTGTGGCCCTTGTCTCACCGGTAGGGGTGCACCGTCCAACAACTCGGTCTGCGACCCATCGTGGTGGACCACAACGAGACGAGGCGCAGACGTGGCGGACTCCTCGATGGCGACGATGCCGTGGGACGTCCAGCGGGGGGTCTGCCAGGAACCGCCCTTGGCAATGGTGACGACGCTTCCCGAGAGGTCGATGGTGACCAGGTCCGAGATCCCTCCGGCGGATCTGATCCCCGCTAGACGCTTGCCGTCTGGCGAGAACGAGAGATTGGCGAAGTCCGCTTCGCCGCCGACCAAACGTCGATGTTGCGACCCATTCGTGTCGGTGAGGTAGATCGCAGCCCAGTCGCCATCCTCTAGGAGGTAGGCGACCGTTCCGGCGTCCTCCACCCCGCCGCGCGACCTCCGGTCGGGATGTCCCGCCAGTGTCGCCCATTCACCGGTCGGGTCCGCAATCACCACGTCGGAGCGGTTGCGATCATCTTTTGGCCAGTAGGTCGCCAGCACGCGCCCGTCGCCGGTTGCAGACACCTGGGTCACGTCGCCGCCGCTTGGTCCAAATGGCCGGGGCCACGGATCCCCGACATCAACCACCGCGAGCCTTGTGGTCCGGTCGCGTTCTACCACCACCACCAGCCGATCGTCGTCGAGCCATGCAGCTGGAGTGGCCGCGATGAGCTTCTTGGATGGGCCCCCGACCGCCGGGATCAAATACAGGTCGCCCCCCGAAACGTAGGCGAGGTGCTCTCCGGACGGCGACCAGAACGCCGGGGTGTCCTCCCAAAAGGAGGCCATCTCGCGATCGGTGGTCAGGCGACGAACCGGGCCGCCGCTTGCGTGTGCGACCCAGACATCGGATGAGCTCTCGGTGGAGAGGATGAAAGCAACCCGTGCCCCGTCCGGGGAGACTGTGAGATCGTGAGGGCGCTGAGTCGCTGCTACGGCTTCGAGGCGCCAGTGCGGGGGCGGAGAGAAGTCAGGCCGAACCTGACTCGGCACGCCACCACGCTCATCTCTTCCCACCCACGGGGTCGAGCTCATGATCCGCGCCTCCCGCGGAGGAAAGTGGCGTCAAGATAGCCGCCAAATCGGCCCTAAGTGACCCCAAGTCGTAACCTCCTTCCTGGATCAGAATCGTGGGTAGGTCGAGGGCCGCGAGCATCCATCCAGCCTGGGCGAAACCCCTGCTAGAGACGGTCAAAGGGGAGTTCTGGTCGGCGGCCGCCATGTCGAGCCCCAACGAGACCACAACAGCCTCGACATCACCCTCTGTCGCTATCGAGCAGACCCGATCGAGGGCGGTGAGGAAAGCACTATCTCCGTCACCAGGCGCCAAGAGGAGATTGTGGTTTGAGCCTGCTCCTGGGCCCGCACCGAGCTCATCGGCGAATCCGACGAAGTGTGGGAACCAACCCTCTCCCGGGTCGATGTGGATCGACAGGTAGATGACGTCGGCGCGTTCATAGAAGATCTCCTGGGTGCCGTTCCCATGATGAGCGTCGATGTCGATGACCGCCACGCGTCCGACACCTTGGTCGATCAAATGCTGTGCCGTGATAGCGGCGTTGTTCAGGTAGCACGATCCGCCGAAGTAGTTCGTTCCGGCATGGTGTCCAGGGGGTCGGACCGCGGCATACGCCACTCGGGCTCCTTCGAGGACCAGATCGGCAGCGGTCAGCGAGGCGTCAACTGCGGCGCGAGCCGCCCGATAGGTCCCTGGACTGATGACTGTTGTTGTGTCCATGCAGTAGACGCCGGCACGAGCGGCGCGGCTGACCGGCCAGCGATGTTTGGACATTCTCACTGCGTCGGGGTGTGGGAAGACATAGGCCACGACCCGGTCCTGGCCGGGATCTTGTGGGTATTGGGCCTCCTCCCACTCTTCGTAGGCCGTCTCCAGGTAAGCAAGCATCGACGCATCGTGGACGGCGAGAAGGCGGTCGGGACGGTGAGACGATGGTGCCAGAAGTGGAACGCCCAGGCTTTGGAGCACCTCCCGCATCACCTCGCCTCGCGGCGGGGTCTCGTCACCCTCTATGGGCACCCCGATCCAGACCTCTCCGGACGGCTCGTGGAGGCGGTGCTCGGCGGTCCAAACCGCCTGAAGGGCTTTCCCTCTTCTCATGATCGATGCATCCTCCTCGAGCGCGGGAAACTACAGCGCACGAGTAGCGTCACGGGTCGCCATGAGACCTCGTCTCCGCGATTTTGGTGTCACGATCGGCTCCCTCCCTACCGGGGCCAACAACGCCATCACCGACGTGCCGGGAGTCCTGGTCGGTCATGCCACAGTGGTTCGTGATGAGCCGACCGTGGCTCGCACCGGTGTGACGATGATCGTTCCGCGGGACGGTCAGATCTGGGCCGAGGGGGCGTTCGCCGCCTGGCATAACTTCAGTGGCAACGGCGAGATGACCGGCCTGCCCTGGATCGAAGAGTCGGGTCTTCTTGGCTCGCCGATCGGAATCACCAACACCCACCAGGTAGGCCTGGTGAGAGACTTCCTGGTCAAGGTCGCAGTCGAAAGCGGGGTCCCCGAGGCGTTTCACCTTCCGGTGGTTGGAGAGACCTGGGACGGATGGCTGAGCGATATCGACTCGTTTCCCCTCGTCGAAGACGATGTGAGAGCCGCGTACGACTCGGCGGCCAGTGGTGTCGTTGCGGAAGGTTGCGTAGGGGGCGGCACCGGGATGATTTGTCACGAGTTCAAGGGCGGTATCGGCACCTCGTCTCGCATCGTGCAGGTGCCAAGCGGCGCCTACACAGTTGGCGTCCTCGTGCAGGCCAACTATGGAAGAAGGGGCGATTTGCGTATCGACGGCCTTCCGGCAGGCAGGCTGATCGGACCCGATCGGGTGCCATCGGCCTGGGACGACCCCCCTGGCGGTGGTTCGATCATCGCAGTCGTAGGCACCGACGCCCCACTCCTGCCGGTGCAATGTCATCGCCTTGCCAAGAGGGTCACCGTTGGGCTCGGGAGGGTGGGCGGCTATGGACATGACTCGAGCGGAGACATCTTCCTGGCGTTCTCGACCGGGAACCATCTGCCTGCCAGTTCCCAGGAGCCTTGGGCTATCGAAATGCTCCCCATGGAGCAGATGACACCGCTGTTCCACGCCGTAGTGGACGCAACCGAAGAAGCGATCGTGAACGCTCTTTGCGCCGCCGAGACCACATCGGGCCAGAGAGACCGGGTGGCCCACGCCATTCCGGTCGACCTTCTCGCCGAGATCCTCACGGAGGCGTCGTCGAGCAAGGACGTGTGAGCCGCCTAGGGGTCGCTCCGGGTATGAGTAGGGCTTCCCCCGATAGACGGGTAGTGCTTCGTGATGCACGATGACGACATGAGCGATCAACACATCACCGTTATGCATGAGCCTGCGGATGCCGGTACGGCAGATGCGACCACCGTGTCAGCAGATTCGAGGAACTGGGGTGTCTTGACCCACCTTTCTGCGTTCGTGATGCTGTTCGGCATCCCGGCGGTCATCGGTCCGGTCGTCCTCTGGGCCGTGAAGAAACAAGACGACCCATATGTCGACTTCCACGGCAAGGAAGCGGTGAACTTCAACATCTCATTCCTCATCTACGCCGTCGTCGCGGCTCTACTGATCGTGCTGCTGATAGGTGTGATCCTGTTGCCCACGGTCCTCTTGACCTGGTTTGTGCTCGTCATCGTGGCCGCAGTCAAGGCAGGCTCTGGAGAGTATTACCGATATCCATTCACCATTCGCTGGGTCAAGTAGCCGCATTCGACCGATTCCCCGCCGACCCTGGTAGACCATGTAGGAAGCTGGTAGACCATGTAGGAAGGCTGCCTTCCTAGGCTCCCAAACCGGTTTGCAAAGGGTGTGGAAGGGGCAACGGTCATATGAAGGTCGACCGAGAGCGATGCAGATAGGAGGCACCGATGAATGGGACTCAAACTCCTTCTAATGAGATCGACCGGATGATCGAGGATCTGGGTGATTGGAGAGGCGAGACCCTTTCCCGCATTCGCACCCTGATCAAGGATGCGGACCCCGAGGTGGCCGAGGAAGTCAAGTGGAGGAAGCCTTCAAATTCGATGCAAGGTGTCCCGGTGTGGTCCCACGACGGGATCATTTGCACCGGTGAGACTTACAAGGACAAAGTGAAACTCACTTTCGCCAAGGGGGCCTCACTAGATGACCCCTCCGGCTTGTTCAACTCCAGCCTCGGAGGCGGTACCCGACGCGCCATCGACCTAGGGGAAGGCGACGAGGTTGACACGAAGGCATTCCAGAC
>JAHEJW010000024.1:3105-36035 GCA_024638655.1 bacterium | reverse complement strand
TCTCAGGGCGAATTCGGCCGTGCCTTCGTAGAGCGTGCGAGCCACGATCAGCGCGAGGAGCGGCAGGGCGGTGTCGATCAAGGCCTGAACCGGCCAGTCATGGTTCGGGAGTATCGGGAACGTCCACAGCATCGCCAGCAAAGGCCATCGGTAGGCAGCAGAGACCAGGATCCCGCCACCGGCGGTGAACGAGGTGAGGACAGCCGACAGCGTCAGGGCGGGCACATATCGGCCGACCCCGACCCGAAAGGCGGTGTCGACATCGATGATCAAGTCCAGCTGTCCCAACGGAATTGCCGCAACAGCAAACAGCACCACGACAGCGACGAATGCACCCGGCTCGTTGACTCGTCGCCACGTGTGAAAGACCGTGGCACGGGTCAGCTCGATGCCTGCGGCCAGGGTCGTGAAGTACAGGACGTTGAGGGGATAGTTGACGAGCTCGCCCGCCAGTGGGTTGTCACCGAATCCGACAGCGAGCCCGGTGAGGATGAAGACCGAAGCCTGGAAGAGGCCCGCCAGGAACCCGATTCGGGCGAGGGTGCGGCTGTATGGCAGAGCGTCGGGGAGTCGCCGATAGAGCCGCCAGGCGAGGACGGCGAATGCAGACCATATGACCGGCTGGACGACGTAGAAGTTGAGGCCGGGGTTGCCGCTCGTCCAGGTCGTCAGAGGACGTTGTGTGAACCAGACAGCAACGAGCATCCCCAAGGCCAGTCCGGTGGCGCCTAGCTGATCTCCCGCCCCACTAATCGAGACTGGCGGCGCGGCGACCTCGAATGGTTGGGTCGCGGCTCGAAGAGCCTTGCCGTGCGCGTGACGGCCCCGGTAGGAGCCGGGGAATAGTGGCCGGCGCCGACCATGTCTGCCTACATGGCCGGCGAACAGAATGATCTTTAGCCGCCTCCACACTGATGATTGCGGTGGCCCAGTGCCTGCGTCGGTAGGAGTGTCCTTTCGCTTCGTTCGTTGCGAACCTGCCCGGGTCACAAAGAAGACTTAATGGTGGTCACGGGCCGCAGATGCTACCGATGGATCAGCTCAAAGAAGCAGAGGACTCTGAGCTAGCTGAGGAGCGGTCCGCGCAGAGTGAATCGAGGACTGGCGGGTTTCTGATGCCCACCAGTCCTCGACTCTTGGCCAGTCAGTATTGCTTCCTAGCTAAATGGGTCCGGGATGACGATCTTCCCGTCACCCTCTTCATATAGATCGCAGACGTCGTCTTCGACGTCGGTCGGCTCGTTCCAGTTGTGGTAGCAGACCTGCACCAAGAAGGTGTAGGCGCCGTCCCCGGTGCGGTCCTGCTCGGCACTCTGCTCGACATGCAGCTTCAGACTGGCGGTTTCTCTCTCGCCGGGGTCGATTTGGAGATTGGGTGGGGTGCCACTGCTCCAATCGATCCAGATCTCACCGTCGTCGGCGAAAATATCGCTGGCCAGAGTGGTCTCTTCACCCGGCATGATCACCAGGTAAGGGACCGCGATTGGCAGAGTCCCGGTATTACGAAACTCCATCTCGCAGTCTCCCGTGAAACTGGGATAGGTGTTGAACCACATCAACTCGACCGTCCTGTTGTCATCGAGGAATGCAGGTACCGCCCGATGTGCAACGTTCTTGTTGGTCTCCCATACCCAGAAGGGAGTGCCAGCTGTGCTCTCGTCTGGAGTTGGGCCACTCCACTCAGGAGGAGCGACGAATCCCGGTTCGGTGGCCGTGATGTCACCACCACCAGGTCCGGGGGTTACTTGAACCCCTGGGAACGTGGATTCAACACACCTTACGGTGATCCATCCAGCCTTGATCTCCCCGGTATCGACAACCGCATGGGCCTCCAAAGTGTCAGTCCAATGCCCGTAGAGGACACCGGCCAATGCCAAAGTGACCATGCTCACCGAGAGCAATACAGCCTGTGGTTTGGCGAATCTCTTCATTTCGCCTCCCCTCAGCTGAGGTCGAGTATGGCGGGCTCGCACAGCGATTCGTCGTACTCGTTCCAGTTCACCCACTCGTAGGCGATCCAGATCTCGTACAAGGCATCCTGCATTGCGTCCTGATCTATATGGAACTCAGCGTCAACGAACACACTGAACTCCTCACCAGGATCCAGCTGATAGCCGCAATCGAGGAGTACATCGTCCCCGAGGTCATCGGTGATCGTCCAGCTGAACTCCAGGTCGACATCGGTGTCCATATCGGGTGCCGCGTCGATGAAGTACTGGAACCCATCGGGGGTCGGCCCTTCGAATATTTCGACATCAGTCGCTACACCGTCGAAGGTCTTCATCGCCACCCACTCGATCCCTTGCAGCTTGACCGGGACACTTCCGAAGTTGTGCAGATCAGCCTTGACCAGGCAGTAGTAGCTGGGATATCCGTTCTCGATTGTCATGAACAGAGCGTCGTTCTCATCACCGGCTTCGTCCTCGGCAAGTTCGGCTGTACACCTCGCCACGTCCTTGGAAAGGTTGAGTAAGTCACCGTTGATCAAGGTCTGATCGCCGCTGCTGGTCTGAGGCTCCGGGGGATCGTCGTCCCAGAGGTCCAGGTCCGGGCTCAGCCTCGGTTCGCTGTCCCCGTCATAGTTGAGTACGCCATCGTCACTGGTCCCTTCGAGGGTCCACTGCGGGTCGATGGAACCGGTCTCCACAACCCCATGGGCCTCCAGCGTGTCGGTCCAATGCGCGTAGAGGATCCCCGTCATTGCCAAGGCCAGCGCTGCTACCGAGAACAGCGCGACACTCGAACGGGTGCCTCGTTTTCTGAATATTTTCACTTTTCCTCCAGTGCTCAGAGGGTCTTCGGCCCTCTTGGCGGCTCCCCGATTGCCGCACTCCTATCCCTCACTGATTCCGTCTCGTATGTCTCTCCCTTCTGTTGTCACGTAGAAACCCCTTCATGACCCATTGCCCCCGGTCGTCGCCGAGTTGAGCCCTGCGTCGGCGATCCCAGAGTTGGCTCCGGGACTCAGGGACACCGCTGCAAGTCCTGTCTGCGGACCGTCGCCCGGATCCGGCGCAACGTCGCTGTCCAACGCCGGGTCCCCGCCCTGACCGCTGGCTGCGAACACGTAACCTGTGGGCGCCTCGATCTCCACCGTGTAATCGCCCGGGCCGAGGTCGAGGAAGCTGTACGACCCGCCGGCATCGGTGGTCATGGTCGCCACCACGACACCATCGGCCAGTAGACGGACCACGACACCGGCCATACCCGACTCGGTGCTCGCACGCACCCCGTCGCCGTCTTCGTCGAGCCAGACGATGCCGCTCAGCGCGGCTGGATCGGGAGCTGGCGGCTCCTCCGCCGGGGCTTCTTCGGCCGGCGGCTTCTCCGCCGGAAGCTCTTCGGCTGCGATCTCCTCGGGAAGTGGCACCGGTGCGAATTCGATGTAAGTGATCGGCCTCGCTTCGGGAGAGTCCACCCCGTACGGGTCGTGCCAGACATGTGGATTCTCCTCTTCCCACCGCTCATCGACCCAGCCCAGGGCTCCACGCTGGACCTCCACGTAGACGGGATCGCCCTTCACGGTGAACTCGAAGCCGAGAACCGCTGAAGGATCCGACGGATCGAGTGCCCAAGAGGTGATGGTCACCTCAGAGCGCCCGAGGACATCGATGACCGCGGGGAGCGCAGAGTTGACCAAAGCCGCCACGGTCTGTGTCACGATCCGAGCAGAGGTCACTGGCGAGATGGTCTCCGAGCTCACACTCGACGGTGGGGCAGCACCCACCGAGATGGCCATTGGTAGATCGACCAGATCCGCCCAGCCACCGGCCTGATTCCATTGGGTGGCCTGGAACCTGACCGTGAAACCGCCCGTAGTCCCGTTGAAGTCGGAAGTGGGTTCTGCAAAGGCCAAGGTCAGCTTGTAGACCTCCGAGCCGCCGGGATCGATCTGTTCCGAAAGGGAGAAGGGCGCGCCGATCGGATCGCATAGCGGTCCCTCGTATTGGGGAGGATCAGCAGGACTGCCGTCGATCACCCTCTGAATCGTCAGATCGAAGACCCCGCAATAGTCCGACCCGTCACCTTCCGGGCCGATCAGCGACAGGTTCAGGTCAAACGGGATCGAACCGACGTTGGACGCCACCACTGATCGCATGAGCGGCAGACATGTGGGTGGGGTCGAAACCTTGACACAGAACTCGATGTTCGAGACGGAATTGGTGTTCTTGGGTGTGCATGTGACGGCTTTGCCAGGCCCAGGGTCGCCCTCGCAGGCGGGGTTCAGCCAGTATCCCGAGCCCTCGGGAAGGGTCGCCGGGTCCAGGTTCCTGCCTGACTTGACGACGATGTCGACGGTGCCACCAGTGATCGTGTAATAGAACCCCACTGGCTCAGATGAGTCGCCGCCCTTGTATACCCAGCCCGTGATGGTGAATGTCGCACCGTCTGCGGAATGCGATATGTCCGAAGTGCCGATGTCGCTGCCTTCGAACTTGTCGCATGTGGTCGATTCATTGCCCGGCGCGCAACCAGGGAAGTCGAACGTCAGATCCCCGGTTACGTTCAGAGCGACGTCCCCCGTCGCCAACTCCATCGCTGCGCCAGTTTCCGAAGACCAGTGGGCGAACACCACGCCCATCGAGAGAGTCGTGACGAAGACAACAACGAGAATGCGCGGCGAGGAGACCAAGCGGCTCCGGCCACGCCGGACTCGCGCGCGTCTGATCTCGGCCCTATCCCCGCGGGTGCCCATGCCCCGCCGCCTCCTTCAGTCCATCGACTTGGCTGGCGAACCGACACGAACAGACACGAATCCGGCGTGGCCGATTCGACCACTCGGCTCGAACTTATCGTGAGGCGAGAACCGGGCTAGGGCCGAAGGTCCTCGATTGGCACCCAGAGTTAGAACCGCTAGACAGGGGGTCCGGGCACTGTGCCGGTCAGACGTTCTCGACGCCTTCGAGCAGCTCCTTCCAGCTGTCGGCGAACTTCTCAACACCCTCGTCTTCGAGAGTTTGCACCACGTCGTCGTAGTCGACACCGACTTCGGCCATCCGGTCAAGTGTTCGGCGAGCCTCCTCGATGTCGCCGGCGTCGAACGGAGACGGATTCGGATCACCATGGTCCTGATAGGCGTCGATGGTCTCCAACGGCATCGTGTTGACCGTGCGGGGAACGACCAGCTCCTCGACGTAGAGAAGATCGTCGTAGGCCGGGTTCTTGGTCGAGGTCGATGCCCAGAGGGGGCGTTGCGGATGAGCCCCCTGCGAGGCCAACACTTCAAACCGCCTCGAGTTGAAGGCCTCGAGGAACCGGCCGTAGGCGACGCGAGCGTTGGCCACCGCCGTCTCTCCGCGCAAGGCGAGTGCCTCCTCGGTGCCGCTGGCCTCGAGACGCTTGTCGACCTCAGTGTCGAAACGGGAAACGAAGAACGAAGCGACTGACGAAACAGTTCCGAGGTCGCCGCCCGTTGCTGCGAAGTCCTCGAGCCCGGACATGTAGGCGTCCATGACTTCCTCGTATCTCTCGAGGGAGAAGATCAGCGTCACGTTGATGGAGATGCCTTCACCGATCAACCGCCGGATGGCCGGGATCCCCTCTGGCGTCGCCGGCACTTTGACCAGGAGGTTGGGTCGGTTGATCTGTTTAACCCAATCCCGGGCCTCGGCGACCGTTGCCTCTGTGTCGTCGGCGAGCAGAGGCGAAACCTCGACCGAGACAAACCCGTCCATCCCTTTGGCTTCTCGATAAACCACGGCGAGCACGTCGCAGGCTCGTTTGATGTCGTCGGCCATCATCGTCTTGACGATCTCTTCCGTTGGGGTCCCGGCCGATTTGAGCTCCTGCAGCTGATCGTCGTAGTCGGAAGATCCGACGATCGCCTTGGCGAATATCGTCGGGTTGGAAGTCACACCGCTGACTGCGTCGTGCTCGATGCGACGGGCCAGTTCCCCGGAGTCGAGCATGTTTCTGGAGATTTGGTCTGACCAAACGCTGACGCCTGCGTTTGACAGTCCATGGAGGTTCGATTTGGGCATGTCCGTAAGGGTACGTACCCGACGGGCCTTGGTGGCACACATGACCCGACAGCTGCCGATCGTGCTTGCTAGCTTCGCCTGGGGAGTTCTTCACATGAGCGATGCGAGTTCAATTGCGGCTGCCCTGCGACAGGTGCCCTTGTTTGCACGTCTGGCGCCAGAGGTCCTCGATGCGTTGGCAGACCATACGATCGAGAAGCAGTTCCAAAGTGGCGACACCATCGCTACTGAAGGTTCCCCCAACGATGGATTGTTGCTCCTCGTCGAAGGGGAAATGGAGGTCCGTCGTGGAGATAGGCTCTTCAAAGTCCTCGGTCCGGGGGATTACGTCGGCGACATGTCTCTGCTCGATGGAGCACCACACATGGTCGATGTGGTGGCTACCCGGCCGGGGCAAGGCCTCTTCCTGGCCGGCTATCAGTTTCAAGTCGTGTTGAAGAACCATCCCGAAGTTGCCATGGAGATAATCCGCGTTCTGGTGGCGCGGATAAGGGAGACGGTTGGTTGGCTCGAAGAAGCCGAGGCCGGACGCTGACAGACCGTTGGGCCAGGTAGGACGGGCGGGACACGACCACTAGCCTCCGACCCCGTCAATGCCACGCCGAATCCTCATCGCCAAGCCCGGTCTCGATGGCCACGATCGAGGGGCGAAGGTAATCGCCCGTGCGCTTCGCGATGCCGGGTTCGAGGTGATCTACTCCGGTCTGCATCAGACGCCCTCGCAGATCGCTGAGACTGCGGTACAGGAAGACGTCGACGCGATCGGGCTCTCGTCTCTCTCCGGAGCTCACCGCACCCTGTTTCCCCAAGTAGTCGAGGAGCTGGTGCAGCGGGATGCCGATGACGTGCTGGTCTTTGGCGGCGGTGTGATCCCGGAGTCCGACATACCGCGGTTGCGGGAGGCTGGGATCGCTGCCGTCTTCACGCCGGGCACACCGCTCGACGACATCGCCGACTGGGTGGAGAAGAACGTTCCGGAGCGGGTATGAACTCGGTCGCACAGAAAGGAAGCAATTGAAGATCCACGAGCATCAGGCCAAACAGCTCATGGCCGCAAGGGGCATCTCTGTTCCACTGGGCCGGGTAGCCAGGTCGGTCGACGAGGCCGTGGCCGCAGTTCGCCCGCTCATCGAGGAGTCGGGCAATCCGGTGGTTGTCGTCAAGGCACAGATCCACGCCGGGGGACGCGGGAAGGGCACCTTCAAGGAGCATCCCGACGTCCACGGCGTCAACGTGATCACCGACGGCATCGACGGGGGTCCCAGCGCCGCCGAGGAAAGGGTCAGGGAGCTGGCAAAGAGGATGCTGGGAAGCACACTCGTCACCATTCAGACCGGTGAAGAGGGCAAGGTGGTCAGCCGGCTCTACATCGAACAGGGCATCTCCATCGACCGGGAGCTCTATCTGGCCGTCTTGCTCGATCGAGCGCTTTCGCGCAACATCGTCATGGCGTCGACCGAGGGGGGCATGGAGATCGAGAAGGTGGCGGAGGAGACACCGGAGAAGATCCTCCGCGCCGAGGTGGATCCGGCGATCGGTCTGGCGGACTTCCAGGCCAACGAGCTCGCAATGGGTCTCGAGCTCAGCGCTGACGCAGCCAAGAACTTCAAGAGGTTCGTGAAATCACTGGCAGCGGCCGCCGGTGAGCTGGATACGAGTCTCATCGAGATCAACCCCCTCGTCGTGACCACAGACGGATCGGTCATGGCTCTCGACGGCAAGATGACGTTCGACGACAACGCCCTCTACCGGCATCCGGACATCGCCGAGATGCGCGACGAGACCGAAGAGGACTCAGCCGAGCTGGAGGCCAAGAACGCCGGCCTCAGCTATATCAAGCTCAATGGAACGATTGGATGTCTTGTCAACGGGGCCGGTCTGGCCATGGCAACCATGGACACGATCAAACTCGCCGGCGCCGAGCCGGCCAACTTCCTCGACGTCGGCGGCGGAGCCACCGCCGATCAGGTGACCACCGGTTTCCAGATCATCACCAAGGACCCGGCCGTGAAGGGCATCTTCGTCAATATCTTCGGCGGGATCATGCGGTGCGACGTGATCGCCAATGGGATCGTGGAGGCCATCCAGCGAGTCGGATTGGAGGTGCCGCTGGTGGTCAGGTTGGAAGGCACCAACGTGGAGTTGGGCAAGCAGATAATCGCCGATTCCGGCCTCGACGTTGTCAACGCCGACAGTCTCAAGGATGGTGCCGAGAAGATCGTCGAGTTGACCGGAGGAGGGTCGCAATGAGCGTCCTCGTCGACAAGAACACGAAGGTGATCGTGCAGGGCCTGGGTAGCACGGGTCAGTTCCATACCGATACAGCGATCGCCTATGGAACCCAGATGGTTGCCGCCGTCCACCCCACGCGGGCGGGGACTGAATTCCACTTCGAGGGTGAGACCGATCACTCCGGCGTGCCAGGAAGGGACGACACCTATTCGGTCGACCTACCCATCTTCGGCACGGTAAGGGAAGCCGTTTCGGCGACCGGGGCCAACGCTTCTGTGGTTTACGTACCGCCCCCGTTCGCCGCCGACGCCATCATGGAGGCGGCGGCTGCGGGTCTCGAGCTTGTCGTCGCCATCACCGAGGGCATCCCGGTGGCGGACATGGTCGTCGTCAAGCGCTACCTGGAGGGCAAGCCGACCAGGTTGGTGGGCCCAAATTGCCCGGGAGTCATCACTCCGGGCGAGTGCAAGATCGGGATCATGCCCGGCTACATCCACGAACGGGGGCGAATCGGCGTTGTGTCGAGGTCCGGCACGCTCACCTATGAGGCCGTGCATCAGCTGACCCAGCTCGGCCTCGGGCAGACGACTGCGGTGGGAATCGGCGGCGACCCGGTCAACGGCACCAATTTCGTCGACGTCCTCGATATGTTCGAGGCCGACGACGAGACCCAGGGGGTTGTGATGATCGGCGAGATCGGTGGCACCGCGGAGGAGGAGGCGGCCGAGTTCGTACGTAGCGGGATGACCAAGCCGGTGGCAGGGTTCATCGCGGGAACCACCGCCCCACCGGGGAAGAGGATGGGTCACGCCGGAGCCATCGTGTCCGGGGGCAAGGGCACCGCCGACGCGAAGATCGAAGCGATGAACCAGGCGGGGATCGTGGTCGCGGAGACGCCGTCGGACATGGGGGAGGCCATGTTCCGTGCTCTCGGCTGAGAACCTGGCTTCAATCGAGTCCGAGGGGAGGAGACTGTCGAAAGCCGCCCACTCCGACCCGGAGGGCTCAGTGCCGCAGTACCCGGATTGGACCCTGAGGGACCTCGCCTCCCATACGGCTTCGATCCACGGCCGAACAGTGATCATCTGCCGCGAGCTGCCCAAAGAGAGGATCTCCGCACCTCGAACGCCCGAGGGAATGGACCCGATCGACTGGTACGACGAGACCCTCGAGGAAATGCTCGCTGCTCTCCGGGATATGGATCCGGAGACGCCCTGCTGGGCTTTCGGGCCGGAGCAAAAGCTCGGATTCTGGGAGCTACGGATGGTGATCGAGACCGGTGTCCATCGGTGGGATGCTGAGCAGGCGGTGGGACGCAATGAGAAGCTGACCGACCATGTGGTCGCGTGCGCACTCGAAGAGTTTCCTCTCATGTGGAAGCCACACATGGGTGATCTGCCCACGATGGAGGTGGTAGCCACCGATTTGGACAGGACCTGGCTCTACGGCGACGGGGACCCCGACCACACGATCGAGGGCGGTGCATCCGACATATACCTGCGTCTGGTCTCCCGGCCTTCACCGATCGAGCTGCCGACCGAGTGGGCCAAAGCAGTCGATGGTCTCGCACCTCCGCCGAAGAGATGACGTTCAAAGGTCCATTGAATCCAGTGCGGTTTTGCTGGGGGGAATGACATGCTGAATAGTCTGAATCCACCCGGTGAATCGAGAGACGGGACAGGATGATCAGTTGCAGTAACTGTGGGTTTGACACCGAGGAGGGGCACGCCTTCTGCCCCAACTGCGGCAATTCCTTGAAACGAACCTGTCCCAACTGTCAGACCGACAACGAGCCATCCAACAAGTTCTGCTTCAACTGCGGCACCAACCTCTCGGGAGCGAACGCAGCCCCGGCCGCCCCTGTCCCTGCTGCAGACCCGGTCGTCGACAGCGGCGAACGGCGCTTGGTATCGGTGATCTTCGCCGACCTGGTCGGGTACACGACCCTCTCGGAGAGCCGGGACCCCGAAGACGTGCGATCGATGCTCACCCGCTACTACGACCGGTGTCGGGAGATCATCGATCGTTACGGAGGGACCACCGACAAGTTCATCGGCGATGCCGTCATGGGAGTGTGGGGAGCCGTCGGCGCGCACGAAGACGACGCCGAGCGGGCGACACGAGCTGCTCTCGAGCTCGTCGACATGGTCTCGGGGCTCGGGGGCGAGCTCGGGGTCGCGGAGTTGTCGGCGCGTGCCGGGGTCCTCTCGGGTGAGGCATCGGTGGGATCGGGAGGCAATCTCCATGGCCTGGTCGTAGGCGACCTGGTCAACACAGCTTCACGTCTCCAATCGATAGCTCCGCCCGGAGGTGTGTTCGTAGGGGAACCGACCCGAACGCTCGTCGGAGGCGCCATCGAGTTCGAGTCCATCGGCGAGCAGACGGTCAAGGGCAAGGAGATCCCGGTCTCTGTCTTCCAGGCAAAGCGTGTCCTCGCCCTCTCGACCCAACGCAAGGGCGGTGATCTGCCCGACGGGCCCTTCGTAGGTCGTGACGACGAGCTGAGGCTCCTCAAGGATCAGTTGCATGCCACCGGTCGGGAGGCGAAGGCCCGAATGGTCTCGGTGATAGGGGAGGGTGGCATCGGCAAGACCCGCCTCTCCCAGGAGCTGCTCCGATACATCGACGGGATCAAGGATCCCATCTACTACCACAGCGGCAGGTCCCCCTCATATGGCGACGGCGTCACCTTCTGGGCTCTCGGAGAGATGATCCGACAGAGGGCGGGGATCCTGGAAGGGGAGGAGCCGGGGAAGAGCAGGATCAAGCTACGGACCATGGTGTCCGAGTTCGCGCCTTCGGAGGAGGATCAGCGTTGGATCGAGCCCCGTCTGGCTGCGTTGATCGGGCTGACTGAGATGCCTCCAGGCGACAGGTCGGAGCTGTTCGCCGCCCTCCGGGCCTTTTTTCAGGCCATCTCGGAGCAGGGCACCGTGCTCATGGTCTTCGAGGATCTCCACTGGGCGGACGAGGGGCTCCTCGACTTCATAGAAGAGCTTGTCGAGCGAACCACGATGCACCCAATCCTCGTCATCTGCCTTACCCGGCCAGAGCTCCTCGATCGCCGGCCCGACTGGGCGGCCAGCCGGAAGCGGACCCTGGCGATGCACTTGAGCCGGCTCGACTCTGGATCGATGCGAATGCTGGTCGCGGGCCTGGCTCCGGGGATGTCCGAGGAGATGGTTGACCAGATCGCAGATCGAACGGCCGGTGTCCCGCTCCATGCCGTGGAGTTCGTGCGCATGCTGCTCAACACGGGGGATCTGGTCCGGGAGGGAGACCGCTTCAGCTTCGTTGGGTCGAGCGCCGACCTGGCCGTTCCGGACACGGTCAACGCGATAATCAGCGCCCGTCTCGACCGCCTCGAGCCCTCCACGCTCGACGTGATCAAAGACGCTTCGGTTCTCGGCCTCAGCTTTGGCCTCGGGCATCTGGCGAACGTGCGTGGCGTCGAGCCGCAGGAACTAGAAGGGCTCCTTCGTGAGCTGGTGCGACGCGAGGTCTTCGAGCTCGAAGAGGATCCACGGTCGCCTGAGCGAGGCCAGTACAGATTCGTCCAGAGTCTCATCCGGGAGGTCGCCTACGGCCGGTTGTCGCGTCAAGAGAGGGTGGAGCGCCACCTCGAGGTCGCGAGGCTTCTAGAGGAAGCCGACGATCCCGAGCTGGCGATGGTGATCGCCACACACTACGGCTACGCAGTGGAGGCCGATCCGAACAACGCCGAACTGGTGAGCAGGGCCCGGGACTCAGTCATTCAGGCGGCGCAAAGGGCAGAGAGTCTCAAGTCCGATACCCAAGCAGCGACCCTCTACGAGCGCGCCGCAGACATGACGTCACAGGAAAGGGAGGCCGTCGAGCTCCGACTCGAGTCGGCCAGATGCCTTGGTGCTACTGCCCGGGAGGACCGGGCTGTGGAACTGGCGGAGGAGGCGCTGGAGTGGTTCCGATCTCATGACGACGCGGCCGGGGAAGTGCGAGCTGTCACCGTCCTCGCACACGTTCTCGCCGGCACATTCAGCGCTGAGCGGGCGTCCGAGCTGATATTCCCGGTCTATGAGGGAACGCCGGTTAGCAAGGATCCGGATTGGGCTCATCTTGCTCAGGACACTGCACGGGCACTGATGCTCTCGGATCGTCCGGATGAGGCAATTGAAGTCGCCGACGCAGCCATCCCGGTGATGGAGGAGCTCGAGATGATCGAAGATCTTCTGAACACGCTCATCAGCAAGGCGACGGCGCTTGGGCTCCAAGGCCGCTGGCTGGAAGCGACTGCGGTGCTGCGTGGGGTGGCTCACGTCGCCCGCGATCGGGATCTCGTCATGACTCAGGGCAGGGCTCTCAACAACCTGTCGGCGACAACAACCAATGACAACCAGAACGATCTCGAGACGCTCGCTGAGCTGAGCAGCCTCGTGGAACGCAGCGGGAACGAGGCCGCCCTGGTCAGGCATCACTTCTTCGTGGCGCTGACGTTGATGGAGCAGGGTCTCTTGAGTGAGGCAAAGGAGCACTTGGAGATCGGCAGCCAGGGCGATCTGTCCCCCTTCTGGAGTGACTGGTACGAGCACGCCGGGCTCAGCATCGACGAATACGCGGATGGCTGGGACGAAGAGCGCGCCCGGAGGCAAGAGGAGATACTCGGTCGCTACGCCGACACCGAGGACCCCCAGCTCGTCTCAGGAGTGAGGTTCGAGATAGGGCGCCGGATGTTCCACAACGGTCGCTACAAGGAGGCGGCCGACTGGTATCTGGAAAACCAGGACAACCTGGACTCATATCCCTCGATCACTCAGAGTGGAATCTATGCGGCCGTGCTGGCCCAGGATCGGGACGCCCTGGTGCAATTCGTTGACTTCGCGGAGACCTGGTATCCGAGAGGAAGGGTCTGCAAGGGCCTTGCCTTGCTAGGCAGGGCGTTCATGGCCGCGCTCGATCGCGAGACGGAGAAGGCGACTCGTTACTTCCTCGCCTCCGACGAGCTGTGGTCGGTCGTGGCTACGCCGATGGATCTGGCCCGGGCTCGAGCGCTGTTCGCTCTCACCGTGGGGGTGGATCATCCGGTTGCAGCCGAGAAGGCAGAGCAGGCGCGACGCTTCTTCCAGGAGCATGGTGTTGGCATCTACCTCGAGGGACCGGTTGCGCTGGTGGCCGAAGAACGGGGTGAGGTTGCCGTTTGAGGTATCGGCCGTGACCGTTACAGATCACACCTAGACTCCGAGCCTCATGGAACTGATCATCACCTTGGTCGTCGTCGGTCTGGTGGTCGTTGCCTTCGTAGCGATCTACAACAGCCTGGTCCGCGACCGGAACAGGGTCGACAACGCTTGGAGCCAGGTCGATGTCCAGCTGAAGCGTCGCTACGACCTCATCCCCAACCTGGTGGAGACCGTCAAGGGTTATGCCAGCCACGAGCGCGAGACGTTCGAGCAGGTCACATTGGCGCGTCAGGGGGCACAGGCCGCCGAGACTCCGGGAGAGCAGGCTCAAGCGGAGAACTTCCTCACGCAGGCGCTACGCCAGTTGTTCGCGGTGGCCGAGGCCTATCCGGAGCTGCGCGCCTCGGAGAACTTCCAGTCGCTCCAGCAGGACCTCGCCGATACCGAGAACAAGATCGCAGTCAGCCGGCAGATCTACAACGACACCGTCCTGACCTACAACAACCGAGTGCAGCAGATCCCGACGAACATCGTTGCCTCACTCACCGGGTTCGAGGTCCGTGAATTCTTCGAAGCCGGGGAGGAAGCGCAAGAAGCACCCGTCGTCGAGTTCTGAGTTGAAGCGACTGCTGCGGGGCGCCGCAGTCCTGGTCCTCATCGCCGTGCCGGCTTTGCCCGCCGCGGCAAAGTCCTATTGGATGTCCGGTGCCGACGTCACCGTGGTGGTCAATGACGACGGCAGCCTCCTCGTGACCGAGAACCTGACCTTCGACTTCGACGGGTCGTTCTCTGGCGCTTACCGCGACATCCCCAGCGATTCGGGCGAGTCCATCGAGGTCATGTCCGTTGCCGACGAATCCGGGACCTACGAGTTGGGGGGCTGCACCGTCCTCGGCTGTTCGTCACCCCCGGGGCTATATGGGGTCGAGCAGCGTCCCGGGTTGACCAGGGTCGTGTGGCATCACCAGAGCCAGGACGTGAAACGCACCTTTCAGATCGTCTATCGGGTGACCGGCCTCGCGGTTGCCTATGACGACGTGGTCGACGTCAACCTCAAGGTTTGGGGAGACCAGTGGCCCGTTGGGCTCGAGCGCCTCGTCGCCAGGCTGCAGATTCCCGGTGAAGCCTCCCCCGGAGAGGTCCGCGTCTGGGGTCATCCCATCGGTGTGGATGGGTCGACTTCCCTCGGTGAAGACGGTGTGTCGCCCTCCCTCGAGGCGTTCGACGTGCCGGCTGAGCAGTGGGTGGAGCTTCGAGTCGCGTTCCCGGCCGACCTGCTCGGGAGCACGCAGGGTGCGACACGTGTTGCCGGCGACGGGCTCGAGGCGATATTGGAGGAGGAAGCTCTCTTTGCCGACGAGGAGGCTGCCGCGGCGTCGGCTCGTCGTACCGGTCTGTTCGTGGGTGGGACGCTGGCGATCTTGATAGTGGCCGGGCTCGGTGGGTCCGTCTACTGGTTCTATGGCCGAGAGCCCAGGGTGGCCTATGACCGCGAGTACGAGCAGGAGCCTCCGAGCGAGCTGACGCCTGCGGAGGTCGGTGCACTCCTGACTCAGGGCGCGGTGGCCGAGCAAGAGTTCACCGCCACCCTCTTTGATCTCATCCGAAAGGGCGCGATCGACGCCGAGCCGTCCCAGGTCGAGCGTGTCACGTGGGCGGGTTTGCGAACAGAGACAATCACCGACCTTGTCCTATCCCTGGGATCTGTGGAGACCGGACTGCGCGACTTCGAGCAGTCCGTCATGACGGTCGTCCGCAGAGTCCTCGAACTGGGACCTCGGCCGCTCCATGAGTTCAAGCAGGGGATACGGGAGGACGCCTCTGCCAACGCCGAGACTTATCAGACTTTCAGAGACCGGGTCCTGGCTGCAATCCGGAGAGGGCAGCTCATGGACGATCGTGGGGGAGGAATCGCCCTCGGGGCATTCCTCATGGTGGTCGGTCTTGTGATCGCGGCCTTCCTCATCCTCCCAGGAATGCTTGGAGACCGGCCGGGAGGTGAGATCCTGGTTTTCCTGATCATCCTCGGCATGATCATCGGCGGCGTGGCGATGACGATCCTGCTTCTCTTCCGCAGGGTGCGCACCAGGAGGACCTCGGCTGGTGCTCTGGAAGCCGCCAGGTGGGACGCGTTCCGGCGTTACCTGTCCGACTTCAGTCGCCTAGAGGAGGCGCCGGTCATCTCGCTCGACCTCTGGGATCGATATTTGGTCTACGCAATCACGTTTGGTGTCGCCGAGCAGGTCCTGGAACAAGCGAGACTCCATGCACCCCCCGAATTGGAGACCAGCTCTTCGATCTATTGGTTCGGCAATTACGGATACTCCGGCGGTCACTCGGAGAACGCGTTCGCCGGTCTCAACTCGGCACTCTCCGGCGCCTTCACGCCACCGTCGAGCGGCGGCGGAGGCGGGTTCTCCGGCGGTGGCGGAGGAGGCGGTGGTGGCGGCGGTGGAGGCGCCTGGTAGGCGCCTCCTCTACCTACCGTATCCCGGGTCGAAATGAGATCCGTCACAGTCGTGTTGCTGGCAGTAGCCCTCTGCGCCATGCCGCTCGGCGCCGGCGCCGCAGAAGGCCCGGAGTTTCCCGAATACAGCGGGACGGAGTTCCAGGCACTCTACGAGTACGCCATTTCCAACACGCTGGCGGCTCTCGAAACGCCGGCAGGCCAGGAGCCGGTCACCGGGAACGCCGAGCTGGATGAGCGCATCTGGGGGGCAGCCTTCGACCGGGGATATCGGCTGCAACCGACGGCCAATGGTGAATTGGTCAGCGTGGCCGGTGTGCCGATGCAACCTGGAGCGGCCGAAGCGTGGCTGGCGCTCCGTGAGGAGGCCCACACTGCGGGAATGGGGTTCACTGTCTCCTCCGCCTACCGATCACCGGCATCACAGCGGGCCCAGTTCCTCTCCAAGCTGGAGGGGACCTCCGACAGCGCAATCAGCGCCGCCTTGCGCTGGTACTCCCTTCCCGGCACCTCGAAGCACCACGCCGGCTACGCCCTCGACTTCAGGTATCCATCGGGAACTTTCGGAGAGTTTCGATCGACACCTGACTACGCCTGGCTGGCTGCGGACAACTTCGCAGTGCCGAAGAGACACGGCCTGATTCCCTCATACCCGGATGACGTCGAGAATCAGGGGCCCAACCCCGAGCCATGGGAGTTCGTCTGGGTAGGCACCGCCCTGGTCTACTGCGGCATCCCCCAAGCGATGGGGCTCACCGTCGAGGGCCCGGCCGCAGCCGTGATCCACGACCTCGAACGATGTCCCGGTGGCATGGGGGCGGCATCGCTACCGGAGTGGCTCGGCTAGCCCAGAGCAGTCCTGACCGACTCCCATTCGGGGTGATGGCCTCCCTCGACAACCCACTTGCCGGCCACCATGACATGAGTGACGTCGGCCGCCGTCGCCGAGAAGACGACCGATCCGAGATCGCCACCAGGTCCTGCGGATCTCGGAGACTCCTTGGACACGATGATGATGTCCGCCGGGGCTCCGGCCTCCAGACGGCCCCCATCGAAACCGAGAGCGCGAGCTCCGTTGGCGGTCGCAATCTCAGCCAGCTCGGGTGCGGTGAACGTCCCCCTTCTCCCAGAGCGCAAACGTTCGTGCAGCTCGACGCCCCGCATCTCCTCGAAGAGATCGATCATCGCATGCGAGTCCGATCCGACAGCGATCCTCAGGCCGGCGTCACGGTATGCCCCGGTCGGGCCGATCCCGTCGGCCAGGTCCCTCTCCGTCGTGGGGCAATAGCAGACTCCGGTGTCCGATCTAGCCAACGTCGCGATGTCCTTTTCCGTGACATGCGTGGCGTGCACCACGGTCGTTTGGTCCCCCAGGAGACCGATGTCCGCGAGGAGCCCGGTGGGAGTGACGCCATGGGCAGAGAGAGTCGCCTCGTTCTCGGCGGGCTGTTCGGAGAGATGGATGTGAATCGGTGAGCCGTCGGGCACATTGGCGGCGAGGTGCCGCAGATCTCCTTCGGGGACGGCGCGGACAGAATGCGGCGCCAGCCCAACGGTGACATCTTCGTCGTCGGTGTAGGAAAGCCGCAGGGCATCGACGCGTCGGAGCCAATTCTCGGCGCTGCCATCGCTGAATCGCAGCTGCGAGGTGTCGAGTGGCTCACCCGACAGGCCCCCGGCGAGATAACACGCATCGAGGAGGCCGATCCTTATGCCCGCTCTTCGCGAGGCGCGGATGAGAGCATGCGCCATCTCGTTCGGGTCCTGGTACGGCGTCCCATCCGGCTGATGATGCAGGTAGTGGAACTCGCCGACGGTTGTGATGCCGGCCAGGGCCATCTCGACGAAGACAGCACCCGCAACTTCCTCATAGCGTTCGGGGGACAGCGTTGTCGCGGCTTCGTACATGCGGCTGCGCCAGGCCCAGAAGTCTCCTCCTTCGTCGTGGGTTAGCCCACGTAGCAGCCGATGGAAAGCGTGAGAGTGGGTGTTGACCAGTCCCGGAAGGGCGACACCGGCCAGACGCCGGCCTCCTCCGTGCGTCTCTCCTGTGGAGATTCGCGAGATCCTCCCATCCTCGATCGTGATTTGAACGTCTGATGCCAGTTCGTCCCCACCCAGCCAGGCATGCTGAACGACAAGCGAGATGGTCGCCGTCATACCCCGAGCAGGTAAAACGCCGAGAATCGATTGGTGATGTCGTCCAGCCTCTCGAAGGACGAGAAACCTGCGGTCCGGGCCAGGTCCTCTGCCTGCTGGGCACCCCAGGCAGCGCCGAGGCCGGCCCCGTCCCTGGCCAGAGACTGGGTCATGCAATGCAGAGCGGAGATGCCATACAGGAGAGCCCCGCGATCGTGGAGGTTGTCCTCGAGCCGGGAGCTGGCGTTGGGCTCCATCATCAGGTAGGACCCACCGGGCCGGAGAGCGTCTCGTATGTGCTCCAGAGCGCCCTGAGGATCGGAGAGATCGTGAATCACGTCGAACGTCGTGATCAGGTCGAAAGCCGGGTCGATGGGCACCTCTCTGGCCTTGTAGGCATGGAACTCGATGTTCTCGAGATGCTCGGCGCGCGACCTGGCGACGGCGATCGAGTCGGGAGAGGCGTCGTAGCCGTGCACTCTGGTGTTCGGGAAGGCCTCTGCAATGAGGATGGGTGCCGTGCCGGATCCGCAACCGATGTCGGCCACCCTCACTCCCCTCTCCAGCCGTTCGATCAGTCCCGGAACCGCGGGAAGCCATTTGCTGACCAGGAACGCACGCTGGGATGGCGCATTCCCTCGATCTATGCCCCGAATGATCTCCGGGCCGAACTCCTCGAACCCCACGCCGCCACCGTGCACGGTGGCTGTGGCGATGCCGTCTATCTGTCTGAACCCGGCAGGGATCATGTCCAGCCAGCCGCCCATGAAGTACGGGCTGGACACGTCCGCGAGGAATAGCGCATGCTCCGCCGGGAGCGTGAAGGTGGCGTCAGTGGGGTCATATTCCACCACGCCGGCTGCAGCCATCCCGGAGAGGAGCTCCTGGACGTATCGCTCTTCGAGGCCAGCCCCCCTGGCGATCTCCTCGGCGGTTCCACCGCCTGCCTCACCCAGGTATGCAGTCAGGCCCGATCTGTCGGCAACGGCGAGCAGACCGATGGTGGTGGCACCCGATGCAATCTCCACGAACCTCCCGAGGAAGGCTTCGATTCTCTCCTTGTCCATGACCTTCCTCGACTAGTCCCTTCGGTATGACTGCTTTCCGTCCTGGATCACGGTCCAGATGTGATTGGTGGCCGGACGATAGGGAATGTGCGCCGGGGATGGAGCGTCGAGCACGACCAGGTCCGCCTGCATTCCTTCGGCCAGCGCACCTCTGTCCTCCAATCCGAGTGAGAGGGCGCCTCCTCGCGTAGCCGCCCAGATCGCTTGGTCCACGGTCAAACCCATCTGGACGACCGCCAGGGAGATGACGAAACCCATGGCTTCGACGTAGGAGGTGCCTGGGTTGCAGTCGGTTGCCAGTGCCACGGTGCACCCGGCTTCCCAAAGCATCGGCCCCGGGGCCTGGGGGGAGCGGAGCGAGAAGGAAGCCCCGGGCACGAGGACGGCCGAGACGCCTGCAGCTGCCAGCGCATCGGCGTCCTCCTCGGTGACGTGGTCCAGGTGGTCGGCCGATGCCGCCCCGATTCTCGCCGCGAGACCTGCTCCGCCGGACCGAGACAACTGGTCGGCGTGAACCCTTGCGGGTAGGCCCAGAGACGCCGCCGCAGCGAAGATCCGCTCGGCTTGGTCGACCGAGAACACCCCGTCCTCGACGAACACATCGCAGTAGTCGGCCAGCCCGACAGCCCTGGGGAGCATCTCCTCGACCACGAGTTCAACGTATCCATCTCGATCATCTCGGTACTCAGTCGACACCGTGTGTGCGCCCAGAAAGGTCGTCTTCACGGTGACCGGATGCGTCTCGCCCAAGCGTGTCGCCACCTCCAGCAGCCTCAGCTCGGTGTCCAGGTCCAATCCATAGCCGGACTTGATCTCGACGGTGGTTGTCCCATTGGCGATCATGCGACGCACTCTTCCGGAGGCGAGGTCGTAGAGCTCCTCCGTGGAGGACGTACGCGTTGATTCGACCGTCGAGAGAATCCCCCCGCCGGTATAGGGCTCTCCGGCCAGCCGACTCTCGAACTCTTTGGAGCGCTCTCCGGCGAAGACCAGATGAGTGTGAGCGTCAACGAAACCGGGGATGACCGCGCGGCCCTCGCAATCGAGACGGTCCGATGGTCCCTGCTCCGGAGCGTCGGCCTCGGCGCCGGCGAAGGCGATGTGCCCATCCCGGATCGACACCGCTCCCCGCTCGATGGGCTCACCGAGATTGGTGGTGAGATGGCCGATGCCAGTGAGCAGCATGCCCGACATCACACGCCCGACGTGAGTGACCTGTCGCGGATCATGGTCGCTGCGGCCTCGAATTCTGCTGTGAGTGGCCGGTCTCCCTCCAATGGTGGGATCTCGTCCCTGACCAGGTCGGCGATTCGGCCCGTCCCGGCTGCAGGTGTGAGTGGCTTTCGATAGTCGAGGCCCTGCACCGCACAGAGGATCTCGATGGCAATGACATGAGTTACGTTGTCGATGACCTCGAAGAGCTTCTTTCCGGCCCCCCAGCCCATCGATACGTGGTCTTCCTGACTCCCGGAGGTCGGGATGGACTCGACCGAAGCCGGATGGGCCAGGACCCGATTCTCCCCAACCAGTGCCGCCTGGACGTATTGGCCGATCATGTACCCGGTGTTGACACCCGGATCGCGTGCCAGAAACGCCGGCAGGCCCTGAGAGCGTGTCGGGTCGAGCAAACGGTCGGTGCGGCGTTCGGCGATGGAGGCCAGCTCGGCCACTGCAATCGTGGAGAAGTCCAGGGCGAAGGCGAGCGGCTGACCATGAAAATTGCCCCCCGAGACCACTTCACCGCTCTCAGGGAAGACGATTGGGTTGTCGACCACCGAGGACATCTCCCTGGTGAGCACCGATTCGAGATGGTCGAGAGTGTCGTTCACCGCCCCGTGTACCTGGGGAGCGCAGCGAAGCGAGTAAGCGTCCTGGACGGCATGGTCGAAGTCGTCGGCGTGGCTGGCGACGATGGGAGATCCGTCGAGCAAGGAGGCGATTCGCTGCGCGGACGCAGCCTGGCCGGGATGGGGGCGAAGGTCATGGACTCGCTGCTGGAAGGGGCCGGCGCTCCCGAGCAGAGCCTCGACGGACAGAGCCGCTGCGATGTCGGCTGCAACGACCAGATTGCGGCACAGGTCGAGAGCGAGCACTCCCATGGCCGTCATGCCTTCGGTGCCGTTCAGCAGGCTCAGACCCTCCTTGGTGCCGAGACGAACCGGCTCGAGGCCGGATTCCGACGCGGGCACGACTTTCCCGTCTACTTTCACGATGCCTTCGCCGATGATCGGCAGCGCCAGGTGGGCGAACGGCGCGAGATCACCAGAGGCGCCCACCGATCCCTGAGACGGCACAATCGGAAGGATGTCCCGGTCCAGCATCTCGAGGAGCTTCTCGACTATGACCGGACGCACGCCCGAATGACCTTGAGCCAAAGTGCGGGCACGAAGAACGAGCATCGCACGAACCAGCTCGTCGGACACCGGCTCTCCGACCCCGGCGGCATGGGAGCGAAGAAGGTTGTATTGGAGCGACTCGGTTTCTTCCCTCCCGATGTGGGTGTTCGCCAGGGCTCCAAAGCCGGTGGTTATCCCATAGACGACGTCGCCCGACTCCACAGCTCTCTCGACGACCTCTCTTGCCGGGCCCAGCCTGGCGTCGAGATCAGCTGCTGGTCGCGCCACGATGCGGCGATAGGCGACATCGACGACCTCACTTGGCGTCAGAGGCCCCCCGTCGACGATCAGTTCCTCCATCGACGAGACGCTAGTGCTCCGCCCCGATGCTCGGGACCGGGCTTGGGGCTAGCTTCGCTGCTCCATGGCCACCACCCAGAAGATCCGATACTCGGACTGCGATCCCCAGGGGATCGTCTTCAACGGGAACTATGCGCGCTATTGGGACGATGCCCTGACCGATTGGGTCGAGGAGGCCGGCTTCGGCGGAGAGGCATTGGGCGGCATCGGCACCGACGTCGTGACGGCGAGGCTCGAGATGGACTTCAAAGAGCCGGCTCGCCTTGGGGAGACCCTCGAAACCACGATCGAGGTGGAGCGTTTCGGCAACACATCCATGACGACACGCATCGAAACCAGGAGGTCGTCCGATGGTGCGACAGTCGTCTCGGGAAAGGCCATATACGTGTTCGTCCATGCGGACAGCTTCAGGCCGTCTCCGGTCCCCGAGGAGATCCGCGACGCGCTCGGGCCGGCCGTCGACAGGGATTAGCCGGAGGGTCGTTGGCGTTGGTCGGTGTATGACCGATCTAGCTCGATTGCTGAACACGCCAGGAACCTCTCTCGCCATCATCGGGGCCACCGACCGGCCCGGGAAGTACGGGGGGATCATCTACCGGGACATGAAGGCCAAGGGATACCCGGTCTACGCGGTCAATCCTTACAGGGATACCGTTGATGGCGACCGCTGCTGGCGGACCGTGAAAGACCTCCCCGAGACTCCCACCATCGCGGTGTTCGTGATCCCGGCGAAACGGGGTTTGGGTGTCATCGACGAGTGTGCGGAGGCCGGCATCGAAAACATCTGGATCCAGCCGGGAGCCTTCTCCGAGGAGATGCGGCCAAAACTCGAATCGAGCGACTTCAACTGGCTGGCCAACGCCTGTGTGATGGTGCAGGGCCGTCCTGTGGGCGTCTGAAGAACGGCTAGATCGTCCCTTTGAACAGCTCCCTGGCGATGATGTTGCGCTGGATCTCGGAAGTGCCCTCGTAGATGCGGGTGGCGCGCACCTCCCGATACAGATGGGCCAGCGTCGAGTCAGCCTCGAGCCCTCGGGCCCCGAGGACCTGGATGGCGACATCGACGGCCCTCTGGGCCGTCTCCGTCGCCCAGAGCTTGGCCATCGCGGAACGAGCCGTGAGGCTCTCTCTGTCGCCACCGTCATAGGTCTCGGCCGCCGAATAGACCAGGTGCGACCCGGCCTCGATGGCGAGCTTCACGTCTGCGAGCTGATGAGATACCCCCTGGAATTCTGAAATCGTGGTGCCGAATGCCTGTCGTGAGCGGGCGTGGTCGACCGCGATGCGGAGGGCGGCCTCCGCCATTCCCAATGCGAATGCACCGACACTCGGGCGGAACAGGTCCAGTGTCTGCATGGCGACCCGAAAACCGTGGTCGATCTCGCCGAGTACGTGGTCACGGTCCACGTACACGCCGTCCATCACCCAGCGTCCCAGCGGGTGTGGGGACACCATCTCGAGACTCTCGCCGGTGATCCCCTCACTGTCCATGGCGAGAGCGAAAGCGGTGACACCTCGCGAGCCGGCGTCGGGAGTCGTGCGTGCAAACACAGTGGCGACGTCGGCCTCGGGTGCATTCGATATGTATCGCTTCTCCCCGGTCAGTCTGAATCCGGTGCCGTCCGGTTCGGCTTTCATCTCTAGGGCAGCGGCGTCCGAGCCGGCCCCGGGCTCGGTCAAGGCGAACGCCGCGGCGACTTCCCCGGCTTTCAGCTTCGGCAGCCAATCTCGCTTGACCCCCTCTGACCCGAAGAGATGAATGGGAGTCCCGCCCAGGCCCTGGACTGCGAGGGCGGTCTCTGCCTCCGGGCAAACACGGGCGAGCCCCTGCCGGAGCCGGCACAAATCCCTGGCGCTCACACCATCTTCGCCGAAGACCAATTCGAATAGGCCGGCTGCGGCAAGGGCGCGGACAAGGTCCCGGTTCAGATGCCCGGGACGCCCGCTTTCGGCGATGGGCACGAGCGTCTGGCCGAGGCGCTCGGTCTCCGAGACGAGGGGATGATCCTCCATCCTCGGTCTTAGGACGAGCTGCGCAGTTGCTCGAGGATCTCTTTCATTCTCGCTTCGATCTCATCGATGCCGATACCCGCCTCGATGGCCTTGTTCACCACCGAGGTGAAGTCGGCATCGATCCCGGCATCCCCGATAGAGGTCGCCACACCTGTCGAGAGACGTTTCTCCAGCAGACGGTCGCGAACCTCCTGAAGGCGGTTGAAGGCGGCTCGAAGCGTCTCGGCATTGTGTAACGGCTCACCCTCGAGAAGCTTGTGGGAGAGTTGGCGGAGCTCGTTCTG
The DNA here is from genome assembly GCA_024638655.1 of bacterium. Classification (GTDB taxonomy): domain Bacteria; phylum Actinomycetota; class Acidimicrobiia; order Spongiisociales; family ZC4RG35; genus Ww567. The sequence continues at coordinate 12,000 of JAHEJW010000024.1, read as the reverse complement.
ACGCTCCTTCAACTCGCTGCGACGGGCGAAATCGTCAGTGGGCAGGGCCAACAACTCCTCGTGGATGTCGGTCAACTCGCGTCTGACTTGTTCGAGGTTGGGTTCCATGCTGATGAAGTTACCCGTCTCGGCGTCACACCCGGGCTGCGGTTGCTACAAATAGCCCACAACCGGAAAGGGGAAACATGGAAGGCATGCCTTCTGCTTCTCGCAACCTGTTCCGGGCGGCGCTTGTGATCTTCATCGTCACGGTTGTCATTGGGATCCTCAATGGCATCGATGTCTGGGATCCGCCGCGGAACACGCTCCTCACCCACGTACACGCCGGAACCCTGGGCTGGATAACCCTCGGTGTGTTCGCTGGGGCTATCTGGATGATTGGAGGTGACGATTCGACACGGGCCATGGCCAACTTCTCGATATTGGCCGTTGCTGCCTATGTGTTGGCCTTTTGGTCGGTAGACCTGACCGACACGGTCAGCATCCAGAGACCGATCGGGGGCACGCTGGCCTTCATCGCCATGGTGTGGGTGTTCTGGTGGGCGCTGAGCTCGATGCGGGGACGTGGCTACGACGTAGCTCAATTCGGGATGGTCCTCGCCCTGGCCTTCCTCGTATTCGGGGCGGTCTTGGGGGTGCTGCTCGGCTTGCAACTCGCCGACGTCGAGATAGTCGCACCGGAGAACGCCGAGCGCCTTGCCGAGTCTCATCCCGGGGCCATGGTGGCCGGTTTCGTCGTCCTCGCCGGCCTGGCCCTGATCGAGTGGCTCATCCAGGACAAGGTGCCCAAGGTGAGTGAGTCGAAGATTGGGGCAGCGCAGATGCTGCTACTGCTCATCGCGGGAGTCGTGTTGGTCCTCGGCTTCCTGCTCAACATCGAAGAGCTTCTGCAGGTCGGGGTGCCCCTCCAGGTGATCGGTGCGATCATCCTCCTCGGCCGACATGGAAAGAGGCTGGCACCCGCAGAGTGGGCCGGAGATACGGAGCGCAAGTTCGTTCGGGTCGCCGTGCTCGGACTCGTTGCCGTCGTGGTGCTCATCGCCTATCTGATCACCGAGATCGTGGGCGGAGCCGAGTTCACGGATCTGCTCGGAGTAGCTCTGGCCATGGACCACATCAACTTCCTCTTGGTCTCGACCAGTCTCATCTTCGCCATGATGGCTAGAGGGTCTGAGGTCTCCGAAACGGCGAACAGGATCATCTTCTGGGGTCTGACCGTCGGTGTGGTCGGTTTTGCCGTGGGTTTGCTCGCGGAGAACGCTGTGACCAAGCGGATCTTCACGCCCATCCTCGGCTTGGCCCTGCTGCACGGGATCTTCACATACCTGAGAGCCGAGCCCGCCAGGGCAATGGAGACGGCCGACGTCTGAGCCGATGCCCTCACGGCGCTGCGGGTACGCTGCGGCGCCGTGAGCCCCTTTCGAGCGTCACCCGGCTTCACTGAGGAGTGGCAGCATTTCGGGTTCGAAATCGGTGACGGAGTCGCCACCGTCACCTTCAATCGCCCTGAGAAGCTCAACGCCCTCACGTTCGACGTCTATGCAGACCTGAGAGACCTTCTGGGGGAGTTGGAGCACCGTGAGGACATCGGTGTGATGGTCTTGACCGGTCGAGGGAAGGGTTTCTGCTCGGGCGGAGACGTGGACGACATCATTGCGCAGCTACTCGAGATGGACACGAAAGGGCTTCTGGAGTTCACCCGAATGACCGGAGCAGTTGTCGAGAGGATGCGCCGTCTCCCCATTCCGATCATTGCGGCGGTGAACGGGGTGGCTGCTGGCGCAGGGGCGGTGATAGCGCTTGCTTCAGACATTCGTCTGCTCGCCGAGTCGGCATCGTTTCATTTCCTTTTCACCAAAGTCGGTCTGGCCGGGGCGGACATGGGCTCGGCCTATTTGCTCCCGCGGGTCGTTGGTCTCGGTCGTGCGACTGAACTCTTGCTTCTGGGCGACAGGGTTGCTCCGACCGACGCTGTCGCGATGGGCCTGGCGTCGAGGGTCGTGTCCGACGACCGCCTCTCGGTGGAGACGTCGAATCTGGCCGCGCATTTGGCCGCCGGCCCGAGACTGGCCTACGGGGCGACGAAGATCCTGTTGAGCCGGGAGCTGGACATGGACCTCGGATCATCAATCGAACTGGAGGCAGTCACCCAGGCATTGCTGATGACCACCGAGGACCATGCCGAGTTCTACCGGGCCTTCACCGGGAAGAGAGACGCGGAGTGGAAGGGCCGATGAGCCGTCACGAGCTATTCGATCCCGACGGGATGCCACCGGCCAAGGGCTTCTCCTACGGCTCTCTACCGGCCGAGGGTCGTTTGCTCCACATTGCCGGTCTCACCGGGCACAAGGCAGACGAGTCGATCGAAGATGACATCGTCTCCCAGTTCGCCCAGGCGTGCCGCTCGGTTGCCCTGGTCATCGAGAAGGCCGGCGGATCTCCCAGTGACCTGGTGTCGATGACCATCTACACACCGGCGCTCGAGGAGTATCGCAAGAACCTGAAGCCGATCGGGGCGGCTTATCGTGAGGTCTTCGACAGGCACTTCCCACCGATGGCACTCATCGGCGTCGCCGAGCTGTTCGACCCGAAGGCTCTAGTCGAGCTCGTTTGTGTTGCAGTGGTCCCAGATGGGGGCTGACGCAGTAGGTCAGTCGTCGAATATGACGATCGTCTCTTCGTAGCGTCTGATTCGACCGGCCCGAGCCCTGGCCGCCAGGAGAGAGTCCAGGGCCTGCTGTTTCACCTCGGTGCTCCCCGGACCCGCCAAGACCGATAGATCTATGTTGAGGCGTAAGGCTCGCTCCGGGACCAGGAACCGGGTCACGCCCGCCGGGAGCAGATCGTCGCCGACGGCTGCTTTCATCACATGCTCGACGTTCAATGCCGGGAACTCCACGATCACGGACCAGTCGGGGAACCGCCAAGCAATGGTCTCCTGGTCTGGGTCGGTGACCCTGCTCACGGTCCAGCGGCCGACGTAGCTGGACACCAATGCAGTCAAGGTCGCGTTTGGGCTCGCACCGGTCCCAAGCACCGAGCGCGCTCCCTGTTCGGCAACGACAATGCGGGGAGTCCCCTGGTCCTCGGACAAGAGAACCTCCGGTCGCGCCGAAATGGCGGCAACGACATCCAGAGGAGGGACGTGACGGATCACATGGTGCCATGTCTCGAGGCCGACCTCTTCGGAGTCGACCAACTGCACCACAGCATGCTCCAGACCGATGCTCTTGAGCGCCTCCGTCCGGGTGGCCCCGTCCAACAGGACAAGCTCTCCACCCGGGGCCTTGGTGCACACCATAGGGTTGAGTTGGGTCCGGTCTTCCTGAATCCTGTCACGTAGACGCGCCACGCGGAGCGGGTCGACTTCCTCGTGGCGCCTTATGCGAGCGAGCGGCACCACACGGAGCACGGGCATGTGTGGCATCCGGAGAGCCTATCGGCAGATCTCAGATGACTTCTCTGAGTGTCTCCATCAGACGCTCTACGTCGTCGTTGTCGTGGTAGATGCCAAAACCGATTCGGAGCCGGCCCGCCCGGTAGTCGGTGATGACCTGCTTGTCATGGAGTCCTTGGTAGAGGTCCGCGGCACGCTCGGTTCGGTAGGTCAGGAAGTTCCCCCGTTCCAGCCCCTCGGGCGGCATCAGCTCTCCTGGCTTAGGACCGTTCTCCATGAAAGCCGTCTGAAGTGACTTGACGTGCCGGGAGATCTCGCCGGGCCCGACCCCCTCCTGGTCGAGCCAGCCGAGCACTGCCTCCAGTCGGTAGATGCCTGACGGGTCGAATGTCGCTCCGGCGAACCTGGAGGCGTCGGTCGCATAGGGCACTCCGCCGGACAAGCCTGCTTCGAGCTGGCCGAATCCGGCATACCAGCCGGTGTTGACCGGACGCGGCCCGTAGCCGTCGGGGGCGTGGAGAAAGCAGGCCCCCTCGCCGGCCATGGCGTACTTGTAACCGCCTGAGAGGTAGAAGACCCGGTCCTGGATGCTGCCGATGTTCACCGGCCTCGCCATGAACGAGTGATAGCCGTCGATGACGATGAAGGCTCTCTGGTCTGAAACGGAGGAGACGATGCGGTCGAGGCCAGGCACCACGAAACCCGAGTCGAAGAACACCTCGCTCAGGAAGATCAAGTCGTGGATACCGGGTCTTGCCTCTGCGGTGAAACGTTCGGCGAAGGTGTCGAAAGGCTCGGAGGGCACCCGGTCGACGATTGCGAGCCCTTCTTCCTCCCATCGTCTCGACTGCCGGTTGAACGAGTGGAACTCGGCGTCGGATGTCAGGATGCGGACCGGAGGTTCGAGGCAGGAGAAGATCCTCGAGACGAATTCGTGGGTGTTGGGAGCGAAGGTGATCGTGTCGGGATCGTCCACGCCAATGAGGTCGGCGATGCGCCGTCTGGCTCCGGCGAAGACCTGCCCGAAGATGTGTTCCCACTTGTCGTCCATCATCGCTGCGGCATCGGTCCAGGCTCGGGCGTGTGCCGCGTAGCTGACGTCCGGCCATGGATGATGCGAGTGGGCGGCGAAGTGAAGCCGTTCGGGCCTCGACTCGAGAAACCTGGAGAACGAGGTTTTCAGGCTCATCCCTCGTAGCGGAACCGCATCGACTCCACGATCTCCGGAGGGAGCTCGGGGCGGTCGGCCCTCGGGACGAGGAAGGTTGACAGGCTGAAGAGGTCCGAGAAGACCCGGCTGCGTTCGGCCGATTTCTCCAGGTACTTCGCCCCGGCAGAACCCCCGGTGCCGATCCGACGGCCGATCATTCTCAGCGCCATCTGGGCGTGTCGGTACCTCCAGGCGGTGAAGCTCTCGTCGATGTCCATCAGCAGCTCGAGCAGACGGAACGGCTCCTGGAGGGCGGGCTGATCCCGGTACAAGGTGATGAACAGCGCCGCCTGGAACGCCCTATGGCTGAGCCTGAGCCGACCGGCTGACTGTTCCAGCACGTATTTGTCTGGGTCGAAGATTGCCTCGTACTGCTTCAGGACCAATTGGAAGTCCTTCAGCTGAGACTCCTTCTCGTCGTCGGTCAGGTTTGGGTTTTGCTCGACAACGTTGCGGTCGTCCTGGATCCGGGTGTGTACCGCCTTCTGGTAGGCCTCCCAGAAATCGAATCCTCCTTGGTCCAGAAACGGAGTCCGCTCCAACCAGCGCTCCAGCAAACCAAAGAGCGAGGGCTGGCTCGAAGATTCGAGAACCGCCTCTCGATCCTCGGTGTCAAAGCGCGCGGTGTAGTCGGCTCCGGCGAGCTTGAGTCGGTCCCTCTCGCGGAGGCCGAGTTTGTTTTCGACCAATCGGAACTGGGCCGATTGGAATCCCGATGCGGGAAACAGGTAATCGCGGAAGTCGAGGAAGTCGAGCGGTGTCATCGTCTCCAGAACGCCGACTTGGGCGATCAGCAGGTCCTGAATCTCGTTTATCCGCCGCAGTCTTGCCACCGCAGTCCCCATGTCCTGTTCCGGGACCCTCTCTTGTGAGAAGAGCTCGATGATGCTGTCGATCTCCCAGATGATCTGCTTGAACCAGAGCTCATAGGCCTGGTGGACGATGATGAAGAGCATCTCGTCATGGACAGGTGCACCCCTCTTGGCACTCTCCAGCCCCTGGGCACCGAGGAGCTCGTCCAGATGGAGGTAGGCCGGGTAGTAGAGAGGGTCTTCGTTCATGGCCCCTCAGAATCTAGGCCCGTCTCCAGACACCACGTTTCCGACTGCTCCCAGAGCCGATTGGCCAACACATCGTCGAGAGCAGCATCCGAAGGGGGCCGTGACTCCCGGCGCCGGTAATAGAGACCCGACTGGTCGGCGACCTCGTCCGAGGTTGCGCACCAAATCACGGTATCGGCACCCTGCTCGACGGTGAACAGCCGCCCTCGCAGGAATGGCTTGGCGATCTTCGGGATGATGTTGGTGTCAGTCATACCCGGATGCACTCCGTAGACGTGTAGACGCGGAGCTCGTTTGGCCAGCTCTCTGACGAAGAGCATGTTGGCCAACTTGGACGTTCCGTACTCCTTCCAGCCGAAGAGCGACTTTGTCCTCTCCCGAACCCGCTCGAAGTCGATGCCGTCGGCGTTGAAATGGGCTGCGCTCGTCACCTGGACGATACGGGCTCCATCCCTGATCGAGTCTCCGAGGCCCATCGTGAGCATGAAATGGCCGAGATGGTTCACACCGAAGTGGATCTCGAATCCGTCCGGTGTGATGCCGCGTGTGCCTCCCACTGCTGCATTGTTGACCAGGAGCTCGAGCGTCCGTCCCGATTCGACGAACCGGCGGGCGGCATCGAGACAAGACGAGAGTCTCATCAGGTCCAGCTCCAGGTACTCGGCGGACCCGCCCGCCGACCGTATCTGTTCGACAACGGGCATGGTCCTGTCCGCGGACCTGCCCGCGCCTACCAGGTGAAAGCCTCGGCGGCCGAGCTCGAGGGCGGTGACACGTCCAATTCCGGAGGAGACACCCGTCACCATCGCCACGCGCATGCGACCACGCTAGATCACTAACTTCTACCCGGTGACCGACTGGCCGGATCAGATCAACGCCGACCACTTCTTTCTCCGGTCTCGGATCGAGGAAGGGCACGGCGATCGCATCGCGGTTCGTGAGGCAGAGAGTGTCTACACCTTTTCGGAGGTGGACCGTCTCGCCTCGGGTTGGGCGGAGCGTCTCATCGAGGCCGGCACCTCGCCGGGAGATCGGGTGCTTGTCGTTCTACCCGACACCGTCGACTTTGCTGCCGCGCTGTTTGGCATCTTCCGGGTTGGAGCGGTGGTGGTGATGCTCAATCCCGGGCTCTCCCTCGACTCGATGCGATCAATCATCGATCGTTCGAAGGCGAGTGCCGCGTTTGTCCATAGTCGCCATCTCGACCACTACCGATCCGCAGCCTCTGGATGGGAGCCAGTCGTCATCGAAGTCGACGGCTCCGAACCGTCTTCCGACCAGGACGTCGGCACCTACCCCACCGGAGCGCAAGATCCTGCGATCTGGCTCTTCTCCGGCGGGACCACCGGAGAGCCCAAGGCGGTGGTGCAAACTCATCGCAGTCTGGTGAACACCACCCGGCTCTACGGCCACGGAGCGTTGGGTCTGCTACCCGACGACATCACCATGGCCGTTCCCAAGCTCTATTTCGGCTATGCCACCGGCTCGAACCTGCTCTTTCCGTTCTCGGTAGGGGCATCCTCCGTGCTGTTCGAGGAGCACCCGACTCCCGAGATTCTGTTCGGCCAGATCGAGAGACATCGACCCACGGTCCTCGTGAACGTCCCATCGGCGATCAATCAGATCGTCAGTCATCCCGGCGCCGAACGTCGGGACCTGTCCTCACTGCGATTCGCGACGGCGGCCGGGGAGGCGCTTCCCGAGACTCTCTATCACCGATGGAAAGATATGTTCGGCGTGGAGTTGCTCGATGGTCTCGGCACCGCGGAGATGTGGCACATTTTCATCACCAACACCCTCGGGGACGTCCGCCCGGGAACTCTCGGCAAGGTCGTGCCGGGCTTCGAGATCAAGGCCTGCGATGACGACGGCGTGGAAGTCGTCCCTGGGGAGGTGGGCCGGCTATGGGTGAAGGGGGACTCGCTGGGGCTCGGCTATTGGGAGCAGCCGGAGATGACCGAGGAGGCGTTCCGAGATGGCTGGTTCGTGGGGGGAGATCTGGTCTCGATCGATCACGATGGCTATGTGACCCACCGGGGTCGCGCCGACGATGCCATCAAAGTGAAGGGCAAGTGGTTCCGGCCACAGGAAGTCGAGTCGGCACTGCTCGACCACGAATCGGTCAAGGAGTGTGCCGTGGTGGCCGTGACCGACGATTCCGGCCTGGCGAAGCCGGTGGCCTTCGTCGTCGCCGAGAACGGGGTGTCGGAAGCCGACCTCGTCGACTGGGTGCTCGCCCGACTCGAGGCCTACAAACACCCGCGCCGGGTCTTCTTCGTCGAGGAGCTTCCCCAGACTCACCTCGGCAAAGTCAACCGTGGCGAACTGAAGCGCATGGCGGAGACGAGTTGACGACAACGAAGACCCGGGGGCTGTGATGGCAGGCGGCGGCACGATCTTCGTGCTCTTCGCCCTGATCGCCGTGGGCGTCCTGGTGTACGGGATCGTCCGTGCGGCACAGAGACGGGACGCGGCCCTCGCTACGGCCAATGGACTGGGTCTCCAGTATGCGAAAGGGGACCCACTCGATCTCGTTCAGTTGCCCCACCAGCTCTTTCGCAAGGGAGATCGACGAAGGATCGATACCACCGTGCACGGAAGCCTCAGGGGACGCCAGCTCGCGCTTTGCGACTTCGTCTATACCGAGGTCACACGGGATGCGCAGGGAAACACGACCAATCATGACTATCGGCTCAGTCTCTGCGTGGTGCGCATGGAGCACTCGATGCCCTGGATCGAGATCACACCGGAGAGCCTCGGTAGGCGTTTCCTAAACGCCATTGGTGTTGGAAATGATGTTCAGTTCGAGTCCGACGAGTTCAATCGGGAGTTCAAAGTCCTCAGCGCAGACCGGGACTTCGCCTTCACGTTGATCGACCCCGGCATGATCGAATGGCTTCTCGCCCGAGCAAGAGACTGCCATCTCGAGATCAACGGCGATCGAATGGTTCTGGCGACCCGCGAGATGCCTTGGGAGCAAATGGGTCACTTCGCCGAGTTGGCGATGGAATTCGAAGATCGAATCCCGCCGCTTGCGGAGGAGCGGTACGGCGGAGTCTCATGATCGACCTCAACAACCTTCTAGTCGTCGGGCTGGTGGCCGTTGTCCTGGTCGGCGCGTGGTGGGTCGCCGTCTACAACCGGTTGGTGAAACTCCGTCAGCTCATTGTCAACTCATGGTCGAATGTGGAGACCGAGTTGAAGCGCCGCTACGACCTGATCCCGAG
>JAHEJW010000024.1:0-3005 GCA_024638655.1 bacterium | reverse complement strand
TCCTGGTCGGCGCGTGGTGGGTCGCCGTCTACAACCGGTTGGTGAAACTCCGTCAGCTCATTGTCAACTCATGGTCGAATGTGGAGACCGAGTTGAAGCGCCGCTACGACCTGATCCCGAGATTGGTCGAGACGGTCAGGGGCTATGCGGAGCACGAGAGAGCGGTGTTCCAAGCGGTGGTATCGGCCAGGTCGGCGGCTCTAGCAACCAACGGAGAGGAGCCCGGAGTGCAGGAACGGGCGGAGAATGACCTGGTGGGCCGGCTCCGCAGGCTATTGGCGGTCGCCGAGGACTACCCCGAGCTCAAGGCATCCCGTCACTTCCTCGAGCTCCAGACCGAGCTCACGACGACCGAGAATCGGATCCAATTGGCGCGCCGGATCTACAACGCCAATGTCCGGGACAACAACGTGTTGGTGGAATCGGTGCCGTCGAACCTGGTCGCCAACCTGGGGGGTTTCGAGAGGGCCGCGTTCTTCGAGGTGTCACCCGTGGAGTCAGAGGGTCCTCCGGTCGACCTGGGCTGACGTCTACTGCTGTTCGAATCTGTCCCCAGTTCGCGCCATGCTGGGGACATGGAGCCAACGATTCTCCATGCCGACCTGGACGCGTTCTACGCGTCGGTCGAACAACTGATGGAGCCCAGGCTGCGTGGCCGCCCGGTCCTGGTAGGCGGCGGGATAGTGGTAGCCGCTTCCTATGAGGCCAGGGCGTTTGGTGTAAGGGCTCCCATGTCCACTCGGGACGCGCTTCGAATTTGTCCTGGTGCGATCGTGGTCAACGGCCACTTCTCGGAGTACCTCGAGCTTTCCGAGCAGGTCATGGCGATCCTCGAGGACGCAACCCCCGTCGTGGAGCAGATCTCGGTGGACGAGGCATTCCTCGATGTCTCGGGCACCGTTCATCTCCTGGGACCAGCCTCCGAGATTGCCCGACGTCTGAGGGAACGTGTTCGTGACGAGGTTGGGCTCCCCTTGTCGATCGGGATTGCGACGACGAAGTTTCTGGCCAAGATCGCTTCGGCCCGGGCCAAGCCAGACGGTCTGGTCGTAGTCGACGTTGGGACCGAGCTCGAGTTTCTCCATCCGCTCCCGGTCGAGGCCCTCTGGGGTGTTGGGAAGGTGACCGCACAACGTCTGCATCGCCTCGGCATAGTGACGATCGGAGAGCTGGCCGAGGTCAAAGCCAGCGCGCTGCGGCCCTATCTGGGTGGGGCGGCAGCCGGCGCCCTGAGCTCACTCTCTTGGAACCGCGATCCCCGCCGAGTCGTCTCCGGGAGACGTGCTGGAAGCGTTGGGAGTCAGCAGGCCCTGGGTCGTGGGCTACAAGACGTCGATCAGATGGCGGTGGTGGTCTTGGGCCTGGCAGATCGGATCGGCAGGAGATTGCGCGCCAAGGGCCGGTCGGGCTCGACGCTCGGGGCGAGGGTTCGTTTCCCGGGCCCGAAGGTGGTCTCGAGGAGTCACACGATGGCCTCGCCGACGGCCTCGACGTCGGCCATCGCCAACCTGGGGCTCGAGCTGGTACGTCGAGCCCTCGAGGCGGAAGACCCTCCGGTGACCCTCATCGGCCTCTCCGTGTCCAACCTGACCACAAACCGTCACCTGCAGCTGGAGCTTCCGATCGACCCAGGACACGAGTTGCGTGCAGGGAGCGATAGGGATCTCAGGCGGCGGGCCCTCGACGACAGCGTGGACCAGATCAGGGATCGTTTTGGCAGGGAGACTCTTCGTCTCGGGGCCGCGCGACGGGGCCAGGACGACGATTTCCGGAGGCTCGCTGAGAAATCATGACCGTCTCAGCTCCTCTCGGAGCACCACCGGAGTCTCATTTTCCGGATAGAGGCCCCTCTTGTCCCGATAGAAGTCACGAGCCAGGTCCATGAATGCGGTCGCGTCGCCTTCGAATCGAATCTCCTTACCGATCGTCATCGTCTTGGTCGAATAGTCGACACCGGCGAGCACCACCGGGACCGAGGCAGCCTCGGCGATCTTCAGGAACCCGGACTTCCACCAGCGTCCCGCTCCGCGTGTGCCCTCCGGGGCGATCACCAGAACCATCTCAGGCCTCGAGTCGAAGGCGGAAGCCACCTGGCCGACAACACCGCTTGCTTTGGAGCGGTCCACGGGAATGCCACCCAGCCTCTCGAAGAACGTTCCGAATGGCCATCTGAAGAGACTGTGCTTCCCGAGGTAGCGCACCTTCAATCGATAGTGCTGCAAGGCCGCCAGGAATAGGACGAAATCCCAGTTGGTCGTGTGTGGAGCGCCGAGGATGATCAATTTGGGGATCGGCGGCACAGCTCCCTCGAACCTCCAACCCCTGAGCACAGCCCACTTGTGGGCGAGCCACTTCACCGGGGGGATGGTCGCATGCCGCGGCCTTTTGACCCAATCACGTCATCTGGCGGCAGCGACACGGAATCCATCGGAGTCGACCCAAACGTAACTCGACCGGTGGGCCACGGCTGCGACGATCTCGTCTGCCATGTCGTCGTCGATCATGCCCGTATCGTCCGCTCGATACAACACCCGCACCTTGGCGACATCGGGGAATCGCGCCGAGACCATCCCAGGGTGACTGCAGACGATGGTCACCGAGAATGGGGTGATCGTCTCTTCCGATCCGATCAAATCCCGATCCTCTGCATTGATTCGGAGGAGATGCCATGTGGCCAAACCGGCGAATATGAACAAAGAGACCGGTATGACGACGCTTTCACCGGCCCCGGTTTCGAGGAGCCGCTGGAACACTATGACCAGGGCTGCGATCAGCGCACCCGCCGAGGTCAAGCCCATGACGACGCTCATGCCGATGAGGTAGAAGCGTCTCGGCCCTGACGGAGCTTCGAGCTCGCGCGGTTGCCTGGATGCGCCCAACCAGAAGTAGAGCCAGACAGCAGCTCCGACTATGACGGTGACCGTCAACGCGATGATCGCATCTGCTCGGCGGCCCACCAGATCGGCAGGCCCAAACGCTGCAGTGCTCAGTGCGGTTGCGCCCCC
>JAHEJW010000051.1 GCA_024638655.1 bacterium | reverse complement strand
CCCCTCCGAGCCCTGCCCAATCGATGGCAGGGCTCGCGCCACCTAGATGAGCCCGAGCCCCTTGACGGCGTCCCGCTCGGACTCGAGCTCGGACACCGAGGCATCGATCTTCGACCGCGAGTAGTCGTCGATCTCCAGCCCGCGCACGATGTCCCAGTTCCCATCGCGCACGACGCACGGGAAGGACGAGAGGAGACCCTCGGGCACCCCGTACGACCCGTCCGATGGGACTCCCATTGACACCCAGTCACCGTCAGGCGTGCCATTCACCCAGTCGCGCATGTGATCGATGGCCGCGTTTGCCGCCGAGGCTGCAGATGAAGCCCCTCTTGCCTCGATGATCGCAGCTCCTCTCTTGGCGACCGTCGGGATGAAGACCTGTTCGACCCACTCATGGTCATCGACCAGTTCGTAGGCAGATTGCCCATCGACCTCGCAATGGAAGAGGTCCGGGTACTGGGTCGTCGAGTGATTGCCCCAGATCGTCATCTTCTTGATCGACGTCACCGGCCGGCCGGTCTTGTCGGCCAACTGATTCATCGCCCTGTTGTGGTCGAGCCGGGTCATCGCCGTGAAGTTGCCCATGTCCATGCCCTCCGCATTGTTCATGGCGATCAGGGCATTGGTGTTGGCAGGGTTGCCCACGACCAGCACCTTGACATCCGCCTTGGCCGAAGACGCCAACGCCGCACCCTGAGTGGTGAAGATCTTCCCGTTCGCCTCCAGCAGGTCGGCTCGCTCCATACCCGCCTTTCGGGGCATCGCACCGACCAGCAAGGCGATGTCTGCACCCGAGAACGCCTCCTCGGCGTCGTCCGTCTTGACCATTCCGTCGAGAAGCGGAAAGGCGCAATCCTCGAGCTCCATGGCAACACCTTCCAATGCCGGCAACGCCGGCGTGATCTCCAGCATTTGGAGGACGACCTGTTGCTCGGGACCGAGAATCCCGCCCGAGGCGATCCTGAAGAGAAGGCTGTATCCGATCTGGCCGGCGGCGCCGGTCACCGCAATTCGAACTGGTTCCGTCATGAGGCCGAGAGTAACGACGACATGTTCTCAGACGAATTCCGCAAAACGTCAAGCCGACCCCGTATCGGGCCGGCTACGTCACGAGGCTTCGAATCTGGCGATCGCAGTCCCCTCGAGGTCTATGTCGATCGAAAAGAACATGAATTGGAGCGTGTAATTGGGGATGGACAGCTTCACATATACCTGATCGGTGCCGGTGTTGTTGACATGGGTGTCGCATGCCGGTGAAGCCGTATCGGCGACGAGCTCGACGCATCCGCCGACGGTCGCCGGGTCGATCGATGAGCTCGTGAGGTCGGCGTCTGCCACCCCCCGCACTTCGCCAGGTGAGGTTCCGGCATCCCACGGGTCGATCGTCGCCCCGTACCTCGCCGCCTCCCGGGCGGCGTGATCGAGCGTGTTGCTGACGTTCCATGCCCGGGCCGTGGTCCAGATGCCGAAGGTGAGCATGATGAGGAGCGGAAGCACCACCGCCGCCTCGATCAGCGCCGCACCCCGATCCCGACGGTCCTTTCGACTCGAGTTGAAGGCGCTCATGGCGACACCAGCTTCACGCCCGCGTCTGCAGCAACGGTGTTCCCCGGCGGCTGAAAGGCCTCACCCGACTCACACACCGTGTCAGGTCCGAACCAGATCACGTCGGCGTCGATCGGCCCTGGAATACCGGCGATGGCACTCGGTTCGCGTATGTAGATGGTGTAGAACCCGATCAATTTCATGTCCTTTCGCCCGTTGGGCCAGGTCCCCTTGCCGTCGCCCAGGTCCCAGTCGAGGTCTTTGTTCACAATCGGCACGGTGGCGAGACGGGAGTGATCGCACTTCATCCCTGGCCCGTTGAAGTAGTAGTGGGTGGCGTTGGGTGCGGAGCTGGCCTTGGCAGCGGCGAAGGTGCCGTAGAGGCTGTCGTCCCACCAGGCAGGCTCACCTATCCCGCTGGCCGCCAGCGTCTGAACACCCGGGAAGACTGTCGAGATCGGATCGCAGTTGAACCATCCCATCTCACGGCAAACTCCGTTGTTGCTGAAGCGGGCCGTGAGGGCCTGATGCCAGGGCCCGACCATGTTCCCCGGCTCGGTCTCGGCGACATTGCACGGGTTTGCATAACAGTCGATGGTGGCGTAGCCGGTGTCACCGTCGGGCAGATTCTTGTTGCCGTGGTGTTTGATGAAGTTCCCGACTATGCCGTTGGCGACCGCATCGCGATATGCGTTGGCACCGTTACTGTCTGGAGCGAGGGCGCCGCAGTTGCCCGTCACCTTGGCGGCACAGTCGAAGAGGTCACCGCTCCACGGCCCGGTCAGAGCGCCGATGGGCAACATGCCCACGCCGGTCTTGACCTCTTTGGTCGAACAGGCCGCCTCCTGGGTGACCGTGATCGTGTCCTGGCCGATCACTTTTCCGAACGATGCATTCTCGACCTCGGTGATCCTCAAGTACATGGAGTCTCCCGAGCCCCCATGGTCGGAGTCGAGGAAGACGGTGTTCCCGTTGCCAGCGTCATAGGTGGCCGTGGGAAGGCTGAGTGTGAGCGTGGAGCCGGCCATCTCGGGCCAGTTGGCGTCGATGTAGGCCACCGCCAGATTGATTGCGGTGGTCTGATCGGGTAATTCGTCGACACCGGCGAGACACGCCAGGTCGGCGGTGTTCTGATCGGTCCGGGCGGTTCCGTAGCCTCCCGATGCGTCGACGGCGAGCGCCGCCGCACCCATCAAGAAGAACAAGACCATCACGACCCAGATGGCGGATATGCCCCTATCCCCTGCCCCCAAAGCAGCCCCCAATTCCCCGAATTTGCCTCCGGGGTCATTCTGACCCGGGTCGGGTCAGCTCAAATAGGGCGCTCGCACCATTGTGGCTTCACCGGAGCCCGTCGAGCGAACCGTCACATGTGCGCGATGACGGCGTCCCCGAATTCGGAGGTCTTCACCTCGGTGGCGTCGTCCGTCAGGCGGGCAAAGTCGTACGTGACAGTCTTGGCAGCGATGGCCCCTTCCAGTCCTTTGATGATCAGATCGGCGACCTCCCCCCAGCCGAGATAACGGAACATCATCTCCCCGGAGAGGATCACCGAGCCCGGGTTCACCTTGTCTTGTCCCGCATATTTGGGTGCCGTCCCGTGGGTCGCCTCGAAGATGGCTATCCCCGTGTCGTAGTTGATATTCCCACCGGGGGCGATCCCGATACCGCCTACCTGAGCGGCCAGCGCATCCGAGATGTAGTCACCGTTGAGGTTGGTGGTCGCGATCACGTCGTAGTTGGCCGGCCTGGTCAAGATCTGCTGCAGCATGGCGTCGGCGATCACGTCCTGCACGAGCAGCTTGTCTCCCGGGTCTCCCCCGGAGTCCTCCCAGGAGACGGCGACATCGGAGAACTCGTCACGTACGAGCTCGTACCCCCAGGACCGGAAAGCTCCTTCGGTGAACTTCATGATGTTGCCCTTGTGGACCAAGGTGACCGAATCCCGGTTTTGAGCGAGGGCGTATCTGATGGCCGCCCTGATCAGCCGTTTCGAGCCGGTTATGGACACCGGCTTGAGCCCGATTCCGGAGTCGGGGCGGATCTCCCACCCGAACTCCTCCTCGAGGAATTCGAGGAGCTTCTTCGCCTCCGTCGTTCCCTCCTGGAGCTCCTTGCCCGCATAGACGTCCTCGGTGTTCTCCCTGAAGATGACCATGTCCACAGCGCCGGGATTCTTCACGGGTGAGGGCACGCCCTCGAACCAACGGACCGGGCGGACACAGGCGTAGAGGTCGAGGATCTGGCGCAGGGCAACGTTCAACGACCTGATCCCCCCGCCAACGGGAGTGGTCAGCGGTCCCTTGATTCCGACGAGGTACTGACGGAAAGCAGCGACGGTCTCATCGGGCAGCCAGGCACCCGTCTCGTTGTGGGCTTTCTCGCCGGCGAGGACCTCCATCCATGCGACCTCGCGCTCGCCCCCATACGCCTTTTCGACCGCTGCGTCGAAGACCCGAACTGCTGCAGCCCATATGTCGGGCCCGATGCCGTCACCTTCGATGAAGGGGATGATCGGGTCGTCTGCCACTACCAGGCCATCGGGGCCCATCGAGACGGGGGTGCCCATCTTTGCTACTCCTCGAAACTGCGAACCACGGAGATTAGCTACGCCTATTTACACCCCATTTCGTTCGGATAGGGCAGGCTTGGGCTCATGTCGAAACGCACCATCATCATCGGAGGGCTCATTCTCGCCATCCCTGTCCTCGCTGTCGCCTGGTGGCTGGGCTCGCCACTGTTCCTCGACACCGAGGTCAGTGAGGAGTTTCCGATGTCGGCCATGGCGATAGTTCCGGATGACATGACCCAGGAGGAAGTCGAGGCCGAAATGGAAGAGGCTGCCGACAGTCCAGCCGTCGAAGTCACCGACACGATGCCCGAGGAAGACGCGCCGGTGGTCATTTCAACAGGAGAGTTCGAAGACTTCGACTCGGTCCACCAGGGCTCGGGCACTGCCACCATCTACCAGCTGGCGGACGGCAGTCACGTCCTGAGGCTGGAGAACTTCGAGGTGACCAATGGCCCGGACCTCCATGTTCTGCTGGTTCCCGACGCCGCACCGGCCGACAGAGACGGCATCGACGGCTACGTGGATCTGGGCTCCTTGAAGGGGAACATAGGCGACCAGAACTACGACATCCCGTCAGATGTCGACGTTTCAGGCTTCGGCAGCGTCGTGATCTACTGCCAGCCGTTTCACGTCATCTTCAGTGTCGCCGGGCTCGGCTGACCTTTCTGTGCGGATTCGCGCGAACCCCAGTTGTACAAATCCGCACAGAACGGTTTGATCCACTACGAGCGGCGAGCTTTGGCTGCGGAGAGTGTGTTGACCAGGAGCATGGCGCGGGTCATGGGGCCGACGCCACCCGGGACGGGGGTGATCGCCCCGGCCGACTCGACAACGGAGTCGAAGTCGACGTCGCCGACCAGACCGTCATCGGTTCGGTTGATGCCCACGTCGATGACTGCCGCCCCCGGCTTGACGTGCTCGGCCGTGATCAGGCCCCGTGCGCCCGCCGCAGCAACGAGGATGTCGGCATCTGTGGTCTCCCCGTGGAGGTCCTCGGTCCGCGAGTGAGTCACCGTGACCGTGGCATCGGCTCCGCGTTCGGAGAGCATCAGGGCGAGGGGGCGTCCGACGAGGAAGGACCTGCCGACGATCACCACGCGGGCTCCGGCCGTCTCGATGCCGTAGTGATCCAGAATCCTCAGGATTCCGCTTGGTGTGCACGGCCTCAAACCCTTCTTACCAAGGACCAGGAGCCCGAGATTGAACGGATGGAGGCCGTCGACGTCCTTGGACGGATCGATTCGCTCCACTATCGCCTCCGAGTCGAGCTCACCGGGGAGAGGGAGTTGCACCAGTATCCCGTCCACCTCGTCGTTGGCGTTCAAACCGTCGATGAGAGCCTCGAGCTCGTCTTGGGGAATGGTGGCCGGCAGCTCGTGATGAAATGAGCGAATCCCGACCTGCTCGGCGTCCCGCCTCTTGCCCCGGACATACGAGTGCGACGCGGGGTCGTCGCCGACCAGAACGGTTGCCAGGCCGGGCACGTAGTCGAGCTGAGACACGACAGCGGCGACTTCCTCCTTGACCGCCGACGCGACCAGCTTCCCATCGAGGATCTGAGCGGTCATCGTGAGTGACCCCCTCTCAGTGCTTGAAGTGTCGCTTGCCGGTGAACACTAGGGCCACGCCACGCTCGTTCGCTGCGTCGATCAGCTCCGAGTCGTTGCGCGACCCACCCGGCTCGACCACTGCGGTCACACCAGCATCGGCAAGGGCGTCGAGCCCGTCCCGAAACGGAAAGAAGGCGTCGGAGGCCGCCACCGAGCCACGAGATCGCTGCCCCGCCTTGGCGACCGCCCGCTGGGCAGCCCCGACACGAGATTGATCACCGGCTCCTATCCCGACTGCCTGGCGGTCCCGCGCCAGCACGATCGCATTGGACTTCGTATGGGCCGCAACCACCCAGGCGAACTCGAGATCTGCCAGCTCGTCCTCCGATGGAGCTCGATCGGAGACGACCTCCCACTCGCCTATCGAGACGTCGTCAGCTGTCTGCGTCAGGACACCGCCTTCCACGTGGCGGTAATCAGGACCGTCGATCCGGGGCAGCGGGGCGGTGAACAACCTGACGCTCGGCTTCTTCTCCAGGGCCGCAATCGCCTCTGGAGTTGCGCTTCGGGCGATAACCACCTCGACGAACTTGTCAGCGATCCGCCCGGCAGTGGCTTCGTCCAATTGCCCGTTGATCGCCACGATGCCACCGAACGCAGCAAGAGGATCCCCCGCCCAGGCCGCTTCGAACGTATCGACCGTCGGGGAGCCCAAAGCCGCTCCGGCTGCATTGGTGTGCTTGATGACGGCAACGGCTCCTTCTCCCAGATCCCTGACGAGGCTCCAGGCCGACTCGGTGTCGGCATAGTTGTTGAACGACATCTCCTTGCCCTGGAGCTGCTCGGCCGAAGACCACCAGGAGGAAACGCCGTCTTCGCGATAGATGGCTGACGCCTGATGGGGATTCTCTCCATACCGGAGATCGTCGACCTTCCGAAGCGGAAGCACCAGATCATCGCCCAGCCAGCCGACGATGGCGGCGTCATATGACGCGGTGTGAAAGAAGGCTTCGTTGGCCAGCCGACGGCGCAACTCGTCATCGAGACCGCCCCGCTCGAGAGCTTCTGCTACGGCTTCGTACTGTGAGGGGGAGGTCACGACACCTACGTACCGGTGGTTCTTGGCGGCTGCTCGAACCATCGCGGGCCCGCCGATGTCGATCTTCTCGATGATGTCGTCCTCGCTCGCATCGGGGTTCGCCACCGTCTCACGGAACGGATACAGATTGCATACCACCAGATCGAACCGGTCGATCTGGTTCGCCTCGAGTTCGGCTTGGTCCTCAGGCCCCCGGGCCAGGATGCCCCCATGAATCAGAGGATGCAGGGTCTTGACACGACCGTCGAGAATCTCCGGTGCTCCGGTCACTTCGCTGACGCGCTTCACCGGGATTCCGCCAGACTCGAGCTCGGAGGCGGTACCGCCCGACGAGACGATTTCGTAGCCGAGGGCCATCAGCCTTCTGGCGAACTCGAGGAGACCCGTCTTGTCGTAGACGCTCAGCAAGGCTCTCGTCATGCCGAGGCCAGCCCGTGCTCGATTGCCAGCCGGTCTTGCACCAACGACCGGACGATGCGGGGGTAGAGAACATGCTCCACCCGCTGGATTCGGGCGTGCAACGAATCGACCGTGTCACCCTCGAAAACCTCGACCGGTTCCTGGGCGATGATGGGTCCGTGATCCACTTTCTCGTCAACGAAGTGAACAGTGACTCCGGTGACTTTCACCCCGTGGTCGAGGGCTGATTCGACGGCGTTTGCGCCGGGGAAAGCGGGCAGGAGCGATGGATGAATGTTGAGGATTCGGCCGGGGAACCGATCGACAAAGCCGGCAGACAGGATTCTCATGAAGCCGGCCAGAACCACCCCCTCGGCGCCATGGCTTTCGATGACCTCGGCAACGGCGGCGGAGAACTCGTCACGAGCCCCGTGTTGCTCCCAACGCACCTGTGCCGTCGGTATACCCGCCTTCTCGGCCCGGCTCAGCGCCACGGCGCCCGGCCTGTCACTGACTACCAGCCGGATATGTGGGCGGATGTCGGGGCTGTCGATCAGCACCTGGAGATTCGTGCCCGATCCCGACACGAGAACCGCGATGTCGATGAAGTCCCTCCAGGTGACGACTGGAGCGCGAGTGTAGGCAGAGAGGTGCCCCGGAAGACCGTACGATTAGAGCCATGGTGCACGTGGACACGGTGCCTGCGCAGAACTGGAGAGAGTGGGTCGAGGAGACGACAGGAGTTCTGTTGGACGTGCGCGAACCCAGGGAATGGGAACAGGGGACCCTCCCAGAAGCGCTCCTGATCCCGGTAAGTCAGATCATGGAGAGAATCGACGAGATTCCGGCTGACCGGCCCATCCTCTGCGTCTGCCGCTCCGGTAGCCGCAGTCACCAGGTGGCCGCCTTTCTCAAGTTCAGCGGATACGAGAATGTGGCAAACATGACAGGGGGCATGAAGGCTCTGGGAATGCAGAAGTGATCCAGGCATCAGGGGAAACCCCGATAGGACGAAGTCGCACACCGGGCCAAAATGACCGGAGGATCAGATCATGAGAATCGAAACCATACGTACAGAGGGACTGGGCGACTCCAGCTATGTGGTGTCCCACGAAGGAGTCGCCGTGGTGATCGATCCCCAAAGAGACATCGACCGCTTCGAGCGGG
The DNA here is from genome assembly GCA_024638655.1 of bacterium. Classification (GTDB taxonomy): domain Bacteria; phylum Actinomycetota; class Acidimicrobiia; order Spongiisociales; family ZC4RG35; genus Ww567. The sequence goes on along the minus strand of JAHEJW010000051.1, from coordinate 1,835 downwards.
CACTCGACGAGACGGGAGCCTTGCCAAGATTCGTCCTAGAGACCCACATCCACAACGACTACATATCCGGAGGCTTGTCCCTGGCCGCTGCTGTCGAGTCCGAGTTGGTTCTTCCATCAGCCGCGGCACCCGCATTCCGGCATCGTCCGGCGTTTCACAACGAGGAGTTCGACGCCGGGTCATTTCTCATCAGGCCGATCCACACGCCGGGACACACTCCGGAGCACATGGCCTACCTGCTCATCGTCGATGGCGAGCCGGTGGCTCTGTTCTCGGGAGGCAGCCTCCTGGTTGGCTCGGCGGGCCGAGCCGATCTGCTCGGCATGGAACGTGCCGACACCCTCGCCCGCCTGCAGTATCGGTCGGTTCACCGCCTTGCCGATCTTCCTGATCCGGTCGTCTTGTATCCGACCCATGGTGCGGGAAGTTTCTGCACCGCTTCGGGGACAGGAGAGTTGACCTCCACGATCGGAGCCGAGCGCACGACGAACCCTGTTTTGGGCTTCGCCGACGAGGACTCCTTCGTCAAAGGTCAACTCGACGGTTTGGTCCCATACCCCACCTACTACAGGTACATGGGCCCGGTGAACCTCATGGGCCCGCCTCCGGCACCCGCACTCGACACGCCCCCGATTGGCAGAGATGCACTCGAGTCCATGGAAGACAGGGTGGAGATCGTCGATATGCGCCCGAAGGCGAGCTTTGCCGCCGGCCATATCCCTGACTCCATAGGAATCCCGCTTCGCCACGATTTCGGCATCTGGACGGGCTGGGTCATCACACATGGCTCTCCGCTGGTGCTGGTGGCCGACCCCGGCCAGGACATCGAAGAGGCACGGAGACAGCTACTCAGAATCGGCTTTGACGATGTGCGCGGCGTCATCTGGGACCTGGAGCCGTGGGGCGGCGAGCTGCGGTCCTATCAAACAACCAACGCCCAGGGATTGGCGAGGAGTGTGGAGAACGGAGCCCAGGTTCTCGACGCCCGTGCCCCGAACGAGTGGGAAGCCGGGATCATCGAAGACAGCATTCTCCAATACGCTCCTGAAGTCGCCAACGAGCCACATGAAGACCTCGATTCGGGGAGGAAGGTATACGTGGCATGTGGCACCGGCCACCGGGCAACGATGGTCGCCTCCTTTCTCGAGAAGAAGCAATTCGACCCTGTCGTCCTCGTCGACTCAGGTGTAATGGAGGTACTACGGGAACTGTCGAAAGGGCAGAGATATGAGTAATCGGGCGAACTGGCTGCTCGCCGGTGGGATCGGCGTATTGGTGGTCGGACTGGTGATCGTCGCTCTTGTCCGGGAGCCCGTTCAGTTGGACCCTTCCACGCCGGAAGGGACCGTCCAGGAGTACCTGCAGGCGATCAGCGACGAGGAGTACGAGCGCGCATTCGAACTGCTGCGGCCGGAGACTTTCGAAGGATGCGTTCCCTCCGACCTCGCCCGTTATGCACCGTCAGAGCCGTTCACGGCGAATCTGGATGACCAGGGCTCAGAGCCCGGCGTCGGCGAAGACCACGCGATAGTCAACGTTCGAATGAGGTTCGGCACCGATGGGATGTTTGGGTCCGGATGGGAGTCATGGGAGACGTTCGAGTTGGTGAACGAGGACGGTTTCTGGTGGGTCACCGGTGAGCCGTGGCCTCATTTCATCTGGGAGTGCGAGCAGAGAGGCGACTTCTGATGGGTATCGGGATTGGAATTTTGGTCCTGGCAGGGATCGTGATCGGTGGCATAGCCATAGTTCGGCGGGTCCTGGGCAAGCGTGAGAGCACACCCGGCGCGGGCGGGGACGCCCTTACATACCTGCTTCTGGCTTTGGCGGTTGGA
>JAHEJW010000010.1 GCA_024638655.1 bacterium | reverse complement strand
CCGGGACAACAACCCAAACACCACCAACCAGACGCAACAACGCCCCAAACCCATGCCTGAATCGCTTGATGTCATCGCCTGAAGGCGCAATTACCCTGGACTGCCAATGAGTCGCAACGTCCCCGACAAGCCATCGCTCGACGGTATCGAGGAGAAGTGGGATGCCCATTGGGAGCAAGAGGGCACCTATCGCTTCGACCGGACCAAGAGCCGGGACGAGATCTTCGCCATCGACACCCCACCGCCGACGGTCTCCGGTTCGTTGCATATGGGCTCTGTGTTCGGGTACGTCCAGACCGATGCTCACGCTCGTTATCGACGCATGGCCGGCAAAGAGGTGTTCTATCCGATGGGTTGGGACGACAACGGTCTGCCGACGGAGAGAAGGGTCCAGAACTTCTACGGAGTCCTGTGCGACCCGTCGCTTCCCTATGAGCCCGACCTCGAACCGGCGGAAGACGCTCACGACCCGCCGGTTCACATCAGCCGCAGGAATTTCATCGAGCTCTGTCACCTGAGAACAGCCGAAGACGAGAAAGTCTTCGAGAATCTGTGGCGAACCCTCGGGCTGTCGGTCGACTGGACCCAGACGTATGCCACTATCGACGAACACGCACAGCGCACGTCTCAGATGGCGTTCCTCAACAACCTCGCCAGGGGAGAGGCCTACTCCCAGGAGGCTCCCGTTCTCTGGGATGTCGACTTCCAATCGGCGGTAGCCCAGGCGGAGCTGGAGGATCGGGAGAAGCAAGGCGCCTACCACAAGGTCGCATTTCACGGAGAAGACGGGTCGAAGGTCTACATAGATACCTCCAGACCCGAACTGATTTGCTCCTGCGTTGCTTTGGTCGCCCATCCCGACGATGGGCGATACCAATCTCTCTTCGGGTCGACGGTGACCTCGCCGATCTTTGGTGTCGAGCTACCGGTGGTCGCACACGAGCTGGCCGAGCCAGAAAAGGGGACCGGGGTGGCGATGATCTGCACCTTTGGTGATACGACCGACGTCACCTGGTGGCGTGAGCTGGACCTGCCTACCCGTGCAGTGATCGGGCACGACGGGCGCTTCCAGGACGACACCCCTGAGTGGCTGACCGGTGCGGGTGCCGCCGCGTATCGGGAGCTCGCCGGGCTCTTTCCCAATCAGGCTCGCCGCAGAATGGCCGAGATGCTCGCTTCATCGGGTGACCTCGACGGGGAGCCTCGTCAGATCACGCATCCGGTCAAGTACTACGAGAAAGGCGATCGTCCGCTGGAGATCATCACGAGCAGACAGTGGTATATCCGCAACGGGGGACGCGATGACGAACTGCGAAAGGAGCTCCTCGATCGCGGTGAGGAGATCCGCTGGGTCCCGGACTTCATGGGAGTTCGATTCCGGCATTGGGTCGAGGGCTTGAACGGCGACTGGTTGATATCGAGGCAGCGCTACTTCGGAGTCTCCATTCCGCTGTGGTACCCGATCGACGACGAGGGGAATCTGGACTACGACAGCCCGGTCCTCCCCACCGACGACCAGCTCCCGATTGACCCCACGTCGCACGTGCCGCCCGGCTTCGACGAATCACAGCGGGGCCGTCCGGGTGGGTTCGCCGGAGACCCCGACGTCATGGACACCTGGGCAACGTCATCGCTCACCCCCCAGATCGCTGGTCATTGGCACGATGACCCCGACCTTTGGGAGAGAGTCTTTCCCATGGACATCCGTCCACAAGGACCGGAGATCATCCGGACCTGGTTGTTTTCGACCACGGTGCGAGCCCATTTCGAGCACGGGACGCTTCCCTGGCACACCGCGACGATCAACGGATGGATCCTGGACCCGGATAGAAAGAAGATGTCGAAATCAAAGGGCAACGTGGTCACGCCTTTGCCATTGATCGAAGAGTATGGAGCCGAGGCGGTCCGCTATTGGTCCTGCAACGGCAGGCCAGGCGTCGACACGGCAGTCGACTTCGGTGTGATGAAGATAGGTCGAAGACTGGCCATCAAGATTCTGAACGCCTCACGTTTCGCTCTCGGATTCACTGATGGCGATGTTGACCGAACCGCCATAACACAGGCCCTCGACAGGTCGATGCTGGCCGGCCTCGCTGAGGTGGTGCGCGCTGCTACCGATGCCTTCGAAGAGTATGACTACGCGAGAGCACTCGAGGTCACAGAGCAGTCCTTCTGGGGTTGGACCGATGACTACGTCGAGCTGGTCAAATCCCGCGCCTATGGCGATGGCGAGGACGCAGCCTCTGCCCATGCGGCCCTGCAGCTGGCCCTGAGCGTCTACCTGAGGCTGTTTGCGCCATTCCTCCCATTCGTCACCGAAGAAGTGTGGAGCTGGTGGAGGGACGGATCGGTACATCGGTCGAATTGGCCGACTTTCGATGAGCTCGAGAGTGTCGTAGGAGACGGGTCGATCCTGGTTTCCACGAGCAAGGTGCTGAGCGCCGTCCGGCGAGCGAAGTCGGACTCGAAGGTGTCGATGCGAGCCGAAGTGAAGCTCGTCTCGGTCTCCGCAGATCGATCCGTGCTCGATGCGCTCCGTGAGGCAGAGCCAGACTTGATGGCGGCGGCCCGAGCTGAGGCCATCGACTACTCGGAAGGTGAGTTCTCGGTCGAGTCTGCGCTGGCCGACGACTCCAAGAGCTGAACAAGCCTGTCGTAGTCACGATCGATCGACCTCTGGGCCGATATCGCGATGAGCGGTTCGATCAGCCTTGTCAGACCCTTCTCAGGGCCACCGCTGATCTCAGCCGTGACCTGGCATGAATCCTCCGTCACCGGCTCCACACGGCGGACCACGCGGATGGGGAAGGTCGATTGGACCGTCTCGATCTCGATCATCGAGGGAGGCTCGTACCTGGTGACGGCGAAAGTGGAGATCACGTCGCGGCCGAGGAATCTCGCCCTCTGCTCATACGTCGATCCGACACCCGTCGGCGGATCGGAGGTCCAACTACACGACTCCATGCCTTCCTGCCACAAGGGGTTGTTGGTCGGATCTGAGAAGAACGCGAACACCATTTCGACGGGTCGCTCAATGACTCGGCTGGCTGTGAGCTCCATGAATGCAACCTATCTGGATATCGTCGCTGGGATGAGTGTCAGCACAGGAGTGGATTCCTGGTTCGACGAGTACGACCACCCGGCCAAGGACGCAATGCTCCGAGTCCGGGAGATCATCCTCGAAGACGAGAGGATGACCGAGACAATCAAGTGGAAGAGCCCGACTTTCATGTATGAAGGAAACATGGCCAGCTTCAATCCGAGGACCAAGGCGCATGTGAGCCTGATGTTCCATACGGGTGCTTCGATTCCCGGCTCGTTCGCACTCTTGGAAGGTGGTGGTGAGACTGCTCGCTATGCGAGGTTTCAAGATATGGCCGACGTCGAAGCGAAGGCGAGCCAGTTACGAGACGTCGTCGCCGCATGGTGCGAGTCCCGCTGATCAGATGATCGAGCCCACAAGGGGAATTGCGACAGCGGTGACGAGCGCAAAAGCGACCGTCAGCCGTGAAGGTCTCACTGCCACGGCGATAGCCGTGAGGATGGTGGCCAAACCGAGGAAGAGGATCGTCAGGCTCTCCCCGTCCCATTCAGGTTGATCCTTCTTGAAGGTGGCGCCGAAGTTCGCGAGCATGATCAGCGCCAGGCCGACGAATGTCCCAAGTCCCCCTGCCAATACTCGTAGGGCGATACCGAACCACCTTCGCGACCAAGCCGGCCACGGATCGGTCCATGCCCTTTCAGCCATTGCGGCCCTCCCGGCCGATGATCTTGTCGATCTTGGCCAGACGTTCCACGATCTCTTTCTCGGCACCATGGTCGCCAGGAACGAAGATGACGGTCGGATCCACGCCATCCGGAAAGTACTGCTGGGGAACGACGCCGAGGCTGTGGTCATGGGGATAGACGTAGCCTTTTCCATGTCCCAGGTCATCGGCACCGCTGTATCCGGTCGATCGCAGGTGGAGGGGAACGCTCGGGGTGGCACCGTCGCGAACCAGTGCGGTCCCCCTGCCTATGGCCCGGGCCACCGAGTTCGATTTCGGTGCCATCGCCAGATAGAGAGCTGCGTGGGCGAGGTGGTATCGGGCTTCGGGAAGGCCAACGTAGGCGAGAGCGTCTGCTGCTGCGACGGCCAGTGGAAGGGCGCGCGAGTCGGCAAGACCGATGTCCTCGGAGGCCAGGATCACCATGCGTCGAGCGATGAACTCGGGATCCTCGCCACCCTCCAGCATGAGGAAGAGCCAGTAGAGAGCGGCGTCGGGGTCGGACCCCCTGATGGACTTGATGAAGGCGGAGATGACGTCGTAGTGGGAGTCACCGGCCTTGTCGTAACGCACGAGACGTCGTTGCAGGGCCTCGGAGACGTCGTCGGCTGTGACTTGGCTGCGACCCTCCGCCTCGGCCAGTTGAGCGGCGACTTCAAGGGAGTTGAGGGCTTGACGTGCGTCTCCGCCCGTTCGTGTGGCGAGTTCCATTGCCACGTCCTGACTCATCTTCAGACCGGACCCACCTATTCCGCGGTCGGCGTCGTCCAACGCGGTGTCCAGGAGGCGGGCGATGTCATCGGGCTGCAACGGCTCGAGCCGAAATAGCGTCATCCGGCTCATGAGAGGACTGTTGACCTCGAAGAAAGGGTTCTCGGTGGTGGCGCCAATGAGGATGAGCGTCCCATCTTCGACCCCCGGCAGCAGAGCGTCCTGCTGGTTCTTGGCGAAGCGATGGATCTCATCGAGGAAGAGAACAGTGCGTCGCTCATCGGTGGCGAGCCGGTTGCGGGCTTCGGCCAGAACCTCCCTGATGTCTTTGACCCCCGCGGAAGTGGCGGACAGGGTCACGAAGGCCGCGTCGGCATGGTCGGCGATCAGCCTCGACAGGGTGGTTTTCCCTGTCCCCGGCGGGCCCCAGAGAAGCATCGACACGGGTCGACCCGACTCGACGATCAGCCGAAAAGCGGATCCGGGAGCCAGCAGCTGAGGTTGGCCCACCACCTGGTCGATGCGGCGTGGCCGCATCCTCGTGGCGAGAGGAGCCGAGCGCGCCGCCAGGTCTTCGGCCTTGGCCGAGAAGAGGTCGCTCATCCGGTCGACGGTACCCGTAGCCGCGAGCGAAACCCCGGCTGACAGTTACGCTCATCCTGTGACCGCTTCGGCCGTCGGATCCGTGGCCCTGTGGGCGGCCATCGCCGCAAGTGTCGTCACCATTGCCCCCGGCGCTGGTGACAGGGTTCGTCGCCTATCCCTGAGGGTCTGCTCCGTTCTTGCGGTTGTCTCCACCACGGCTCTGCTGGTTGCCCTGTTGGCGAACGACTTCTCTCTCGCATATGTCGCCGAGACGACCAGCAGGGCAACACCCTGGCCATATCGAGTGGCGGCCCTGTGGGGAGGAATGGACGGCTCCATGCTCTTCTACTCGACCCTCACTTTGGCCATCGGGGCAATGGCCCTGAAGGAGAGAGTTGCCGTCGCGGTGGCTGGGTTGGTTGGTGGCGGATATCTCTTGGTGACGGCACTGGTCGCCAATCCCTTCACCATCCTCGATATCCCGGCGGTCGACGGACGCGGGTTGCTTGCCATCCTCCAGCATCCGGCGATGATCTATCACCCACCGATCCTGTACCTGGGGCTCACCGTTCTCATCGCCCCGTTCGCCGTGACCGTCCAAGCGGTGGCCCGTCGAAGCGTCCAAGAGGAGTGGCTGAGGGTGACCAGACGATGGCTGCTCGTAGCCTGGACTCTTCTCACCCTCGGCATGGTGGCCGGGGCGAGCTGGGCATACGTGGAGCTCGGTTGGGGCGGCTTCTGGGCATGGGACCCGGTCGAGAACACGGCTCTGATGCCGTGGCTTGCGGTGACGGTCTTCTTCCACACATCCCGAATACAGGAGCGTGACAGTCGGCTGCGTCGCTGGAACGTTCTTTTCGCAATGCTTCCCTTCGCCCTGACGATTCTCGGGGTCTACCTCACGAGGTCGGGGGTGACCGGCTCGATCCACTCTTTCGCCGAGAGCCCGGTCATCGGAGCGACCCTCCTCTCGGCCGCAGTCATTGCTCTGATTGTTTCGGGCGTCATTGCACTGAAGGCGGTTCGTGGCGAATCATGGGAGCGAATCGGATCGGGACGTGACACCTGGCTGGTCGTATCGGCTGGTCTTCTGTGCTCAGCCCTTGTCTTTGTCACCGTAGGCACCGCCTACCCCGCATATGCCAGCGTCTTCTTCAACGAGTCGGTGAGCATCGACAGCAGGTTCTTCGTGGCTACCGCGGTTCCGATCGCGTTGGCGATCGGTGTGCTCGCATCTTTCGCACTGGAGACATCCTGGTCAGCCACGCGCATTGGCGTTCGGACTGTCGTCGTATGGCTAATTGGCGGCCTGGCGGTGGGTGCAATTCTCGGCGCAACAGGTCGATTCGAGCCGATACCGCTGATCCTGGCGTCGGCCGGGGCCGCTGGGGCCGCTGCTCTTGCGTGGAGGGTCCTGCGTCGCAAACCCAGGGGAAGGGCCCTGGTCTCCCATCTCGCCCATATCGGCTTTTCGATGGTGCTGGTGGGCGCAGGGGGCAGCGCCTTGGGAGGTGAGTTTCGTGGCACGATGTCACCTGGAGACACAGTCGAAGTGGCGGGACGGACTATCGGTCTGGATGACGTGAACACCGGTGAGGCCGACCGGTTCATCTTCGTACGCGCCCTGTTCTCGGTGGATGGGAAGCACGATTTGGCTCCAGAGATCAGGGCCTACGAAGACCAGACGCAACCAGTCTCCGAGCCGGATCTCTTGAGCACACCAGGAGCTGATGTAATCATCGCCGTCTCCCAGCTCGCTCCCGACGCCGAGACGGTGAGCGTCAGCGTGTTCGTGAAGCCTCTGGTCTGGTGGGTCTGGGCTGGGGCTCTGATGCTGAGTCTGGCGGGTCTGGTCGGTCTCTTCGGGAGAGGCGGAGACGTCGCAGCGCGACATCGATCGGCCAGAGGAGAGCGGCAGCCAGGAGAAACCACCACCGGTATCGCTGCTCGCTGACCCCCGGCTCCAATCCCTCCGGATCGAAGGCCTGCTCGGCGGTGATCTCACCTCGGCCCCCTGTCCCCGTAGATATGCCGGCCAGAAGCTGCGGATCCGATTCACCGGGCAGGTACTCGGCGGCGAAGGAGCGAGACGCAATGGAAGACAGGACCGCTGTCTCGCCTCCTCCTGCGTCGACGCTGACTCCGACCGCATACGTCCCACCCTGTCTGGCAGGAACTACCGCGCTGTACTCGAAATCGGACGAGCGGTCGAGGCGCATCTCGTCCGATGTCCCATCCGGATAGCTGATCCGGGCGACCGGGTCGGTTCCGGCCGGCCATCCTTCGGCGCTTTCCAAGGTGATCGTCATCAGCCGGTCGGCGATCCGTGCACGCAGTTGTTGACCCTCGGAGCCGGACAGTGGGAACGTGTCTCGGACGACATCCGACCAGAAGTCGGCATAGCCGTCCCAGCCGGCCCATTGGGCTCCCCACTTGTCACCAGCGTCGCTGGTCCATGCCGTTACCTTGCCCAGGCCGATTCGCCATGAGGCCAACAGCGGGTCGGCGAATTCACCAATCTGAAGCTGGATGTCGGCCGTCGGCTTTGGTGAAGTCGCCACGTATCCGAGGAGCGGGGGTGAGGATTCGAGGTCACGTACCGCTTTGGCCGTTGACGTCACTGCTGGATAGAACTCACCTTCGTTTATGTAGGAGCGTGACGCCAACCGCGTTTCTTCCACGAAGATCTCCGGCACTTCGTTCAAGTCGCGTCCGGGATAGAAACGCCCCCGGCCGACCTCGGCCACCTCTTCCAGTGCGCCGATGGCGCCTTCCCCGGTGCCGACGACTGAGACGGTTATCCCCTCCTCGGCCAGCTTCTTCACCTCCTCGACTAGATCGCCGGCGAACGGGGCCCCCACGAAATCGGAGCCAACCTCGAGTTCCGTGGTGAACCCGTCGGTGAAGAGGATTATGTGCTTCAGCTCCTTGTCGGACTCCCTCAGCATCTCGGCCGCCTCACGCAGGGCAGGGATCACCCGAGTCTCACCAAAGGGGCGGAGCGATGCGACACCCTCTTCGATGACTTCACGGGACGGGAACTCCTGGAGAGGTATGACCCAGTTGGGCAATCCGGAGAATGCCAGCAACCCGACTTCGTCGTCGCTGCTCAAGGCCTCGATCGCCCGCAGGGCACCCGCTTTGGAGATGTCGGTCTTGTTGACCCCGCCTTCCGAGCTGTCGATACCCTGCTCGTCACAATGACAGGCCCCCATCGACTCGCTCGTGTCGATGAGGAGGACTTCGGCCACTCCGACCTCTCGCAACGCGTCAGTCGCTTCGCTGTCCACCGGGAGGATGGCCTCGAGCTCGGTGTCTCGGTAGCCTCCAAGACCGTAGGAATGGGTGCCTCCGATAGCGATGAGACCCCGGCCGAGCTCGCGGACATAAGTCGCGATCGTCGACATCCTCTGCTCGCTCAGGTCACGGACGCTCACGTCCACAAGCACCATCGCCTTGTGAACCGCGAGATCTTGCAGTCCGGGAAGGTCTTCTATGCCGATCGTCTCCGTGACCAACCCTCGCGACTCGAGTACGTCGGCGAGGCTCGAGCCGTCGACGCCGACGCCTTCGACCAGGAGAACGCTGGCAGGCCCGGCGATCTCGACGGCATTGACGGTCTCGTCATTCTCGACGATCCCATCCCCGGGGAGTGAGACTCGCGCGGTTAGGCGATGCAAGCCCGTCGATCCCGCTTCGACCGAGAAAGTGACGAAGTTCGGGCCGGGCACCACTTCGACCGATTTGCGCTCTATCAAACCGTCATCGTCGAGAAGCTCGACCTCGGCGGAGCCGCTGATGGTCGAGACGATCTCCACAGTGGCCTCGAACACCTCTTCAGCATTGACGGTGTTCGGCATGTCGATGCCTGCGACCGCAGCGTCGGTTCTCCTCTCAGGCGCCAGCGTGTGGACGTCTACCACCACGCCGAGAGTCTTCAGACGATCGATCTCGGCCTGGAGGTCACCCGAGTTGGTTCTCCCGTCAGACACGAGGATCATTCGTTGACGGGTCTCCCCAGAGAGTACGGACTCACCGAGACGCAGACCCCTTGCTACATTCGTCGACTCCCGGTCAACACCACGGGCGGGTCGGTAGGGGTTGTTGCCCAACGGCGTGCCCAGCCTGGCGTCACCGCCAAACTCCACGACTGCCCATTGTCCGTCTCCCGACTCGGTGATAGCGGACTGGACCCAGCTTCGTGCCGTCTCGAGCGAGGCTCCCATCGAGTCGGATGCATCGACGACGAAGACAGTGGTCACATCGTCGGACGTCCGGGCGATGGCAGGGTCGAGCAAGGAGAGAGCCAGGAGCAGAGCGATCAATGCCCTCAGACCCAGTCCCCAGCGCCATTGCCTTGGAGGCACGCCTCGAACTCGATAACTCGCCCAGAGCTCGGATGCGAGCGCGACGGCCAGGACGGCCACGAACCAGGGCAGCAACGACCTCGCGATCGTGGCTGTGGGCACCTGGTCATCGGCGCCTCCTGCTGCGGCTCGAAGCTCTGGGAGCTCTCTCATGGGCCTCAGCTCGGATTCGATGACACTGGCATTCACCGCGATGTCGATCGGATCCTGATCCGGGCGTTTCATCACCCAGAAGCCTGCCTGGTCCGCGATGGGGCTCGAGTCCCCGACCGACAGTGTGGAGCGGCTGTTCCTCGGGTCCCAGACCACCGCTCCCCCGGAACCGATGGGGATCGGCTCGCCGACGACGAGAGAAGCGGTCGATGCGCCGGCAGTCGCAAGCTCGCCCACCATCCGCGCCCCGAGTATGGGATAGGCGATGTTCACGGGCAGGTTCGACTGCTCGAGAGTGAAGGCGATGTAGAAGAAGGGAGTCCCTTCAACCTCACCCCGAACGATCAGTGGCGCGCCCGGGGCACCGAGGAGGACTTCGCCCGACCGAACCTCCAGGATCTGAGCCTCTGCGATAGCTATTCGGGAGACGTCGACGTCCTCCAGCATCGAGTCATCGGCCACCAGGGTGGGGATCGGATCCGTCGTCCGGCCGACCGGGATGACCCCGGGGACTCCCCCCGGCACATCGACAGCTATGAACGGGGTGGAGGGCTCGGCGGGGACCGGGGAGCCCACGTATACCTCGAAATCGACTTCCTCGCCGAGCCCCACCTCGGTGTCGACCTCGGGGATCGCAGAGAGGAGCTGATCGACGAAGAATGTCGCCTCCCCGTGAACCCGCCCTTTCAGGGCGCCTATCGCCGGTGCGGACGCGTAACGCTGGTTGTCATAGGCGAGAAGATCCTCCCCGTCGAGGAAGGCGGCCACCCTCGTGCCGTTGGGCAGCTCGAAGGTCTCCTCGAAGACCTCACCTGAAGGGATCTCGACCTCCTCGGTGAGCACGGTTGTGCCGTCGACGTCGATACGGAGGACCTGTCGGGCGTTGGGCCCTCCAGTCGACTCGATGGACACCCGCGCCCGCAATCCGCCAGGCCCTGCGTTCACCGACAGGTCGGTGATGGCTCGGTTGACGTCGGTCTCCCCGACCGGGACGAACCTGGTGCCCAAGGGAGCGAGTCTTTGGTCGATCTCGTCCACCTGACCATCGGAGATCAGCACGAATCCGGTCTCTCTGTCGGATGAGACCAGGGACTCGGCGAGAGCGAAGGCGCTTTCGTAGTCGGCCTCTGAGGCCATCGTCCGAATCGAGCGGGCCGCCCTCCGGAATTCCTCCTCGCTGGGGCTCTGGTCCAAGAGGATCGACGGCTGGGAGGAAGCTACGATGATCGAAGCGAGCCCTCCGTCGGGGAGCTCCGCTCGCAGAGCTTCCGCCTCTTCGACTGCAAGACCCAGCCTGTCTGGCGCTCCATCGATCGCAGCCATCGACCCGGACGCGTCGATTACGAACACCGTGTGGTCAGCCAGTGTCGCTTCTTCCACCGTGGCCGGCCGGGCGAGGGACAACGCGAAGAGGGCCACTGCGAGCAGTTGAAGGATGAGAAGGAGACTCCAGCGCAACTTCTGCCACGGCTCGGCAGCGGTAATCGAGTGGCGCAGGCCATCCCAGTGGAGCAAGGAAGAGACTTCCGTTGGTGGGCGGCGCGGCGTGAGCATGTGGAGCAGGACGATCGGTATCGCCAGGAGGATCGCCAGCAGGCCAATCGGGAGGAGAAGGGTCACCTGAGGACCCCGGCTTGTCGCCAGGATCGCAGGAGCAGCTCCTCGACGTTCTCCTCGGCATCGACGGCGAGATATGTGGAGCCGGACGCCCGGGCAGCCGTCATCACCTCTTCACGCCAACTGGCGACTCTTTCCCGGTAGCTCGATGAGATGTCATCGGTGACACTCACGGTGAGGCGCTCGCGGCTCTCACGGTCGACCAGCTCGAGATCGCCGGAGTGGTCGGGGTCCAGGTCTTCCTTGCAGAGGACGTGCAAGACCGTGATGTCCGAACCGGAAGCGCTCAGTCGAATCAACGCCGGCCACTCCTCGGTGAGGAGGTCGCTGATCACGATGGTCATCCCGGGCAATGTGGACCGGCCCAGCAGATGTGCCGCTGCCTGGGCGAACGGAGTCGGGCCACCGGCCTCGAGGGTCTCCAGATGGGAAAGGAAAGCCGGGACCGAACCCCTGCCGGCGAAGCGCGGAGTCCGGCCGACGCTTGGAAACGTGTGAACGGTCACCGAATCGTGGTTGGCCAGTGAAACGAAGCCCAACGCGGCGGCGAGCCGCTTCGCCTGATCGATCTTCCCCCCGACGCCCATCGAGGCCGAGGTGTCGATGAGCAGCCGAACGGTGACCTCGTCGTCGGCTTCGTAGAGCTTGATGAGGACCTGATCGAGTCGGGCCATCACGTGATAGTCGATCCTCCGAAAGTCGTCCCCAGGGTGGTATTCACGGAAGTCAGCGAAGTCCACGGTGTTGCCGTGGCGGCGTGAGGAGTGCTCGCCTCCGAACCTGCCCACCAGGCGGCGCCGGTTCATCAGCTGGAGGTTCTCGAGCCTGGCCATGAAGGCCGGGCTGAGCAGTCTCACGGGGCGCCCCGGATCTCGGCTTTCGGTTCGCCAGACGACTGAAGTATCTCTCTGACCAGCACATCCGGCGAGATCCCTTCTGCAGCGGCTTCGTAACCGAGCACGAGCCGGTGGCGAAGAGCAGCCGGTGCTGCCCAGCGGATGTCATCAGCGGTCACGTGCAGCCTTCCATCGATGAGTGCCGCAGCCTTGGCTGCCATCACCATCGCTTGGCCGCCTCTCGGAGAGCTGCCATATCGGACATAGCGCTTGATGGTCGGTGATGCGGTATCTCCCTCCGGTTGAGTTGCCTCGACCAACTCGGCCACATACCGGACCAGGTGACTGGTCATCGGGATCTGAGGGGTGAGCATGATCATGTCGAGGACCTGCCGCCTGTCGGCTACCTGCGGTACCGCCTCGATCCCGCCACTGGTGGTGCGGTTCAGAATCTCTTCGAGGACGTCGGCCGTCGGGGGCCTGACCGCCACCTTGAACATGAAGCGATCGAGTTGCGCCTCGGGCAGCGGATAGGTGCCCTCCAGCTCGATGGGGTTCTGTGTTGCGAGCACGACAAAGGGCTCCGGCAATTGTCGCGTCTCACCGGCAACCGTGACTTGGCGCTCCTGCATCGCCTCCAGCAGAGCGGCCTGGGTCTTGGGGGTGGCCCGATTGATCTCGTCAGCGAGCAAGAGATTGGTGAACACCGGCCCCGCCCGGTACCTGAATTGGCGATGGCCCGCTTCATCGTCTTCGAGCACCTGGGTCCCGACGATGTCAGCCGGCATCAGGTCGGGAGTGAACTGGACACGGGCGAAGTTCATTCCCACCGCCGAGCCAAACGACTTGACCAGCTCGGTTTTGCCCAGGCCGGGCACACCCTCGAGCAGGATGTGGCCACTGGCGAGTAGCCCTACGAGAGTCTGTCTGATGAGCTCCGGCTGGCCGACGATGCGCGACGCCACGGACTCCTCGATGCGGGCGGCAGTTGTCGAGTAGATCTCGAGTGTCCTGTCGTTGAGCTCACCCATGTCGCCTTCTCATCTCACCTCCGCGGCCAGTTGATCGAAGTAGCTCTGGACAATCCCCTTCATCGAGGGCGGCAGCCTGAGGGCACCGAGGGCGTCGGCTGCCTCGTTGAGGTACTCGGGCAGCACCTGGGCATATGGCACCACAGACTGCCCTCTCTCGGTTGGGGCCTCACCGCGTCCTACGAGATCACCGTCTGCAGTTCCTCCTTCGAGGTCGACCTGGAGCAGATCGGACAAGTTGCCCCGGTCGACAGGGTCGTATACATCGCTGACCTGCGGTTCTCCGCCGGTTTCGGCAGAGCTGCCGGGACCTACGGATCCCTGACCGCCTTGACCGGTGGCGTTGCCATCACCGGGGCGGACACCTGAGATGACACCACCCGGTGATCCCTGCCCTTGGCCTTGTCCCTGGCCCTGGCCCTGACCTTGCCCTTGGCCCTGGCCTTGGCCTTGGCCTTGGCCTTGGCCTTGGCCTTGTCCTTGTCCTTGTCCCTGGCCTTCACCTTGGCCATTGGTGTCGGCCCGGTCAGATCCGGCGAGTCTGTCTGCTATGGCACCAAGGCTCCTTCTGACCTCGCTGAGTGCCTGTTGGTCTCGTGCTCCGACGACCCCCGAGCTCTGACCGGACGCCGCCCGATCGAGAGCATCGCGCGCCGCACTCAGATCACCTGTGGACAGGGCGCGAGACGCATCGGCCAGATCGCTCGACAGGCCCGGGTTGCCAGACGCCTGTGACGCAGCCAAATCGGACAGACGGTCCTGGAGCGCCCGCAGCTCTGGCTCGCTCAGCTGGTCGAGTTCGGCGGCCAGCTCTTCCAGCTGGGAGGCGGCATCGAGGGGTGCACCATCGACAAGAGGACGAAGGGCGAGATCGCGCGCCAGCCCTTGCACTGCTGCCTTCTGAGCGAGGAACATGGGGTCCGATCGGGAGGAGAGCCGTTTGTCGGTACTGTCGAGTGCGGCCAGCCCTTCCTCGAGGGACCGGGCATCGCGCAAGAGCTGGGCGAGCTCTTCGAGCTCCTCTGCGATCTCCTCCGACGTGCTCACATCGGCTTGTCTGACAGCCTCAGCCAGCTTTTCGACCTCTTCTGCCTCGGCATCGAGCGCCGAATCTGTGTCTGCCGATAGCGCAGGAGCTCCGCCCAACGCGGGCAGGATGGCCACCCCCAGAACCAGGGCTGCTGCGTACCCGAGCAGGCGAAGCTTGTCGGGTCGGACGGGAATCGGAATCGCACGGGCCGGGCTGGCAGTGGCAGCGATCTCATTTGCCCGGCTCTGGATCCTCCGGTGGATGTCGTTGTCGGCATCGTTGAATTCGAGGGCTGTGGTCAGGGTCGCAGGCAACCCGAGCCCTCGCTCGGCCGACCGCGCCGCCTCCCATTCCCCGATGCGGAGTAGTGCGGCTCCGATCAGCAAGGCACCAACGAAGGCCAAGACGGCAAACAGCGAGTAGCGAAGCGCCCCGGCCCAGGTGGTCAGCCAGTCGGCGATCAACAGGCCGAGGATGCTCCAACCGAGATACGGGGCGTATATCTGGGCGGAATCTGCCATCCAGGCGAGTCGCATTCGGAGCCGAATGCGCCGGTAGAAGCCTTTAGTGGAATCGGTCAACTGCTCGTTCCCTCGTCTTGTAGACGTCACGGGCGATGACGTGGTTCCCAGAGGTGTCCAGGATCTGGAGTGGAGTTAAGCAGGGGAGCCGGGAAACACGACCCGGAGGATGGTCGTGTCGCGTTGCCCGGGAACACCGGTACCTTTTCGTGGTGCCTATGGGAGCCTTCGAACTTGGCAGCGTCTGGCGGCGGTTCCTGGTCATCTGCGGCCTGAGCACTGCAGCTGTGGCAGCGCCGGTCCTTGATATATATGGCCGAAACCCCGAGGTCTTCGTTGCCAATCGGACATCAGGGCCGGAGATACTTGCGTTCGGCCTCGTCGTTGGGCTCGCAGTGCCCTTCGTGGCTACCGGGTTCATATGGGTGGGCGCGAAGCTGAGTGAGAAGACCGGCGACATCGTCTATCTGTCTCTTGTGGCGCTCCTCTCCGTCGCGATTGGGTTCGTGATCAGCCGACAGCTCTTCTCTGACGGCACCTTGATCGCGTCGGCTTCGGCCCTGATCGTTGCGCTGGCCGTGATTCTGCTCCATCGCTGGTTCCCTCGCGCGGTCGCCTACTTCGCTCTAGCACTTCCCGTCGTGCTGGTCGGGTTCGTCGGTCTCTCCGCTTCGGCGCGTTTGATATGGGAGGCGTCGGCCGCTCCCGAAGCCGCCACGCCCATCGACCAGCCCGGGCCGGTCGTCTTCATCCAGCTGGATGAGATGCCACTCGCTTCGATCATGGATCGAGACGGAAACGTGAATCAGAGGCTTTTTCCCAACTTCGCTCGACTCGCCCAGGAGGGGAGCTGGTACCGCAACGCTTTCTCCAACTCGATCGCTACGACTCAAAGTATCCCTGCGATTCTCACGGGCAAGCTGGGTGAGAAGGGTCTGAGCCCCTCGAGCGTGGACCACCCGGACAACCTCTTCAACCTGCTCAGCGGTTCGTACGAGATGCATGTGATCGAATGGATCGCTGACATGTGCCCCGAGGATGTGTGTCCCGACTATGCCGGCCGGGCACCGGCCCGTTTCACCTCCTTGTTGAGCGATGTCGCGGTCGTGTACGGGCATCTGACTTTGCCGGCGGGGCTCAGAGAGCGGCTTCCCAGCATCGAGAACGCGTGGAAGGGTTTCCTCGGCGATGGCGGTCTGACGGCAGGGTCTGGGGTCGATATCGAAGGTCTGCCGGTTCCCGAACACCGACAACGGGTCGAGTGGGTCGACTGGGTGCAGCGGCTGATCAACGGTATCGAGAGCGATCCCGCTCCCACTCTTCACTACGCGCACCTCGAAGCCCCCCATGTGCCGTGGAAGACGAATCCGAGCGGGACCCATTATCAGCGCCCCGAGGAGTACACCGAGGTCGAAGGTGTGGCGGGAGACGGACGCTGGTCAACGGATCCGAGACCCGCACTGATCGGATTCCAGCGGCATCTCTATCAGACGGGCTTTCTCGACGAGCTCCTCGGCCGCCTGTTTGCGAAACTCGACGAGACAGAGAGCTGGGACGACGCACTGATCATCGTCATCGCCGATCACGGTGCCTCGTTCGTCCCGGGTGAGCATCGCCGCTGGCCGTACGAGGACAACCGTGATGATCTCTATCGCATACCTCTCTTCATCAAGTACCCGAATCAGGAGGCTGGGCAGACCGTGGATACGGCGGCCTACGGAATCGACATCCTGCCGACCATCGTCGACACACTCGGAATAGAGACGGAGTGGGATTTCGACGGCATGTCACTCCTCGAGACCGGAGATCTCGACCGGCCCCACAGACCGATCTGGTGGTGCTGCAGCGCAGAGGGAGTGAGTACCGCCATCGAGATCCTGTTTGACCAGGTGGAGAGGAATCACGCCTGGGTACCCGACCAGACCAATTGGCGGGCCGTGGCCGGGGCCGGAACACACGCCGAACTGGTGGGAGAGGACGCAGGGTCGCTTCACGTGACCGAGAGCGGAGAAGTCAAGTGGTCTCTCGATCTCGGATCCACACTCTCCAATGTCGAGCGGGACAAAGGGCTCGTGCAGACTTTCCTCACGGGGCGAATGGAACTCCCCGAGGAGGGCGTCGGCGACGAGCTGCTCATCGTTTTGAACGGCCGCGTCGGTGGAACGGGCTATCTGGTTCGGGACTCACCGACCGGGGGAGTGTTGCGGGCGCTCATCTCAGAAGACCTCGTGCTCGACGGGCGCAACGAAGTCGAGATTCTCGTTGTATCTGACGACGGTGCCTGGCTCGCCGGGTCGCCCGACGTGTTGACCTTGGAGCTGAGCGATGCCGAAGGGCGAGTTCTCGACTTGGTGAACGAGGGCCGTCGGCGCATCCAGGTGGACGAGGTTTCTGCGTCACAGGAAGGTTGGCTGATCGGGGGATGGGCAGCCGATGTCACCGAAAAGCAAACCCCTGACCGCATATATGTGTTCGTCGGGGATTCGCTCATCGCGGAGGGGATCGCCGACGAGGAGAACCGCAACGTCGTGCGCTGGTTCGAGAGTGAAGAGCTACTCCTTTCGGGCTTCGAATTCGACATCCCCGCCGAGGCGGTACCTGAGGGCGTAGGGCAGCTGACCGTTGTCGCCGAATTCGGCGATATCGCGGTAGCCGACCCGGTGACGCTGCCTCCGCTATTTGGGGGTTAGGGCGTAGAGGATTCGCACCCCATCGGCGATCGCCTTCTCCTCCGAGATTTGGAATCTGGCCTCGAGTGCTGCCCGAAACTCTCTCTCGGATCTCCCGGGGTGAAGCTCTTCTTCGAGCTTGTTGGCCGTGAGCCTGCCAACCATCTCGTCACGCGGTGATACGTACTCGAGAGCGACGGGGCATCCGAATCCGACCAGCCAATCGGCCACCGACTCCGGAGGGATGCTGGCGCTGTAGATGAGATGGTGTATGAGCCCGAAGGCGACGACCAAGTCGGGATCGGCTCTGTCCACTAGTGATGCCCGCTCCTGTCCTGCCCAGCCTTGAGCAGGCGTCGGGTTGGTCAGGTCGCTGACAACGACCGAGACCGTCTTGCCGGCTGAAGACCGGTAGAGGCCGTTGAGCACGGTTTCGTCTCCGTCCACGGCTATGGCGTGAGCCCCGTTTGCGGCGGCGATCAGGGAGAAGTGCCCGTCATTGGCACCGAGATCGAGAACCCTGGTCGGCTCGTGACGTTGCAGCATCGTCGAGAGAAAGCCTGACTTGGAGTCCCGATCACGCCCCACATGATCGCAAGCTTGATACTCCGACCAGGTGGAGGCGGTGTGCGGTGGCTCCATCGATTCGATGAGTGCCCTCAGTCTCCTGACATTGGCGAGAATCAGCTCAGCGCCGAAGCCGGCCTGCTTGAGGTCGTCCCTGACCGCTGTCCCCGACATGCGCTCTTCCATGCGCGCCTGAAGCGTGACATGCATGAGAGCGGCCGGCCGCAGCCTCTTTCTCAATGGCAGGAGCTTCCTCATCTGTGATGCCGTCGGACCTTCCATGTCCCCGCGAAGCCATGGTTGGAACGGGATGGAGGCCCAGGCTCGCATCATCAACGGGAAGAGATACTGGCGGGTGAATTGTCGATAACCGATCCACGCTTCACCGGGCCGATACGACTCGAAGGAGCCTATGTCTATGAATACGGGCCGCCCATGGTCGAATTGCACGTTGAACGGTGTGGCGTCCTTGATGGTCAGGCCTTCGGCCAGTGCGTCCGCCAGGAGATCGAGCTGGAGGAGAGCGGCATCTTTGAGCATCCCGAAAGTCCACTCATAGGGATAGGAGATGAAGCCAAGTCGGGGATGCTCGATCGCCCCGGCGAAACCGTGCGGCGACTCCACCTCTTTGGAAGGGATCAGCCTCCCATTAGAGACGGCGTCCTCGAAGAATCCTGACGACGAGAGGGCTTTCCAAGATTCCACGCCCCTCTCATCGAGGAGACGGAGCACCCGCTCGCCATCGTGGACGATGTGTGAGGCCGGGTCGCGGAAGGATCCCGGGTCGGGTGTGGACACGCGCTCCGTCAGGACTCGCTGAGGGCGGACTCGTCCTCTGCGCTCGTGGCGTTGTCATCGGCCTTCGATTCGCCCTTGTTGAAGAGCCTGGCCTTCCAGGCTCGACCGGCGACGACGAGGCCGGCGATTCCGCCGAGCACTGCCTGAAGGATCAGGCTTCCTGATCCGGCATCGAGGTATCCAAGAATCATCCTTCAGCACCTCCTGGGGCTGGCGCGGAGATCGACCGCGGCATATATCTTCGTCCAACTCCGTGTTCATGCCAACCCATTGGATCGCGTCACGCCCGATAGATCAGCTGATCGTCCTGCTCATCAACCTGGATTCGACCGCTCAGTCGAAGGTGCTCGAGATGGGACACGGTCTCGAGAAAGGCGAGCCTGGCCTGGATCGGATCGAGATTTGGCCGAAACGACTCGAGCATCACTTCCCACGCAGTGGTGTCCTGCTCCCTCACCAACTCTGCCATGTCGAGGAGCCTTCGGTCGTGGTGGAGGAGGATCTGACGGGCCCGTTCATCACCATGCTCGATGACCGTCCCGTGGGCGGGATAGGTGAGCCCGATTCGGACGGCGATGAGTTTCTGCAGTGAGTCGAGGTAGTCACCGAGGACGTCGCCGAGGTCCAGGTCGTACATGATCACCGGGGAGATCCGGGGCAGGATGTGGTCGCCCGAGAAGAGGATGCCCGTGCGGGAGTCGCGCAGGCAGATATGGGCCGGCTCGTGACCAGGAGTATGCAGGATCTCGAGTCGCCTACTCCCGCTGAGTGGAATCTCGTCGCCGTCTCGGAGGGTGTGGTCGGGACCTTCGATAAGGGGCATGTAGTCCGGGCGACTCTCGGGTATGGCCGCATCGATGATCGCGTCCGGAACCCCGTGCGTATGGCCGATGGTCTTCAAACGACGGGCGAACCCTGGGGAATCGTTGTACCGATCGACCAGTTGTGACGCTCTCTCATGCATGACGAATCGGCATCCGAGCTCGTCGACCAACCGTGCTGACATTCCGACGTGGTCAGGGTGTAGATGGGTGACCACCAGGGTGTGTATCGCGGTCTCGTCGAGTCCGAGAGATCGCAACCCATGACTGAGAGCCCGGCGCCCGGGTTCCCAGTCGGTCCCGCAATCGAGCAGGAGCAGGCCGCCCTCGGATTCGATGGCGTAGGCGTTGACCCACGCCGGTGACCTGAAGGGAAGTGGGGCGGGCACCAGGTGGATTCCGTTCCCCAGCGATTGCGGATCGGGTATTCCTGTGGCCTGTCCTGATGGGTCACTCATCTTGGGCCGGGCGACGGGATTGATTCGAGTCGGCCCATCTCAGCCGTGGTCCACCGGGTCCTTTATCCCAAAGGTGATGTCGAGGATCACGGTGAACATCGTCGGTGCTCCTGAGTCGTCGACTTCGCCTCCAACCTTGACTATCTCGAATTTATGGATGTCGGAGATGGTGCTGGTTGCGCGGGCGAGGACGGTTCTGACCGCATCCTCTATCGAACCGCCGGCCTTTCCTGACAGACGGATGGTCTTGGTGATGGATGACATTCGCTCCTCGAGGTCGGTCGGAACCGTAGCGGCTGATACCCGCGTGGTACCCGTATTCTCACCTGATGCGGCTGCCCGCCTTGATCTGTGTGGTGGCTCTCGTCTCCGTCTCCTGTGGAGGCGAAGAGGCGGCCTCGCTCTCGACCTTCCAATCGGTCTCCACGACGAAGGGCGAATCGGCTGAGCATTCGACTACGACGTCCGGAATAGCGTCGAGTGTTGGTTCCACCACGACAACGCTCGGTGTCACCGCAACTACCAACCCGTTTGCTCGACCTGACTGGTTGGGCATGAGACCGCTGCCACTCCGTCCGGACGGATTCGGAGAGGTCTTGCCCACGCCTGAAGAGTTGACCGATCGCAGGCTGGAGACCATCGACATGCTGGCACCGCCACAGGACGAGTCCTTTGAGTGGTCGGCAGGCCCCGTGCCGGCCGATGTCCTAGCCCGGTCGAGCTGGAACGAGGAATGCCCGGTGACGCTTGAGGAGCTC
This sequence comes from bacterium, assembly GCA_024638655.1. Taxonomy (GTDB): domain Bacteria; phylum Actinomycetota; class Acidimicrobiia; order Spongiisociales; family ZC4RG35; genus Ww567. The sequence goes on along the minus strand of JAHEJW010000010.1, from coordinate 76,590 downwards.
ACCTATCTGACTATGACGCATTACGGATTCGACGGGCGCCGTCACACTGGAGAGATGATCGTCAACACAGCCGTAGCCGGTGATGTCATCGAGGTCTTCCAACAGCTTCATCGGGCTCGCTTTCCCATCGAACAGATGAGGGTGATCAGGGCCGAAGAGATCGAGGCCCACCCAACGGGCGACTGGAACGACACCACTTCATTCGTCTGTCGCCCAGCGGTCGGCTCTTCGTCCTGGTCCCAACACGCCTACGGGCTTGCGATCGACATCAACCCGTTTCACAACCCTTACGTAAGAGATGACGTCGTTCTTCCCGAGCTCGCCACCGCCTATGCCGACCGGGAGGGTGTCAGACCGGGGATGATCTTCGAGGGAGATGTCGTCACCCAGGCTTTTGATTCCATCGGGTGGGGCTGGGGTGGCAGATGGTCCTCGTTGGACGATTGGATGCACTTCTCTCGTAGCGGGCGGTGATGTTTTCTTTTGTCTCGAACACATGTTCGATATGATTGGGAAGTGCTCCCATACGCCGAGCTCCACTGTCACACGAATTTCTCATTTCTAGATGGGGCCTCGCATCCCGAGGATCTTGTCGAAACGGCTATCGAATTGGGCTACGCGGCACTGGCCGTAACCGATCACGACGGTTTCTACGGCGTGTCACGGTTCTGGCAGGCCGCTCGCGCTAGCGGGCTACCCGCGGTATATGGGGTCGAGATAGGTCTCGAGACAGTCAATGGTGGATCAGCAGACCCGGTTTCCACAGCTGAGAGCTGGGATCTGAGACGCCACGCCCTGTCGAAAGGAAGTCAGGGCCGGCTACGCAGGGGGAGAAGTGTCCGCGCCCACGGGGTGAAGCCGACCAATCTGCCCGAGACCGATCATCTGGTGCTTCTCGCCGGGTCCCCTGAGGGCTATCGGGCCCTTTCGTATCTGGTCACCAGAGGGCAAATGCGCGGCGAGAAGGATCATCCCATCTACAGCTGGGACGATCTCGCAGTTGCCGCCGCCAACCATGACGTCCACGCCCTCACCGGTTGTCACGCGGGAGCAGTCCCTCGGGCAGCGGCACGGGGCGATCTCGGCGCGACCATCAGAGAGGCCTCTCGTCTGCGTGAGCTGTTCGGTTCACGTATCCACGTCGAGATGTGGCATCACGGCATGCCTGAAGACGATCCCCGCAACGATCTGCTCTGGGAGGTGGCTCAGAAGCTCGGGTTGTCCGCCCTGGCTACGAACCAGGTCCACTATCACGATCGCCGGGACGCCTACCTGTCCGAAGTGCTGGCCGCGATCGGGGGGCGGCGCACCCTTGCGGAGGCCGATGGCTTCCGGCCTGCAAGTGACGAGCGCTATCTGAAGCACCCGATCGAGATGACGCATCGGTTCGCCCGGTACCCGGGAGTAGTCGCCAGGGCCGCCGAGCTGGGGAGACGGCTGGCGTTCGATCTCGGTCTCGTCGCCCCCCGTTTGCCCGATTACCCGATGCCCGGGCACTTCAGGGACGAGATGGACTATCTGCGTCATCTCACATGGGAGGGAGCCCGTGAGGTCTATCCAGGGACCGCCGACGGGATCGACCCGCCGGCGCGGCGACGGCTGGAGCACGAGCTCGACATCATCGAGAGGCTTGGGTTTCCCGGCTACTTCCTGGTAGTCAAAGACCTGGTCGATTTCGCCCGCTCCCAGGACATCTACTGCCAGATAAGGGGGTCAGGAGCTGATTCGGCAGTGTGCAGGTGTGTCGGTCTGACCAGGGTGGACCCGATAAGGCTCCAACTCCCTTTCGAGAGGTTCCTATCAGAGGAGAGGGGAAAGCCACCGGATATCGACGTCGACTTCGAGGCCGACCGAAGAGAGGAGGTGATCCAATACTGCTACCGGCGGTACGGCAGGGAGCGTGCGGCGATGGTGGCCAATGTGATCACGTATCGAGCGCGTTCGGTCCTGCGCGACGTCGCCAAGACCTTCGGCTTCACCCAGGCGCAGGTGGACGGTCTGTCCAAATTCGTCGACACCCGAGACCCGGCGCAGCTGAGGAGCATGGACGCACCTCTCCCTGAAGGGATGACCGCAGAGATGATCTATGACATCTGCTGGCGTCTCGACGGCTATCCACGGCATCTCGGCATCCACTCAGGCGGGATGGTCATAGCCGACCGCCCCCTCTGGCAGGTGGTCCCGCTGGAGTGGGGCAGGATGGAGGGGAGGACGGTCATTCAATGGGACAAGGACGATTCTGCCGCCGTCGGGATAGTGAAATTCGACCTTCTCGGCCTCGGGATGCTCAATGCCTTGCATCTCGCCACAGACCTCGTCGAGGACACACATGGCATCGAGATCGATCTGGCCCGGATTCCCCAGGAGCCGGCGATATACGAGTCGATGACCAGGGCTGACACCGTGGGTCTGTTCCAGATCGAGTCACGAGCACAGATGGCGACCCTGCCGAAGATGAAGCCGAAGACCTTCTACGACCTTGCAGTCGAGGTGGCTCTCATCCGGCCAGGCCCGATTCAGGGTCAATCGGTTCACCCCTATTTGCGCAGGCGAAACGGTGAAGAGCAGGTTCGCTACCCCCACCCCTCCACCGAGTCGATCCTGAAGAAGACGCTAGGTGTCCCGATCTTCCAGGAGCAGCTGATGGAGCTCGCCCGGGTTTGTGCCGGCTTCAACGGCTCGCAGGCGGACCGTCTGCGACAGGCGATGACCCACAAACGCTCTTCGGAGGCAATGGGACGGCTCTGCGAGGAGGTGTACGAGGGTATGGCCCGCAACGGGATCACTGGGGCTGCTGCCGATGAGATATGGGAGAAGCTCCAGGGATTCGCCAGCTTTGGCTTTCCGGAGAGCCATTCGGTGAGTTTTGCCTACATCGTCTACATGTCGGCCTGGCTGCGATTCCATTACCCCGCCGAGTACCTCGCCGGCCTGCTGAACGCCCAGCCAATGGGCTTCTACAGCCCCAACTCACTGGTCCAGGATGCTCAGCGCCACGGTGTGATCGTGCTCGGGCCCGATGTGAATGTGTCCTGGCATGACTGCACGATCGAGGCGGTCGACGCCGACCCTGATGAGGTCCTCGACTATCTGGGCCAGAGTTGGCGCCGAGGGCGAGGCCACGTCGATGACCCGATAAGGCCGGCAGTTGCGGTTCGGATGGGGCTGAGATATGTCCGCAACCTCGGTGAGACAGAAGTCACCAGAATCGAAGCAGCACGGATCCTGGGCGGTGAGTTCAACTCCCCTGAAGACCTTGCATTTCGAACAGGTCTCGGGGTGGGAGCATTGGAAGGTCTGGCCGCGAGCGGCGCACTGGTGTCAGTCGGGCTTGGCCGACGGGAGGGCATTTGGGCAGCGGGTGCGCTCGCCGAGATCGACCCGGAGCGGTTGGCTCTCTCACCTGGAGTCGAAGCGCCGACTCTGCTCGGTATGTCGGACGAGGAGTCGCATCGGGCAGATCTCTGGGCGACCGGTGTGTCGGTTCGTCACCCGATGAGCTTCGTGCGCGATCGGCTAGGAGACTGCCTGACTGCCGCGGAGGCGTTGGAGTTGCAGCGAAACAACTCGCGGGTGAGGGTCGCCGGCGTTGTTACACACAGACAGCGCCCCGGAACTGCCAAGGGCGTCTACTTTCTCAATCTCGAGGACGAGACCGGTTTGTTGAACATCGTCGTGCTTCCCGAAGTCTGGGCAAAGCACCGCCACGTCGTGCGCAAGAGCCCAGCGTTGATCATCGCTGGTCGTCTCGAGTTCTATGACGGCGTCACCAACATCGTTGCTCGGGATTTCGAGCCGATTGGGATACAAACGGTGAGATCGCGGGACTTCAGATGAGGTGCGATCAGCCTCGGCAGCTGAAGACGTCCCAGCCGCCGCCCTCGTAGACGGCCCAGGCGGCCGCCGCAACAGAAGCCTCGGGATCGCTCGGTTCCGCCCCGGCGAATCCGGCGTTCTCAGCCCGCTCCTGCCAGTAGCGGGGGAGATGCTTGAAGAGACCGGTTGCACCTGTGTTGAGGTCCACGGCACCGGGATCGAAGCGGGACTCACACCAGGCAACCCTGATGGCGCGATTCACGTCTTCCTCTTCGAAATGCAGGCTCACCAGCGCTCGGACCTCGACCTGGGAGAGCCAGCCGCTGGTGGGTGACACGATCGTACCCGGGGATGCGGCGCCCTCTGTTCCACTGTCGGTGTCCGGGGCCAGGGCTTGCGGAGCCGCGTAGTCTGCTTGGGCGACCGGGGATTCCGTCGGGCCCTCTGCGCCGGCATCTCCAAGGAGTGCAAAACCGAGACCCGCATAGGCGCCGGACGTATGCCCGATGGAGGCCTGGGCGGCCTCCACCTGAATCTCCTGAGTAGTTGCCACTGGATCGCTGAACGCGGCGAATCCGGCTATCGCCAGAAGAGCGACGGCTGTCCAGCCGACGACGGATGAAAGACGGGTACGACGCATGGTGTTGACTCCGCGCGGGCCAAGGCTCCCGCGCCCTGTGAAAAATCCTAACCGCTAGTGGGTGGCTCTGTTGAGCCGGGCGGCGTCATCCACCACGTTGAGTGGTGCTGGCTCTGCCTACGTGATCCCGTCGAATGCAGGCGGGTACCGGACCCGGCCCCTCGTGTTCTGGTCGTAGTGGCTCAGGCGCCGCACCTGACCGGCCTCGTTGGGCGCCCAGTCCGGGAGATGGAAGACGACCCCGAGAGGGAGGGCGTGCTCGAAAGCGAAACGGGAGTAGTAAGACGGACTGCCTTCGACAACGAGAAGGGGAATTCCCAACGCCTCGGCGCGGGCTATCGCAGACTCGATCAACTTCGACCCGACGCCTCGACCCTGGTGCCGAGGCGTCACGGCCACCGGGGCAACACTGTGGATGGCGGAGACGTTCTGCCCATCGACCAAATCGATGATGCTGATCATGATGAAACCTGCGATCTCTCCATCGACTTGGGCAACCAGAGAGAGCTCGGGTACATATCGATCCGATCCTCGGATGTTGTCGACGAGGTTGGCCTCGGTATCCGATTCGAATGCGGCTGTCACCATCTCACGGATGGCCTGCCGATCCGACTCGGATTCAGGTCGTACGGCGATGTGGCCCATCTGCTCGCGGTGCTAGTTCACGGTCCAACTTGAAACGGCGTCCACGACCTGCGGCCAGTGCCCCCTTTTTGGGTCGAGGAGATCGAAGTGGCCCCCATCAACGAGGCGAATCTCGGCATCGGCGGAGCCACCGAGCCTCTCGGACTGAGACGGTGGAACCAATCTGTCCTCGGTTCCGTGAACCAGAGTTGCCTTAGGGCCCTTCGGTTCCAGCCGGTCGGGTGCACCGAACTCCAGGAGACGGCCGGCCTCCGTCGCACCGAAGAGACCCGACGAGGCATGAGCGACGAGATCGGTGATGGGGGCAAGCGCGATCACCCGTGGCTGAGGGTCGATTCGGTCCCCCGCCCACAAAGCCAAATACCCGCCAGCCGAGTGGCCTATGACAGTCGACGGCTTTTCCTCGAAGCCGAGCCGCGGCGTGAATTCAAGGGCGGTCATGACATCGTGGGCACTCGCTGGCCAGCCTCCGCCCGCGTCCAGCCGTCGATACTCGACGTTCCACGTACTGAAGCCGCGACGCGTCAGATCGACAGCGATGGACTCCATCGTGTCCCTGGTCCACTCCGAACGCCAGAAGCCACCATGCACCAGCACGACGAGGCTCGGTCCGGCCCGTCGTAGATCGCCGACATTGTCGGGGTGTGGACCGTATGCAACGGTCTGGTACTCGAAGACGACCCGGTTGACATGGTGGCGAAGCGCGTCGCGATAGCCGACGAGCCCACGCCCGTAGATCGACTTGATTGCCACCCCAGCCAGGACGGAGTTCCGGCGCCAGCTCTCCCTCTCCATGATGTTGGAGATGTGGACCTCGATGGCAGGGACATCCACACTGGACAAGGCGTCGGCCAGCGCCCTCGACGTGTGGGTGAGCGCACCGGGGTTGATCACGATGCCATCGTGCTCTGATCCATGGACCGCGTCTATCAGGTCCGATTCGGCATTCGACTGAATCAGATCGATCTCGAGTCCGAGCGAGTCACCCCAATCCCGTATCTTCTGTTCTAGTTGGGTCAAGGTGGTCGACCCGTAGACGTCTGGCTCCCTGGTGCCCAGGAGACTGAGGTTTGGCCCGTTGATGACCAGCAACCGCATCAGGCAACCTCGGGCAAGTGGCCGCCGACGAGATGGCCGGCTCGTTCGACGACGAAGTCGGGCAGCTCTCCCCGTTCCAGAGCCAAGCGATCTGCAAATGCCTCCAAAATGGCCGCTGCCACGACGTCGGTGTTCAGCCCTGGAGCACGGTCGGCCAATGAGCCGGCTGTCCTCGGATCCCAATCGAGACGCAGCGACCGGTAGACCGGGACAAGCACGTCGCGTATCAGATGACCTTGGTCGACCACAACGACACCGCCGACGTGAGCGGCCCTCCGGACGAGACGCTGGCCCACACCCATGACCTTCACCCGGCCACCGGCGTTGACCGACCAGTCGCCGGGGCAATACTCGCCCGGCAATGGACCAAAGCGCGCGTCGACACCCAAGGACTCGAACGCCTCGATCATGATCGATGAAATGGTCTCGAAGCGTTCCCGGATGGCGACGCGAGGTTCGGGATCTGCAACGGCCCACGAGAATGCGAGCGTGCACTCGTGAAATACGGCGGCACGTCCCCCGGCCAGACGCTCCACCGCGTCGTATCCGTGCGCTCGGGCTGCGCGGACCGCACTCGGATAGTCGTCGGAGCCCCTGTCGGCGAGCCCGAATGCGACCACGCGACCCGGAACGAATAGCCGCAGCACTCCTCCCATCTCCCCTTTTGACACGGCTTCGAGAATCGAGTGGCTCACGGCGGTGTCCATGGCCGGGTTTCCCCGGAAGGTCTCGTCGATGAGCGTGTAACGAGTCACAGTCATGGAGCATAAGTATCCGACAATGCCGAGCAAGGAAAGGCGGTTGCGGGAACCTGTTCGTCTCAGACATTCGTTCAAGTGATACAGATGATTAGAAGAGCTCCGATACGACGGCTAATTCCGACCGTGTTGCTGGTCCTCGTGGCCGCTTGTGGTGATGTTCCGCTCCAGGCGATAGGTGAGAGGAGCTCGGATTGGATCAACGAGCCCGAGATCGTCACGACGACGCTGCCTCCGGCGACCACGCCGAGATTCATCGGCATCGAGAATCTCGCCTGGTCCAACGAGGAGATCGTCAATCCGAATCTGGGTGATCGAGATGCGCTCATCTCCAGTGTCTTCGAGCGACGTGAAGGAGATCGCTTCATCCAAGCGAGCCGGGAAGAGATCGTTGGCGCCCTCCCCGAGCTCGAATTCCCGGCGGTAGCTCCCTTTGGGGCTCAATGGGTTTCCTCACAGTTGGTTGTCGAAAACAACGGGACACTCTCGCGGGAGCCGACGGCTGCATTCGGCATCTGGTCGGCTGAGCCCTACACACGTTCGCGCTCGGTGGCCCAAATGGCCATCATGCGGGTTGCCATCGACCCGGAGAGTGCCGCAGAGGTCGCAGCCACCGGCGAAGACGTCACCTGTGCCCGCTTTGCGGACAGAGCCACCAACATCTGTGAGATCGTCAATCTCGGCGGTCGGCAGGTATGGAAGCTCCTGGCCACCAGCGGGACGACCCTGATCTGGTTCTCCGGAGACTATCGGTATGAGCTGTTCGGCAAGGACTTCGTCTCCGACGACGACCTGGCTGAAATGGCATCCAGCTCGATCCTCCTGTCGGATCTAGAGCCGTTGGCGCCCTAACCTCAAAAGACCACACAGGAGGACCCGCATATTCCATTCCGGGGGCTGGTGGAGCTACCTCAGATACGACGAGGAGACGGACCGGCCTGATCTCGACAAGGACCTGCTGAAGCGGGTCTGGAGCTACGGACGGCCCTACACGAGGGGGCTGATCGGCATCTTCGTGACGATCATCATCATCTCCAGTCTTTCGGTGGTCCCGGCGATGCTCATCAGACTCCTCATAGACGATGCCCTCGAGAACAAGGACATGCAGCTGCTGACAGTCCTTGGACTGGCCATGATCGCGGTGCCCCTGATAAACGCCCTGGTGGGCGTGCTTCAGAGGCTCTACTCCTCCCGGGTTGGGGAGGGCATCATCTTCGATTTGAGAGGGGAGCTCTTCACCCATCTGCAGAGGATGTCGTTGCGTTTCTTCACCGCAACGAAGACCGGTGAGCTGATGAACCGGCTCAACTCCGATGTTGTCGGGGCACAACAGGCAATCACCGGAACCTTCGTCACCATCGTCTCCAATGTGATATCGGTGGTCGTGATCCTCGTGGTGATGATCCAGGCCGAGTGGCGGCTCACCCTGTTGGCCGTGGCGGCGTTGCCATTGTTCGTGATTCCGGCGAGACGGGTGGCCCGGATCCTGCGAAGGGTGACCCAGCAGCAGATGGAGCACGAGGCCAAGATGTCGGGGATCCTCCAGGAGGCCTTCAACGTGAGCGGGGCGATGCTGGTTCGCCTCTTCGGGCGGTGGGATGAGGAGAAGCAGAAGTTCTCCGAACAGGCGGCTCATGTCCGCGATTACGGAGTGCGTAGGGCCATGATCGGTCGCGGCTTCTTTGCAGCTCTGGGCCTCGTCTCCGCAGTTGGGTCTGCAACTGTCTTCTGGGTGGGTGGAGCGATGGTGATCCGCGAGACGATCACTGTGGGAACCATTGTGATGTTCTCAGCTTTGCTGACCCAGCTGTACGGGCCCCTCTCGGCCATCTCCAACTCCAGGGTCGAGTTCGCCACCTCGCTGGTTTCCTTCGAGAGAGTCTTCGAGGTGCTCGACTTGGAGACAGACGTGGCAGCCCCTGCATCACCGACGCCACTCCCAGATGCAGTCGGCAGGGTCGAGTTCTCAAACATCTCGTTTCGATATCAGTCCGACGAGCCGGAGGGGTTGGACGCAGTGCGGCGGTTCAGCTGGCATGCCACCTCCGACGAGGGCGCGCCGGTCCAGCAGAGCTCCACTCGCGAGTGGGCCCTCGAGGACGTCTCGTTCACTGCCCGACCCGGGAATCTGGTTGCTTTGGTCGGCCCATCCGGAGCCGGGAAAACGACGATCTCCTATCTGATCCCAAGACTGTATGACGTGACCGAAGGGGCGATCTACATAGACGGTGTCGATGTGAGAGACATAGATCTCCAAGCACTGGCCGCCACGATCGGAGTGGTGACACAGGAGACTTACCTCTTCCACGACACCATCGCGGCCAATCTCCGGTACGCCAAGCCGGAGGCCACGCAGCCCGAGCTCGTTCGCGCGGCCGAGGCCGCCAACATCCTCGAGATGATCGAGAAGCTCCCCGAGGGCTTTGAGACTGTGGTGGGGGAGAGGGGCTATCGGCTATCAGGCGGAGAGAAACAGAGGATCGCAATTGCCAGGGTGCTGCTCAAGGACCCGCGGATCCTCATCCTCGATGAGGCAACGTCTCACCTGGACACGCGTTCTGAGGCGATGATCCAAGACGCTCTGGAGCATCTGATGACCGGGAGGACCTCAATCGTGATCGCTCATCGTCTCTCCACGGTCCGCAGGGCGGACGAGATTCTCGTCATCGATGAGGGACGTATCGTCGAGAGCGGAACGCACGAGGAGCTCCTCGCCGCAGGCGGCCTCTATTCGGAGCTCTATGAGACTCAGTTCGAGCGGATCATCGCCTGAGTGTCAGGGGGAGAGCCGATCGTACCGACCCTCCCCCGAACTGCTCAGGTTTCTTTGTCGCCGCGAATCACGGCTTTCACTCCGTCAACGCCGCTAGCAGCGACGTCCCTGACGGCATGAACCGCTGATTCACCGATCGACTCTGCCGCTTCGAGTGCCCCGGTAGCTGCCGCGGAGGCAGCGTCCTCGACACTCAATCCGATGTCCTTCGCCCCGCTGATCGCACCAGAGATTGCACCCTTGGTGACGTCCATCACGTCGGCTCCTACGTCCCCGGCCCCTGTTACCAGGCCCTTCGCAGTGCTCTGTACCGCGGCGAGGGCGTCGGCCCCGATCGACTGGGCTCCCCTGATGGCGCCAGAGACCGTGCTCGAAGACGCCCCGACCACATCCCCACCTACCTCCTTGAAGCCCTTGATGGCAGACTTGCCGAGTGCGGTGGCACCGTCGGCCACGCTCACACCCGTGTCCTTGGTGGCAGAGATGATGCCTTCGGCTATACCACCTGCGGCAGCGGTCACGTCTCCCCCGACGTCGGCGGTTCCCTTGACTGCCGCCCGCACCACGTCCGATACAGTCCCAACTGTCACGGTGGCAACCTCACCGACGCCTCTGATCACACCGACAACCACTCCCTTGACTGCCTCGAAGGTGCCGGTACCCACCTCGGTCACGGCTGAGACGGCACCTTTGACCACGTCACTCGTAGTCGAGGCCACCTGGCCGGCGACGTCTCCGGCCCCCTTCAGGGTTCCCACAACGGCGTCCTTGGTTGCATCTGCGGCTCCCGAGACCACTTCGCCCGCTCCCTTGAGCACTCCAATAACGGAGTTCTTGATGCGAGCGCCTACGCCTTCATCACTCATCGCTGTCCCTTTCCGACGCCGACATCCGGTCTCGCGCCACTGCTGGAAGACTCCTTCAAGCTACATGAGCCGGAGATCCGGTGTCGGCTTCACGCCCCCCGGGTCATGTTGTCGAACAGGAGGCTGTGATTCGTGGCCAAGAGGAGATGGTCGCCATCGTGTGACAGCCACAGGTGGGGCCCGGCCTTGAGCCAGACTCGCGGGGGTATGGCGTCGAGGTATCGGCGCAATTGACGACGGGGAGGGGTGTACACCAGCACCTTCGGTGAGGGAGCGCCGAGGGCGTCGAGATGTCCCATCAGGTCGAAGGTGCCGAACACGGCTGCCATCGCCTCGGCGTGGTCGATTGGGCCATCGCCGGACAGCCATTCGACCGTTTCACACTTCGCGCAGGCAGAGATTGCGATCCGTCCGATCCAGACTGGTTTGTGGTCACACTGCGGGGTCATATGCACTTCTCCTGGCTCATGTGGTCAACGTAGAGCCCGGGTGTGACAGATTCACCGGATTCATCCGCGCCAACCCCGGCGAAAACGGAAGTCCCTCGTGTTTAGGGTCTTTTGACCGTGTGAAACGGACGATCAGAGCGCCGAATATGGAGAAACAGAGATTCGGAGGTAGGCATGGAAGTGCGCGAGTTGATCAGTGGAGAGGTGATCACCGTCCCCGCCGATGAGTCGGTTCGCCACGGTGCCATCACCATGAACGAGGCCCGAGTCGGCTCGCTGGCGGTCATCGACGACGGTGAGCTCGCCGGCATCTTCACCGAGAGGGACATTCTCCACGCCGTCGCCTCCGGTGCCGACCTCGACGCTGACCCGATCTCTCGGTGGATGACCGACTACCCGGACGCCTTCTCTCCGGACATGGACGTCGTAGAGGCAGCCGATTGGATGCTGGCGACCGGTTACCGCCATTTGCCGGTGGTGGAGAACGGCTCGCTGATTGGGATGGCTTCGATCAAAGACGTCCTCTGGGCCGTCACCGATCCGAACGGGGGATGAAATGGAGCGGTTGTCGAGAGAAGAGGCCATCGAGATTCTCGCAGACGTGCCGGTCGCACACCTCGGATTGATCGACGACGGGGAGCCTTACGTCACGCCGATGTCGTTTGTCGTCGATGGTGAGAGGATCCTCTTTCGCACCATGGCCGGCAGGAAACTCGAAGCGCTGCGGGCGAATCCGTCTGTGTGTATCGAAGCCTCTCGCTATGACGAAGAGACCGGTGACTGGGCGAGCGTCATCGTGAAAGGGGTCGCCAGGGAGACGGATGAGGAGAGTCTGAAGACCGAGGTCATCTCCGGTCTTTTCAAGAAGTACGAGAAGGTCATCGGGTCACCCCTGGCCAGGGGTGGTATGCAGCCCCTCCAGGGCCTGCCCCATGTCCTGGTGGTCGACATGCTCGAGGTCACCGGGATGGTCTCCGGGCGAGGCTGGTCGCGGCGAACCAGGCCAGGACGGCTCTAGATGTTCATTCATTACTCGACACACGTCCCGGTAGGCCTCGCGGAGGTCGAGAAGCGCCTCGACCAGGTCAGGGCAGAGCTTCAGGTTTGGGCCGATGTCGCCTATCGCGAAGGTGAACAGCTCAGATCGAAAGTCGGGCCGACAGCCGGTCTGGCCAAGTCGGTGTCGCTGGAGATCGGGCTCGCCGAGATACACCGGACCGGGCTGGTCTACCCGATCAAGTGGACCGCCCACGGTGCCGGTGCGCTGTTCCCCGAGCTCAACGCCGACCTGGCATTGTCACAGATGGGGCCGGACATGACGTCTCTCGCCCTCGATGGGACCTATGAACCACCTCTCGGGGTAGTTGGGCGTGTGGCCGATCGGATGATCCTCGGGCGGGTCGCGGATGCCACGGTGCGCAACTGGATGGACCGGCTGGCAGAAGCTGTGGGCCCTACGCGTCAGGCGGTTTGACCGGAAGTCGTATCTCCAGTGTCGTGCCCTCGCCTTTCCCGGAGACGACCGACATGACCCCACCGAGTCGCTGGACGCGCGACCGCATGTTGGACAGACCCATCCCCTTTTCGATCTCCGTGGGATCGAAGCCGATGCCTTTGTCTTCGATGCGGAGCAACACATCTCTGTCGTCGTCGGTGACGGTCACCACCACCCACTTCGACTCCGAGTGGCGGAGTGAGTTCGACAGGCCTTCTTGGACCAACATCACAATCTCGTCGTCGGCTGTGGTTGGGCTCAAGTACTCCATCGACAGCCGGGCGGCCGAGGGATAGGCCGATCCCATGCGCGAAACCAGGTCCTGGAGACGCTCGTCGAGGGTCAGGGCCGGCTGAGAGAGGTCTTTGAGCTCGAATATGTAGCGGCGGAGCGAATTGACCGATTTGTCGAGACGGTCGACGGCGTCATCAACCATGCGCGCAGTGCCCGGATCGTCGATTCGGCGGGTCAGGCCCTGAAGCCCTAATCCCACCGCAAACAGGTCCTGGATCACCGAGTCGTGCAGGTCCCGGGCGATTCTCTGGCGGTCCTCGATGACCGCAACGAGCCTCAACCGCTCTTGGAGCCGGGCGGTCTGGATGGCGGCACCAGCTATGTGACCCAACGCCTCGATGACCCGACGGTCGTCATCGGTGAAGCCTCCCTCCTTGTCGGTCAGGTAGAGGTTGCCGAAAGTGCTGTCTCCGACGGTGATCGGAACACCCAGGAAGTTGGTCATGGGTGGGTGATTCTCCGGGAAACCGAACGAGTCCGGATGATCGCCGATCCTCTCCAGGATCAGAGCCCTCTTGTCCCTGATGACAGTTCCGAGAACGCCTCGACCGGTCGGGAGATGGCCTATCTGGTCGGCCAGGTCCGAGTCGATGCCCTGATAGAGGAAGTCGGACAAGACACCATGCTCACCTATCACTCCAAGCGCCGCATAGCGGGCGCCTGTCGCTGCCATCGCCTCTGAGATCAGCCTGCGGAGCACTTTTCCCAGATCGAGCTCGCCCACCACGGTGGCGGCCGACTCGATCAGGGGCGACAGGCGATCAAGCGCCGCACTTCGATCCATCGAACATGACGTTAATTCCAACTAGCGTGAGGGTCGATGGAGACACTTCGTGTTTTGCTAGTCGACGATCATGAGGTGGTTCGGGCAGGTCTCAAGACCCTGATCGAATCACAAGAGGACATGACGGTGGTCGGTGAGGCAGGAACCGCCGAGGATGGCGTCCGGCGCGTCGGATACGACGAGCCCGACGTCGCCGTGCTGGACGTTCGGCTGCCCGACATGAGTGGCGTCGAGGCCTGCCGTGAGATCCGTTCGCGCTTCCCCGATGTCAGTGTTCTGATGCTGACATCGTTTGCCGACGAGGAAGCCCTGATGGCGGCGATTCTCGCCGGGGCCTCCGGGTACGTGCTCAAGAGGATCAAATCGGACGAGCTGATAGATGACATAAGACGCGTCGGCAGAGGGGAGTCTTTGCTCGATCCGGAGATGACGGAGCGTCTCTTCACCCGGTTGCGGGAAGGGGAGAGCGAGGATCCTCTGCTATCGAGGCTCACCAAGCAAGAGCGAACGATCGTCGAGCACATCGCCAACGGGATGACCAACCGGCAGATAGCCGAGGAGATGTTCCTCGCCGAGAAGACGGTCAAGAACTACGTGTCGAACCTGCTGGCCAAGATGGGGATGAGCCGGCGGAGTGAAGCCGCAGCTCACGTTGCCCGGACTCAGGCCGAAAAGGATGCGCAGCTGACCCCGGAAAGCTGGGACGACGCCTAGACCTACAGCTTGAGGATCGGCATCTCATGGGTGTCCTCCAGCCGGTTCCCCGGCACCAATAGCACCGGAAGGTGCGAGTTGACCATCACCCGCGCCGAGACACTGCGCCAAGCTTCCTCGGTGAACAAGCGCCGGGTGGCTCCCATGATCACCAACTCGGCGGAGACATTCTCCGCAGTCGCGATTATGGCCTCCGCCGGGTCGTCGCCTTCCACGAAACGGACATCACTTTCGATCCCCGATGCAGCCAGAGACGCACAGATCGGATCGACTGCGCGGTGCCCTCTCTCTTCGAGGTAGCGGGCCGCCTTCTCCTCGGCTGCGGCGGACTCGTCGGGTGAGTCGTCGAGAAAGGAACGCCGCGCATCGTCATCGAGGGCCTCCAAGAACGAACGGGGGACCCGCACGACAGTCATGACCGTGACTTTCCTGTCATCGCCGATGAGACGCTCACAGAACTCGGCAACCGGAGCCGCCGGCAGCACACCTGTGGTGGCAACGAGGATGCGCACGCCGTGGACATTAGGGTTTCGATCCCCTCTGTGCGTCGAGGAGCAACGTGGAACCCGAGCTGATCAACAAAGTCACCTGGAAGATCCCGAATGCCCTCGCCCTGATCGGCTCCGCCTCGGGTGAGGAGTGGAACGGCATGACCGCGAGTTGGATCACACAGTTGAGCATGGAGCCCGTGTTGATCGGGGTCGGGGTGGACAACAAGGCGGTCACACACCGCCTGATCAGTGAGAGCGGCTCGTTCACGGTCAACTTGTGGTCCTCCGAAGACACCAGGCCGTTCGTCAAGTTCTCCAAACCTGCCGACCGGGACGGCAACACACTGAATGGCAGGCCGGTCTTCGTTGCCACGACCGGAGCTCCCGTGTTCGAAGAGGCCATCGCGTGGATGGATTGTCAAGTCCGGCGATCCATCGATTTCGGTACCCACACCTTGTTCGTCGGCGAGGTCGTCGATGCGGGCGTGAGAGACGACGACCAGCGTGCTGCAGCCATGTCCGACACTCGAATGAAATATGGAGGAGTGAAGCGAGGAGGTCACTAGTGGACGTGTCCGTCGATGGGCGGGTTGCCCTGGTCACCGGTGCCAGCAGGGGCATCGGGTTGGCGACGGCACTGGAGCTGGCGAGGAGTGGCGCGAGTGGGGTCACCATCACCTCGCGCAAGCAAGAGAACGTCGACGCGGCGGCCGAGGACCTGGTCGAAGCCGGCGTCGATCCGGCCTCGATACTGGCTTTGGCGGCGCGGGCCGACTCGGAGGGCTCTGCCGCCAAAGCGGTTGGCGCGACCATCGAGCGCTTCGGGTCCTGCGACATTCTGATCAACAACGCTGGTACCAACCCGGCGGCCGGCATGCTCACCGACGTGGACCTGGGGGCGCTGGACAAAACGTGGGCCGTGAACCTCCGTGCACCGCTGCTCTGGGTGCGGGCGGCGTTTCACGCCTGGATGGGTGATCATGGCGGTGCGATAGTCAACGTGGCTTCGATCGCCGGTCTCAGGGCCAGTCCCCTGATGGGTGCGTACAACATCTCCAAGGCAGGGTTGATCCACATGACCCGCCAGCTCGCGCTCGAACTGGCACCCAAGATCAGGGTGAACGCGGTCGCTCCTGCGGTCGTCAAGACACGCCTGGCAGGAGCGCTGTTGACCGATGAGGATGCAACGGCTCGCCTTCATCCACTGGGCAGGGTCGGGGAGCCCGAGGACGTCGCTCGTGTCATCGTCTTCCTCTCATCGGATGCATCCGCGTGGATGACGGGTGCCACAGTTCCGATCGACGGTGGTGTGATCGGGGCCGGTTCCTCGGGGATCTCTTAACGAGCCGAGCGAGTCAGCGGCCCCGGTAGGTGAGACCTCGTGGGGCGGTGGCGAAGCCCCATTCCGATAGTGGTGAGGCCAATGGCGAGGAGGAAGCAGGCTCACCGTCCACAGTTATGAGGGTGAGCCGCCTGTGTCGCGTGGCCACCTCCGCCAGGGCACGCGACAGCGAACCGAACAACTCGGGGGATCTCTCGAGCAGAGTCAAGCCTTTCCGGCCCTTGTCGAGATAACCGACGAGTCGTCCGCCCATCAACAGCACGTAGGCTCCGGCGTCTCGGGCGAGACGCGAATCTCCGGCATCGGGCCAGGGCAGGACTCCCCCGTACGGGTTGGCCGGATCGGTGGCCGCCAGGACCACGAGCGACTCCTCACTGCTCGAGCGAAGCCGATCCACGGCCCCTGGGAGGGCAAACTGGGATCCTCCAAGGCCTTCGACGAAGTAGCCGCGTCTGATCCGACCCGTTTCCTCCATATGAGACAACACGGGATAGAGGGTGCTGAAGCCGCCCGGGTACCCCTCGCTGAGCACCGTGGAGCGTGTCACCACTCCATGGCGGTCGAGCAGGAGCTCGGCCCACGCGGCGTGACGCTCGGTATCTGAGGCGGCTCCGCGGATCAGAGTCTCGGTCAGCGACCAGCGACCGGCTGAGTGAGCCGGGAATCTTCCTGACATGGGTTTCCTGCCGGAAGAGCGGCGCGACCGCCTGTTGACGAAGTCTCGAACAGGCTCGAATGTGTCGTTGGTGACCATTCCCTTCCAAACGAGGTCCCAAAGGACATCGAGGGCCTCCTCAGGGTCGCCACCCCCGGACTGTTCGTAGATATCCCTGAAGAAGCTGGCGCCGCGTCGGCGAAGGACTTCCACGATCGACGCTTCCCGCTCGTCGAGTTCGGACTCCTGATGCCCGCCCCACAGGGCGGGGAGGGCATCACTTGGGAAGAGCCTCACGCGCCCGTCCCGCGGCCCGAGCGAGCCGTCGCCGATCCAGATCAGGTCACCGGCCAGTATCAGGGAATCGATCCCTCCATGGGCGTCCGCCACCCGGGCGGGGAGTACATCTCGCTCGAGCACCGAGGCAGGGATGGCCACTCCGACCAGCTGCCGTATCACATCGCCGAGCGCATTTCGGCCACGAGGTGGCTCGTCGCTCACTCCCTGCCAGGCGATGCCGAATCTGGCGAGGGCATCGGCTTCCACGGGCTCGATCTCGCTTCTGAGAGCGGCCAAAGAGCGACGCTTGAGTCTTCGCAGGACGTTCTCGTCCACCCATTCGCGGCCTTCGCCGCCGGGTCGGAAAGCTCCCTGGGTTACGCGACCGGCCGCCTCGAGACCGGCCAGCGCACTTTCGATGACACCGGTCGGCAAACCCAAGGATCTGGCGGCCTCCTGAACCGAAAACGGTCCATGCGTCCTCGCATACCTACCGACCACATCGCCGAGGGGGTCGGGGACCGGCTCCAGGAAGACATGGGGGACCCCGGGCGGCGGTTGAACGCCGAGAGCATCGCGCAGTCGGGACGCGTCCTCGATGGCCGCCCACGAAGGTTCTCCGCCCATCGTCACCGGCACCACCCGCCGGCTGCTCTCCAGCTCTTCGAGCGCATGATCCACGTCGACTGCCTCTGTCCTGATCGAGATGTCGTCGATTCCGAGAGGGCCGAGGTCTTTGAGTAGGTCATGCACCCCGTCCACCGAGCGGGCACGACGATTGTCGGTGAGGTGCTGCAGCTCCAGCTCGACGGCGGCAACCACTTCGGGGTCTATCAGCTCCCGCAGCTCGCCTTCGCCGAGGAGCTCGCGAAGCAGCTCTCGGTCGAGAGTCAGGGCGGCTGCGCGTCTCTCTGCCAGCGGGGCGTCTGCTTCGTAGAGGTAGGCGGCCACGAACGAGAAGAGCAAGGAGGAGGCGAAAGCGCTCGGTGAGGTGGTGTCCACCGAGACGAGCCGGATCTTTCTCGATCTGATCTGCCCGAGCACCTCTTGAAGTGCCGGCAGGTCGAAATCGTCACGCAGGATCTCTCGGTAGACCTCGAGCAGGATCGGAAAAGAGCCGAACTGCTTGGCCACCCCGAGCAGGTCGGCCGATTTCCGGCGCTGGAGCCACAGTGGTGTCCTCTCGCCCGGTCGACGACGCGGCAAGAGCAGAGAGCGCCCGGCCGCCTCACGGAATCGCGCGGCGAACAGCGCCGTATCGGATATGTGCTCGATCAGCAGTTGCTCCACCTCCTCCGGCTCGGCGAGCAGATCTTCGGCCTCCGGAGGGTCGTCGGAGTCGGGGAAGCGGAAGGCGATGCCGTCATCGGACCATATGACGTCGACATCAGAGTCGTAGCGCGTCCGAAAGCGATGACGCAGGGCCATGGCCCAGGGCGCATGAACTCGGGCTCCGAGCGGCGACAGCAGCACCACCCTCCAATCACCTATCTCGTCCCTGAACCTCTGAACGACGATCGTTTGATCGGTGGGCAGTACGCCAGTCGCCTCCCGCTCTTCTGCGAGATAGTTGACCAGGTTCCTGGCGGCGAACTCGTCGAGGCGGTAGGTGCCCTGGAGCTCATCGAGGGCTTTGTCCTGATCGAGCCCTGCGATCTGGCGGGTGAAGGCTCCAACGGCTCGACCCGTCTCCAGCGATCGGCCCAGCATGTCACCGTGCCAGAACGGCATCCGGGGCGCCGCGTCTGCCGGCGCAGGCACCACTTCGACCCTGTCGTGGGTGATTCGGGTGATCTTCCAGGCGGTGGAGCCGAGAACGAATGTGTCGCCTTCGCGAGACTCGTAGACCATCTCCTCGTCGAGCTCCCCGACGCGGCTGCCTTCCGGGAGGGTCACTCTGTAGAGCCCGCGATCGGGGATGGTTCCCGGGTTGGTCACGGCGAGCTGTCGCGCGCCGGGTCGAGCGACCACTGTGTCGGTTGCTCGGTCCCATGTGACCCTCGGCCGCAGTTCAGCGAAGAGATCGGAGGGATAGCGCCCGGCGAGCATGTCGAGCGTCTCATCGAATACCTGTCGGGTGAGCGTGGCGTAGGGCGCTGCCCGCCGCGTCGTTTCGTAGAGGTGCTCGGAGGTGGTGTCACCGCTGACGATCTGAGCCACCAACTGTTGGGCGAGCACATCGATCGGATTCGCCGGGATCGTCGTCGGCTCGACATGTCTGCGGACCATCTGTTCTGCAATGACCGTTGAGACCAATAGGTCTCCGCGGTACTTCGGGTAGATCTTCGCCTTGGACACCCCGCCGACCTGATGGCCGGATCGGCCGACACGCTGCAGTCCGGAGGCAACCGAGTTGGGAGCCTCGACCTGGAGCACCAGGTCTACAGAGCCCATGTCTATGCCCAGTTCCAACGAGGACGTTGCGACGACCGCCTTGAGCTCACCCTTCTTCAGCCCCTCCTCGATCTCCAGACGCTGTTCCCTGGCGACGGACCCGTGATGGGCTCTGGCGATCTCCTCGCCGGCGAGATTGTTGATCTCGGAGCAGATCCTCTCGGCCAGACGCCGTGAATTGGCGAACAGGATGGTCGACTTGTGACGTTGGATCTGGTCGAGGAGCCGCGGGTATATGGCGGGCCAGATCGACCGCTTCGTCTGTCTGTCCGGGTCTAGTGGGTCCGGCTCACCGGGCTCGTTCATGTCCTCGACGGGAACGACTATCTCGATGTCCAGGTCTCTTTCGCCGGGCACGTCGACGATATGAACCGGACGCTCGCGCCACGAGTCGTTCTCGACGGTGCCACCACCAAGGAAACGTGCGATCGTCTCCAGGGGGCGCTGCGTAGCCGAGAGGCCGATGCGTTGGGGCGGTCTGCTCGTGAGCTCCTCGAGACGTTCGAGGGAGAGGGCGAGGTGGGCTCCCCGTTTGGAGCCCGCCACCGCGTGGACCTCGTCGACGATCACCCAGCGGACGGAGCTCAGGACGCTCCGAACCGCGGAGGTGAGCATCAAGTAGAGGGACTCGGGCGTGGTGATCAGGATGTCGGGCGGATGCCTTTCCATCCGCCTCCTCTCCTGTTGCGGGGTGTCACCGGTTCGAAGGAAGGTCTCCAACTCGGGTAACCGCTCACCTCCCAGCCGCTCGGCGGCGTGTCTTATCCCGGCGAGGGGAGCGCGCAGATTGCGCTCGACGTCATGGGCCAGCGCCTTGAGCGGTGATACGTAGAGGACACGGCATCGCTCGCTCGGATCGGGCAGCGGCTCGGACAGGAGTCGATCGAGTGTCCACAGAAACGCGGCGAGGGTCTTCCCAGAACCGGTCGGGGCATGGATCAGTGTGTGATCTCCGGCAGCAATGGAGGGCCAACCGAGCTCCTGGGCGGGTGTGGGCGCGTTGAAAGAGGCTTCGAACCATGTTCGAGTTGCCCTGGTGAAGCCTTGTGGCGACTCCATGACCCGAAGGTATCAGGGCGGGGCGACAAATCTTCCCGGGCTTCAGTCTCCGGAGAGGTCCTTCCACTCGATGGATTCGATGATTGCCGTGATGTCTTCGGCTGGGACCCGCGGGACGCTCTCGACGAGAATCGTCACGGTCTTTCCGGCGACATCCAGGATGTAGATGTCGACAGCCGAACCGATTTCGATCTGGAAAGTCGCTTCACAGAAGGGACCCAGGACCAGGTTCTCCACCAGATCTGCGCTGAGCACCACCCCTGGAGCTCCACCCACTTCGACCGGAACGCTCGAACTCACAGAAATCGCAGGATGCTCTTCGAGGAAAGCTCTTGCCTCGTCGACTCCACCTGTGTCGAATCGATATGCCCAGATCCCGTAGAACGAGCCGTCGCTCACTCGAACGATCGCCTCTACCTCCTGACATACGATGATCGAAGACAGTGCACCTGTCGTGGTGAATCGGAATGGGGGTTGAAAAACGCGTGTCCGATACTCGCCAGCTGGACCCCCCACCCACGATTTGATCGAGTCCCAGTCGTCGGCTGTCGTGGTCACGGCGAGAGTTGTGGTGATCGCCGGCGGAGTGGTCGTGGGACTCGCCGACGAGGTCATCGAGGATGCCGGTGCCTCCGTGCCCGCAGCGTCCGGCTGCTGTTGGGCCTCGTCGGTACCACAAGCACCGACGAAGAGACAGAGGGCCACAAGAAGCGCTCGCCTGCGCATTTCGACCTCCTAGATGAGAACACGCGAGCCAATCGGCGGTAAGTTATCCATTGTTCGAGTCTCAGGGAGGGGGAATGGACCAGATCGTCGGTTGGTTCAGGCGATGAGCTCTAGAGGCAGCATCTCCATGGATGCCAACTCGAGGAAGATCTCGACCACCTGAGGGTCGAACTGGGTGCCGGCGTTGCTGCGGATCTCGTTCACTGCGTAGTCGACAGGAAGGGCCGGCTGATAGGCCCTGACCGAGGTCATTGCGTCGAATGCGTCGGAGACCAGCACCACCCGGCTGAGAATCGGTATCTCTTCGGCCGTCAGGCCGAAGGGATAACCCGCGCCATCCCACCGCTCGTGGTGGTAGAGGATGGCTTCTGCCACCTTGGAATCGAGTCGATTGCGTGTCATTGCGAAGCCGAGCTCGGGGTGGCGGCGCATCAACTCGAACTCAGAGTCGGAGAGGGGCCCGGGCTTTCCGAGGATGGACGGATCGAGGTGGATCTTCCCGACGTCGTGGAGGACACCTGCAAGCGCAAGACGATCGAGATCCTGTTCAGCGAGACCGAGTCCGGTCCCGAGATTCACGGCCAGGTCGGAGACGCGGTGGACATGTCCGTGAAGGTCTTCGATCACGTCCTCCATGACTTCGATCAGGATGTCTCTCGGTATCTCCCTCATTGTCCTATCCCCGTGTTCTCGTTCTCCCTCGCCCTTTCGGCGCGGCGTCAACAAGTAGGTAAACGGTTTGATGCTCCATATGGTTACGTAACTTCGTCACATCGACATGGGTCTTGAGCCTCAATGGCTGTGTCTACAAGTGGGAAAGGACCTGGCCGATGTGGTCGAAGACCTATCGGACCAAGGCGTCTACTACACGCCGGCACGTGGCGGGGGCCGCGTCAGGACCCCTCGCCAGCCCGTCGGCAGCGCCTCTGGCGCCGGCGCACGACACGGGTTTCAGGTTCAGTCGCGGTCCTTGAGCCGGGCAACGTATTCGTTGACGGCTTCGAGATGCTCGGGGGTGGCATGAGCCGCCGACTGGAGGGCCGCGGACAGCTCGAGGAACCCGTCGAGGTCCATCGATCTGGCCTGGCGCAACAGCCTCTTCGCCATGATCACCGCTGGGCGCGGCTTGGAGGCGATCGTTCCGGCCAGGTTGCTCACCCGAGCTTCGAGCTCGTCTGAGGGGACCACGTCCAGGAGTATTCCCAGGCGTGCGGCTTCTTCGGCATCGACGGAGCGCGCCGTCAAAGCCAGCTCCGTTGCCCTCTGCCAGCCCACCACCCTCGGCAGGAGCCAGGCACCGCCATCTCCTGGGATGATTCCCATTTCGATGAACGTGTGGGCGAACCTCGCGCGTGGTGACCCCACTCGCAGATCACACCCGAGCACGAGATCGAAGCCGGCTCCGATTGCCGGTCCATCGACGGCGGCGATGGTGACGAGGTCGGTGGTGGCCATGAAACGGGTCAGCTGCTGAATCCCCTGGCGATAGTTCTCTATCAGATTTGCCGCATCGCCGGCGAACATCCCCTCGCGTGCAGCCATCGCCTTGACATCGCCGCCTGCCGAGAAAGCGGGGCCCTCAGCGTCGATGACCAGAACCCCGATCTCAGGGTCCGCCTCGGCAGCGTCTATGGCGTCGAGCAGCCCATCGAGCATCTCTTCGCCGGTGAGTGCGTTGCGGACCTCGGGCCGATCGAGGGTGACCACGGTGACGCCTTCCTCGGTCCTGGTCCGTATCGAGTTCACGTGATGCCGCAGTCCCGGGCCACACCGACGAGCTGCCTCGCCTTGTCTGGATCCACGGGGCCGGCGGTGCGTCCATCGCGCTTGATCGAAGTCCCGACGATGAAGGAGTCGGCCACCTGGGCCAAACTGGCCAGGTTCGCGGGTGTTGCGCCGGACCCTATGACCAAACGCGTCTCCTTGGGCACTGCGTTCCTCACCAACTCGGCTTCACCGAATTGCGGAGCCGAGCCCGTACCTGGGCCGGACACGATGACCGCATCAGCAAGCCCGCGCTCGACTGTATCCGCAGCCGCTTGCCCTGTCTCCTGCCCGGCCGGGGGAGTGGCGTGCTTGACCATGACGTCCGCCCAAATCTCGACCCAAGGGGCGATGGCAGAGCGTTTCCGGGCTAGTTCGGCAGCGCGGCCCACGATCGGCCCTTGATCTGTGTACATCACACCGGTGAGGACGTTCACTCTGATGAACTCGGCATTGGTCGCCGCGGCAATGCCGAGCGCTGCCAGTGCGTCGTTTCTCAGAACATTCACGCCGATAGGCAGCTTGGTTGCAGCTCCGATGGCCATCACCGCCCTGGTGATGGAGGCGGTCGTCTCTGCTGCAACATGGTCGCTTGTAAACGGGACGTCGCCGAAATTCTCGATCATCAGAGCTGGAAAACCGGCTTCGGCGAGGACCACAGCATCGGCCACGGCTCCCGCTATTGCCTCGTCGATCGAGCCGCTGAAGCCGGGTGCACCGGGTAGAGGCTGGAGATGGACCATCCCCACCAGGTGGGGAATGGTGGAGCTCACAGGTAGGCGCGTGCTACTTGGACGGCCTTCTGGGCGAATTCGCCGTTGATCTTCAAACGCGTGTCCTCAGGCTTGGCACGGCGAACCGCGATCCGGGCCCAATCCGACGCCGATCCTTTGATCAGCTGATCGGTGTCGTTCGGACCGTACACCCACTTGGCATACCCGGGCCCGATGACCTCGACCCGAACCGGCTCATAGTGCTCCCCGGCCCGCTTGAAGGCATATGGGAGGGTCTTCCATCCGAGCCAACACACATGGCGGATGCGTGGCGTGTCCTCGACTTCGATGTCGAGCGTCTCATAGATGTCGAGACCGTGCATCCATGTCTCCATTAGCCGGAACGTGGCGAACGTCCTGGCGCTCATATCGCCTGCGATCCACTCGATGCGATCTTCGGCATTCATGTGAGAAAGCGGCTCTACGACCTTGGCCCGACCCCCGCGCCACCACTCGATGACGTCTTGGGGCCGCATCGAACGGCCTTTCTTGATGGCTCGCTGCTCGAGAGATTTCAGATCGGAGGCCTTCTGCCACTCCTTGACCCGATCACCACCATTGATTGTGTCGGCTCCGAGCTCCTCGAAGTGGGCCAGGTGGGCGATGGTGTCCCTCACAGTCCACGGCTTCATCGGGGTCATCAGATCCCAGACCTTGATAGGGATGCGCTGCAGAGACTGATCGAGGAATTGTTGCTCTGCCACGAGGTCTGAGAGGATGTCGCGCACCAGCCAATTCTAGCCGCGGGTGCGAGAGTATTCCCAAGGGCCAGCCAGGGCTACCAGGGCCTTTCTGCCTGCTCTTCTCCCATTGGCGTGGGTATCTGGGTCGTCCCTGGCAGGTCGGCGATCTCGTTGAGCTGGTCGATGAGCTGACGAAGACGACCGAAATGGCGTCGGTCGAAAACAAATGAGATGCGGTCGTAGTCGAGCGCGTCATCATCCTCGATCTCGGCCTGCGTCGGCTCGGTCCTATCGATTCGCCCCTCGACCACGATGTCGTCGAACTCACCGTTCAGACGTTCCAGGTCCTCATCGGAGGGGGCCTGGCGAAGCCGAAGTATCAGCCGGCCCCCCGCGTAGCGCTGGGAGTGATAGTTCGAATAGAACTGGCGGATGTGGTCACGAGCCGCGGCGGGGCTCTTGGTGTGCAGGAGCAGGGCCAGATCCGAATCGGAGATCAAGCTGCGGCTCAGCTGGACATTGGCGATGAAATCCAGAACTGGCCCCCAGTAGGTGGTGTCGGGGGACTCGAGGAGCACGACTGGGTGGAGATCGCTCTTTCCGGTCTGAATCAGGGTGATCAGCTCGAACGCCTCGTCCAGAGTCCCAAAGCCACCAGGAAGGATCACGAAGGCGTGGGACTCCTTGACGAATCCGAGTTTGCGGGTGAAGAAGTACTTGAAGTTCACCGTACGCTCGGGAGAGAGAAATCTGTTCGCGGAGGCCTCGAAGGGGAGCCGGATGTTCACCCCGTACGAGTTCTCGATCCCCGCCCCGCGATTTCCTGCCTCCATGATCCCCGGGCCGGCCCCGGTGATCACGCCCCAGCCGTGTTCCACCATCATCCTGGCGAACTCGACGGTCGTCTCGTAGTCGCGATCACCCTCGTGGAGTCGGGCCGACCCGTAAATGGTCACCTTCGGCTCGTCGTGGCGGGAGAACACCAGGTTGGAGTAGCGCATCTCCTTCAAGGCGGTGTTGATCAACTTGAGGTCGCCTCGAACGGAGTTGTCGCGATGGAGCTTCAGAACGGTGGTGATCATCTCGGCGATGAGGTCCTGGTTGTCACCGTCGGAGGCGTCATCCACCAGCTGAAGAATTCGCTCGTCGAGCTCGGGGTTGCCGAGGTCATAGGCCATGGGTCAGATAACCGTACAGCCGGGCGACAGGTCGGTCGGGGACACCTGTTTGGGGCAGCATCGCGAGTCGGTCGTTCGCCGGTTGCGGAACCCGCTCACTTGGCGAAGGGCTTGCCAGATGGGCCCTTCCTCACAACCGCGTTCCAGACTGTCTCGTAGTGGTCGCGGTCGTAGACGTCTACCTGGGGCAAGACGAATTCTTCCCAGGCCGATCGGAGTGGATCCTCGCGGGTCGAGTAGATGACCAGGCCCGTGGGGAGCCTGTCGAGGATCGTCCGAAGGGATAGTGGTGTCTCGACTCGGACGCCGGCGTCAGGCGTGTCGAAAGAGGCGTTGATCTCGACAGTCAGTCTGGCGATCGCCTCGACGTAGTCCTTCTTGAGGTTCGGGTAACGGCGCTCCAGCATTGCCCTGACCTGTTCGTCAGCGGGGAACTTCTTCTCCCAGATCACCCAGCGGTCGGCAAACGCCTTGTTCAGGGTCTGTGTCCCCGCATAGTCACGAATGTCCGTCGGGTTCATCGTCCCAAAGATCCTGACGTCGGTCCGCAGTCGGATCGTCTCGCCATTGGGGAGGTCGAGCGCCGAGTATCGGTCGAGCAGCCCATGCAAGGCGAACAGCGTCTCCGCTCCGGCTGCGTTCAGCTCGGACAGATTGAGCAGAGCGGGGCCCCGGAGAGCTCGGGTGATGTCACCGTCCTCCCAACGACTCTCCGTCCCGCCTTTACCGTCTCCGTGCAACCTGGTCGATCCGATCAACGTCACATCCCTCACCTCCCCGGTGAGTGGGATGCGGAAGTAGGGCAGGCCCATGGCGGCGGCGAATTGCTCGATGTCGTGATCCTTGCCCGTGCCCATGTGCCCCTTCACCGCGACATGGAGCGGGACCAGCCCGTCGACTCCGTTGCGGCGCGCTTCCTCGAGCTGCGCGAACCGATAGAGCATCCCCAGATCTACGTAGTGGGGATCGGGTTCGGGGATCTTCCTGAGACGCAGATCGGTGTCATCGATGCTGGCAGGCACCTCGAACTTGTCCAGCTCGATAGTCCGCCCCTCACCCGTCGGATCCTCGAATTTCATTGTTTCAGGCAACTGCTATCTCCTTTTGGCTTGCTCCTGACTGACGTAGCCACCATGTGTCCATCCCGGAAAGGGCGAGGCTTCGCCTCAACGCTCCCCTCGTGCCATCGATCATGGCTCTGGCCAACTGGTCGGGCTCCTCGACCACCTCGTGGCGGCCATATGCCTCATCGACGGTGTGGTCGCCGATCCCTATTCCGATGACCGTTGTCCCCGACGCCTCTATCGCGCTCACGGACTCGGCCAGTGCCTCGACCGAGCCCCGGGTCATGCCATCGGCAAGCACCATCAACAATCGAACTTCGGCGCCGAGACGACCCATTCGCTCGGCGGCGTGTACGAGGTTGAACTCGTCGACATTGGCTGCCTTCTCGAATAGAGAAACGGGTGGAGCCGACTCGGTCGAGCGGCGAGCCTTGGCGGCTGCCCGCTTTGGCTGCGCCGCGGTGTAGAAGAGCCCGGCGAGAGATCTCTGCGAGTCCCTCCACCTCCGGTCGAATTCTTTGACTATGTAGTGGTTGACGGTGGTGGTGAGTCTCTCTGCTGCGGTGCCCTGGGTCTGACGCAGGCCCGCTGTCGCGGCAGCCCGGGCGCGGCGGTAGGTGTCTTCGGTGTCATCGGGGCGAGCGGCGAAGCCGCGGTTGAATAGAGCCACCTCGAAGTCCACCTGTAGCTCATCACACAGTCGCGCCATGGTCCACGCTCCGAGAAGGGCAGCCGGCATGGCCCACGAGGTGCCAGCCCCTTGGCGTCGGCCGGGGCTCAGCATGGAAGCCGATGCGTCGACCAGGAGAGAGACCGCATAACGTCGGCGGGTCCTGGAGGCCCTCCGCTCGTACAGCCTCTGGTATAGGCCGGCGCCGATGAAAAGCGCCGCGTGGGGGGAGACGTCTCCCTGGTCGAACCCGGAGCGAAGGCCCCTTCTCTGGTTTGCCGCAAAGAGGGGGAACAGCTCGCCGGACACCCGTCTCTGAGCGACATCCCATCGCTCGGCGGCCTCCTCCAATGCCTCGATGCCCTCAGTGGAGAAAGTCTCGAACGCAGCCGGTATCGGAGTGACCAGGAGCTTGCCCCCCTGGCCTGTCGGTAGGAAGACCTCCGGCGCCTGGCTCACCCGCAGAAGCTGTTCGGTCGACTCCTCGCCCGCGGTATGCGACGCTCCTCTTCTCTCGGAGGCTCCGGATCGTGACTCGGCCGCTCGCCTCGTGTTCTGATAGGACTCGGAATCGGACAGGATCGGCGTCACCATTCGCACTCTGTCGACACCTTCCGCCGCCTTTTCGGCGTCTGCTTCCTCGGCGAGTTTCCTCTGCTGGCCGGTCGCCTTCTCCGGGACCTCGGTGATTAGACCGTGACTCCGGGCAATTGCCTCGAGCTCGAGCGCCAGCTGAGCCACGTACCAGGGGTCGTCGGTCTCGGCCGCTTCCGAACAATGGCGGGTCGCCTCGTCCAGGGCCACGGCTGCTCTCGCCTCGAACTGTCTCTCGAGGATCTCTCGCTCCACGTATTCCCCGGTGAGAAGGAAACACCCGAGCACGAATTGGCTCAACGCTCCCGACTTGGCGATGGCATGGCTGAGAGAAGATCGATACAGGTCCTCGAGGACCGAGCGTGCTCCGGGGTACGCCGCCAGACCCTGAACCTCCTGACGAGCGTCCTCGAGGCTGAAGAACAAGACCTCGGCTACCGGGCGCTCGGTGCGCTCCAGGGCCGTGAGCAGGTCGAGCTCGAGCCCGGCGTTCTGGCCACCGTCGATCGGCCAGTCGCCAGGCAGTTCCCTTGTCTCGTCGAGATTCGTCGAAACCAGGTGCATGACTTCGTGGAGTGCTGAGGCAAGAGCGACCTCGTCCGGAGTGACCGGGGCGTTGCGGTGATAGGCGGCCTGGAAAACTCGGGGGTCGCAGACGATCTCGTCGTCCGAAGCGGCGGCCTCGGATCCGAGTCGAACACGGAGGTTCGGGTTGTCAGAGAGACTGCGCGCCAGCCTGGTAACAGCCGGAGCGACACGCTGGTACCGGCTGACCACGGCTTCGATTGCCTGATCTTCGGGACCGATCAGTTCTGTGAGGAATGTCTGTTCGCGGGCGCGCATCAGCCGATCATTGTCCCATGACTGTCAAACCTGGCCCAAAGTGCCTGGCGCATTGGCACGTGGCCGGTAATACGCTTCCGTCCGTGCACTACGACCTCACGACCCTCCCCAATGGCCTCCGCGTGATCTCCGAGGCGATGCCCTCACTTCGATCGATTGCACTCGGCTGCTGGATTGACACCGGCACCCGAGATGAGATGCCCGATGAGGCAGGCGTCTCACACTTCCTCGAACACCTCCTCTTCAAGGGATCGGAGAAGCTGTCGGCTAGAGATGTCTCCGAGACATTTGACTCGATCGGTGCCGAGTCGAATGCGTTCACCTCCAAGGAATACACCTGCTTTTGGGCCCGGCTGCTCGACCAAGACCTGGGCACCGGGCTCGACGTCCTTTCGGAGATCATCCAGAGGCCTGCTTTCCGAACGAACGAAATCCAGTCGGAGAGTCAGGTCGTCATCGAAGAGATCAACATGTACGAGGACGACCCGAACGACGTGACCTTCGAGTGTTTCACGAGCGCAGTCTTTGCCGACCATGACCTGGAGGCTCCGGTGTTGGGCACCAGGGAGTCGATTCGCGAGATGAGCAGAGAAGACATCGTCGGATACTGGGGACGTCGGTACGGAGCCGGCTCGATGGTGGTGGCGGCCGCCGGGTCGGTCGAGCATGCAGATCTGGTGGAGATGATTGCCGACAGATTCGGTGATTGGTCCGGGGCAGCGGTGGATCATGATCTTTCCCCGGTCGAGACGACGCCGAGGGTCAACGTTCGCCGTCGTGAAACCGAGCAAGCCCACATAGTCCTTGGGGGGCCCGGGCTGCGCAGGGAAGACGATCGGCGATGGGCCTTCGAAGTCCTGAATCATGTCATGGGTTCCGGGATGTCTTCCCGTCTGTTTCGTGAGGTGAGAGAGGAGCGGGGTCTCGCCTACTCGATCTATGCATTCAAACTCGCCTATGCCGACAACGGTGCCTGGGGCGTATATGTGGGCACCACACCGAGTCAGACCGAGACCGCTCTCAACGTGATCCGAGAGGAGTTGGCCAAGGTCGTCGAGGAGGGAATATCTTCCGAAGAGCTAGAGCGTGCCAAGGGATCGATGCGTGGCGGCCTCGCCCTGGCGCTGGAAGACGCCAACAGTCGAATGGTACGACTTGGCCGAGACGAGTTGGCCGGCATGCCCCATCTGTCGGTGGATGAGAGGCTCGAGAAGCTGGAAGCCGTCGATCTCCAGGCGGTCCAGGATGTTGCTGCCAACCTCTATGGCGCGGACACCCGGGTCATCGGAGCCGTCGGACCATTCGACGCCGGGGACCTGGAGGGCTACATCCAGCTTTGAGATCTGTTCACGGCGTCCTGTGCGGGCTCGCGACCCCGCGCGAGCCCACACAGAACAGTCTGGTCAGCGGTTGAGGTGAAATTCGAGCGACATCGGCCTCTCCCCAAAGTCGATGATCCCGGCGGACGTGTCCGCCGGCCGCTCGATCACCAGTGCCCCGCCGAGCTCGACGTCACCTGCCGACGACGGCCAGCCGACCGCCTCATAGCTCGTGACCGTCCCGGTCAACGCAGACCAGACGATGTGTTCCTGACCCTGTATCAACTGGATCAGGTTCTCGGCCCCACCCACCGGCTCTAGACCCAGGCCCGGCGCCGAAGACTTGAATGTCGCCGTGACGGAGAGTGTGGCGGCAATGGTGATCATTGCTGCCAGTCCCAGCCCGACGGTGCGATTTCCTATCACGCTCCGCATGCAGTACTCACGCTAGGTGGTGGCGTCCTGGATCTACTGGGCTATTTCGACGAATTGCGAAAGGACTAGTCCGTAGACGAGGGCGATGCTCAGGATCAACACCGCGAGACCGAGGACCCCGGTAGAACGGCGTGCGGCGAGCCGTGCAGTGGTGAACCCCACGATGACCCAAAGCGTGATCTCCAATGGCCACGCCACCCAGAGGGAACCAAACACCACGCCCAACAGTGCGGACAACGGCCCACCCGCATAGAGGAGGGTGAGTGCCGTCGTCTCACATATTCCCAGACAGTCGACGCGTTGGCTCAAGGTAAGGCCGACGATCATGAACACGACGGCAAAACCGAGGAGGAACAAGGTGGCAGTCGCGGCATCCCGGCACCCTGTCTCGTCTTGCCCACCAGTCACCCGCCGAGCGTAGAGATCGTCGAGACCAATCGGAACGTCGGCTAGATTCCGCAGGTCTCGGAGGGTTTGATGGGTCTCAGGGAGCTCTTGCTGACATTCCACATCGCAGGTGCCGGCATATGGCTGGGCGCGAACGTCATCCAGGCTGTCGTGCCGAGAATGGTGGCCCGGCATGGTGCGGAAGCTGCCGCCGGTTGGTATCGGGTCGCCGCGAAGTTGGGCAACCGGGTATATGTGCCGGCGTCCGTGGTCATCCTCGTCACCGGGATCTTCCTCGTACTGGGTGCCGATGAGTATGGCTTCGGAACACGGTTCGTGACCGTCGGCTTCACCATGATCGTGATCGGAGCGATACTCGGGTTCGTCGTCTTCGAGAAAGGCTCCGAGCGTGCGGCCGTGGCCATCGAGTCCGGAGACCAGGGCCTGGTCAGGTCGGCGATGTCGCGGCTGGCCGCCTTTGGCGCACTGGACACATTGCTACTCCTGCTCACGATCGTGGCGATGGTCACCCGCTGGTCCTGACCGGCTCACTCATGCGGACGCGTGTGTCCATGGTGGCTATCGGCCTCCTTCTTGTTGCCTCATGCACCCAGGTCTCCTCGGAGAGCAGCGGTCCGACCTC
Source organism: bacterium (assembly GCA_024638655.1). Taxonomy (GTDB): domain Bacteria; phylum Actinomycetota; class Acidimicrobiia; order Spongiisociales; family ZC4RG35; genus Ww567. The sequence continues at coordinate 44,959 of JAHEJW010000010.1, read as the reverse complement.
CCTGCCGTCTTCGACCACTTCGACATCCGTTCCCACAGCCACGACAGTGCCGCCGACGACAACCCTGCCCCCGGTCACCGTGGCTGGAAGAGTCGTCGGGCCGGAGAACCAGCCGGTGACCGGCGCCCGCGTCGAAATCGATGGCATCACGACAAGCACTGGTTCCGATGGGTTCTTCGGCTTGATGGCGCCGGCCCCGGGAACGCTCCGCATCTCCCTGCCTGGATGGGTGACGGTCGAGATCGCTTGGAATTCAGAGACCCCGTTCACCGTGGTGGAGATCGCTCCGAGGATCGTGAGGGGGATACGGGTCGGGGCTGGAGCGGCGGGTGACGACGAGTTCTTCGATCGCCTGCTCCTGCTGGCCGATTCGACGGCCGTCAATGCATTTGTCTTCGACACGAAGCAAGAAGGCGGCAAGGTGCTCTATGAGAGTCAGGTGGCCCCAGCTCGGGAAAGCGGGGCGGTCGAGCCCTGGTACGACCCTCGTCAGCGACTCGAACAGGCCAAGGTCGCGGGGCTCTACACGATCACCCGAATAGTCGCCTTCGACGACTCTCTTCGGATCAGGTTCCGACCCGAAGAGAAGCTTGCGGGTGGATGGCTCGACCCGCGTTCGGAAACGGCTTGGGACTACAACATCGCACTGGCGGTCGAGGCCTGTGAACTCGGGTTCGACGAGATCCAGTTCGACTACGTCCGGTTTCCGGCGGGCCGGACGGCCACAATCTCGGGCCAGCTCTCATTGAGTCAGGCAGAGCGAGTGGCGGCGATCGAAGGGTTCCTCGCTCAGGCTCGTGAGAGGCTCCGACCCATGGGCTGTGCGGTGAGCGCCGACATCTTCGCCATCGTGCTCTCGATGGACGATGACCAGGGCCTCGGGCAGCGACCGGAGGAGTTGTCCCGTCAAGTCGACGCTCTCAGCCCCATGGTCTACCCCAGCCACTACTCGCCTGGCTGGCTCGGTTTCTCGGATCCCAACGACCACCCTTATGAGGTAACTGCTGCGGCGATCGACGACGCGTTGGCGCGATTGTCCCCGGGGACGATTCTCAGGCCTTGGTTGCAGGCCTTCTGGTGGTCGAGCTCTCAGATCCGAAGCGCAATCCAAGCAGCTGAGGATGGGGGAGTGGGTTGGATACTCTGGAACGTCAGCAGCAACTTCGACCCTGCCGCCATCCCTACAGATGAGGAGCTGACAGCTCCCTGATCGACTCAGGTCTTACCCATGCGAACGTCCGCGGCTCCCATCCGGGCGGCATCCGCGGTGTGGTCATCCGGCTGACGCTGCGAGTCGATCTCGGCGGCGACACGTGCCCGATAGTGCTCCAACTCCCGATCGATGATCTCCTGGTTCCATCCGAGATGGGGAGCGACGATCCGGGCTGTCTCCGCAGCCGCACCCAGACCCCGATCCCACGTTTCGATCGAGAGTCTTGTCCTCCGCGTGAGGATGTCGTCGAGATGAAGTGCACCCTCATGGGTGACCGCGTAAGCGATTTCGGCCCTCAGATAAGGGGCATCGCTGACGATTGGCTCACCGAGCTCGGGATTCTGTTTGATGAGACCTCCGATCTCTCCGATCTTCGACCCATATCGCCTCCACAATCTGTGGCCTTGCGCGCCGTCGTCGATATCTTCGGTGGCGCTCCTGGCGGGAGGCTCTGCTTCGGCGCCTATCAGAGGGATGTCCCGGGTGGGTGTGGGAGGTAGATCGCCGAGGTATGGACTCAACGCATCGATGGCATCGGCGGCCATGACCCGGTAAGTCGTGTACTTGCCCCCCGCAACCGTGACGACCCTGTTGCCCTCGTCGATCACGGCATGCTCGCGGCTCAGTTTGGAAGTCTGGTCCGATTCACCGGTCAGAAGGGGGCGCAGTCCGGCGTAGACACCAACTATGTCATCACGTGTCAATTGGCTGGTGAGGACAGAATTGACCCAGCGAAGCAGGTAATCGATGTCCTCTCGGCTGGCTGCAGGATGGGCCAGATCCAGCTCCCAGGGGGTATCGGTCGTGCCGATGATCCAGTGTTCCTCATCCCATGGGATGAGGAACAGGACGCTCACCTTGGTGCGGAGGATCATCCCTACGCTCGAATCGATTCGATCGCGAGGGACAACGAGGTGAATCCCCTTTGACGGCCTCACGTCCCTCGTGTCGTCGCCCAACAACTCCTGGATCTGGTCGGTCCACACCCCGGTGGCGTTGATCACGGTTCTTGCGGCTATGTCTAGGCCCGTCCCTGACTCCAGGTCGACCACCTCAACGGAGACTTGGTCGGGGCGGGCCGACATTCCCACGACGCGGCAGCTGCTCGCCATTTGAGCGCCCGCCGCCGCGGCCGTCCGTGCCACCGTCATGGTGTGCCTGGCGTCGTCGACGAGTACATCCCAATAGCGGATGGCGCCTCGGACAGTCGCGGGATCGAAAGCCGGCGCCATCTTGGCCAGATCGCGCTTCCAGATGTGCTGGTGGCGGGGCAACGGGCTCGATCTTCCGGCGAGCACGTCGTAGAGGGCAACTCCGGCCCCTACGTAGGCCCTCTCCCAGAAGCGGTGTTTCAAGGGGTACAGGAAAGAAATGGGACGAGTCAAGTGAGGGCAGATCCGCTCGAGCATGAGGTTGCGTTCGCCAAGGGCTTCCCTGACGAGCTTGAAGTTCAGCTGTTCGAGATAGCGGAGCCCGCCATGGAACAGCTTGGACGATCTGCTGGAGGTCCCCGACGCGTAGTCCCGCTGTTCAACCAAGCCGACGCGTAGACCTCTCGATGCCGCATCGAGAGCCACCCCCGCGCCGGTGATGCCTCCGCCTACGACAAGGAGGTCGACTGGAGACGAGCTCATCGATGTGAGAGCGGCCGATCTCTGCTCTTGGTTCAGTGCGGAGGGGTCGCGGGTCATACTTGCCAAGTGTTGTAGTCGACCGCGACGACTTGGGCACATTTACGATGGTCCCGTGAGGATCGGGTTGCAGCTGCCGGAGGTGGAGCGGTCCTATTCCTGGACCGAAACTCGCCAAATCGCGCTCGAAGCCGAGGAGTGTGGTTTCGACTCGATTTGGGTTGGAGACCACCTCCTCTATCGCGACGACGCCGGGGGCGAGAGGGGTCCATGGGAGGCATGGTCATTGCTCGCAGCCCTGGCCGAGGCCACCGAACGGATCGAGATCGGGCCGCTCGTCGCCGCTACTGCCTTCCACTCGCCCGCGATGATCGCCAAGAAGGCAGCCACTGTCGATGAGATCAGCGGCGGGCGTCTGATCTTGGGACTGGGTGCCGGGTGGAATCGCGTGGAATTCGATGCATTCGGGTTCCCATACGGAGACCGAGTCGGTCGATTCGAGGAGGCCTTCACCATCATCAGAACTCTCATCAAAGAAGGTGAGATCGATTTCTCGGGCGACTACTACCAGCTTCGGGAGATGAAGCTGCTGCCCCCTGCCAGGAGCGATCTTCCCCTGCTCATCGGATCGAACGGTCCGAGGATGCTGAGGATCGCTGCCCCATACGTCGACATGTGGAATACCTGGCATGCCTCATACGGAAACGACCCTGCGGGCATTCCTCCTCTACTGGACGAGCTGGCGCGGGCTTGCGAGGAGGTCGGTCGTGACGTCTCTGAGATCGGGAAGACAGCTGCCGTCTATGTTCAGGTCAGCGGGGGCCGGGGTCGCGCCCCAGGCTCGTCAGATCGACCGGCCGTCGAGCCGATTCCGAGTTCGAGGCTGCCGGAAACCATCGACCGTCTCGAATCCCTTGGCATAACCGGTATTCAGGTCGTTCTCGACCCGATCGACGCCAAAGCGGTGGAGGAGCTCGCTTCGATCCTCACTTGAGCAATCGTTATCGTCCGACCATGGAACTCACCACCATCAGCTTCAAGGACGGGGGCCCTATCCCGGCTCGCTTTGCGTTTGCCAAGCCAGATCCGGACGACCACGTCACGTTCGCCAGCAACGTGAGCCCGGCCCTCGAATGGCACGAAGTGCCCGACGGGACGCGCTCATTCGCTGTGATCTGTCACGACTACGACGTTCCGAGCAAAGGCGACGACGTCAACCAGGAGGACCGCGAGGTACCTGAAGACTTGCCCCGTGTCGACTTCTTTCACTGGGTCGTAGTCGATCTTCCTGCCAGCCTTCGATCGATCTCCGACGGCGAGTTCTCAAATGGCGTGGTCGCCGGTGGCAAGGATGCCGGCGAAGGGCCCCATGGCTCACGCCAGGGCATCAACGACTTCACCAACTGGTTCGCCGGCGACACCGACATGGGAGGGTCGTATTTCGGCTACGACGGGCCGGCTCCACCCTGGAACGACAGCATCGTCCACCACTACGTCTTCACCATCTACGCCCTGGACATCGACAACACCCCGGTCGAGGGTGCCTTCACGGGCCAGGACGTCCGGCAAGCCATCGAGGGCCACGTGCTCGCCGAGGCCTCCGTGGTAGGGACCTATACGCAGAATCCCCGCCTGATCGACTGAACGATTCAGCTCTCGGTGACGGTCACGCTCTCGATGACCACGTCGTCGTGGGGTCGATCGTTGTTGTCGGTGGCAGAGGCGGCAATCGAGTCCACCGCCTCCATACCGGAGACGACGCTCCCGAAGATCGTGTAGCTGTGAGGCAGCCCGACATCCGTATGACAGATGAAGAACTGGCTCCCGTTGGTATTGGGGCCGGCGTTGGCCATGGCGACGGTGCCTCGTGAGTAGCCGCCCGCTCCCTCGACCTCATCACGGAACCTGTAGCCGGGGCCCCCTCTACCGGTGCCAGTGGGATCACCGCCTTGGATCATGAAGTTCTCGATCACCCGATGGAATACCACTCCGTCGTAGAAGCCGTCCCTCGCCAGAAACACGAAGTTGTTGACCGTCTGCGGTGAGCGATCGGCGTCGAACTCGATGACTATCTCACCGTGATTTGTCTCGAGCGTCGCCTGGTATGACTTGTTCAGATCGAGCGTCATCTCGGGTGGGGAGTCGTATTGCTTTGTCATGGCTTCCTTTCTGTGTGCCTGGGAACCTCCGAGAACCGTGCCACTGCACCGGGGTGGTTCATCTCAGGAGGATGTGAAATAGGCGGGGGTCCGCCCTTGCCTCCACTTGATGGAGCATCCCATCGATGGGAACTGCTCGGTGGGAACGTCGTCGCCGCCGAGGAGAGCGTCGACCGCAGCGCGGAGGTCAGAGCCCGTGACAGGGACTCCGCTGTCGGGGCGGGATTGATCGAAGCGTCCCCGATAGACCAGCTCGCGATGAGCGTTGAAGAGGAAGAAATCGGGTGTGCACATCGCGGTATATGCAGCGGCCGTCTCCTGTTCCTTGTCGAAGAGGTAGGGGAACCGGTAGCCGAATTGCTCAGCCTCAGCCTTCATGTTCTCTGGAGAGTCGGTTGGGTATGCCTCGATGTCGTTGGACGAGATAGCCACGATTCCGACGTCGGAGTCTTGGTAGTCCTGGCTGAACTGAGCCAGGCCCTCCTTGATGTGCTTGACGTAGGGGCAGTGGTTGCAGATGAACATGACCAGCAGTCCCGTCTTGTCGGCGAAATCGCGCAGGGAGACGGCGTTCCCGGAGACGGCATCCGGGAGGGTGAATTCCGGTGCCTTCGTGCCGAGCTCGAGCATCGTAGAAGCAACAGCCATGGCTCCGAGTCTAAGGGTGACCCAGGTTTTCAATGACTTGTCCGAATGCCTCGATCGAGCCTTCGAGATGGACGTCCGGCAGCGTCACGATCGAATGAGTGGCGCCGGCATCTGCGTAGGCGCCGATCAGCGTCTCAAGGTCCTCCACCGTCCCCGCATTGTTCAATCGAGCAAAGTCCTCGTGAGAAGTGTTGCGGTCCCGGAGTTCCTCGATCCGCCGACGAAGGGTTGTCCGTGAATTGGCCGCCAAGGCGCTGACCAGATGGGTCACCTCGACCTCATCTGGCTCCCGGCCCACATCGAGGCAATGGCGATGGAGGACCCGGACTTTCTTACGAATCGTCTCGGGATCTCCGAAGAGGTTGCATCGATCGGCGTACCGCGCGACCAGCCTGAGCGTCTTCCTCTCCCCAGACCCACCGATCATTATCGGGATCCGATCTTGGACGGGACGGGGATAACAGATCAGCTCCTTGGCGCTGATCAGCTCGCCCTCGAAGGAAGGAGCACCGGGCCCCCACAGGAGCGGAAGCATCTCGAGGGTCTCCTCCAACAGGCCATATCGGTCTGGAGTCGCCGGGAAAGTGATCCCGTATGCCCGATGCTCGTCGTCATCCCATCCGATCCCCAACCCGCAGATCGCCCTGCCCGCTGACAGCACATCCAAAGTTGCCACCATCTTGCCGAGGACAACCGGGTGCCTATGCGTGATGCCCGTCACCAACGCTCCTATCCGGATTCGGGACGTGACCGCGGCCATATGAGAGAGAGCCGTGTAGACCTCCGGGATGTCTTCCCAAGGTCGTCCGACGCTGCGGATCTGCCGGAAGTGGTCCATCAACCATATGTCGAGAAAGCCGGCAGCCTCTGCCCGCTGTGCGATTTGGGCAAGCGTCTCGCCGAGGTCTGTGTCATTCGACTGGAATCGGCTGATCAGCAGGCCAAAGCCGTGCCCGAGCCGAGGGATCTCGCCAACCGAGGAGGCTTCCTTCGCCTGGGCGACACGCGGCGTCACGAGGCCAACCGGCTGCTCTAGGTGCACGCCGTCAAACCCGTCGGATTGCACTTCGCCTCGAGCGTTCTTGAAGAGGGTGAACTGCCGCGACAACACACTCTTCGGAATCGGCCTCGACCGCGACGCATTCCGCAGCTCACACGCTTCTCGTGACGTATCGAAGACGATCGCATGCGCCGGCATGCGGGCGTCGTGAGCCTTTGTGATCCAACTGCGACGGTTGTCCTGATTCAATCCGGTTGTGTCGACGACGGTCGTCAGCCCCCTCCTCACCCGCTCCGCCACGATCGACTCCAGTAGCTCGAACGCGACTGTGCCCGCCTGCTGATCGTCCTCGTCGATCCCCACCATGGCCCTCAAGGCGTCCGACGAGACGATTTCGTTCTCTTGGAACTGCTCCTTCGCCCAGGTGGTCTTCCCAGCCCCGCTCGGCCCGATCAGGACGATGAGGCAAGGCGCAGGCAGGGTCAATTCCATGAACAAGGGTTTCTACTCGCTTGCTCGGTAAGCTTCAGATTCGTGACCGACACACTCAAAGCCCCGTTCGGCCGAGTTGCCACCGCCATGATCACCCCGTTCACACCTTCGGGCGAGGTCGACCATGAGAGGGCTTGGAACCTGGCCCGCCATCTGTCCGACCACGGGACCGACACGCTGGTCGTTTCCGGGACCACCGGTGAATCGCCGACTCTCTCCGACGACGAGAAGGTCGCCCTGTTCAAGACGGTGATCGACTCGGTAGCCGACAGGAAGACCAAAGTCATAGCCGGCAGCGGAACCAACGACACTGCCCGGGTCGTCCATCTCTCCGAGAAAGCCGGCGAGCTCGGCGCTGACGGTGTCCTCGTGGTGACCCCTTACTACAACAAGCCGACGCAGCGGGGCTTGATCGAGCACTTCACGGTGTCGGCCGACGTCGGTCTCCCGGTGATGGTCTACAACATCCCGAGTCGCACCAACCGGTTGATCGAACTCGACACCCTGGCCGAGATCGCCGCCCACCCCAACGTTGTTGCCACCAAAGATGCCGTGGAGAGCCTCGACTTCACTTCGAAAACGATCAACCGGATCCCCGGTCTCCCCGTCTATTCCGGCCAAGATTCGCTGACCCTCCCCATGTTGTCGGTGGGAGCCGTCGGTGTGGTCTCGGTGGTGTCCCATCTCGCCGGGCTGACGGTACAAGCCATGGTCAAAGCTGCAGAGTCCGGAGACTTCGCCGAGGCGGCCCGCCTTCACCATGCCCTCTTGCCTCTCTGCGAGGCCTGTTTCCTCGAGACCAACCCCGCGCCCGTCAAAGCAGGGATGAATGCTTTTTGGGAACCGGTCGGTGATGTGAGGCTTCCACTGGTCAATGCCTCTGAAGAGACCGTCGCAGCCATCGAGAAAGCTCTAGGAGCCCTGCAGGGTCTGTGAGCGTCTCTGTCACATTCCTGGGCGGGTTAGGTGAGATCGGCCGCAACTGTGCTGCGGTAGAGATCGACGGCAAGATCGCACTTATCGACGTCGGGTTGATGTTCCCAGAGGAGGAGATGCTGGGCGTCGATCTGGTCTTCCCTGATTGGTCCTGGCTCATCGAGCGGCGTCAGGATGTGACACTCGTGATCGTCACCCACGGACATGAGGATCATGTCGGTGCTCTTGGCTACTTCCTCCGAGACATAAATGTTCCCGTCTATGGAACACAGCTGTCGGTCGAATTCGCCGCTGGGAGGATCGATGAGCTGGGTGTGGACGCTCAGCTGCATTCTCTTCCTTACAAAGAGTGGAAGAAGCACGGCCCCTTCCGATTCTCCCTGCTGCCTGTCAGCCATTCGATACCGCAGGCGGCGGCCGTTGCCCTCGACACCCCCGAGGGGATCATCGTCCACTCAGGGGACTTCAAGCTCGACCCGACCCCGATCGACAACAACCCCACCGACCTGACCGCGTTTGCATCATTGGCGAGCCAGGGTGTCCGGCTTCTCCTCTCCGATTCCACCAACGCCGAGAGGCCGGGCTTCGAGCCGTCCGAGAGCTCGGTCAGGCCCGCGATCGCCGACGTGATCCGTGACGCGCCCGGCCGGGTGATTGCGGCGTGTTTCTCGTCTCACGTGCACCGGGTTCAACAGATAGCGGACGCCGGCATCGCCGCCGGCAGGAAGGTCGCCTTCTTCGGAAGGTCGATGCATCGCAACACCACCATTGCCACGGAGCTGGGTGTGTTGAAAGTCCCCGAGGAATCGGTCCTCGACATCAAGGAGCTTGGTGCTCTCCCCGAGGATCGTCAGCTGCTGATAACCACTGGTAGCCAGGGAGAGCCGTTTGCCGCACTCTCTCTCATGTCACAGGGACGGCACAAGTTCGTCGAGCTGCACGAGAACGACACGGTTCTCATCTCGGCCAAACCGATCCCGGGCAACGAGACGGCGGTCTCGAAAGTCATCTCCAACCTCATGCGTCGTGGGGCCACGGTGGTTCACGGTCGCAACTCACATGTCCATGTGTCGGGTCATGCCGCACGTGAGGAGTTGCTGACATTCCTCAACCTGATGCGCCCGAAGGCGTTCGTGCCCGTCCACGGCGAGTACCGGCATCTCCATGCCCACGCCGAGTTGGCCGCGAGGATGGGCGTCGAGGACGTCAATGTGCTCGAGGATGGCGACCGCCTCACCATCGACGGCGAGAAGACGATCGTGGAGCGGCGAGCCGTTCCGGCGGGATACGTGTATCTCGATGGCTCGGCCGTTGGTGACGTCCAAAACGCGGTGCTCAGGGATCGCTCCCATTTGGCCGACGAGGGTGTGGTCATCGTGACGGTGGGCATCGACCACGACACCGGTGAGATTGTCTACGGGCCTGATCTAGACAGCCATGGGATGATGGACGACCCGGATCCGGTGTTGGCCAAGGCGGCCGACGCGGTCCGATCCGCGATCGAAGAACGGGCCTCCGGTCGTACCGACCTCTCCGAGATGCAGAAGACGGTCCGGCAGGCCGCCGGTCGGGTCATTCGCGCCGAGACCGCGCGCAAGCCGGTGATCGTCCCGGTCGTCGTAGAGCTCTGAGTCGGCTGTAGCGGGGGAGCCCTCCCCTTCCGGGAGCTACTCGGGTGGGCTCATGTCGATGCAGGTGTAGACCTGCACTTGGCCGCCGTGATTCAGGTGCGGATGCCCCTCACACGCCGTCGCCGCAGCCTCGAGCGAATCGGCCGAGATCAGGGTGTACCCGGTAGCCGGTTCTCCGAGAGGGCCGTCCTCGACCCCATTGCCCGCAAGGTGCTTCGCTTCGGCGAAAGGCGAGCCGCCATCGACGATCGCAGAGCCCATCTGCTCGTACCAGGCTCCCCACTCCGCCATGATCTTCTCTTGTTCTTCCGGTGAAGCCCCCATACCCATGCCGCCGGTGTAGATCACCATGTAATCACTCAACTCCATGTCCTTTCTTTGAGGTGCCCGGGAACCTACTCGTCGCCGGACGCGGCCGTGCCCACCTCCACCAGTACCTCAGCCAGGCTCTTTCGATGCAGGTCGGGGACGACACAGTCGTCGGCCGGGTAGCCGATCGGGAACATGCAGAAGGGCCTCTCGTTGGCGGGTCTCCCGAGAAGATCCGTGAGGAACTTCATGGGACTAGGTGTGTGGGTGAGGGTCGCCAGGCCCATGTGGTGCAACGCCGCGATGAACAATCCAGCAGCGATGCCACACGATTCCTTGACGTAGAAGTGGTGCAGCTTCTGGCCTTTGTCGTCAATCCCGTAGCGTTGCTCGAAGAGGACTACGACCCACGGGACGGTCTCGAGGAACTCCTTGTGCCAGTCGGTGCCCAGCGGCTCGAGCGCCTCGAGCCAATGATCGGGGAGACGGCCACCTTCGTAATTGGTCCGTTCCTCTTCTTCGGCAGCGACGCGAATCCGATGTTTGATCACTGGGTCGCGGGTCATCACAAAGGTCCACGGCTGTCGGTGTGCTCCCGAAGGCGCGGTCGAAGCGGTTCGAATCGCTGTCTCGATCAGCCGTCGAGGCACCGGCTCGCCGGAGAAGAAGCGCACACTCCGCCGGCCGTCCATCTCTCGGTAGAAGGTCTCGGCTCGACGCGTTTGCTCTTCCGCGCCCAGGAGGCTGTGTTGATAGGGGATCATGGGTGCAGGCATGCCGGCGACAGTAGGTGCCTGACTCAGCGCTTGCGCAGACGCCACGCCTGCTCCGACGGGTAGTCGTGGGCCCAAGCCGCATCAACGGCAAAGCTCTTCCTAGCCGTCGCCGAAGGGCTGCGGATCTCGTGGAATGCGACGATGTCGAATCCCGTCTGTTCGAACAGCCGCATCCATCTGGATATAGGCAAGTTGAACTCGGTGCCACTGTCCTCACCTTCCGTCCAGTCGACTCGATGCAGATCGAAGTAGGAATACAGAAGGGTGCGGGTCACTTCGTCGTCGACCTCACGGTGTTGAGCCAGCATCACCATCGGATGGTGGCCCAAGAATGACAGCTCTCCCCCAGGGCGGAGCAACCGGGCGGCTTCCGGCACCCACTTGAAGGGGTCGGCCCAGATGGCCACTCCATATTCGGAGACTGCGAAGTCGAACGACTCGTCCGGGTAGGGCACCGTCTCCGCATTGCCATGGAGGAACTCGATGTCGAGCCCGTGCTGGTCAGCGAGGCTCCGAGCGGTGTTCAGTTGGTTTTGCGAGTTGTCTATCGCGACACATCTGGCCCCTCGTCGAGTCATCCACGCCGACACATAGCCCGTTCCGCAGCCCAACTCGATCGCGCCCATATTCGCCATGTCAGAAGGGAGAAGGTCGAGATCGGACTCGGGTATCCCCCAGATCCCCCATTGCGGCTCCTGCTGCCACGCCCGTCGGCCCATCTCCACCCACTCGTGAGCCTGACGGTCCCAATGGAGACGATTGACCTGGACGTAATCAGGGAGCTGGGACATCGAATGAACCGTAATGATCGGATCCTGGCGTTATTGTCTCTGGCTACATGCCCAAACGGACACCCACCCGGAAGGGATCCGGGCGGAGACGGGTGTCCAAGAAGAACAAGAGAAAGTCGGCAACGACCGTGGCAAGGGAGAAGCTGGTCTCCTTCCGGGAGTCGTTCCGTGAGACGCTCGGTCGCCAGACCGACGATGTATGGGGTTTGATACTCCTCGTATTGGCGGTTCTCGTCACACTTGCGTTCGTGAAACGAGCCGGTCCATTTGGAGACGGCATCGAGAGCGGCAGTCGCTTCCTCTTTGGAGTGTGGCGCTATGCGGTCCCCGTCGGTCTGGCCGGGCTGGGTATCGCCCTCATCGTCGGTAAGCCCAGGGCAGGCGCCCGCCATCTCCTGGTCGGCGGGATCACGACCTTCGTCGGAACACTCGCCCTATTCCATCTCCTCACCGGCGCCGTCTCATTGCGCCCGAACATCGAGCTCGTTCAGGAGCGAGGCGGTGCCGTAGGCGCACTGATCGCCTTTCCCCTGCGGCGGCTTCTCGGCAGCTGGGGAGCGTTCGTGGTGCTCGCCTCAGCGATTGGGATGGGAGTTCTCATCATGACGCAGACCACGGTCCGCCAACTCGCACAGGGGATCGCCGACATGTATCGGTCGGTACGAAAGCTGGCCACCGAGACCTCCTTGGCCGCTCCGAAACATCGAGCCGCACACGTGGCGAGGTCGGTGGCGTTGATCCCTGAGAAGCGTGGCAAGCATCAAAAGCCGAGAACGCAACCGTCTCTCGAGCCGGAGCCCGAGCCACAGCCGCAGCCCGATCCCGAGCCCCCGATGGCGACGTCGACCCCGGCTCCCACCCCGCGTACGATCGATATCTCGAAGACCGATTACGAGTTGCCGCCACTCGATCTCCTCGAAGGCGGGACCGGTGGAGAGATCAACCGCCGGTCACTGGAGGAGACGGCACGCCAATTGGAGGGCACCCTCGTTCAGCACGGCGTGGATGCCACCCTCACCAAGATCGTGCCCGGCCCGACGGTGACGCGATATGAGATCGAGCTGGCCCCCGGGGTGAAGGTGAATCGCGTCTCCAACCTCTCCCACGACATCGCCTACGCACTGGCGACTCCCGACGTGAGGATCCTGGTGCCCATCCCGGGCAAGTCCGCAATCGGTGTCGAAGTGCCCAACAGCAAGCGGCGTCTGGTGGCTTTGGGGGACATCCTCTCCAGCTCGAACTTCGACGACTCCTCAGGGCCTCTCACGGTTGGGTTGGGCATGGACATCTCCGGTCAGCCCAAGCTCCTGAACCTGGCAGAGCTACCCCACGTGTTGATCGCAGGCGCCACCGGAGCAGGGAAATCTTCCTGTATCAACTCGATCGTGACCTCGCTCCTGATGCGCACCCATCCCGACGACGTCAGACTGATAATGGTCGACCCCAAACGGGTCGAGCTCGGCCAATACAACGGTGTGCCGCATCTCCTCACCCGAGTCATCACCAACCCCAAGAAGGCCAACGACGCTCTGAAGTGGGCCGTCGCCGAGATGGACCGGCGCTACGACCTGCTCGCCGATGCCAAAGTGCGCGATATCGAGGGGTATCGGGAGAAGTGGGACGCCGGTCGGCTCGATCCCGATGGTTTCGACCGGTTCCCCTTCATCGTGGTGCTCATCGACGAGTTGAACGATCTCATGATGGTGGCCGGGCGGGAGGTTGAGGAGTCGATCGTCCGGATCGCCCAAATGGCAAGAGCTGTGGGAATCCATCTGGTCATCGCGACTCAACGACCTTCGGTGGATGTGATCACCGGTGTGATCAAGGCGAACGTGCCCAGCCGGTTGGCATTCAGTGTGGCTTCTCAAACCGACAGCCGTGTGATCATCGATGGTGCCGGAGCCGAGAAGCTGGTTGGAATGGGCGACATGCTCGTGGTCACAGCCAAGGAGCCGAGACCGCAGAGGATCCAGGGGGCATGGGTGCGCGAATCCGAGATTCACGATGTCGTCGACTGGGTGAAGAAGCAGCGCGATGCCGAGTACCGCGACAGAGAGGTGCTCGAGGTCGCTGCGGCAGCGGCGGCCCAGGCCGAGGCCGAGGACGACGAGGACGCCGAACTCATCCGACAGGCGACCGAGCTCGTCGTTCGGTCGGAGCTCGGCTCGACCTCCATGTTGCAGCGCAAGCTGCGCATCGGCTTCGCTCGCGCCGGCCGGGTGATGGACGCCCTGGAGCGCCGGGGCATAGTCGGGCCCTCGGTGGGGAGCAAGGCTCGAGATGTGCTCATGACCATCGAGGAGCTCGAAGAGATGCTCGAGTCCGAGCGCGCAAGCGTCTGACCGGGGCCTACGACCGCTGATGGGGCGAATATCGGTAGTCCGACGGCGGTTTAAGCTCCGTACCTCGAACTCCACACACCAGACGAGGGACAGGGGTTGAGCTCACGCAAGCCAGGGCTGGGCAGAGGCCTCGAGGCCTTGATACCCATGGCCTCCCAGACAACCAACGACGCGGTTCGCGAGACTTCTCCCGATGCGCCCAAGGACATGTTCCAGCTGATAGAGCCTGACGGCTCGGTACTCGATCGGCTTCCGGTGACCCTCGAGGAGATGAGGGCCCTCTACGCCGACATGGTGGAGGCCCGTGTCTTCGATCATAAGTCGATGGCCATGCAGCGTCAGGGCAGACTTGCCACCTACGCCCCTTTCGAAGGCCAGGAGGCGGCACAGATCGGCGCGGCAGCAGCCCTCCGCCCGCAGGACTGGCTGGCTGCCACCTATCGCGATGCGGCACTCAATTGGAGGGCGGGATACCCGTGGCGGTTGCTGATACTCGGCCGGACAGGAGACGAGCGTGGAGGAGAGGTGCCCGAGAGCGTCAGGATCCTGCCACCGTCGATAACCGTTGGTGGGCACATGATCCACGCGGTCGGGCTCGCCTGGGCCGAGAAGCTCAAAGGAAGCGACTCAGTCGCCCTCACCTCGTTCGGGGACGGAGCCACGTCCGAGGGCGACTTTCACGAGGCGATGAACTTCGCCGCCGTATACGAGACTCCGACCGTCTTCTTCTGTCAGAACAACGGATTCGCAATCTCCTATCCGGTCCATGAACAGACCCGCTCAGAGACGATCGCGGTCAAAGCCGAGGCCTATGGCATGCCGGCGGCGCGAGTCGACGGCAACGACGTAGCGGCCGTGCTCGCCGTCGTCAGGGAGGCCGTCGACCGGGCCAGGCGAGGTGAAGGGCCGAGCCTCATCGAGGCCGTGACCTATCGCCTCGGCCCCCACACGACCTCGGATGACCCGGGCCGGTACCGCGACGAAGACGAGGGCGAGGACTGGAGATCCAAAGATCCCCTGACGCGCATTCGGAAGCTGCTGGAGAAGGCGCGGGGTTGGACCTCCGAGTGGCAAGAGGAGTTGGAGAAGGCTGCATCTGCGAAGATCGAGGAGGCGGTGGAGTGGGCCGAAAACCTGGCACAACCGGAGCCCGAAGACCTGTTCGACCGCATGTTCTCCACCCCGACTCCGTCTTTGCAGGAACAGAAGAAGATCGCCTCCGATGGGTGAGGTCAATCTGGCTCAGGCCCTGAACGGGGCTTTGGACACCGCCCTTGGGTCCGACAGCCGCGTCGTCCTGCTCGGAGAGGACATCGGAAGGACTGGTGGGGTCTTTCGCATAACCGATGGCTTGCTCGACACCCACGGAGGCGAGCGTGTCTTCGACACACCGGTAGCCGAGTCGGGAATCGTCGGAGCTGCTTTTGGCATGGCGGTTGCCGGTATGAGGCCGGTCGCCGAGATCCAATTCATGGGCTTCTCCTATCCGGCATACGACCAGGTCATCAATCATGTCGCCCGGATCCGGAACAGATCCAACCATCGCTTCGCCGCGCCGATGGTGATCAGGGTGCCGTACGGCGGCGGTATCGGCGCAGCCGAGCACCATTCGGAGTCAACCGAGTCGATCTATGCCCACATCCCCGGCATCAAGGTCGTGGTGCCCTCTACTCCCAGAGACGCACGAGGCTTGTTGCTGGCGGCCATCGAAGACCCAGATCCGGTTGTCTTTCTCGAGCCGATACGCCTGTATCGAGCCGTCAAGGAAGACATCCCCGACATCTATTACACGGTGGACATTGGGCCGGTGAGGGTCGAACGCGAGGGCGAGGACATCACACTCATCAGCTGGGGAGCGATGATGAAGGAGACCCGCCAAGCGGCCGTGAGGCTCGAGTCAGAGGGTGTCTCGGTAGAGGTCCTCGATGTCCGCACTCTCTCCCCTCTGGACCGGGGTGGACTGGCCGACAGTGTGGAGAAGACCGGACGCGCAGTGATCATCCACGAAGCTCCTCTGACCGGCGGCTTTGGTGGAGAAATCGCTGCCTCGATCCAGGAACGCTGCCTCTACTCCTTGCTGTCTCCCATTGTGCGGGTGACTGGCTGGGATACCGTCTTTCCGCTCAAGCGGTCCGAAACTCACTACCTTCCAGCGGTGGACCGCATCGTGAACGCCGCAGAGAAGACGTTGGAGGGATAGACAGGTGGCACGGGAGTTCAAGCTGCCCGACATCGGAGAGGGGCTGACCGAGGCCGAGATCGTTCGCTGGCTCGTTGCCGAGGGCGATCATGTCGATGCCGATCAACCGATCGTCGAGGTCGAGACGGACAAGGCGGTCGTAGAGATTCCCTCCCCTTATGCCGGGGTCGTCTTGGAGCTCGGGGGAGCCGAGGGCGATGTCATCGAGGTCGGCGAGATAATCGTTGTGATCGGCGAGACGGGTGAGCAGCTCGAATCCCAACCCGAGCCCGAAGAACCAGCTGAGCGTGTCTTTGCCCCGTCGCAGGAGAGACCCGCGCCTTCATCGGGTTTTCCATCTCCCATCGTGGGGACACTCAGCGAGGAGGCCGAGACGATCGAGCCTCCGTCCACCAGTCCGGCGGCTGAGCCGGATCAGGGGATCAAGGCCCTGCCCATCGTCCGCAAGCTGGCCCGGGACAACGACGTCGACCTCTCGACCGTTGAGGGCTCGGGCCCACACGGGCGAATCACCAGAGAAGACGTTGAAACCGTGATCGCGGCACGAGTTGGGGAGCCCGCCGCTCCCGCGGCCGAACAACGCCCGGCGGGATTCCCATCCGACGCGAAGTCGGAACGGCGAGTCGATCAACGCTCCACGATGTCGCGGTTGCGTCGCACGATCGCAGCGAACATGTCGAAGAGCTGGGCAGAGATACCGCATGTCACCACTTTCGACGACATCGACGCGACCCGCTTGCTGGAGGTCAGGGAGGCCCTGGGCGAACGTCATGGTGAGAAGATCCCCATCGAAGCCCTTGTCATCAGAGCTTTGGTTCCCGCCCTGGAGGCTTTCCCTGAGTTCAATGCGACCTTGGAGGGTGATGATCTGGTGCTCCATGGCTCCCAGGACATCGGTATCGCGGTCGACACACCCGACGGCCTACTGGTGGCGGTCATCTGGGATGCCGGCTCAAAAAGCGTTCTCGAACTGGCTTCGGAGGTCCGTCGCCTCGGCGATGGTGGCAAGGAGCGAAGACTCGCCCCCGACGAGCTGGGTGGGCAGTCATTCACAATCTCCAACATCGGAGCGGTCGGCGGAGGCCACGGCACTCCGATCGTTCCGTACGGGACCGTTGGCATACTGTCCGTGGGCAGGGCACGAGACAAGGCGATCGTCTACGACGGTGATCTCGTCATCGCATCCGTGATGCCTCTCTCCTTGTCTTACGACCATCGGGTCGTAGATGGTGCTCAAGGGCGCCGTTTCATGGCGATGGTCATGGAGAACCTGGAGGAGCCGGCGCTCTTCCTCGCCTAGACGCCATGCCCCACATTCACGTCCACGATTACGAGGAGACGACAGGTCTGGCCAGGCGTGAGTACGACAAGGCGATCCGGCGCGCCGGCCGCATATGGAACATTGTCTCGATTCAGTGCCAGTTGCCCGAAGTCATGCGCGACTCGATGCGGCTCTACCAGTCGATCATGTTCGGCCCCTCGCCGCTGAGCCGTGCGCAGCGCGAGATGATCGCGGTGGTCACCTCGCGTCACAACGACTGCCACTACTGAATCCGGGCGCATCTGCACGACCTCCGTGACGAGGTCGACGATCAGGACCTGGTTGACCGGTTTGCCGAGGACTGGCGGTCGGCAGGGGTGGATGAAAGGACCAGCGCGCTACTCGACTACGCCGAGAGATTGACGGAAGATCCGGCGGCTCTTGGCCCAACAGACGTCGAGGCATTGCGCAGCCATGGGCTCGACGACGAAGCAATCTCGAGTGCCACCCAGGTGATTGCATATTTCAACTACATCAACAGAATCGCCGAGGGTCTCGGGATCGCACACGAGGACTGGCTCGACGCCGATGGCCGGCCGAAGACTGTTTAGCCTTCGGTGAGATGACAGAAGACAAACCGAAACCAGACGAGAACCAGGACGAAGGGAAGCTCCCCGAGATCGAGGAAAAGGAGTCTTCTCGCCAACTCACCGGCACCTTCGGAGACACGGAGATCTCGTACACGGCAAGAGCCGCCACCCAGGTATTCGAGATTGAAGAATCCAAGGCCTCGTTCTTCTACGTTTCCTACACCCAGGACGACGCCGACCCGGCGACGCGCCCGGTTCTCTTCTGTTTCAACGGTGGACCCGGCTCATCCACGGTTTGGCTCCATCTCGGGCTCTTTGGCCCCAAACGAATGGTCTTTGACGATGAGGGCTTCAAACTCGGGATGCAGGGGAAACTCGTGGACAACCAGAGCTCGATCCTCGACGTTTGCGACGTGGTTTGCGTCGACGCCATCGGGACCGGTTTCAGCCGGGTCCACCCCAAGGAGAAGGAAGAAGAGTTTCACCACTTCAAACGGGATGTCGAGGCTTTCAGCGAGTTCATCGTCCGCTATCTGAACCGCAACGACCGCTGGCTCTCGCCCAAGTATCTCGCCGGGGAGAGCTATGGCACTCTTCGAGCCGCGGCCATCGCTCGCAAGCTTTTTGTCGATAGGGGAGTGGAGTTCAACGGCGTGATGCTCATCTCGGCGATCCTCAACTACCAGACCTCAGGTATCGACATCGGCACGATGATGGTTCACCCTGGCAACGACCTCCCGTTCGCCCTCTACCTCCCAACCTACGCGGCAACCGCCCGATACCACGGCAGGCTGGCGAAGAAGTATCAGTCGATGGCGCTGCGAGAGTTCCTCGACGAAGTCGAGGCGTTCGCACTCTCCGACTATTGGCTGGCCCTCGCTCAGGGGGATCTGATCGATCAGAAAACGCGCACGAAGATCGCAGGGCGGCTCAGCGACTACACAGGACTCGACCCCGATTACATCGATCACTACGACCTTCGGATCCACATCCTCAGATTCTGCAAGGAGCTGCTGCGCGAGGAACACCGCACGGTCGGGCGTCTCGACTCCCGTTACACCGGCATCGACCGTGTGCGAAGGGGTGAGAACATCGAGGCAGATCCGAGTTCGGACGCCACAACAGCCGTCGCCAGCGCGGCCCTCAACGACTACTTGCGTCGTGAGATCGGGTTCCAGTCAGACGACGTATACGAGATCCTCTCTCTCGACGTGAATCGTCGTTGGGACTACGAGGATTTCAAGAATCGCTACGTCGACACGTCCGAGCAGATGCGCGAGCTGCTATCGAGGTCGCGAGGAACCAGGGTGCTCGTCGCCAACGGCTATTACGACCTGGCGACACCACATTTCGCCACCGAGTACACCTTTTCCCATATGGGACTCGACCCCGAGGTGCGCCCGAATGTCCGCATGGAGTACTACGAGGCGGGCCACATGATGTATGTGCACCTTGAGTCGTTGGACAAGCTGGCAGCTGCCCTCAGAGACTTCGTCACCGGGTCTTCGTAGGGGGTTCCGTGGAGCGAACAGACACCGATCCTGATCGGTATATCGCCCAGCTGCCCGACGACATCGGTGGCGATATCGCCGAGTTGGACGAGCGGATCTCACGGTTCTTCTCCGGTGCCCCGAAGTCCATGTGGGAAGGCAGGTTCTGGGGAGGCAGCGATCAGAAGATCATCGGCTATGGCGATTCTTCCTACACCAATGCGAGCGGCAAAGACGTCCAGTGGTTTGTCGTGGGCCTGGCTGCCCAGAAGAACTACATCAGCGTCTATGTCAACGCAGTTGATGACGGCTCCTACCTCCTTCAGCAGTACAAGGGCAGGCTTGGCAAGGTGAAGATCGGAAGCGCCAGTCTCGGCTTCACCTCGTTGGACGTTCTCGACCTGGATGTCTTTGACGAGCTGATCGAAAGAGCCAGGGCGTTGACCGCCCCGTCCTAGCTACCGGAGATCTCCACGAGTATCCTCACTTGCTTCGACGTTCCCTCTTGCCCTTGGGCTGGGAAGGCATAGGTCAGTCGCTTGCGTGGCCGTCTACCACCGCGAGAACCTGAGGCATGTCCAGCTCGGGGTAAGGGTCGGGTGCCAGCATGCCCAGAATCCGTCCCTGGGATCTGGCCGAGACCTGGACCTTTCCTCCCCACTTGCTGGTCAGCTCGGGCGAAGGCTGGCGGCAGCAGGCGGGGTCCGGACAGCTCGATGTCATTCGGTTGCCCGTTTCCCGGCCCCGCATCCACCGCGCATCCTCGAAACGCACCCCAATCGTTATTCCATGCGCCGGTTCGCGCCCGGCCTCGACGTGGGTCGTGCAAAAGAAGGTGCCGTTGGGGGTGTCGGTGTATTGATGGTGCGTTCCGTATTTGTCGGGCGACTGGAAAGTGATCCGAGCCCCCCAGTGACGACACAGCCGCTGGGTCTCCATGGCACCGTGCTCGTTCCTTGGTATCGGGACCTCGTCGTTGGAGTATCCCTTGATGATCGTGCCCGTCTCGTCACTCACCAGGAGGTGGCTGTCGATGCCGAAGTGTCGGGTAAGGAGATTGACCGTCCTCCAGGCCGCCATCTCGTAGGACACGTAGAACAACTCCTTGACATCCTCGACGTCGATGTCGTGGTTCTCCTTTGCCACCATGAGACGCGGCACGACGACGTCCTGTGGAACCAGGACCCCTGTAGCGAAATAGGCGGTCTCCATGCGCTGTCGCAAGAAGGTATCGAGGTCGGGCTCCGTTTCATGCCCGAGCAGGAAACCGGCAACGGTTTGCAGTACGGCCTTGCGGGCTTGCCTGGTGCGTAGCTCATCACGCTGTGCGATGTAGATCCGGTTGTTGTCCAGGTCGATGATGGAGCGGGCGAAGGCAGGCATATCGTCGATAGGGCGAAGGTCGAAGCCGGCGTGGCTGGTCAGGTCGAGGAGATTCCGGGAGGAAAACGGTCCCTCTCCGGGATAGCCCGAGGCCCTCAAGGCCGAAGCCGCCTCCACTTCGATGTCATCGAGATAGCCGTCCTTGGAGGCCAGGTATTCCGACACAGCTCCGGTCGCCCGGGCCAGTTCCTCGAAGCCGGCCGACTCGAGACTCGATCTCTCCTTCACGGCACGATGGAGACCGACCAGATGGGCGAGTGTTTCATTGCTCATGCGGGCGCTGGGCCTGATCGGGGGAAGGTCGAGCGAGTCGAAGAGGGAGGTCTCTTGGGCCTTGAGAAGGGCGATTTCGAGTTCATCGCGCCTGGTTGGAGGTGAAGGGTCCAAGAGCTCGCCGACATCGACTCCGAGGGTGGAGGCGATGTCCATCATCAGCGCCACCCGCGGCTCCTTCTTGCCGTTCTCCAGCAGGGACAAATACGGGGCGGGCTTGCCGACCTTCTCCCCGAGTTCGTCGAGAGTCAGGTTGACGGCATTTCGGTAGTGCCGCACCCGACGTCCCAGAATGAGCGGATCGAGGGTCTGAGCTTCGGTCATTTCTACTCCAGTCGCAAAGATTGTTCGATCTTATCATCTGAGGAGCCGCATAACTCTGTTCAGGCATAAGAGACTATGTACTTATGAATCAGTTCCGCACCAGCGAATATGAAAAAAGGGTGCTCACGCCGGATGCAGTGGCCTTTCTCGACGACCTGGAGAACGAGTTCCGATGGCGGCGGGGGCAGATACTGGCGGCGCGACAACTTCGCCAGGAAGAGCTCGGCGCCGGTAGACGGCCCGAATTCCTCGACTCCACCCGAGAGATCAGGGAGTCGGCGTGGGAGATCGCCCCGGTTCCGGCTGATCTGACCGATCGTAGGGTCGAGATAACCGGGCCGGTAGACCGGAAGATGATGATCAATGCGCTCAACTCGGGAGCGAAGGTCTTCATGGCCGATTTCGAGGACGCCACCTCTCCCACCTGGCAGAACCTGTTGGAGGGTCAGGCCAACCTGGTAGAGGCTCATGAGCGAACGCTGCGACTCGAGACCGAAGCAAAGACCTACGAGCTGAACCCGGAGACCGCCACACTCCTCGTCAGGCCGAGGGGGTGGCATCTGGAGGAGAAACACTTCCAGGTCGATGGCCGCTCCATGTCAGCCTCGCTGTTCGACTTCGGCCTCTACATGTTTCATGGTGGTCGGGCTGCGCTTGAGAACGGAACCGCACCGTATTTCTATCTCGCCAAGCTCGAGTCACACCTCGAGGCGCGCCTCTGGAACGACGTCTTCATCTGGGCGCAGGACCGTCTGGGGATGCCGCTTGGAACCATCAAGGCAACAGTTCTCATCGAGAACGTCCTGGCGGCCTACGAGATGAACGAGATCCTCTACGAGCTACGCGATCACGCGGCTGGTTTGAATGCAGGACGCTGGGACTACATATTCTCGGTCATCAAGAAGTTCCGTCACGATCCCGAGATGGTCCTTCCCGATCGGTCTCAGGTCACCATGACGGTCCCGTTCATGCACGCCTACACGGAGTTGATGATCCAGACCTGTCATCGACGCGGCGCACATGCCATAGGGGGAATGGCCGCCTTCATCCCAAACCGGCGAGATCCCGAGGTCACCGAGGCGGCCTTTGCCGCCGTGTCGGCAGACAAGGCTCGCGAGGCGGGCGCCGGGTGTGATGGCACCTGGGTGGCTCATCCCGACCTGGTGTCTGTTGCCATGGACGAGTTCAACGCGGTGCTGGGTGATAGACCGAATCAAGTAGATCTTCGACGAGACGATGTCGATGTCAGCAATGAAGGCTTGCTCGATCTCGACTTCCCGGGGGAGGTCACCATGACGGGTGTCCGCACCAACGTGTCGGTCGGCATCCAGTATCTCGCTTCGTGGCTCTCGGGAGTCGGTGCGGCGGGGATCAACAACCTGATGGAGGACGTCGCAACGGCCGAGATCTCTAGATCCCAGATCTGGCAGTGGGTTCACCACGGTGTCACCACCGACGAGGGCTCGCAAGTCACCGAGCATCTGGTCCGATCGATCGCAGGTGAGACCGTCGCTGAGTTGGAGGCGGCCGGTCACCCTTTCAGCAAGCGGCTCGAAGCGGCACGAAAGGTGTTCGAGGAGGTGTCGCTGTCCGACGACTTCGTTGACTTCCTGACTTTGCCCGCCTACGAGTTGATCAACTAGGGAGAGGACCATGGACAACTATCGAAACGAAGCAGCCCGCCTGGCCGAGGACTGGCAGAACAACCCGAGATGGGATGGGATCACGAGGGACTATGGGCCCGAGGAGGTCATCAGGCTGCGTGGGAGCATTCGTGAGCAGCACACTCTGGCGTACCGAATGGCGGCCAAGCTCTGGGATCTCCTGAACACCGAGGATTACCTCAACGCGTTGGGTGCGCTGAGTGGCGGCCAGGCGGTCCAAATGGTCAAGGCAGGGTTGAAGTCGATATATCTGTCCGGCTGGCAGGTGGCAGGCGACGGGAACCTGGCCGGCGAGGTCTATCCCGACCAATCTCTGTACCCGTCCAACTCCGCACCAGCGTTGGTCGATCGCATCAACAACGCACTCCGGCGAGCCGACCAGATCCACTGGGCTGAAGGTGACACCGAAATCGATTGGTTCGTCCCGATCGTCGCCGACGGCGAGGCCGGGTTTGGTGGCGCGCTCAATGTGTTCGAGCTGACCAAGAGCTTCATAGCCGCCGGCGCTGCAGGTGTGCACTTCGAGGACCAACTGGCGGCCGAGAAGAAGTGCGGCCATATGGGGGGAAAGGTCTTGGTGCCGACCAGCCAGCACGTCCGGACGCTGCAATCTGCGCGGCTCGCTGCTGACGTCATGGGGGTCCCGACGATCATCGTGGCCCGCACCGACGCCAACTCGGCAACACTCCTCACTTCCGACGTCGACGAGAGAGATCGGCGCTTCATCGTCGGTGACCGGACCGCCGAGGGCTTTCACCAGGTATCGGGCGGATTGGAGTCGGCGATAGCTCGCGGTCTGGCCTATGCGCCCCACTGCGATCTCATCTGGTGTGAGACGGCGAAGCCGGACCTCGAGGAGGCAAGGGCCTTTGCCGACGCGATTCACGCGGAATACCCGGGGAAGATGCTCGCCTACAACTGTTCGCCGTCCTTCAACTGGAGCGCACATCTCGACACATCGACGATCGCCCGATTCCAAAAAGAGCTCGGGACTATGGGGTACCGGTATCAGTTCATCACCCTCGCCGGGTTCCATGCCCTCAACGCATCGATGTTCGAGCTCGCGCTCGACTACCGCGAGCGCGGGATGTCGGCGTACGTCGAATTGCAGAACCACGAGTTTTCAATGGAAGACAAGGGTTACTCGGCCACCCGGCACCAGAGAGAGGTCGGGGCCGGATACTTCGACCTGGTCAGCCAGGCGGTCAGCGGAGGATCTTCTTCGACGCTGGCTCTGAGCGGAAGCACCGAGGAAGAGCAATTCTGACCACTTCTGTGTCTGAGATTCCCGACCGGATGGGATACAGACACAAGGAGGTGTTCTTGGGCCCATAGGCCCGGTCCTCGCGTAAGTTGCGTGCATGGCCGGCTGCGAACACTCCGACTCAACATGGCACAAAGTCGCCGAGCTCGATGAGCTCCCAGAGGGGCGGGTCAAGACTGTCACGGTCGGGAGACGATGGCTCGCCCTCAGCCACTACAAAGGCAAGTACGGCGCCCTCGACAATCATTGCCCACATCAGGGAGGCCCGCTCGGCGAAGGCTCCATCGAGCACGGGTGGCTTCGATGTCCCTGGCACGGATACGACTACGACCCTCTGACAGGTGAGCCCCCCGAGGGATTCGACGATGCACCATCCTGCTTCGTCACCGAGATTCGCGACGACGGCGTATATGTCGCCCTACCGCCCAAACACGAGCGGGAGAGGACGATCAGTGACGTCCTCGTCGAAACGATGGTGAACTGGGGTGTGACGCACGTCTTCGGGATGGTGGGGCATTCCAACCTTGGGTTCGCAGATGCCATGAGAGAGGCCGAGGCCCGTGGCCAGCTCACCTATGTCGGAATCAGACATGAGGGAGCTGCGTCCTTCGCGGCAAGCGCCTACGGAAAGCTCACAGGACGTCTTTCGGCCTGTTTCGGGATTGCGGGACCGGGCTCGACCAACCTCCTTACGGGCTTGTACGACGCCAAGGTGGACCGGGCGCCGGTACTCGCCATCTCCGGACAGGTGGCCTCGAGTGTCAAGGGGAGGGGTGCCTTTCAGGATCTCGATCTCGAAGCCGCATTCGCCGACGTCGCCGAGTACAGCCATGTCGTGCAGGCGGGAAGTGACGCGGCTGAGCTGATGAACATCGCGTGCAAGACCGCGTTGGTCGATCGACAGGTCGGGCATCTCATGCTGCCAGACGAGGTGCAGAAGGTCCCGAGTGAGGCCGAAGCCGGCTCACCAGAAGGCCGGGTCGGAAGTCGCGAGGCATCTCCTCCGGATGAAGTCCTTGATGCCGCCGTCAAACGCATCGCCGAATCCACGAAGCCGCTCTTCATCGTCGGAGCGGGAGCACGACACGATATGGACGAGATAATCCGCTGCGCGGAGTCGATGGGCGCTCCGGTGGTCACCACCTTCAAGGCCAAGGGTCAGATTCCGGACTCGCACCCGTTGGGATGTGGCGTCCTGGGCCGGAGCGGGACACCAATCGCTTCCTGGTTCATGAACGAGAGTGATCTTCTCGTCGTGTTCGGGGCCTCTTTCTCCAATCACACCGGGATCGCCGAATACAAGCCCATCGTCCAGGTGGACTACGAGCCAATGGCATTGGGGCGCTTCCACTCTGTGGACATCCCGGTCCTGGGCCACGTTGGAGTCACCGCCCGGCTCCTGGCCGAGCGGATGCCCGCCGACCACAACTTCCATGATCGGACCGAGGAGGTGGCCCACCGTTGGGACATATGGCGGGCGGAGAAGGCGAGTCGGCGGACAGACATGACGGACGAAGGGATCAACTCCGAAGCGATCTTCGAGTCAATGGCCAGGCTGGTCGAGCCAGATGCCGTGATCGCCGTCGATGTCGGCAACAACACCTATTCATTCGGGCGCTATTTCGAGACCGAGCGCCAATCGGTGATCATGTCTGGCTACCTCGGGTCGATCGGGTTCGCCTTCCCTGCGGCCATGGGGGCATGGGCGGCGGTAGGAGACGCAAATCAGCTGATAGCAGTTGCGGGTGATGGGGGATTCGGTCAATACGCCATGGAGTTCACCACTGCGGTGAAGCACGACATGAACATCACCCTGGTGTTGCTGGTCAATGACGAGCTAGGGAAGATCAGCAAAGAGCAGAGGGGCGAGGAGTACGACGTCTGGCAAACGGACCTGGTGAATCCGGACTTCGCCGAGTTCGCCAGGCTCTGCGGAGGATTTGGGGTCAGGGTCGACCGTCGTCACGATCTGGACAACGCTATTCGCTCGGCCTTGGACCACCGCGGCCCGTCGATCGTCCACGTCGACACCGACCCACTTCTCGTCTGAAGAGACCGTATGGGAGGCAGAGCCCGCCTTCGCTTTTGCCCACGATGACCCAGGGCGGCGACGGGTACTATGTCGATGCGAACATGCCAACGCACTCGCTTCGGAGGGATTCCTGATGAACATCGTCCATATCGTGGGCACCGGCACGATCGGTGAGCCGCTGATCGGCCTCCTCGCCGACAACAAGGAGCACTTCGGCATCGAAGAGGTCACCTTTCACAAGAGGACGCCACTGGTCACGGAGAGGGCCAAGGTGAACGACCTGGTCGACCGGGGTGCCGTCCTCTGCGTGGACGAAGACCGACGTGCCACGTTCGAGGAGATCGGCCACGCCCCGAAGTACAACCGTGTGGAAGCCATCGAGCGAGCCACGGTCGTCATCGACTGCACGCCAGTAGGCAATGAGCAGAAGGACGAGTTTTACGTCAACGCCAACGGACCCATCGGGTTCATGGCACAGGGCTCCGAGGATGGGTTCGGGAAGAAGTACGCGAGGGGTATCAACGACGAGGCCTTGATCCGCGGCTCCGACAAGTATCTGCAAATCGTCAGTTGCAACACGCACAACATCGCAGTGCTGGTGAAGGCACTGGCGATGGACGAAGACGGTACGAGTCATCTCGAGGACGGTCGATTCCTCTGCCTCCGGCGGGCCAACGACATCTCACAGGACAGCGGGTTCGTGGCCAGCCCCACGGTCGGAGCACACGACCACGATCGGTTCGGCACTCACCATGCCAAAGACGCTCACGATCTCTTCTCGACGCTCGGCCACGATCTCAGCCTGTACTCGTCGGCGATAAAGATGAACACCCAGTACATGCACTCGCTCCACTTCGCCTTGACACTCGATCGTGAGATCACTCTCGACGAGGTCAAGGAGCGATTGCTGGCGAATACGCGTGTCGCCGTCACCCACAAGAAGTCGGCCAACCAGGTGTTCTCCTTCGGTCGTGACCACGGCTACTACGGAAGGATCATGAGCCAGGCGGTCGTCTCACTGGAGACCCTTGCGGTGCGAAACGAGAACGAGGTCGTCGGTTTCTCCTTCACGCCTCAGGACGGGAACCCTCTCCTCTCGACCGTGGCGGCCATGCTGTGGTATATCCATCCCGAGACCCAGGACGACAGGATGGACATACTTCGGCGGTACCTATACCCAGAGATCTGAGGACGAGCGGTTGGAGACCGAGGCGCAGGTTTTCGCCGAGGAGGCGATCAGAGCAACCGGTCGGCGTGATGTCGCCGGTGCACGCATGGCGATGTCTCAGGCCTTCGAACTCGACCGCAAGATCGGCCCGCTAGCCGACGTCATCTACTTGGCCTGCTGGGAGATCGAGGAGGACGGGGAAGTCTCCATATCCACATGGAACACTCTTGCCGACGCCGTCGACTCACCCAGCCTGGCCGCCATCGTGGAGTCCTCCCGGAGCTGAACCCGCTCCCATGGCACCGAAACCCGGGTCGATCAGGTCATCTTGGCCAGTTCCACCGCCGCGTCGAGGCTCATGGCCTCTCCTTGTGCAATGACCGAGTCGGCTTCATCGCCGAGGGCCTTTCGCACCCGGGTCTCAGCATCGTCGATGCCATAGGTGGCGGGTGTCCAACCCCCACCCACCTGGTCCCGCCCCGCTCGCGCCGCACCGGCGATCAACGCCCCGGTGTGGGCATCGCCCAGTTCGACCTTGGCCGTGGCGATCCACTCGAGAGCCCATGCCATGACGAACCGGTCACCGGACTCTTCTGCGATCGACAACGAGGTGAGGGCTTGTTTCAGAGCCTCGTCGTGGTGACCGGCGATTACCTCGCTCGCCGCAACGCCGAGGATGGTGTGGGCGGTGTTGATTCGCTGACCTGCCTTCTCGTACATATCGGCCAGCCTCTCGAGGTCGGTTCGATGGGGAACCATCTGTCCGTCGGCCCAAGACGTGGTGAACAAAGTGGCGGCCTCCACCGCCGCCAGACCTTCCCTGTCGTCGATCTCGGCGAAAACCTGCCGGGCCTCCTCCAGGATCGGCAACGCAATTGCACCTTGTCCTATGTCCGAGCGGCGAGTCGCCGCCATCGCCGCTCCGAGACCTGACAAGGCGTACCCGAGAGAAGAGCGGTCTCGCGTTTCCCGGGCGATCCCAGCGGCCTCCTCATAGTCATCCACCGCTCTTTGGTCGGATCGCCAGTAGTAGATGGCCGCTCGAGCCATGAGCCCCTTGGCCCGGGCGACCGTGCGCTCCTCGGCCTCGGGAAGTCCGAAGAAGCGCTCCAGCCAGAGGTCCAACTCGTTGAAGCGTCCCGCAACCTGGTGATACCTCCAGAGACTCCCGAGTATTTCGAGCCCTCGTTGGGCGTCTCCGCGCGAATGTAGGTACTCCAAGGCTTGCTGGAGGTTCTCATGGTTGTCTCCGAGGGTCGCCGTCCACCGCGGCCTCCGATCACCCTCGAGGGGGGCCTGCGCTTCTAGGGCCAGCCCATGGAAGAAACTTGCATGCCGCTCCGCCAGCTGGGGCTCCTCGTCGAGCGCCGATGCGACGAATAGGCGGATCGGCGCCAAGACGTCGAATCGTTTGCCTGCCTTCCCTGCCGACGTGAAGACGAGACTCCGCTCGACCAGCTCACCGAGGTCATCCAAGGGATCGATACCCGCAACGGCTTCGAGTGCTCTGAGCGACGCCCCTCCACGGAATACGGCAAAGCTCTCGAGCAGATGACGCTGGTATTCAGACAGGAGATCGACGCTCCACGCGATTGCGGCCGAGATGGACTGATGCCGGTCAGGTCCGTCGGAGGTCGACCTCTTCAGCAGATCCACGTTCGCCGACATGCGGGAAAGGATCTCTTCCGGGGTCAGGACGTTGGTTCGGGCGGCGGCTAGCTCCAACGCAAGGGGGACGCCGTCCAGGGCGTTGGTCAGTTCGATCACCGCATCGCGATGAGCCTCCAACTCGAATAGGGGGTCGACCTCCGACGCCCTGTCGGCAAAAACGGCGACGGCAGGGGAATCGAAGTCGCCTGTTTCGAGGGGCGAAAGCCGGTACGTGCGCTCACCCGTGATCCTGAGGGGGACCTGTGAAGTTGCGAGCGCTTTGACCGAGGGAGCCCCATCGAGGAGACGCTTGAAATCACGGGACGCCTCGGTCACTTGCTCCAGATTGTCGAGGACCAGAAGCAGCGAGCGCGCCGCGAGAGACTCGATCACGGCGTCACCGGATACGTCGTCGACCCCGACGACAGCTCCTATCGCCGGCATCACGAGGGTCGGATCCGAAACCGGGGCGAGCTCGACGACGAAGACGCCGTCCGTGAAGTCGTTGAGCGCTCGCGCCGCTACCTCGATGGAGAGTCTGGTCTTGCCGATGCCCCCCGGCCCCGTGATAGTCACAATGCGATTCTCGGAGAGCAGCCGGCAGACCTCGGATATCTCTTGCTCTCTCCCCAGGATCCTCGTCTCCAGGGACGGCAGGTTGTTCGGTCGGGCGTCCACCGAGCGCAATGGCGGAAACACCTCACGCAACCCTGGTACCCGCAGCTGATATAGGTGAATCGGGTCGTCCAGCCCCTTGAGGCGGTGGGTTCCGAGATCGACGAATTGTTGTGAAGGAGTAAGCACCTGCACCGCCTCTGAAACAACGACCTGGCCTCCGTGGCCCGCAGCGCCGATGCGAGCAGCTCGGTGCACGTCGATGCCCACATAGTCGTCATGTCCGATCTCGGCCGTCCCTGCATGGATCCCGACTCGGACCCTGACTGTCCCACCCTCAGGCCACTCTTCGGCATCCAGGCGATGCTGCATCTCGGCGGCGGCACCCACAGCGTCCGGAGACCTCTCGAACACAGCAAAGAAGCTGTCGCCTTCGGTTGACACCTCCACACCACCGTGGGCACCCAGACACCCGCGCACGATCCCGGCATGACGCTCCAGCGTTGCTCGATAACTCGAACCGAGCCGCTGGAGAACGCCTGTCGAATCCTCGATATCACTGAAGAGGAATGTGACCGTTCCGGTCGGGAGCCTGTTCGTCGTCACCAATCTTGTCGAGGGGGTGTGAGTCTAGGAACCGGCGACCCGCGGTGGGTTCGTGAAGGCTAGACGTCGATTTAGGCTTGCCTCAATGGCAGGTCCCTCTCTCTGGCTGACGACGCTCGGCTGTGCGAAAAACCAAGTCGACTCGGAGAAGGTGACTGCCATGTTGTCCGAGGCCGGGTACACATGGGCAGATTCACCGGAGAATGCGGATGTCGTCATGGTCAACACCTGCGCCTTCATCGAAGAGGCCCGCGCCGAGTCGGTGGAGGCCATCCTCGAGCTCCAAGATCGCAAACGAGCGGACGCAAGGTCTGTGGTGCTCGGCTGTATGGCGCAGAGGTTCGGCTCCGACGTCGAGAGCGCCCTGCCGGAGATTGACAGCGTCCTCGGGCTCGATCGGTACGGGGAACTGGTCGGGGTCCTGGATCGACTGACCAACTGGGAGCCGGTGAACCTGACTCGGCGTCCCGTGATGGACATCCTCCACGCCACAGGCCGCCCAGTCTCCGACTTCCCATACGCCTACCTCAAGGTCGCCGAGGGATGCAACAAGCCGTGCACGTTCTGTGCGATCCCTTCGATTCGTGGGAAGCAGCGCTCTCGCCGGCCGACCGAGATAAGAGCTGAGCTCGAAGGTCTGGTCACGGCCGGTGTAGGTGAGGTGATTCTGGTTGCCCAGGATCTGGCGGCTTACGGGCGCGATATCGGAGCCCCCGGCGGTCTTCCCGACCTGCTCGCCTTCCTGTCTGACGTTCCGGGTGTTCGGTGGCTGAGGCTCCTGTATCTGCATCCCCGTGAAATCACCGACCGCCTCCTCGAGGTCATGACCTCGAGTCCTCTGGTGACTCCCTACTTCGATCTTTCCCTGCAGCATGCCTCCGGGAGCCTGCTCCGAGCGATGAAGCGTCCTGGAAATGGCGAGAAACACCTGAATCTGGTCAGTCGCATCCGGTCGATGTCACCGGGGGCTGCCATGCGCTCATCTTTCATCGTCGGTTTTCCTGGCGAGAGCGACTCCCAGGTGGAGGAACTGGCCGATTTCCTTGTCGAAGCGCGCCTCGACTGGGCCGGATTCTTCCCATTCTCACCCGAACCGGGGACGCCCGCCGCCGTGATGGACAACCAGATACCCCGTGACATCGCGATGGAGCGACTCAGACACCTGAGCGACATCCAGGACGAGCTGACGGCCAAGGCCAATGCCGAATGGGTCGGTCGGAAGGGCCTAGTCCTCATCGATCAAGTGGAAGAGGGAGTTCCGGTGGGACGGACATATCGACACGCTCCCGAAATCGACGGCGTCGTACGCACCGACAGCGGAGTCCCGGGCGAGTGGCTCGAGGTCGAATTCACCGCGGCCTTTGGCCATGACATGGAGGCGGTTGTCGCGTGATAGTCGAAGTGATCGCGGTTGGCACCGAGCTGCTTCTTGGCCAGATCGTCAACTCCAATGCTGCGACGATCGGGGCGGCCCTGGCCGAACGGGGGCTGGACGCCAACCACCAGCAGGTCGTGGGTGACAACCTGGACCGGGCTGCCGCTGCGATCTCGCTGGCCATCGGCCGAGCCGATGCGGTCGTCATCACAGGTGGGATCGGTCCGACCCAGGACGATTTGACCCGCGAAGCTCTTTGTCAGGCCACCGGACGTGACCTGGTTTTCTCCGAGGAGTATGCCGATCGGCTGCGGGGGTGGTGGGAGCGAAGGGGCAGGGAGATGCCGGAGTCGAATGTGCGGCAGGCATTCCACCCGGACGGGGCCGAGCTTCTCGAGAATCCCAAAGGAACAGCACCAGGGTTGGCCCTCGAGCACGATGGCACCCTGGTCTTCTGCATTCCCGGGGTACCGGCCGAGATGGCCCATCTCCTCCAGGCGGAGGTCATCCCGAGGATCCTGGAAGCCGGCGGTGACGAATCTGTGCTGGTCAGCCGGCTGCTCCGCAGTTGGGGGAAGGCGGAATCCGACGTGGCGGAGATCCTTGATGATCTCTTCACCGGATCGAAAAACCCCTCCGTGGCGTTCCTGGCGTCGCAGGGTGAGATCAAGATCAGGATCTCGGCGAAAGCCGCAGATCACCAGGCAGCCGTCAACCTGATCGAGCCGGTCGAAAACGAGGTGCGAACCCGTCTCGGGGACGCCATTTTCGGTGCGGACGACGAGACCATGGAGGCGGTCGTCCTCAATCTCCTCGCCAGCCTTGGCCTCAAGATCGGGACCGCCGAGTCGATGACGGGTGGGCTGGTCTCGGCTGCGCTGACCTCTGTCCCGGGCTCTTCGGAGGTGGTGATGGGAGGACTCGTCGCCTATCACTCGGATCTGAAACACAAGCTTCTCGGTGTTACGGACATATCGATGGTCGTCGACGTCGACACGGCCGAGCAGATGGCGATCGGCGCCAAGGATCTGCTCGGCGTGGACGTCGCAGTGTCGGTCACCGGCTCGGCCGGCCCCGATCCTCTGGAACGCTCGGTGGGGACTGTCGTGATAGCAGTTTCGACACCGGAGCGAACCCAGGCCCGGGAGCTCCATCTCCCCGGTGACCGCGAACGGGTACGCGCCTATGCGGTCACCTCGGCTCTTCAGCTCACCAGGCTCGCCCTTCTGGGCAAGTGGTGGAGCCAATAAGGATCTTCGCCGGGGTCCCTCTTCCGGTCGAGACCAGGCTGGCGCTCTCGGATCGGATCGGAAGCTTCGAAATCCCCGGCACGCTCGCACCTCAGGAGAATTGGCATCTGACGCTGCGCTTCCTCGGGACGATCGAGCAGGTGACCCTCGAGCGCTTCCTGTCTGGTCTCGGCGAGGTGTGTTCCGAGTCGGCTTTCACCGTGGCCCTGGGCAACTTCGGGGCATTCCCAAACCCGAAGAGGGCAACCGTGGTCTGGCTGGGGGTGCGCACCGGTGGGAGGTCCATGGAGCGTCTCAACCGGATCACGGAGGAGGCAGCGGTTGGTGCAGGGATGGCACCAGAGGAAAGACCCTTTCACCCCCATGTGACCCTGGCCAGAGTGCGTCCTCCGGCCGATGTCCGCCCCCTCGTCGGGGAGGAGATACGACTGGGATGGGTGTGCGACCGGGTCGTTGTCTTTAGAAGCCACCTCGGAGGGGGCCCTGCCCGGTACGAGCCCCTTGAAACCTTTGCTCTGACCCGATAAATACCATCTACGAACACATGTTCGGAGTAGTCTGCGAATTCTTGTCAGGGACAATCGATACGGTGACAGCGATATGAGTCAGGAAGGACGCAAAGTGGAACGCGAGAAAGCACTCGACATGGCCGTGGGCCAGATTGAGCGTCAGTTCGGCAAAGGCGCAATCATGAAGATGGGCGAGGCCGCCATCAGGAAGGTCGACGTCATCCCGACCGGAGCGCTTTCCCTGGACCTGGCGCTGGGCATAGGTGGTGTGCCCCGTGGCCGTATCGTCGAGGTGTACGGGCCTGAGAGCTCGGGCAAGACATCGCTGGCGCTGCATATCGTGGCCGAGGCCCAGCGCAACGGTGGCATCGCCGCATTCATCGATGCCGAGCACGCACTCGACCCGATCTATGCCAAGGCGATCGGTGTCGACGTGGATGAGCTGCTGATCTCCCAGCCCGACACCGGGGAGCAGGCTCTCGAGATCGCCGACATGCTGATTCGCTCAGGTGCCCTCGACGTGCTGGTCATCGACTCGGTCGCCGCTCTCGTCCCACGCGCCGAGATCGAAGGTGAGATGGGGGACAGTCACGTCGGTCTCCAAGCTCGTCTCATGTCACAGGCGCTCCGCAAGCTCGCCGGGACGCTGAACAAGTCGCGGACGACCGCGGTGTTCATCAACCAGTTGAGAGAGAAGATAGGTGTGATGTTCGGCTCACCTGAGACGACGCCGGGCGGACGTGCTTTGAAGTTCTACTCCTCCGTTCGTCTCGACATTCGTCGTATCGAGTCGATCAAGGATGGGAGCGAAAACATCGGCAACCGGGTCAGGGTCAAGGTGGCCAAGAACAAGATGGCGCCACCATTCAGACTCGCCGAGTTCGACATCATGTTCGGGCAGGGGATATCGCGCGAAGGAAGCCTGATCGACGTGGCGGTCGACAATGACGTGGTCAAGAAGAGCGGCGCCTGGTACACCTTCGACGACGATCAGCTCGGTCAGGGAAGGGAAAACGCCAAGCGCTTCCTTCGGGAGAACCCGGAATTGGCCATGCAGCTCCAGGCCAAGGTATACGAAGCGGTCGGGCTCGTCGACAACGACGAAGAGTCCGAGGAGGAGCCGGCCGAAGAGCCCGCCCAGACCGAGGAGTGACCCGGTCTCCTCACGAGTTGCCGGTGTCGCCATGTGCTCGGGCCGAGAACGCGAAAGATCGTTGAATTTCGCGAACCTTTGTGTTCCGACGGCGCAGGTCCTGCGTTAGGATCAGCACTAGACACACGGAATTGGACATATTGAAACACCGGAACCTCGAGGACAGCGATAGGAGGAGCTACCGAAAGCACGGGTGAATAGATCCCGCCTGACGAGTTGCTCATTTCGTGTGCCGAGTCCTTTGGGCTCGGCACGACTTGTCTCACAGGTCCCCCGGTAGAAGGGACCACAATGACCGACCCTGTGGTGATCGGCCTGACGGTGTTCGGCCTGGCCATCGGTCTCGGGTTTGGCTACCTGTTCACGAGGCTCACTACGGCCCGGCGGCGGGAGCGTGATGGTGCTTCGGCGGAGGACGCTGTCGCCGGGGCGCGTCTCGAGGCCAAGACCATCCTGGTCAAGGCCGAGGATGAGGGCAGGGCCAAGGCGGAGGCCTACCGGGAGAAAGAGGAGGAGGGTCTGGCGCTTCGTCGGCTCGAGCTCTCCAATCTCGAGTCGAGGCTGGGGCAGCGAGAGGAAACCCTTGAACAGCGCGCCTCGAACCTGGCCCAACGCGAACAGCTCCTGATCGACCGTGAAGAGGAAGTGACGAGATCCCGGGGTGACCTTGAGCAGCTCAAGGAGGAGGCTCGGTTCCAGCTCGAGAAGGTCTCCGGTATCGACGTTGCTGCCGCAAAGGCGGAGCTACTCGAGCAAGTCGAAGACGAGGCGCGGCGCGAGGCGATGATCGTGGTTCGCGACCTGGAAGTGAAGGCGCGGGAAGAAGCCGACCGCAGGGCGCGCAGGATTTTGGCGACTGCGATCCAGAGGCTCTCGTCAGAGGTCGTGACAGAGTCGACGGTTTCTGTAATCGAGCTGCCTTCCGATGAGATGAAGGGGCGAATCATCGGCCGGGAGGGTCGCAATATTCGGCACCTCGAGTCGGTGACGGGGACCAATCTCATCGTCGATGACACACCTGAGGCGGTCTCGGTCAGCTCGTTCGACCCGGTGAGGAGAGAGGTCGCGCGGATCACGGTGGAGAAGCTGGTCGCCGATGGGCGCATTCATCCCGCCTCCATCGAGGAGATGTACGAGAAGGCAAAGGCGGAGGTGGAACAGAGCGTCCGGGATGCCGGCGAGTGGGCTCTGGTCGAGGTTGGCGTGTCACGTCTCCACCCAGAGCTCATAACTCTGATGGGAAGGCTGAAGTACCGCACCTCATATGGTCAGAACGTGCTCAACCACCTGGTGGAGACCGCCCAGATCGCCTCGATGCTGGCGTCGGAGCTGGGGATCGATCCTGGGCCCGTCAAGCGTGCAGCTCTACTGCACGACATCGGCAAGGCGGTGACGCACGAGGTCGAAGGCTCGCACGCGCTGATCGGGGCAGAGATCGCACGGCGCTTTGAAGAGGATCCGGCCGTGGTGCACGGTATCGAGGCGCACCACAACGAAGTGGAACCGAGGACGGTGCTGGCGGTCATCGTCCAAGCGGCGGACGCCGTCTCGGCAGCCCGTCCCGGAGCTCGTCGGGAGACCCTTGAAGGCTATGTGAAGCGTCTGGAACGCCTGGAGAGCATCGCTCTCGAATTCGAGGGCGTCGAGGAGGTATTCGCTCTTCAAGCGGGACGCGAGGTGAGGGTAATGGTGGACCCCGGCGGTGTGAACGATCTGGAGGCCAGGGAGCTTTCGCGCAAGATCGCTCGTAAACTCGAAGAGGATCTCCAGTATCCGGGCCAGATAGAGGTGACGGTGATCAGGGAGTTCCGGGCAACCGATTTCGCACGCTGACCCAGGCAACCGCATGACCCAGACCGTTCTGCTGCCAACCCCAAGGACCCGCGAGATGGCTCGGCGCATGCCGACCCGAGCGGGGAAGCGATATTTCATTCGTACCTTCGGGTGTCAGATGAACGAGCACGACTCGGAGCGCATTGCCGGGCTGTTCGAGCAAGACGGGATGATCGCGACCGGGGACTACTCGTCCGCCGACGTCGTCTACATCAACACCTGCACGATCCGGGAGAACGCCGACAACAGGCTGTACGGCAACCTCGGTCAGTTGAAGGCGGTCAAGGACGAAAACCCGGACATGCTTCTCGTAGTCGGCGGCTGTGCGGCTCAGAAGGATCGCGACCTGGTTAGAGAGCGGGCGCCCTGGGTCGACGTGGTGATGGGGACCCACAATCTCGACCGCGTGCTTCATCTCATAGACCATGTCGAGGAGTGGGGACCGATAACCGAGGTGGTCGACGAGCTGCAAGCCATGCCCTCCTCGCTCCCGGTGCGGAGAGAGCAGCAACATTCGGCGTGGGTGAGTATCCAGGTCGGCTGTAACAACACGTGCACCTTCTGCATCGTGCCTTCCGTTCGAGGTGTTGAGGTGTCAAGGCGGCCTGGAGATGTGGTGCGTGAAGTCGAGAGGCTCGTCGCAGAGGGTGTGGTCGAGGTCACACTGCTGGGACAGAACGTCGACACCTACGGTCGTGATCTGGCTATCGACGGGAAGCGTCGTCCGATATTCGGCGATCTCCTTCGTCGGGTCGGCAGTGTCGACGGGATCCGCCGGGTCAGGTTCACCAGTCCTCACCCGAACGACTTCCGAGAAGACGTGGCAAGGGCAATGGCCGAGACCGATGCCGTCTGCGAGCAACTGCACTTCCCACTCCAGTCGGGGTCCGACCGAGTTCTCTCAGCGATGCACCGGGGCTATCACCGGCGCAAGTACATGGAGAGATTGGGCATGGCGAGGGAGATGATCCCAGGTCTGGCAGTTTCCACGGACATCATTGTCGGGTTCCCCGGCGAGACAGACGAAGACTTCGAGTTGACGATGGAGGTCATCGAGGAAGCCCGCTTCGACCAGGCGTTCATGTTCATCTTCTCGCCGCGCCCCGGCACGGCTGCGGCGAAGATGACGGACAGGTTCGTCTCCGATGACGTGATCCAAAAGCGCTTTCAGCGTCTGGTCGAGACTCAGAACCGGATATCGCACGAGCGGAACCTGGAGATGGTCGGATCGACGGCAGAAGTGCTTTCTGAAGGGCCTTCGAAGAAGAGGCCCGAAGTGGCCACGACCAGGACAAGAACCGGCAAGTTGGTGCACGTCGACGGCCATCACCCGGCCGGCACGTTCTTCGACGCGCACATCACCGACGCCGGCCAGCACCATCTCCTCGGGAGACCGGCCTGAGCCGACTCCTGGCCATCGTCGGGCCCACGGCGTCGGGCAAGACGGAAATGGCGGTGAGAGTCGCATCAGAGATCGGGGCCGAGATCATTTCCGTCGACTCGATGCAGGTATATCGGGGTATGGACGTCGGAACCGCCAAGCCAACGATCATCGAGCGCAAGGGGATTCCACATCACCTGATCGACATCGTCGAGCCTTCCGATGAGTTCAGCGTTGCCGAGTTTCGTCGGCGCGGCCGCTCGATCATGGCTTCCGTCGACAAACCGCTTGTCATCGCTGGCGGCTCGGGGCTGCACTTCAGAGCTTTGGTCGATCCGATGACCTTCGCACCCACGGATCCAAAGCTGAGAGCCGAATTGGAATCGGCGGGTCTCGAGGAGCTGATCACGGAGCTCATCGAGGCCGACCCCGAAGCCGGCGAACACGTCGATCTGGCCAACCCGCGGAGGGTCGTGCGTGCGGTGGAGATCCTCCGTCTCTCCGGTGAGACCCCCAGCGCACGTGCCGCCAGGGAGGAGGCACGAGAGGTTCGCCGCTATCAGGCCGAGATCGATTTCACTGCCGTGGGAGTCGACCCTGGTGACCGCCTCGACAAGAGAGTCGATGTGCGGTTGGGGGACATGCGCTCCGGAGGTCTGGTCGAGGAAGTCAGAGGGCTGCGGGGGCGCCTGGGACGAACGGCGAGAACTGCAGTTGGCTATCGGGAGGTACTCCGTCATCTCGCCGGAGAGACGGGCGAAGACGAGGCATTCCAACATGCAGCCCAAAACACCAAGAAGCTGGCCAAGAGGCAGCGCACCTGGTTTCAGCGTGATCCACGGATCAGATGGATACCCTGGACAGACGATGTCGTCGAACGCACCGAGAGAGCCCTGGAAGCGTTGATGTGAGAGCGGTCAGCTTCACGAAGATGCAAGGCCTGGGGAACGATTTCCTGGTCATCGACGGCCCCATCGACCTCGACCCGGAGGAAGTTCGATCTCTGTGCGATCGTCGTTTCGGCGTGGGCGGCGATGGAATCCTGGCTGTCACCCGAGCCGATCCGATCAGAATGGACTATTGGAATGCCGATGGCAGCAGGGCAGAGATGTGCGGCAATGGCCTCAGATGTGTCGCCAAGTACGCCTACGACCGGGGCTGGGCACCGGACAGGAACTTCGCAATTCGAACTCCGGTTGGTGAGAGGGGCGTGCGGGTGCTCGAAGATGGAGTCGAAGTCGAGATCGGCCGCCCGATAGTCGTTGGTCAAACCACGATCGGTGATGAGCGCTATCACCTGATCGATGTGGGTAACCCCCATGCGGTGGTCCTGGTAGATGATCCTTCGAGAGTGGATGTCGGTTCCATCGGTCCGCGAGTGGAGAAAGACCCCCAGTTCCCCCGCGGAACGAATGTGGAGTTCGCCACCGTGAACGATGGGGGAGTGACCATGAGGGTGTGGGAGCGAGGAGTGGGCGAGACCACCGCATGCGGCACCGGAATGGTGGCCGCGGCGTTCCTCGCCACGAAGACGCACGAACTCGAAGGCGTCATCCCGGTCCACGTTCCCGGAGGACATGGAGAAGTCGGGCTACGAGATGGTGTCGCCTGGCTGCGGGGCCCTGTCGAGTACTCGTTCAGGGGTAGCGTCGGAGAACGCTGACCACTTTCCCGATCAGCTGAACACCTTCTGTGAAGACCATCGGTTGATAGCGGGGGTTCTCTGACTCCAGAACGACTTTGCCATCTTTGCGTCGAAGCCGCTTGACCGTCGCCTCGTCTTCATCGACGAGCGCAGCGACGATCTCACCATCGAGCGCATCAGGCTGTCTTCGGACACACACCAAGTCGCCTTCGTGGATACCGGCGTCCATCATCGAGTCTCCCTTGACTTCGAGCAGGAAGACCGGACCATCACCCACCAGATCGGTGGGCAGGGTCATCACGTCTTCGACGTGCTCGGCGGCGAGGATCGGAGTCCCGGCGGCGATCCTTCCCAGAACCGGGACCTCACGGGTTCGCCCCTCGTTTTCGGCGGCGAGGGGGTGCTCGTCGACGATCATGATGGCCCGTGGCTTGGAGGGGTCCTTCTTGATCATGCCCACTTTGACCAGCGAGTTGAGTTGAGCGTGAACACTGGAAGGTGAGCTGAGACCAACAGCTTCCCCGATCTCTCGTACCGAAGGCGGATAGCCCCGATCGTGAACCGTCTCCCTGATGTAATCCAGCACCTGTTGTTGCCGTTCGGTGAGCACCTGACTCCTCCTCGAACTGATGTTCTAGTCACTTTAGCCCAAACATCTGTTCGGTCGAGGATTTCACGCTTCAAGTCTGGATCCGGGGCGAAGGGGCCGTCCCGAGTCAGGACAGCCCCTTCGGTACTCAGGCTGCTTTGGCCTGACGACCCGCGAGTTTCTCACCTCGTGCGATGAGCAGAAGGCCGATTCTCCTCCGGGCGCTGTTCGAATTGCGATCTCGATGGTTTCTGTCTCTGAGCGATTTGGCCTGTTCAAGTCGGGTGTCGCTCAGGATCTTGCTGAGTCTGTGATCTGAGTGGTACATGGTTCTGCATTCCTTCGTCCTCACTGAATGAAGTGTGCCTGTGCCCGAGCGCCCGGCTGATGAGGTGTCCTTGGAGTTGCCGGGAGCCCGGTTCTCGGGTGACTTATGCCGTGGCGTGCACGGGGCAAGTCGACATTCGTTTGTCCCAGATGAAAAGCATGTGACTCACCCCCTTTCGGAAGAGCAGATCCAACAGTTGTGCCCGGGACCGTATGGACCTCCGCCCGCGAGTGTCAAGGGAATTGAGCGCTTCTCGTCTGGTCGTGGATGGGCGATCGATTCCTGTCACACCCGGGTGTCATCGTATGCAAACAGTGAATACCCGGACTTGACATCGAACAGACGTTCGGTAGAGTTCTCGAACATGAGTTCGGTAATCCGCCGAACGGCCAACACGGGCCCGATCAGGAGGGAGACGAGATGACGACGACGGCGAAACAGCAGCTTTCCGTCCGGCTGTCCGTGTTCGTAGCCGCCGCTTTCACCGTCTTCCTCTTGATCGGAGGGGCAGCTGAGGCCGAAGGCCCTCCACAGGCGGGCGTCGAATACGTGGTTGCTGCCGGCGACACACTCTGGGAAATCGCCGCGGTTCACGCCAGGCCATCAGACGATGTTCGGAATCTCATCTCTGACATCAAGCGTCTGAGTGGCATCGAGACCTCCACGATCCACCCGGGCCAGATTCTGAGGATCCCACGCTCCTGACTGAAGATCCTGGTTACGCTGGGGTGATGCGTTGCCCCACCTGTGGTGCTTCAGAGAATCGCGTTATCGACAGTCGCCCCGCCGACGACGGGCAAGCTATTCGGCGCCGACGTGAGTGTGATAGCTGCGAAAGCCGTTTCACCACCTACGAGCGTCTCGAGCCGCAGTTGATGGTCCGAAAGAGAAACGGGCGTCTCGAGGCTTTCAGTTCGACGAAGCTCATCGCAGGTGTCTCGGCGGCTCTGGCCGATCGGCCGGTTTCCGGCAGCCAGGTCGAAACTCTGGTCACCGAGGTCGAGCAATCACTGCGCTCCGGGGGTGGGCAAGTGAGCTCCGAGCAAATCGGGCATGAGGTTCTGGAACGCCTCAAGGCTCTCGACGAGGTCGCGTACCTGCGCTTTGCCTCTGTGTACAAGGAGTTCGAAGGCGTCGCCGACTTCGAAAAAGAGCTCGCCGAGCTCGAATCAGCCGAGTAGGCGGTCGATCCCGGTGAGGCTTTCCTCGATCAAGCCTGCGACGCTTTCCTGCGTTTCACCGAGCGATCGAGTCAACAGCGTTTCTGCAACTTCCAATTGGACGGCTAGCTCGAGTAGAGCACTTTCCGCTGCACGCTGGTCGTCTTCCCTGAGCCCATCGATATATCGATTCTGAATCGACTCGAGATTGCCCGAAATCACGTGTAGCTGGTTGGAGATCGACGACATCGTGCCTTCGGGGAGGGCAGACCGGATCTGATCGAAGTTCAACCGCCACGACCCGATCTGGCGCACAGCTTCATCGAGTGCGATGAGTTCCGGATTGGTCTCGAAGGCCGGGGCGGCGAGGATCTGAACAGCCGCCGCCCGGTAGGCCGTCGCATCACTGAGGATTCGCGAGGCGTCGAGCGCTCTGCTGGCAATGTCAGCCGCCTGTGTCCGAGGGCCTGATTGCGACGCCGGCAGCGCGGCGGAGGCGTTGAATAGCTCCCTGGCGGCTGCATCGACCGAGAGAGTTGCCAAGTTGATCGCCGAGGTGTCCATCTGTGAGGCGCCGAGCGTTGCGGTGGCTTCCTGCAGGGACTCCAGCTTGGGGGCGAGATCGGCAGCAGACGTGGTGAGTTCGGAGACGGCTGCTTCGGCGAGCGAGGAGGGTCTCTGCCAGAGCCATCCAGCGAGCACGCCGAGACCGAGCAGAACAACTGTGCTGGTGGCTACCACGCCCCAACGAACGTTTCGACTGAGCAGCTCACTCGTCGTGTCGATCGGGTCGAGGTCCGCGACCGTCCGCTCGTGGGCCCCTCTCTTCACCGGCGCCAGGGGAGTCCCTTGCGAAGGTACGGGATATGGCGGTGCCCAGGTACGGGAAACAGTCGTCGGCGACTCGATGAACCCAAGTGACTCCATGAAGGAGAATCGGACGCGGGCTCGCCGGGGCCGGCGTTGACGCGCCTGGTTGGGATCCGGTCGGCGGATAGTCGCTGTCATCGGGTCGCCTCGCTTACAGTCGTATGGTCATCCGCCCGACGCCCCACGACGTGATCCAGGTTAACTTCACCAAACTCGATTCTGAACTCCCATCGCCTGTTCGAGCACATATCGGCGATGCAGCGGTCGATCTTCACTGCCGTGATGGAATCACGCTCTATCCAGGCGATCGTGCTTCCGTTGGCACCGGCATTGCCGTGGCGATTCCCCCCGGCTATGCAGGCTTCGTTTTGCCCAGGAGTGGCCACGCCAAGAGCTATGGGATCGGTGTGGTCAATGGGCCTGGTCTTGTCGATTCCGGATACAGGGGAGAGGTGACTGTTCTCCTGATCAACCACGGCAAGGACCCGGTCACATTCCGTCGTGGGGATCGCATCGCTCAACTGGCCGTCCTGCCGGTTCCTGAGGTGGAGTGGGTGGAGGTTGAGGAGCTCGACGACACCGTGAGGGGAGACGGAGGCTTCGGTTCGACCGGTGCTTGAGCCTTTTGGCTGGCTTCC
Organism: bacterium; assembly: GCA_024638655.1. Classification (GTDB taxonomy): domain Bacteria; phylum Actinomycetota; class Acidimicrobiia; order Spongiisociales; family ZC4RG35; genus Ww567. Next base: position 1,780 of record JAHEJW010000010.1, on the reverse strand, counting down.
GGCGACTAGTACAATGGCGCTCCTCTGCGGAAGTAGCTCAGTTGGCTAGAGCGCAACCTTGCCAAGGTTGAGGTCGCGGGTTCGAATCCCGTCTTCCGCTCCAGAGCCGGCCAATCAATCATCGAAGCCCGACGATTCGAGCCCAACGGCCCTACCCACCCATCCAATCTCCAGACAGGATCGTCCCTGTTGTGACTACGCCCGTCATGGAACAGCCGCGCTGGACCCCGCCCCGCTTCCTCAATCAGTCCATGAAGGTCATGCTGACCACTCCGATCCTTCAGCGCTTGGTGGGCCGCTCGACGTTGCTGCTGAGGTTTGTCGGGCGTCGCAGCGGTGAGACCTTCACGACTCCAATCTCGTACGCACTCATCGACGGGCGAGTCATCATGACAGGTCACCGCACACGGTCATGGTGGAAGAACCTCGCAGCCAACCCAAGGGTCGGCGTTCGATTCGATGGACGCTGGCATGAGGGACCAGCGCGTGTGCTGGAGAGAGATGAGAGCCTCGAGCTCTTGGCCAGGTTCTTCGAGGCTTTGCCTTCGCTCGCCAGATTCGCAGGGGTGGCAATCGGCCCGAAAGGGGCCGACCATGACGATGTGGCGACGGCAGCCGACTACACAGTTGTGGTAGCCGTTGACCTCGATTGATCGGACGTCACGATCCCATCGCAGGCAACGCTTGGCGCAGGCGTGTGCCATCATTGAGTCCATACATGGGTGAGAGAGCGGGGGCCGGGGAAGATCTCAGCGCGATTGTCACGCGTGAGGTCCGTTGGTTCTTCGAGGGAGGAATTCCTCGCTGGTTTACGACGTGGTTCGGGTCCCTGCCCGGTCCTCTCTATCAAGAGTTCAGGTCCGATGTCTACGACCTCGAAGCCGCACACCAGAATGTCGGGCTCAAACGGCGGTCGCCGGCCAACACGCTTGACTGCAAGATGATGCTTGCGTCTCAAGAGGAAGTTGAACTTGGGTCTGGAATCCAAGGCGATCTAGAGGACTGGATCAAGATCAGCCAACCGCTTGGCGAGTCGACTCATGGTCCCGGCAGAGCTGAGGTCTTGAAGAGGACAATGGCAAAGCGGTTCTTTCTGGACACCTCGACCGGATGCGAAGCTGAGGTAGCCGACATCACGGTGGGTCACATCGTTGCCTGGACGTTGTGTCTCGAGACCTTTGGTGAGGCTGAATTGAGGGATCTCGCAATGAGCCACGGTCTGGAGGCGATGTTCGATGCAACCGAACTCCCAACCGGATTGATCCTCTCGAGTGCAACCAGCCACAGCTACCCCGAATGGCTGGCGCTCCAAGACTCGCTGGGCGGCTTAGGAGGCGAAGTCTCAACGTCGCGCGCCGGTGCCCCCCAGATGCCAGACCCGGAGCACGAGTCGCAAGCATCCTGACGTGTTTGGGCCCGAGTTTCCGTAGCCGGGTTCCGGGGTGCGCAATCAGTGTCGTTAACCTGTCGAACGGACTTCTCACCAGGCTGACCTCCAGCGAGAAACCTCCCGCGGCGACGTGGCCGAGTGGTTAGGCACGGGTCTGCAAAACCCGGTACACCGGTTCGATTCCGGTCGTCGCCTCGAATGGTGGGACCGGCATGTTGCCGAGACATCACCGGCCGGTACTATTCCGGTTCGATACGGGCCCTTAGCTCAGCCTGGTAGAGCGCTTGCTCGACACGCAAGAGGTCGTAGGTTCAAGTCCTGCAGGGCCCACCCTGGGATAGCCCCTGGTATTGGCGAAATCGTCAATAGCCGTGGGGCTCTTCTCGTTGG
>JAHEJW010000023.1:35876-37485 GCA_024638655.1 bacterium | reverse complement strand
CGGTGGTCGCCCGGGTTCTCCGGGAGGATCCAGGGAGCGTAGAACAGTCTGGAGTGTTCGCCGGCCTGTCAAGCCGGAGGTCGCGGGTTCAAATCCCGTCGTTCCCGCATCGTGATCCGAAGGGTCACGCATGGTCAGGTAGCTCAGTCGGTAGAGCGCCGGTCTGAAAAACCGGAGGTCGACGGATCGACGCCGTCCCTGACCACCAAGCGATTCGCCAGGTGGAATTGTTGAGTAGTCAGACCACGCCGAGAGTTCAACTACTTCTGAGGAGACTCATGGACGCGCTCAGGACCCGCCTGCCCCCTAATCCACTGAACCGAGGTGATTCGTCTGAAGCCCTGCAAGTCTGGCAGGAAGCTGGAGTAGTCGCCTGGAAGAGTCTCCGAGACGAAATGATTCGCGACGCGGAGTCGGCTGGCCAAGCGCCAATGCCACGGACAGACACTTCCCAAGGAGAGCTGTTTCTACGGGTAATCCGAGAGCTAAGGAGCGATCCAGACCCTGTCGGCGAGATATGGGAAGCCCTGTCCGACTGGCTGAGGCCTGCAATAGACCTGAGCCCGATTGAAAAGCGACTCCGCTATCGCCAATCGCTATTGGCCGCGGGCACGCTTCTCGACGCACGAGAACGCGCTGTGTATGCGCTCCGCATGGAGGCGCACGCACTTGGCCTCGAACCGGTCGACGAGGAGTGGATTGATGATTGGTTCGGCTGACCGAAACCGGAGGTCACCAAGTGCCTTTCGACGGCCCGAACGCTAGTCCAACCCGACAGATCACTAGCGCTCGTTTCCGCGTTTGTAGTTTCCGGTCACGCGGGCCATGAGATGCTGTGGGTCACTTGTGGCCAACCGGCGCAGGAACCTCTCGGCCTGGCTGCCACGCAGCACCGCGGCGCGTTTGGCGTGATGCGTGATCAGGATCTCTCCACTGTTGCGGACGGAGTACTCAAATCCCTCGGGGAAGGTCATTTCCGCAGTTCTTCCGGAGGAATCATGGCTCAGGCTCCGAGTGAGCCCAAGAGGTCGGCCACGGACCCAACTCGATCCACTCCATCCGGCGCCAATCCGTAGGGGTCCACAAGAATGGCTCTACCAATCGATGCACCCAGGGCACCTTGGACATCGTGAAACACCGAGTCACCCACATACCACGTGTGCTCGGGCTGCAGGGCCAAACGGTCGAGAGCTGCCTCGAAAATGGCGGGGTCAGGCTTTGACACGCCAACCTCATGCGAGTCGATGATGAACTCAAACGCCCCGGCCAGCCCAGCAACCGCAAGAGAATCGGCCACCGAGCCGTCGGAGTTCGACACGACTGCCATCCGAACACCATCGTGGGCGAGCCCCGAGAGGGTCTCGGCGACGTTTTCCAGCGGATGTCGCCAAAGGCCGTAACCCCGATCGATGCGCTCACCGGCGAGATGCGGATCGGGGACCCCGAGCAGAGTGAAATACCGTTCCAGCCACCAATCCCATCCGTGGCCTTCCCCTTGGATCTTCAGATCCGAGTACTCCGCCATCGCGAAGTAGTGGGCTCGGTGCGCCGACACTTCGTCGATGACGGTTCCAAGTCGCCGACTCAATTCGTCGGGGTCCTGGAGTAT
>JAHEJW010000023.1:0-35776 GCA_024638655.1 bacterium | reverse complement strand
CGGTGCAGGCACTCGAGCCATCGGAGTCGGCCGTGAAGACGTAGAGCGAGCTTCCGTCGGGCCCGACCAGAATGTCGCCGTGCTCAGATGAAGCAACGTGGACATCGCCCGATTCACCGGTCGTAGCGGGCGTCGAGGGGCCGTCCGATTGTTGGGAGGTGTCCGGTCCGCCACCGCATGCCGTCAACAGCACGGACACCGTCGCCACTAGCGACACCAGTCTGATTCGAGTCATTGTTATCCCTTTGACTTCAGCTTCCATTACGGGTCGTGTCGCCCGATGGTTCGCGGGCTGGCAGAATGAACTGGGTGGACCGGGAAATACTCGAGAGATTCCGGGTCGGGGACGAAGGCGCCGTCAAGGCGGTCTACGAAAGATTCCGAGGCCCGGTATTCGCCATTGCGCTGAGCATTCTGCGCGATCGCGAGCTGGCAGCCGACGCCACTCAACAAACGTTCATGAAGGCGTGGAGAGCCGCCTCCACCTATGACACCGAACGCCCTTTCAAGCCATGGGTCTATGCGATTGCACGCAGAACAGCGATCGATATCTACCGAAAGGCTTCCCGCGTTGTCGCCAGCGACCAGATCGATGGCGTCACCAGCCCGCCCGGGCTGGAAACGGCCTATGAGGTGTTCGAGGTGAGGGCGGCGATAGACGAGTTGCCCGATGAGGAGCGCCAGGTGATCAAGCTAAGCCACTTCGACGGGCTGACCCACCAGGAGATCGCCCACCACATTGGCATCCCCGTCGGAACCGTCAAGTCGAGGTCCCATCGGGCACATCAAAGGCTCCTCGGGCTCCTGAGGCACCTGGAGGAGATGTGAGGCGAGGGAACCAGAGAAGCGGGACGGACGTATTGACGGAGAGGGAGCATGGCTGAGGACCGCATCGAGTTTCTTGCCTCTGGGTCCACATCCGGAGAGAAGCCGGCCGACCATGAGCGGCTGGAGATGATCCGCGCCATTCTCGACGACGAGTCAGTTTGGTCGGAGCCCCCACACGACGTCGGCGATGCCATCATCGAAGCAATCTCGCAGGAAGCCGGACCCGGTCGGCTGAGTCAGAATCCCAGTCGCTCGCGATGGCAATGGGCGGCCGCGTTTGCGGCTGCGGCCGCACTGGCCCTCGTCGTCGGTTTGACCGGCGTTCTCACCGGGGAGCCCGACGAGATCGTCGTGGCCATGGAGGGAACGGAGCTCGAGGCGGCGGCAGCAGGCGAGGCGACTCTTCGACCCACGGGCGATGGTTGGTGGATCGGGCTGCAGGTGTCCGACCTCCCACCGGCCACCGAAGGCACCTACTACGAAGGCTGGGTGTGGAGCGATGAAGGGGACGGCGTGAGCATCGGCACCTTCCACCTGCGCGGCGAGGGTGAGAGTGTCGTCCTCTGGTCGGGGGTCGATCCGGCCAATTACCCGATGGTTTGGGTGACATTGGAGGACGAGGACGGGGATCCGAGTGCCTCGGACAGAATCGTCATGCGTGGGCGGATACCGGACGACCAGCTGCGCTGAGCCGGCTTTTTGGGCGGAGAGGGGTCCGACGTACACTCGCCTCTCCCCGCATCGAGCAAAAGGAGCCAACATTGGGCATCGGAGACTTCGTGGACAAGGCCAAAGACCTGGCCGCCGAGCATGAAGACAAGGTCAGCGACGGCATCGACAAGGTAGCCGACATGGTCGACGACAAGACCGGAGGCAAGTACTCCGACCAGATCGATCAAGGAGCTGACAAGGCAAAGGATCTCGTCGAAGACCTCGACAACGACTGATCTGCCTTCTGCCAATCGAGGGAGTTGCTACCCGCAGCTCCCTCTTTCGCGCCTCGCCCACGAAGCGCCCGATTTGCCGTAGGCTCCAATCGATGACCACCCAGACGATCACGTGGAAAGGCCGGTTCGGGCCCATGGATCTGCTCGTGGGGCCGGAGACATTCAGACCTTCGACTGTTTCTCAACTCCTGGCCGACGCGCTGACCATCGGCAGAGGAGACGTGGTCATCGATGCAGGGTGCGGGTCTGGTGTCCTGGCGATCGTCGCCGCCAAGCTAGGCGCATCGAAGGTCTACGGCGTCGACGCAGCGAGGGGCACGGTGGAAGTCGCCACTGCCAATGCCGAAGCACACGGAGTAGGCGACCGCACGTTGTTCTATGAGGGAGACCTCTTCGAGCCGCTACCCCCAGACATCATGGCCGACGTGGTCATCGGCGACGTCTCGGGTATCCCAGACGAGATCGCCCGGGCCTCGGGCTGGTTCCCTTCGGGTCTTGCCGGCGGGCCGAGCGGCGCCGAGCTGCCGATGAGAATGCTCGCCGAGGCAAGGCGCATGTTGGCCGCCGGGGGGCGAATGTTCCTCCCTACCGGGAGCTTGCAGGATGAGAAGTCGATATTGGAACGGGCGAAGTCCGTCTACGGCTCGATAAAGCAACTGACCGAGCGGCACATCCCCCTCCCCTCCACCCTCTCGGAGGACCCGGCGCTGCTGAGGCTGCTCAAGGAGAAGGTCATAGACCTCAAACAACGAGGAAGCCGGTTCATGTGGACCGCCCGGGTCTGGGAGCTCAGCTGACTTCGAGTTCCAGGAGCAAAAGGCCGGCACCTTCGAGCTCGACCTCGAACACGCCAGGTACATCGGCGACGAATTCGATTGCCATCTCCTCACCCGGACTCAGGTCGAAGAAGAGGTCGTAGCCATGGACATGGAGGTGGTCGACGACGTCGGCGACCACTACCAGTCGAACTTCTGATCCGAGGTCGACCCGGAGTTCCCCGGCACCACCGACCACCGCGCCACTCTCGACCCTTATCTCGAAGCTTCTTTCTTCGATGGTCGTGGACGTGGTGGCCGCAATCGTCGAGGTGGTCACGAGGTCTGTCGCACTGGTGGAGGGTGCTACCGGAGTCGTAGTGGTCGATGGCGGGAACGTTGTAGTGGTCGTCACCGCCTCTTCGCCACCTGCGCAACCCGCGAGCAGGAGTAGGAAGAAAGAGGAAGCCAGCGTGGGCCATACCCAACCGGCGACGGAGCCGGCCACTGGTGCACCGAGAACCCGTCTTCTGCCAAACACGAAGGCGAGCCTAAGTGTCGTCCCGATATAGCAGTAAAGGACCTTGACAAAATGGGCGGGATTTGCCAACCATACGGTAATGACCGACCATAAGGCACCCGACTATGAGTTGGAGGCCACCCTCGCCTTCGAAACCACCGAGCAGTACAGGGCACTCTTCGAGGACACGAGGCTGCAGATCGTCGACCTCCTCCTCGAGCGGGCAGCAACGATCAAGGAGTTGTCCGAAACACTCGGCATTCCCAAGGGCACCATCGGTCATCATGTCGCCGTGCTGGAGGGTGCCGGCCTCATCCGGGTTGTGCGCACCAAGAAAGTGCGGGCGATCGAGGCCAAGTACTACGGGCGCACGGCTCGCACCTATCTGCTGGCGGGCAAACCCGACGATGTCGACATGGCCCCGGACAACTTCCTGACCCAGGCGGCTTCGGCCTACGGCAAAGCTGTGACGTTGGAATCCGGGGTGGGGCCGATGAGCACGCTTCGACATGCCCGCATCCCCGATTCGAGGGCCGAGGAATGGACTGAGCGTTTGACCGAGCTGGTCGGCGACTTCACGGCCGAGGAGCGCGGAGGCCACACGACATACGGCCTGCTCGTCGCCTTCTACCCCACCGATCGGCCCCATCTGCCAGATGTAGCCGGCGCCTGATGAGAGAACTCGGAGCCAACTACTGGAGACTCTGGACGGCATCAGTCATCTCCAACCTCGGCGACGGCGTTTCTGCCATCGCCTACCCCTGGCTGGCCTCGGCAGTAACCCGAAACCCGGTCCACATCGCGGCAGTCGCCGTCGTGACGAGACTCCCGTGGCTGCTCTTCTCCCTGCCGGCGGGTGTGGTCACAGATCGCATCGACCGGAAGCGGCTCGTCGCCTGGATGGACGTGTTCCGCTTCATCGCCACGCTCGGTGTGGCTCTGGTTGTGTTTGCATCGCAGTCCGGGCTCTCCGCACCCGACGAAGTCGCCTCAGGCACCGCCTCGCTTCCGTCCAACTCCGGGCTGCTGCTCGCAGTCGTCTACGTGGCAGCCATGCTCCTCGGCACCGCAGAGGTGTTCCGGGACAACGCAGCTCAGACGCTCATGCCTTCCATTGTCGAAAAGGAGCACCTCGAGATGGCGAACGGTCGTCTCTGGGGCGCAGAGATGGTCATGGGCAGCTTCGTTGGCCCACCACTCGCCGGGGTCATGCTCGCCACGGCGTTCGCTCTCCCCTTCTTCGTCGATGCCGGGACCTTTGCGGCAGCAGCGGCCCTGGTGTTCATGATCGGAGGTCGGTTCACACCGCGCGCCGATCCCTCCAGTCAGGCTCGAAGAAGCTTCTGGGACGAATTGAAGGAGGGGGTGTCCTGGCTCTGGGGCCACCGGCTGTTTCGACCGATGGCCATCTCCCTCGGAGTGCTCAACGCGACATCGATGATGGCTCTGGCCACTTTCGTGCTGTTCGCTCAGGAAGTCCTCGGCCTCGACGCCACCAGATTCGGGTTGCTCACCACCGGGGTTGCCGCCGGAGGAGTCCTCGGCTCGTTCCTCGCCCATCGCGTGACGGCTGCACTCGGCCAGGGGTCCTCTCTCTTCGCAAGCATCCTGATAATGGCCGGGTCCCTCGTGGTCAGCGGGCTCACATCTTCGTTCTGGGTGTTCTGGGCGATGGGTCTCCTGACGGCCGGTGCGGCGGTGGTGTGGAACGTGATAACCGTTTCACTCAGACAAACACTGATTCCGGATGGCCTGCTCGGCCGGGTCAACTCGGTCTACCGCTTCCTCGGGTGGGGGATGATGCCCCTCGGATCTCTTCTCGGAGGCTTGATCGTTGCCTGGCTCGAGCCGGTGCTCGGTCGGCAGTGGGCTTTGCGTGCGCCCTTCCTCGTGGCTGCGATCATCACTGTCGCGCTCTACGGCTACGCCCTCCCACGCCTCAACAGTGCCCGCATCGACGAAGCCAAGGCAGGGGCCGAGCCGGAATCAACCGTTCTGTGAAGATTCTCGGCGATGCCTCGGCCGCAAGTCGTCACAGAACGGACTCGCGGGCCGCCTCCAGCTCCGGCACCAGACGGAGGCCCGGATGCTCGAGGAGCGCAATCGGGAAGGGGACCGGCATGTCGAGGAGTTGCTGGGCCACGGCCTTTCCTTGTGGATCGAACCGCAGCGAGGCCGTACCCCCTGATCCGAGACCTCCGCGAAAGACGAAGTTGAGTGCATGGATGCCGGGCAGTGCGTACCGCTCGACCGTGCGGGCTCCAAGATGCTCCAGGTACACGCCCACCCTGGCACTGGTCAGACGGGACGTCAGCAGCGGCCAGAAGTCACGGTGTCTGGCCCGGACGCCGATGTTGACGTCAGCCCCCTTGTCGCCGGACCTTCCGTGGGCGATCGCGATGAGAGGAAGGTCAACCTCGGGGCCGCGATCCGGCTCGACCGGAAGCTCCTCTCTTTCGGGCGGCAACGGATCGTGACAAAGCGCAGGGTCGACATCCTCGAATGTCACCGGATCTTCCTCGAGCCACACCCTCGCTGTGATGAGGCGCCGATCGATGGGCATGCACTCCAGACGGATGAGGGGCGAAGACCGAGGAAGACCCCTACCACCGCCGCTGATGCCCGGGGGTCCCGCAAGGGCAATCGACGGCAACTCACGCACAAAACGGTCCACGGCAGATCGCGAGTCGTGGTGTACGGCGATGTGGAGGACGACCTCCCGGCTGCCCTCACCACGCGAATGGGGCCCGTAGGTCTCTTCGGCGCCGAGAACTCCGATCTGCGTCGACCGGAACCCGGCCAGACCAGCTGCGGCCAGCATCCGCTCGCCACGATCCAGGAGGTCGCGGCCGACTCGTCGAGCCTTGGATGCTGCCTCCCTGCCCCCGATGAACAGCAGGAACTGGGCACGCCAGCCGTCCGGCACCTGCGCACATGCCTTGAGTGTGGGAGGCGGCGCCAGCCCTCGGGCGCCAGTGACCGAGACCCGGTTGTCACCGAGCTCTTCGACGACTACTTCAGTCCAATCACAGACCACGTCCGGCAATACATAGCGAGCCGGGTCGCCGATCTCGTAGAGCATTTGCTCGGTCACCGAGCGGACGTCGACGAGCGAGTCGGATCCGGCCGGAGCGGTGAGAACGAAGGACCCGTCTTCGGAGACCACGGCTATCGGAAATCCCGGATCAGCCCAGGATGCGGTGTCCTCCCAATCCGTCAACAGCCCCCCGGTGGACTGCGGCCCACACTCCAACAGGTGTCCGACGAGGCTCCCTGCTGCAAGACGATCGAACTCTTCCTGACCCCACTCGAACTCATGGATCAGCGGCCCAAGCGCCAGGGAGGAGTCCACGACACGGCCAGTCACCACTACGTCTGCCCCGGCCGACAGGGCCGCGGCGATGGGCCGGGCACCTAGATACGCGTTGACCGAAATGGGCTCGCCAGAGATCCCGGCGAGGACAGGTGAGCCCACAAGGGCGGAGGCGTCGTCACCGGCGACGACTGCCACAGTCACGTCCGGGTCGGCACTCCGAATCACATCAGCTGCCCGCTCCGGGTTCACACCACCGCCGTTGGTGACGACGCGGGCACCAATATCGCGATAAGCCGGGACATTGGAGGCGACAGTCTCGATTATGTCCCTGGCATATCCCTGCTCAGGATCCCGTTCACGGGCTCGACTGAGAATCGCCATGGTTATCTCGGCCAGAGCCTCATAAATGATGTAATTGGAGCGGCCATCGAAGAGGATCTGGCCCGTCGACAGCGATGAGTCGCCCCAGGCTCCGGCGGCACCCGAGATGGTGATCCTTCGATCGCTCACAGTGCAACGAAGCTAATCCGAGTGCGGAGCTCGCGACATCGGGATTATCTGGAGATTCGTTTCGGTTGTGCGTCGAGATGACTACTTCCCACCAGGACTTCGAGGTGCTCGGCATATCAGGGTCACTCCGTCGCGGTTCGTACAACACCCGTCTTCTCCGCATTGCAGCCGAGTTGGCGCCAGAAGGGGTGAGCGTGCGGTTGGCCGACATCTCCGACCTCCCGCTCTACAACGCCGACGTAGAGAACGAGGAGGGCCTACCCGAGCCCGTAGAGAGGCTCCGCAGCCAGATTGCCGAGGCAGACGGCATCCTCTTTGCCACTCCCGAGTACAACTACTCGATCACCGGCGCGCTGAAGAACGCCATCGATTGGGCCTCGCGGCGACCGTCCCCACTCGATCGCAAGCCCGCCGCCATCCTCGGGACCGGAGGGCGATCCGGGACCGCCCGCGCTCAAAGGCATCTGCGGGACATCCTCGAACACAACGAGCTTCGAGTGGTAGGCCAGCCCGAAGTGGCTCTGCCAGGAGCCTGGTCCCTCTTCTCCGACGGGCAACTCACCGACGGCCGGGCTCTTGACCAGATTCGTCTTCTCCTCGAAGCACTGGTGACCAGAATCGAAAAAGCCGAGGCAGCCTGACCGATCAGGCGAGTCGCTCCGCCAGGAGCGTGGCGCCCCGGTGGGCAATGGCGGCGATCGAGAGCATCGGATTGACCCCCGACGCCGTGGGGAAGCACGAACCGTCCATTACGAAGATGCCTGACGTGCCGTGGACTTCGTTGTGGTCATCGACCACCGAGATGGTGGGGTCCTGGCCCATGCGTGCCGAGCCCATTTGATGGAATGTGAAGTAAGAAGTCTGATTGGACCCGTAGCCGTAGGCATCGACGTCATTCATGAACCGCTCGAGGCCGGACCGGCCATCCGGGGTCCAGCGGACCGGTCGTGTGGTCGACGAAACGATCTCGATCGCCCCAGCAGCGGCGTACATCTCGGCAGCTCGACGCACCCCCTCACGAATGTGGGCTTGGTCCTCTCTCGAGATCACGTACTCCCACACCGGGGTTCCGTCCCGACGTGTCACCACGCGTCCGTGACCCTTGTCTCTGAGCAGAATCCCACCCACGTCGAAGTGACCAAGCCCGAGGATGTCCCGCTTGAACGACACTCCGTCCTCCCACCCCAGGAACGCAGCCGGGAAGAGAGGATGGATCGGTGCAGTCTCGATCCGGAATCCGTAGCCGGCTCCGTCGAGGTCGGCATACTCATCGGAGTAGCGGGTCTGGAGAATGCCTGTCCACGGGTCCACCCGCTGTTCGAACCGCGCCCACACCGCGGTCACCGGATGCAGTCGGAGGTGTTGCCCGACCGCCGGTCCGCCGATGCCGCTTCTCAGCAAGATCGCCGGGGTGTTCAGGGCACCTGCCGCAAGAACCACCGCCCTTGCTCGCACCCGAAGGTGTGACCGGCCGACTCTTGCGACGAGGCCTGTCATCCGGCCCCCTTCCCAATTGACCGAGTCGACATGGGCTCCCGTTATGAACCGGGCACCTCTGTCGGCCGCGTCTTGGAGATACGTCAGCAGAGTTGACTGTTTGGCCCCGATTCGACACCCCATGGTGCAGTATCCGCACTCCTCCTCTCGGCAAGTCACGGCATTTCGGGGCATCTCGTCGACGTGCCAACCCAGCTCTCTCAGACCTTTCTCCATGAGCTGTGCCCGCATCGAAGGTGGTCCGTTCTCCCGATTCACGCCCAGCCTCCGACTCACTTCCTCCAGGCTCGCCGTGTAGCGATGACCCGTGAATACCTGGTCGAACCGGCTCACCCGGTCCCACTCGTCTCTCACACGGTCTGGCGTCGGGAAGGAGGTCGTGTAGTTGACGACGGTTCCACCACCGAGCGTCGAGCCTGCCAGAACATGGATTCCCCCATCGGCGGTCGACTTCAAGGCACCGTCCAGATACATGTTCCGATATGAATTGTCTTCGAGATGATCGAAATCCGCCTCGTTCCGATAATCGCCCATCTCCAGAACCACGACATCCAGACCGGCCCCGGCCAGAACACCGGCAGCAGTCCCACCGCCCGCCCCGGAGCCGACCACGACCACATCGCAGGTGATGGCTGCACTCTCGTCGATGGTCATCACGGGGATCGTCTTCGGCGTGCTCGGAGGTGGGCCTGCCGGCCCCGGATAGCCGATGGCCTCCCAGGTCGAAGGTGGGGTGGCCGCGTCTTGTGTCGTCACCCAGGCGGTTGCGATCAGCGACTTGATCGCCTTCGCCCCTCTCCTCACGTTGTTCGAAGGGTGACCGGCGAGGCGTCGAAACGCCATGGCCCTTTCGTCCCCGGCCAGCGCAGTAAAGGACCGCGGCCTTCCGTAGAGCAGAACTCCGGCGGCTCCCGAGCCGAGGAGAGTGAGCAGGATTCGCAGGTCGGCTCGGTCGCGGTCGTGGGGGAGGCGGTCATACAGACTGCCGAGCCGAGCTTCGAGCCCAAGATCCTTGCCGGGCATCGTCCAGGCTGCGGTGTCTCCGGGCAACGCCGGCAGCAGGGTTTCGATCAGGGCTGTGAGGACCCCAATCTGTTTCGAGGACATGGTCATATCGCGCGCCCTCAGACACCCAAGATCGGAGCAGAGGGGTCAGAGTCGTTGGGCCCGGTGGCCGACCTCAGACCGCAGCTCGACTCGGTGACGATAGCGGTCGTACCGGCGAGCGGTCTGGGAGCAATCGGGCTCATGCCCCGACCTTATCCAGTCCCTTGTCAGGCCGACACGTGGTGCATGACCGTTAGAATTCGTTGATGAACCACGGGCTGGCATGATCGAGCTGCCGCTCACCGGCCCGGCCTGGGTCTTCCTGACCGTCGCGGTCCTTCTACTCGTAGCCCCTCTGGCCGCAGAGCGTCTGCGCCTACCCGGGGTGATTGGGCTGGTCATCTCCGGTCTCGTCATCGGGCCCGAAGGGCTGGGCCTGCTCTCACGCCAGGGCACGATCGAGCAGCTCGGCGGCTTCGGGCTCTTGTACCTGATGTTCCTCGCCGCTCTGGAGTTGGACTTGGAGGAGCTGTCCACAAACCGGCGACCCACAGTGGTATTCGGCCTGATCACCTTTGCGATACCGATGACTCTCGGCACGGGCACCGCCCTCGCCCTCGGGTTCGGAGGTTTGGCCTCGGTCTTGATCGGTTCGTTATGGGCGTCCCACACCCTGGTCACCTATCCCATCATCAGACGCAGCGGGATCGTCGGCGACCCTTCGGTGACGGCCACGATCGGCGCCACAGTCATAACCGACACGCTCGCGCTCATCGTCCTGGCCCTGGTCGCGGCATCATTCGAGACGGGTGGGGGCTTCGGTTTCCTGGCGACACTCCTCCCTGGCCTGGCCATCCTCGGGTTGTCGGTGATGTGGCTTCTGCCGAGAATCACGCAGTGGTTCTTCGCCGGGATCGGACAGGACAGGACCGTGCGATTCCTCTTTGTCCTCACAGCGTTCCTGGCATCCGCCGTGCTGGCCGAAGTGGTGGGCGTCGAAGGCATTGTTGGCGCCTTCCTGGCCGGCTTGGCACTGAACCGGGCGGTGCCGAACCGGGGAGCTCTGATGCAACGCGTCGATTTCGTGGGATCGGCCTTCCTGGTGCCGATCTTCCTCATCTCAGTCGGAATGCTGGTCGACGTGTCGGTCGTCTTGGACCCGGAAACGCTTCTGCTAGCGGTGGCGTTTGCCACGGTAGCTATCAGCGCGAAATGGGCCGCAGCCGAGATTTCCGGGAGAGTCTTCTCCTTCGGTCGTGCCCAGATCGGTGTCATGTTCGCCCTCTCCAACTCGCAGGCTGCGGCCACACTCGCTGCCACGATCGTCGGATTCGAGCTGGGACTGATCGATGAGCGCGTCGTCAACGCCGTGCTAATCGTCATCTTGGTGACCGTGACCGTTGCGTCATGGGTCGCCTCGCGAAGCGCCCACAAAGTCGCTCCGGCTGCCAAGACACCCGACTTGATCGGGAAGGTCGTGCTGGCTCCGGTTGCCCGTCCGGAGACGATGGGCGAGATATTGCGTCTGGGCGTGTGGGTTGCCAGAGCCGACGGTGGCCACGTTGTGCCGTTCCACGTCGTCACGTCACCCGAGTCAGATCAGGTCGAGGCAGCCGAGCCGTTGATGCGCCAGGTGAACGAGGCAGCGGCTCGTCTGGGAGCGGACGTCGAAGCGTTCGTTCGGGTCGATCGATCCGTCGCTGCGGGTGTGGTCAGCACGGTGGCTGAAAGAGCGGCGACTCTGGTGTTGCTGGGGTGGAAGGGCGAGTCGACGACAAAGGACCGCGTCGTGGGCAGCCTTCTCGAAGATGTGGTCGACCGCATCCCCTGTGCGACGGCCGTCTGCTGGCTTCCTGGATCCAGCTACAGCCGATTGGTGCTGATCGCAGACGGTTCACCGACCGAGCAAGGTGTCACGAACTCGCTTTGTCGGCGGCTCGCCCGTGGGGCGGGCCTGCCCGTGACCGTCGTGGGTGAACCGGATATCGACTCCTTGGAGTCGGGTTGGGAGCTGCTGCGAAGACCGATCGATTTCGATGCGGTCGAAGAGGTCCTCGGGGAAGGGGACGTCGTCCTCATGTCCGGCGGGTCGACACGGCCGCCGTTCGGCTCTCTGGCCCAGGATCTCGTGGAAGCCCACCCTTTGATCTCCGTGATCGTCGTCAGCCCGCCGACGTCGCCCCACGACTTCGGGCTGCCAGAGCTGTTCGCCGGCGGATAGAGGCTTTCCGCTATTCGCCCGACCAGGCGACCCAGAAGCCGTCAGATACCAGTCGCGGCTCTGCGACACCCAGCTGATGGACCCAGATGCCGATCTCGCCTCCGACCTCACCAGCGATGGCGAACCCGGATGAGTCCGGCGACCAGAAGGTCATGGATTGTGCGTACTGGGGGAAGAACGGCAACAAGTCACGAGCCTGGATCGGCGAGGGCCGGTACCTGGAGTACTCGACCAGACCGTCATCTTCCGACCAGACCTTGGCCATGAGGGCAGATCCACCCGAGATCGGAGTCAGCAGAAGAAGAGATTCACCATCGGGACTCCACCAGAGCCCGACCACCGGCCGGCCGTCGATCACATCGATGTCGGAAGTCGCGGTGTCTATCACAGCGACTGCGTTCGGTCGCAGGCTGTCCGTCTGAGCGTAGGACACAGTCTGTTCGGGGGCTCCGAGTGTCTGAACTGCGACCCGCGTTCCTTGGGGGTTGGCCACGAACATCGTCTGCTCGCCGACCCCTGCCAACGCCACCGGCTCGCCATCCCCGACCAGGACGAGGCGATCGTCGACCACATGGAGGATCCCCTGAGGCAGCCACTGTGGAACGAGGTAGCCGGCGTCGGTCTCCCCCAGAGGGGATCGTGCCCCTTCCAGGTCAACTGTCTCGAAGCGCCCTGCCCCCTCATGAATCACCACCCGATCCCCTGACGGGCTCCAGGAGAAGTAGAAGGGTGAGCCACGGTCGACAACGGAGATGGTCCCTTCGGAAACATCGACCAACTCGAAGTCGAGTCCTTGGTTGCCGTTGTGCAGCACCCCGAGGCTCTCGCCATCCGGCGACCAATGCATGAAGAACGGGTTGTTCGAGACAGGGATCGACATCGACCCCTCACCGCTGACCTCGTCGACTCGAATCGCAAAGACGGCCCCGGACACCCGGCCATAAGAGATTTGACTCGAGTCTGGTGACCATATCGGCTGGGTGAACACGACACCCTCCTCGGCTTGGGCGATGGCCACGCGCCCCGACCCGTCCGGGTCGATCACTGCGACGCTGCCGTCAGCCTCGACGACGACCAAACGCCCCGTGTCGACGGACACCTCCGCCGGAGCTGATGATGTCGTGACGGCGGCCCGGGTGGTCGTGGTCGACGACTGTTCGGCTGTGTCGGTGCAGGCCCCCGCGACGAGTGCGATGGCTATCGCGATGACAGTGCGCAGGCCCACGGTCCGAGCGTATCCAACGGTCGGTACTAGCGGTGTCGTCCAAGTCCGGCACAATCACCCGGCCGGCCAGCGAGTCAGGTTCAGCCCGAGGAGCGCCGGCGCCACCAGCGCACCCTGTCCATCTCCTGGAATCCCACTCCGCCATAGAAAGAAGTGGCGTCCGATCGGGACTCGTCGGTGATCACCCGGGTCCGGGCCATCCCTGCCGCCCGCATGCGCTCCAGTGCGTAGTACATGAGTGCCCGGCCAATTCCCCGCCGTTGGAAGGCGGGATGAGTTCCGAACGGTTCGATCTGGGCGATTCCGGACACGTCTGGCCACCAGACGACAAATGATGCGATGCGCCCCTCCGGTGACACAGCCACCAGGTCTCGTTCCTGGTCGTACACCGGCGACCTCATGAATCGCAGGTAGCGCTCGAGGTGGGCCTGGTGATCCATCGTGGAAGCGAAGGCTCCGTGAGATGCTCGGCGCCTCTCATCGGCCTCGACCTCACTCCGGATGGGACGCAGCTCCCAGCCTGGCGGGAGATCGGGAACGGGGATCTCGACATCGTTGAGTTCCCAGTGGTAGAGACGATCGGTGTGGATCGGCTCGTAGTCGCCGGCCGTCAGGTAATCAACCAACTCGCCATCCGAGTCGGCGACCCAACCCACCTCACCCAAGCCTCGAAGCCTTCGCTGTGCCCACTCGATGACCGGAATGACTGGCTCTCCCTCCGCGGAAAAGGCGCTGATCTCACGGCTATCTGCGTCTATCACCAATACTGCTCGCCCAGGGCTGATCCAGTAACTGGTTTGCCTGGCTCGACGCGGATCTTCGTGCCGCATCCACCAGGCGAGGTCGCCCGGGTGAATCGTGTACCGCCCCGGGGCCGGGCGCAGGGAGGAGGCAAGGATGTCCTGCATCGATCCCAGAGCCGCTTCACCGGCGGGGTGCATTCCGGGGTGGACTTCGTCCGGAGATGCCTCCACTTCGAGATGAGCCTCGATGTATGCCGGGTCTAGGCCGTGGTGCCGGGCGCCTGCCAGAACTGTCGCGAGATACCAATCGGATGGTGGCCTGTCGGTCCCAGCCGGATCCCATCGGTAGGTGAGTGCATCCAGTGAGCCTCCCGCGTCGAGAGCGACCTCCTCATGGAACGGGGTGTACCCGGGCTCGGCCTCGTCTAGAGAACCACGTTCACGCTCGTCGACCTCATAGACAACTCCTCGAGCCACCGAGCCGGGGGACGATCTCAGGTTCATCTTGGCCGTTCCGTCCATCCCCGGCTTGTCGTATGCCACCCTCCACCCAGAGAGCGTCGCCCGGCCGGCGGGGGTGGCGGAGGGACATCGGCTACAGAGTTGTTCCGGCCAGAGGTTTGAACCGTAAGCGAAGTAGATGAAGCTCATCGCTGCTTATCTGGGACTGATCGTCGAGCTGGAATCGCAGGAGGTACCAAATGGAGAAGATCATCGTCGACGGGCTGAGTCGCCTCCCGTCTTTCAGTCACGCCGCGATCATCGGAGACACGATCTACGTCTCGGGGACTCTCGGCACGGTTCCGGGCACCATGGAGTTGGTGCCGGGTGGTACGGGTGCCCAGACGAGACAGACCCTGGAGAACATCAGAACGATTCTCGACGCCTGCGGGGCCGGCATGGACGACGTCGCCAAGGTCAATGTCTACCTCTCGGAAATCGCGACCTTCACCGAGATGAATGAGGCCTACCTCGACTTCTTCGACAAGGCGCCGCCCGCACGCATCACGGTCGGTGGAGCGGATCTTGCACTTGGAGCGGCCATAGAGATCGACTGCATCGCCGAACGAGCTCAGGTGTGATTCTCCGGAAGCCAATCCTCGAGAGGTATACCCAGGCCGTCCGCCACACGGTTTGCGTAGGCGTAGTAGGCGGTCACCTCGACGATGTGGAGTATGTCGGTGTCGCTGAAGCCCACCTCGCGTAGAGCCTCGACATCCTCTTCGCTCACCTCGGACGGACGCAGGGTCAGCTTCACCGCATAACTGAGCATGCGCTCCCTCTTCTCAGTGAGTCCGGCGGACTCCCAGTCCTTCTCGATGCGATCGGCCAGATCGTCGTCTCGTAACAGGCGGCGCAGACCGCGCCGGTGGTGGGTCACTCAATAGTGACATTCGTTCACTCTGGAGACGACGAGGGCGATCATCTCACGATCCACCTTCCGCAGTGATGCGGTTCCCTTCATAGCCTGCCGATACAGGACGTTGTGGGCAGTCATGCTGCCTTCGTCCAATGCATGTATGCGCATGATCCAGTCGACTCGACCCCATTTCGGGTCGACGACCTCGTCTTTCAGACCGTCCAGGCGGTCGCCCCATTCGTCTTCATGGGGGGCGTCAATCCACGGCATCTAGAACCGCCAGATCCCGGGTGAGCAAATCGTCATAGGTCTCTCTGCGGATGACAAGCCTCGCATCGCCATTCTTGACGAAGACAACGGGCGGCCGCAGGACCATGTTGTAGTTCGAGCCCATCGAGTGCCCGTATGCGCCGGTCACCGGTGTGGCCACGATGTCCCCCTGCTCGAGTGAGGAAGGAAGATGTCCGTCCCGCACCAATACGTCTCCCGATTCGCAATGTTTTCCCACGACTCGCACCGGCATGGCGCGCTCGGAATCGGTCGACCTGGGCAGGAATACCTCATATCCGCTCCCGTACAAGACGGGACGTGGATTGTCACTCATCCCGCCATCGACGGAGACATACGTCCGGATCGACGGAATCTCCTTGATAGTGCCTGCGGAGTACAGGGTGACCGCGGCGGCGGCAACGATCGCCCGGCCGGGCTCGGCCATGATGTGAGCTTCGATGCCCGCTTCTTCGGCCGCAGAGTGAACTGCCCGTCCCCACTCGGTGATGGTTGGGGCCTGTTCCCCTTCGACATAGGCCACACCCAGTCCTCCCCCGATCGAAAACTCCTCGGGCCGGAGATCGCGGACCAAGGGCCCCAGTTCGGCGACAACGTTGCGAAAGGATCCGACATCGAAGACCTGCGAGCCAACGTGGACGTGGAGGCCGGCGAGCTCCACCGCCGTGGACTTCTCGAGCCGTTCGTAGGCAGCCCGGGCCGATCCGTCGACCGTCGAAAGACCGAACTTCGAGTCCTCGACGCCGGTTTGGAGATACTCGTGAGTGTGGGCTTCCACCCCGGGATTCACCCTGATCAGCACCTTCGGTGCCATCGCCCCACCACTCACGACCGACTCGAGGCGATCGATCTCGGCGAACGAGTCGACGACGATCCGGCCCACACCGGCCGCCAGTGCCATTTCGAGCTCGCTCACCGACTTGTTGTTTCCGTGAAACACGAGGTCCTCGGCGGGCGCACCGGCGGCCAGCGCCACTTGGATCTCCCCCCCGGTGGAAACATCGAGAGACATCCCCTCCTCATGGGCGAGACGCACCATTGCCATGCAGGTGAATGCCTTGGTGGCGTAGGAGGCCCCGTCGGGGAACGCACTCACAGCCTCCTGACATCTGGCGCGCAGATGATCCTCGTCGTAGACGAACAAGGGAGTCCCGAATTCTCCGGCCAGGTCGACGACATCCAATCCACCAATCTCGAGACCGCCGTCGGGTCGCACTGTGGCGGAGTCGGGCAGCAAGTCGAGTGGAAGAGCGGTCATCGAGTCGGCATGGTGCCAGCGATTGGCCCATTGCGAAAGACGGACCCAAAGAGAAGGGCCCCGGATGAGAATCCGGGGCCCTTCCGATATTGCGATGCCTGGTGGGAGGAGAGGAGGAGGGGAAACCGCTCGGGGAGGAGCGGGAACCCAACATCGCAATGCCGCTGTGTAGTCCAAGCCTTGTGCGTTCGTTCACAAGATTCAGCGTCTTGCCAACCCGATCTATTCCCGATCCTCGGCTGAGCCGAAGGCGGCTCTCCACAACCGGAATGGCAGCTGCCGGGGTTGAAGGCTCAGTTGCTGAAGGTCACACTGAAAGCGGGGGCCCAGCGGCTGACGACGCGGCCGTAGTTCTCCCCGGCTCGCAGCATGTCGCCGGACTCGAGGGCGTCGACAGACTCCTGGATCAGTCGGCAGGAGTCGTCGAAGACCAGGTCCTGGGGATCGAACAGCTCGGAGACGTCGGAGTAGTCCAACTCCACCATCGAGCCATCGGGGAAAGGCTCCAGCCAGCTCATCAGTTGGCCGAGCTCCTCGGCAGGTGACTGAAAGGCCCCCAGCTGCTCGAGGATGGAGTGAGCCCTTCGAATCCGCCGTCGTGCCTCCAGTATTTCGGCTCGATACCGCACACGAGGCCCGCTCGGGCCCTCATACACCTCTTTCTCATCCGCATCGAACGCGGCGAACCATCTAACCGGGACATGCCAGGCCGATGTCAAGACGTGTGACCTCTGACCGGGATGCTCCACCTGATAGGTGCGTAGCTCGCGGTCCGCGGCCCTGGCCGCGTCATCGGGGATGAGGCCGACGCCGATGCCCCGAAGAGCATTTGCGAACGCCACGGTCGACTCGAGTACGCGCAGGCGGAGATTGCGAGGACAGATGAGACGCCTCCCGTCCCACTCGACCGTCCAAGGGGCCTCACCCTCCGCTTCGGACAGGATTCCGTATCTCTTGACGAAGGAAGGTACGGGCTCGCCCGATCCTCGGACCTCAGGGGAGTACACCCGGAGATGTGCCGTCTTCGTCATCTCACCATCCTGGCACAGCCCCGCCCCAACCTAAGGGCGCATTCACACTCGCGGAGTAAGATTCGCCCTAGGCGTATCCCAGTCCAGGAGGTCGGAACCCTTGCCTGTATTCGAGGAGGTAGCCAGAGAAGGGCACGAGCAGATTCTCTACGGCTACGACAAGGTGTCCGGCCTCAAGACAATCATCGCGATACATAGCACAGCTCTCGGTCCCGCCCTAGGCGGGACTCGCTTTTTCCCGTACGAAACCGAAGAGGATGCCTTGGAGGACGTCCTCCGGTTGTCCCTCGGAATGAGCTACAAGGCCGCCGCTGCGGGACTCGACCTTGGTGGGGGAAAAGCCGTCATCATCGGAGACCCCCTAACGGACAAGAGCGAACGACTCTTCCGCGCCTATGGGCGGATCGTTGACTCATTGCAGGGCCGCTACATCACTGCGGAGGATGTCGGTACAACGACACACGACATGGACATGGTTCGGCGTGAGACCCGGTGGGCACTTGGAAACTCTGTAGCCCTGGGAGGTTCGGGAGACCCCTCCCCGGTAACCGCGCGCGGGCTGCAGGCCGCCGCGCGAGCAGTCGCCACGAAGCTCTGGGACGATACCGATCTCGCCGGCCGCACTTTTGCCGTTCAGGGAGTGGGCAAAGTCGGATCGGCTTTCGTCAGCCTCCTAGTGGAGGCACGGGCCAAAGTCTTCATAACGGATGCCTACCAGCCGGCCATAGAGCGAGCCGTGGCGACCTACGACGTCACTGCCGTTGACCCTGAGGCGATCTACGAGGTCGAGTGCGACATCTTCTCGCCCTGTGCACTCGGAGCAAGCCTCAACGAGAACACCATTCCCCTGCTGGCTTGTAAGGCCATCGTGGGTAGCGCCAACAACCAGCTCGCGACGGAAAAGGACGCCGAGCGCCTGGCAGATCGGGGCATCACCTACGCACCGGATTTCGTCGTCAACGCCGGTGGGCTCATCAACGTCTACGACGAGCTCCAGGGTTACTCGAGGACACGGGCGCTACATCGAGTCGATGCGATCTACGACGCCACCCTTCAGATTCTCGATACGGCCGAGGAGCTGTCGATCAACCCCAACGAAGCTGCTGTGGAGGTTGCCAAGAAGCGCATACACGAGATAGGCGACCTCCGCCGGTTCCGGCGAAGTGGAGACGATCGCAACTGAGATGACCACAGTCCCTAGAGAGCGTGATCATCGAAGCCTCGGTCTGACCGACTCCGAGATCATCGAGATGTACCGGCTGATGCTCATGGCCCGACGGGTCGACGACCGGATGTGGGCCTTGCAGCGACAAGGCAGGGCCGCATTCGTCCTCGGCGCTTCAGGGCACGAGGCTGTCCAAGTCGCCTCGGTTTACGCTCTGGACAACGAGCGCGATTGGGTGCTCCCCTACTACCGGGACATGGGTGTGGCCTTGGCCTGGGGCTTCACTCCGGTGGAGATCTTTCTCGGCGTGTTCGCGAAAAAGGGCGATCCCATGTCGGGAGGTCGCCAGCTGCCCAGCCACTGGTCCGATCCGGACCGTCGGGTTTTCACCCAATCCTCGGTGATCGGAACCCAGTTCCCCCACGCCGCCGGCATAGCCCACGGACTCAAGCTGCGCGGCAAGGGAGAGATCGCAGTCGTCTACGGCGGCGAGGGAGCGACCTCCGAGGGCGACTGGCACGAGGCGATGAACTGGGCGGGGATAAACAGACTCCCTTTGATCTTCGTCATCGAGAACAACCAATACGCCATCTCTGTGCCGACCCAGGAGGAGGTCGCCGGGAAGATCGCCGATCGTGCACGCGGCTACGGGTTCCCCGGCCACGCCATCGACGGAAACGACCCTCTGGTGGTTCTGGAGACGATGCAAGAAGCGGTGGATCGGGCTAGGTCGGGGGATGGCCCGACCCTCATCGAAGCGGAGACCTACCGCTATTACGCCCACACCTCCGACGACAACGACGCTTTGTACCGGACCAAGGAAGAGGTCGAGAGATGGCGCAAGCGAGATCCGGTCGCCAAGCTCCGCCAATACCTGATCGAGAACCGCCTGCTCAGTGAGAACCAGGAGGAGCAGATCGACGCGGAGGTCGTACAGACCCTCGCCACGGCAGTCGAGGAGGCGGAGCGCTCACCCAACCCCGACGAGCCTCTGACGCGGGTGTATGCGCGGGTCATCGAGCCCGGCCCGCCGGTCACCGAGGTCGAGGATCCGCCGGAGGGCGAAGAGGTGAACCTGATCACCGCGATCAACCGGACTCTCCACGAGATCATGGAAGTCCACCCGGACACGGTGGTGTTCGGAGAAGACGTCGCCAGACGCAAGGGAGGGGTCTTCAAGGCGACCGAGAAGCTCACGGAGCGCTTCGGAGCGGACCGGTGTTTCAACACACCCATCGCCGAGTCCTCGATAGTCGGATGCGCCATAGGGATGTCGGCCACCGGGTTCAAGGTCATCCCGGAGGTCCAGTTCGCCGACTACATACACCCTGCCTTCGACCAGATCGTGTCCGAGGCCGCACGAATCAGCTACCGCTCCGACGGTCGCTGGAACTGCCCGATCGTCATCCGCACACCCTATGGCGCAGGTATCCACGGAGCCCAATACCACTCACAGTCGATCGAAGCCTTCTACGCACACGTCCCCGGCCTCAAGGTGGTCATCCCGTCGACCCCGGCAGATGTGAAGGGCCTGCTCCACACCGCTGTCGAGGATCCCGACCCGGTGTTGTTCATCGAGCCCAAGAAGCTCTATCGCCTGGCCAAGGGTCCTTATCCCGAGGGTGAGCACCGGGTTCGGCTGGGAAGAGCTGCGTTGCGGCATTCCGGCGAGGACCTGACCATCATCGCCTACGGCGCGATGGCCCACTTCGTCATGGATGCGGTGCCCCCCCTGGAGGAGCTGGGAATCAGCCCGGATGTGATCGACCTCCGGACCCTCAAACCGTTGGACTGGCCGACGATCGAAGCTTCCATCAAGAAGACCTCGAAGGCGCTGATCGTTCACGAAGACAACGAATTCGTCGGGTATGGCGCCGAAATAGCGGCACAGCTGGCCGACAAGGCCTTTGAGTGGCTCGACGGGCCGATCCGTCGTCTCGCCCTCCCCGATGTCCCCATCATGCCCTATGCGGGCTCGCTCGAAAACGCCCTGTACATAACACCCGAGGACATAGTCGAGGCGGCCCAGGAGCTGGCCAAGTACTAGACGTTTCTGTGCGGATTCGCGCGAACCCCAGTTGCACAGATCCGCACAGAAAGACCTGTCACCACCCCCGACCTAGCATCCACGGGGATGTCGTTGCTGTCCCACTTGTCCGCTATGGCCGGCGAGGCCTTCGCCTCCCTGGGTCTTCCGGCGGAGTTGGGGGAGGTGGTGCCATCACAGCGACCCGAGCTGGCCCAATACCAGTGCAACGGCGCCATGACGGCCGCCAAGCTGGCCGGGAAGAGCCCGCGTGACATCGCCGAGGAGGTTGCTACGGCGCTCTCCTCGAGCACTGAGATAGCACTGGCGGATGTTGCCGGGCCCGGTTTCATCAACCTGACACTCACCGACGAGGCCCTCGCCTCATGGGCCAACCGCCACAGCGCCGACGATCACCTGGGATTTGGCACGGTGGAAAGGCCCATGAGTGTGGTCGTCGACTATGCAGGACCCAACGTTGCCAAGGCCATGCATGTCGGTCACCTGCGCGCCACCATCATCGGAGACTCTTTGGCACGTCTGTTCGCCTTTGCCGGCCACAAGATCATCCGGGACCCACACTTCGGTGACTGGGGCTTTCAGATGGGCCTGCTCATGGCCGCCATCCAGGAGCGCTCACCCGGCCTTCCCTACTTCGATCCTGACGCAACCGAGTACCCCACCCGCTCCCCGGTGACACTGCAAGACCTCCAGCAGATCTACCCGAAAGCCGCGGAAAGAGCTCGACAGGACGAAGAGTTCTCCGAGCGAGCGAGAGAGGCAACGGTGAGGCTGCAGAGCGGTGACCCGGGGCTGAGAGCGCTGTGGAAGCACATGAAGACGGTCTCCGAAGACTCACAGCGACAGGACTTCGCCGCCCTCGGGGTCAACTTCGACCTCTGGTACGGAGAGTCTGACGTCCACGACCGGCTCCAGACACTGGTCGAGAGTCTGGAGAAGGGAGGCGTGGCGGAGGAGTCCCAAGGAGCACTCGTAGTCCGGATCGACCAGGCAGACGACAACCGGGACTGGCCGCCGCTGATCCTGAAGTCTCGGGCAGGTGGCTTCCTCTACTCGACCACCGATCTGGCGACGGTTCAGATGAGGGTGGACGACCTCGGGGCAGACCTCATCCTCTATGTGGTAGATCGCAGACAGTCCGACCATTTCGCCCAGGTATTCAGGGCAGCCCGCAAGGGTGGAATAGCGCCCGAGAACGTGAGGCTCGAGCACATCGAGTTCGGAACGATGAATAGTCCCGACGGCAAGCCGTTCAAGACGAGGGAAGGCGGGGTGGTGCAACTCGGAGACGTGATCGACATGGTGCAGGAGGCAGCACGGGCCAGACTCGACGAGGCGCACCTGGCCGAGGAGTACGACGAGGCAGAACGGGAGGAGATCGCCAGACTCGTCGGAGTCGCGGCGCTCAAATTCGGCGATCTGATCAACAATCGCTCATCCGACTACGTGTTCGACCTCGACAGGTTCAGCTCTTTCGAGGGAAAGACCGGCCCCTACCTGCAATATGCGGCAGTTCGTATCAAGTCGATACTCGCCAAGGCGGACGAGCGCGGACTGGAAGCTGGCCATATGAGAGCTCCGGCTCATGAGACCGAGCGCGGCCTGATCCTCGAGCTGTTGAGCCTCCCCGAAGTGCTGCAGCGCGCGATCGACCTGCGAGCTCCCAACCACGTGGCCGACTATGCCCACAACCTCGCCGGGCAATTCAATCGCTTCTACGACGAATGCCACATTCTCTCGGAGCAGGACACGCTCAGGCGTGGTTCGTGGCTGGCGCTCGCCGTCTGGACACTGGCCTCACTGGAACGATTGCTCGACCTGCTCGGCATCGCCGTCCCAGACCGTATGTGAGCCATGTCGATCGAGGTCAGGCCCGCACGTCGCGCCGATGTCGAGGGAATAGTTGCCTGGACGACCGACACGTTCGAATGGGGGGACTACGTCCCGGATCGCATCTCTGGATGGTTGGAGAATCCTGAGTCGGAACTGATGGTCTGCGTGGACGACTCCGACGTCCCGATTGCCGTCGCACACGCCGTCATGCTCTCGGAGAGGGAAGGCTGGTTGGAAGCAGCCCGGGTCCACCCGAACCATCGCCGCTCGGGGCTTGGCACGGCTCTGAACCACGCTGGGGTGGCATGGTTGAAAGGTCGTGGAGCCAAGGTGGCGCGACTGGCGACGGAGGCGACCAACAAAGCCGCCCGATCCCAGGTAGAGCAACTCGGCTATCGGTCGACGTCGAGTTGGGTGTACGCCTGGATCGAGGTCAGGCCCGACCATCGCGCCCCTCGTGAGTTGAGGATGCGTCCGGCTCCCGGGTCGGACGTCGATCCAGCGTGGATGTTCTGGTCGACAAGCGACCTTTCACACGGAGGACGGGGATTCATCGCCAGTGGCTGGCAATGGAGAAAGGCCACTCCAGACGATCTCGGTGTTGCGGCGACGGATGGTGTCTTCTTTCAGAATCCGGCGGGGTGGGCCATTGCGGATCAGCCAACGTCCGAGGAGACCCGGGTCAGATGGCTGGCTACCAGCAAAGAGGAGGCGCCGCGCCTCTTCGATGGTCTGATCGGTCTGGCCGCCGATCGTGAATCAGCCGGTCTGACCGTCAAGGTGCCCAACCTTCCCTGGGCCAACGAAGCCCTGATACGGGCGGGGGGCGACCCGGACGAAGTCCTCATCTATTCGAAGGCCGTCGGGTGACCTAACACTCCTTCAGGTGAGGAGCACCATCGCAGTGATCGCCCAGACGACGAACATCGCAGGCACATCGAGCCGACGGACCCAGACGTATTTGGAAGGTGCCCACCTGATCAGGAGTGACAAGGGAACACCTATCAGTGGCATCACGGTCATGCCCGCTACTCCAACTGCCCTGATCCCCTCTGTTCCCTGGTAGAGCGGTCTTGGCAGGCCGTCGAGAAAGCCCAGAACCAGCTGGTAGAGAAGCAAGGCGGCGAACCCGATGGCGAACACGGCGATCGTCCGACCGATGCCCACCTCCCAGATCTTGAAACCGACAAGACGGCGCCCCCTACCCAATGGCCCCTCCGATGCGACACCGAGACAGAAGAGACCGACCACCGCAAGTACCACGGCCGAGATGAGCATGGCGCCGGTCGAGAGGTCTTGTGAGACGTTGACCAGATCGAACCCAGCAAGGAGGACTGCGACCGATAGCCCGCTGAGCAAGCTTCCCAGCACCATCAGACCGACGTCGAACATGGTTCCGAAGGCGCCATACGCGAGGATTGCGTAGCGCTTGACGGTTGCGAAGGTCGCAGACCTGGTTGTGTTCTCGAAAACCTTCATTACTCGGCTGCGACCCTAACCAGCGAACTCTTCATCGACTGCCATTGCATACCACTCGATCGGGTGCCGGACCACGTAGTCACTCCCAAGATGACTTCGAAGCTGCATCTCACAGCCCGGGTTGGCGGAAGACACCCGGCTCACACCGGTAGAACGTACCTGGGCAGCCTTTTGGTTTCCGAGTCTCTCAGAGGCCTCGGGCTGGAGGACCGTGTAGATGCCGGCGGCGCCACAGCACAGGGCCGCGTCGTCGATCTCCACGACTTCATAGCCGGCTGCCCTCAGGATCATTCGAGGCTCATCCACCACTCGCTGTCCGTGGCGGAGGTGACACGGATCCTGGACCGCAATAGGCCCTCGCGTGCCCCGCAGCCGAGGCAATCTCCCCTCTTCGATCGCTCGAGCGACGGCGACGGTCACATCGACGGTTTTGGAGGCCATGGCCTGGCCGCCATCGGCCCAGTGGCCATATCCAATGAGATGGGCTGAGCAGCCGGCAGCGGTGGCCACAACGAGATCGGCAGAGCCGAGAGCGCGGACATTTCGCTCGGCGAGACGCCGCGCCTCCGCAGCTTTGCCGTCGTGGGCGGCCAGAGCGCCACAACAGGTCTGAGTCACCGGGACGGTGACTCGGTGGCCGGCGCGCTCGAGCAGCTCGATGGCGGTGTGGTTGACCCCTCCGAACCATTGATCCTGGATGCAACCTGCTAACAGGGCGATCGTGCCGGCATCCCCGCTGCCGCCCGTGTGCCCTACCGTGGCAGGAGGGCGTGCGCTCAGCTTCCTCATGCCCGATGCCAGTCTCCGCAAACGCCCGGGAGCGAGCCTGGTCAAGCCAAGCCTCTGGGCGAGCGACACCGCAGTGGTGGCGGCGCCCATCAGTGAACGGGAGCCGAGCCCGGCACCCAGCAACCACCTTCGCCGGTTCCCCCTACCCGGGACCTGTTCGACGATCTCGGCTCTCGCGCCTTCGAGTGCTCTCCCATAGGGGACGAGGCCGGGACAGACCGGTTCACACGCTCTGCATCCGAGACAGAAGTCCAGAATCGATGCGAAAGCCTCGTCCACTTCGACAAGACCCTGGTGCACGGCACTCATCGCATGCAGTCGGCCCCTGGGTGATGCGGTCTCGCGGCCGGTCAATCGGAACGTGGGGCAGACCGGAAGGCAGAGACCGCATTGGACGCAAGCGTTGAGCTCTTCCGTGGTCGGATGGATATCGGTGACCCAGGGCATCAGAGACCACCCGGCAGCCGTCCGGGGTTGATCACGCGCCGAGGATCGAACTCGTCGATCAGAGCCCTCTGAAGCGCCAGTGCCGGAGGTGGCTTTCCCCATGGGTCCATCACGTCTTCACCTGGGGGCCTGGCGGTGATCACGAGATGTCCTCCCACCGACTCCGCCCAAGAGCGCAGGGCGGGTGCGCCGTCGGCTTCCTCTGACGCCGCCCGGATTTCCCCGACGCGGTGAACGGCGAGATAGCTCCACGAGTCAGGGAGTCGGCGGATCGCTTCACCGGTCATTGCCGGCGGCACCCGGAGCGACCATTTCCGAGCGCCAGACGGGTCGGCGGGCCACTGGTGCCCTCGTTCCACTTCCCCGCCGAGACGTTCGGTCTTGGCCTCCACTTCCTCGGGGGTGCCCCACAAGTAGACCCGGATCCGGTGATCGGCTTCCAGTACAGCAAGAGGTCTGACCGCTTCACTCGCCTGATCGAGATCGTTCACTGCGACTGTCGCCGCGGCGGGCGGAGTCGGCCAGAGCTTGAGGCAGACAGAGACGACGACACCCAGCGACCCGAAAGCCCCTACATGGAGCCGATGAAGGTCGTAGCCGGTCACGTTTTTGACGACGCGCCCTCCGCTCCTCACCACACGGCCATCACCGGTTACCACGGTCGCCTCGAGGACACGCTCCCTGGTGTCGAAGAGGCGGCCGCGGCGAAGTGCGGAAGCTCCGGACGCGATGACGCCACCGATCGTCGACTCTCCCGGCATCTCAGGAAGCACAGCGGTCTGGTTCTTCTCACCCAACATGGCCTCGACGTCTGAGACGCGGGCGCCGGCGAACACGACAATGGTCAGGTCGTCGGGCTCCCATACCTCGACATCTGAGAGGAGATCCATTGACATGACGATGTCCGGATCGGGCGGTGAGCCGAAACCAGAGTGAGTGCCTCCACCGAGCACCTGAATCCTCCGGCCGCTTTCACTTGCATGTCGGAGAACGCTGGCGACGTCTTCGATGGTGCGTGGCGACACGACGATGCCCGCATCCGGAGCGTGAGCAACATCAGACTCGAGGGCGGCAAGCGCCTCGACTCGGGTCAAACCCAGGCACCGTCGGGGATCTCACGCCTGACGCCACCGAAGTCGAAGCATCTCGAGCCCTCAGGGAGGATCTTGTTGGGATTGAAGACCCTTCCCGGGTCGAAGACATCTTTGAGTCGAGCTTGGGCGTCGAGGTCGAGTTCGGAGAACGAGGTTCGCATCAAGTCGCGTTTCTCGACCCCGATCCCATGCTCGCCGGAGAGGGCTCCACCGTTCTTCAGACAGATGGCGACGATCTCATCGCCGGCCTGGTGCACGCGCCGGTTCACCTCAGGATCGGAAGCGTCGAAAGCGATCAGCGGATGCAGGTTGCCATCACCCGCATGAAAGACGTTCAACATCGTCAGGTCGTACTTGTCGGCAATGTCATAGACCGCTGTCATGG
Source organism: bacterium (assembly GCA_024638655.1). Classification (GTDB taxonomy): domain Bacteria; phylum Actinomycetota; class Acidimicrobiia; order Spongiisociales; family ZC4RG35; genus Ww567. Next base: position 8,991 of record JAHEJW010000023.1, on the reverse strand, counting down.
TCTCCACGAGCTTGGTCCTGGGAACCACGGCATCGTGGAGGTAGTAGTCGGGAGCCAGCTGGGCGATTGCCCCGAATGCCGACTTGCGACCTTTCCAGAGGAGATCCCGCTCAGCGGCGTCGGCGGCGATCTGGACCTTCTTCGCCCGATTGGCACGCCCGATGTCCGCGATGAGCTGTGCCTGTGACTCGACCCCTACGGTCTCTCCGACCACCTCGGCGAGGAGCACGGCAGCAGAGTCGATCGGCAGGCCGGCATGGAGCCAGTTCTCGACCGCAACTGTCATCCTCTGATCCATGAGTTCCAGCGCCGCCGGCACGAGACCGGCTGCGATCACCTGCGACACAGTGCGGGCAGCGCCCTCCATGTCGGGGAAGTCCATCAGCAGGGTTCTCACGTCGGGTTCGATGGGAAGCAGCCGAACGAGCGCTCTGGTGACTATGCCGAGGGTCCCTTCGGACCCAACGATCACGCCCTTCAAGTCGAGCCCGGGTGTGTCGGGCGCATCGCCACCAAGTGTCACTACTTCTCCACCCGCCAGAACCACCTCCAACCCGAGCACGTGGCTGGTAGTGCTCCCCTCGGCCAGGCAATGCGGCCCACCTGAGTTGTTGGCCACGTTTCCCCCGATTGTGCAGGCTGACTGGGACGAGGGGTCGGGAGCAAAATGCAGACCGAACGGTTCCGCGGCCTTGCTCAGATCCAGATTGATGACACCGGCGCCCACCCACGCCGTCCGATTCTCGGGATCGATCTCGAGGGACGTCATCGCCGTCGTTGAGAGGACGATCCCCCCTTCGGTGGGGCTGGCACCGGCAGCCAGACCCGTCCCGGCTCCTCTAGCGACGATGGGGACACCGTGCCTCTCGGCGACGCGAACGATCTCGGCGACCTCTGCAGAATCCTGGGGAAACACGACCGCGGTTGCTTCTCCCCTCATGAGCGAGGCGTCCTTGGAGTAGACGTATAGCTCCACCGGCTCCTCCAACACGTCCTCTCTGCCGAGGACGGCGCGCAGTTCGGCCAGAAGACTCATGTCTCGAAGGGTACAGCCGAGAGCCTGTCCGGCACCGGTCGGCTAGGGAACATGGCCCCAGCCACCTCCTCCGGGAGTCAGGACCACCAGGCGATCTCCAGGACCCACTTCGATAGTCACTTTCCCAGCGAGACGCTCCTCCTCGCCGCCCTTTCTGATGAGCCAGTCTTCGCCGACCGCCCCGGGCTCCCCACCGGCGAGGCCCCACGGCCGGTTGCGGCGCCGCTCCCCCATCAGTGACAGGGTGGCCGCCTCACCGAAGACGAGCTCACGCCGGATCCCCTCTCCCCCCTTGTACTTGCCACCACCCCCGCTCCCCCGACGCAGGGTGTATGAAGTCACTCGAAACGGATAGTGCGTGTGGAGAGACTCGATCGGCGTGTTCTGCGTGTTGGTCATCCCGGTCTGGATTCCGGACTGCCCGTCCCGATAGGGGCGTGCGCCCTGGCCTCCGGCGACCGTCTCGTAGTAGGCGAAACGGTCGTTGCCGATGAGTACGTTGTTCATCGTCCCCTGCGACGCCGCCGGAACCTTGTCGGGGGCCGCCTGAGCCAATGCACCTAGCAAGACGTCGGCGATGCGCTGGCTGGTCTCGACGTTTCCCGCCGCGACGGCGGCCGGGGGCGATGCGTTGACGATGGTCCCCGCCGGGGCTTCCAACCCAATAGGCCGATAGCAGCCTCCGTTGGCCGGGATGGACGGGTCCGTTGCAACACGCACCGCGTAATAAAGACAAGACCGGGTTACGGCTTCGACAGCGTTGAAATTGGCCTCCACCTGCCTATCAGACCCGGTGAAGTCGGCGAGCAGGGTCTCACCGTCGATGATGACCTTCACTCTTATGGCTATGTCCTGTTCGCCAAGCTCCATGAAGTCGGTGAACTCGTATGAGCCATCAGGGACATCCGACAAGGCCGCCAATGTCCGCCGCTCCCCGTAGTCGAGCAGAGCCGATGCGACCTTCGCATAACGATCCATTCCCTCTCGCTCCACCAGTTCACCAAGCCGGGTGACGGCAACTGCGTTCGCACCCATCTGTGCATCCAGATCGCCACGGCGCTCCCAGGGTGTCCGGGAGGCGGTGACGAAAGGCTCGTAGAACTCTGGCACCAGCCGACCATCTCTCACCGCCACGGTCGGCCGGACCCGATGGCCCTCCTGATCGACAGTTGTGGCATGCGCCGGCATCGACCCGGGCGCCTCGCCTCCCACGTCGGCGTGGTGGGCGCGGTTTCCTACCCAAGCGACCAGCTCTCCATGTGCAAAGACGGGAGCAACGATGGTGAGGTCGTTGAGGTGGGTACCGCCGTGAAATGGGTCGTTCACCGCGTAGTGGACGCCAGGCTCGGGTTCGAAGGCCTCGAGACAGGCGCGAACGGAAGCTGGCATCGATCCCAAATGGACGGGGATGTGCTCCGCCTGGGCGAGCATCTCGCCTGAGGGGTCGAACACGGCCGCCGAGCAGTCGGCACGCTCCTTGATGTTGGGTGACAGCGAAGTCCGCCGAAGGACAGTTCCCATCTCATCGGCTATCGCCGAAAACCGGTTGCGGGCGACTTCGAGCGTGATCGCATCGACCATCATCTAGGCACCAGATCCCCCAGATGCTTGGTGGCCTCGCGAAAGCTGAGCCCCGACATCGACTCCCGATTGCCCATGACAAACTTGGCCACGGCGTTGGGGGCCGTCTTCGCGTAATCCCGCAGAGCCCATCCGATGGCTTTTCGGATGAAGAACTCGCTCTCATGCATTCGGGCCGCGCAGAAACGGAAGAGCCGCTCCTGATCGGTCTTCTCCTTCGCTCCTACCTGACAGATGATCGCTGCCCGTCGTAGCCACATGTCTTCGTCGCCGACCCACGAATCCACTTCGGGCCAGACCTCGGTTGGGAATCCAATGACCAGAGGCCGGACCATGTGGGTGGCCACCTCGTCCACCAAGTCCCACCACCCACCCTCCACGGCCATCCTTCGATAGAGCGGCAGCGACTCCGGGACGATGAACTGACTGTGAGCGGTAGCGACGGCCATAGCCAGGTACTTCTCCTCGCGATGGGGTAAGGACCAGAGTGCGAGCACGAGCTCCTCGTACTCGTCTCGGGTTCCGGGGGGGTGGTCCCTCACCAATACGCGGAGAATCGGCACACGCCCTGGCTTCTGAACTCCGTAGAACGGCATGTCGGTCTTCATGTACGCCTGCGCGCCGGCGGCCTTATCGGGATCTGCCTGCTTCGACAACTCCTTCTGGACGAAGTCACAGGCCGCGGAGAGATCGATCGACACCCGAGCATTGTGTCATGCCGGGATGCTGGTATGCCAAGCACGGAGCCGACCTCCATCCGCTCCCGGCTACACACGCGCTCGGATTGTGGATCGGTACAGGGATTCTCGACACGGACAGACTCGGTGTTGGAAAACGCCCAGGTGCCAATAGCATCATGGAGTGGCCAGAGAACGAACATCGCAATCTGGCTGGGTGTGGACGACGACTGCAATTGCCCTGATCATCGGAACCCTTGGTGCGGCGTGGGGCGATCACGTCTCCGACTCGGGTCAGACCACCGCCGCAAACGTCTGGTTCTTGGGAGCCGATGTCTCCGGGCTCTCTCGGGCTCAACTGACGGAGGTCGTGCAGCTTCGCGCCGATGAGGTCCTGTCCACGCCGGTCTCTGTGACCGCCGGAGAGAAAGTGATCTCCTACCAGTCGGGAGAACTGGGTTTCTCCTATGACGTGGCTGGAGTGGTGGCCGAGATTCTCGCCGCTCGACACCAAGGCGGATTCGTCCGCCAAGCCGCTGACTGGATCGCCTCTCCCGTCAGCCCGATAGTCGTTGGTGATTCCACTGCCTTTCAACCCTCGGTGGCCGAGGGTCACCTGACAGACGATCCAAGGCTGCAGCTCGCGGCTCCTGAGGAGCCGGAGGTCTTCCTCGGGACCGATCACGTCTTCGAGGTGACCCCGGGAGTCGAGGGAGGGATCGTCGACGTGGAAGATCTCATCTCTCAACTGGCCACCAACGACCCGACAGAGGGTCAGATCTCCCTCGATGCGGTGAGAATCGGGCTCCCCCCCAACGGCGATGACGAGGCCGCCGAAGAGTTGGCCGCGTCACTCAACTCACTGACGGCCGACGGTGTTGACTTCCTGGCGGGCTCGGCCCACGCCTCGATCGGTAGCACCCTGCTCCGCCGACACATCGGCATCCGGGTCGAGAAGGGGAATTTCGTGGTGGACTTCGATGCGGATCGTCTCCACACGATGCTCGAGGGTCTCCTCGACAGCCCGGTCACCGATTTGGTGGAGCCGACCATCGTCATCGAGGACGGAGTGCCGGTCGTGGTGAGTGAGGGCGAGCCGCCCCTCGCCTGTTGCGATCGAGACTCGGTCAGGCAGGCGGCTGAGATGATCATGGCGGGTGCAAAAGGGCCTCTCAGGGTTGATCCGCGACCCGTTGACGACCCCAGATTGGCGGCCTGGGCCAGCGGCGAGCTGGTCACGGCGAAGGTGGGTGAGTTCACCACCAGACATGCATGCTGTCAGGGTCGGGTAGCCAACATCCACCGAATCGCCGACATCGTTCGCGGCATCTATCTCCTACCCGGCGAGTCGGTTTCTTTGAACGAGTTCGTCGGGCGGCGAACGCGGGAGAAGGGTTTCGTGGCTGCGGGGGCGATAAGGAGCGGACATCTCGAGGACGAGGTCGGAGGCGGGGTGTCCCAATTCGCCACGACGATCTTCAACGCGGCGTTCTTCGCGGGTTTGGACATCCCTGTTTACCAGGCCCACTCTCTCTACTTCTCCCGATATCCGTTTGGCAGGGAAGCGACCATATCCCATCCGGCCCCCGATCTCGTTCTGCACAACGTGACCGATTTTCCGGTCCTGATCTGGACTTCGTACACCGATACCTCGATCACAGTCGAGATGTACTCCACTCCCAACGTCGTTGTCGAGGAGCTCGGTCAGAGAGTTGGCCGTTGGAGTCGGTGCACCCACGTCGAGACCGATCGCCAGCGGACGTTTCTGGACGGAAGCATGCTCGTCGACACCTTCGAAGCGCTATATCGACCGGCGGAAGGGCTCGACTGCAACGGCAACGTGATCCCTCAGAGCTGAGGAAAGCGGTCTGATTCTCAACCGAGCGTCAGCTCGAGGGTCCCATCCTCCAACACGGCCAACGAGTCGCCTTCGCCCACCAAGACGGCGCTGTTCGTCTCCACTACGAGACAAGGCCCGGCGGTCTGGAATCCTGGTGGAAGCGAAGACCTCTCCCATACACCGCGTGTCTGGTCGGGGGCCGCACCCGAGCCGAGCACGGGGAGGTCACTCCACGTGATCGGAGCCCGGCCGACGGCCGCCGCCCTCAGGTTGACGACCTCGATCGGCTCTCCCTCTCGCTTGAACCCGAACATCTCCAGGTGATTCTGCTCGAATCTGGAGCGCATCTCCGGCCATGAATCGGCGGCCGGAATCTCGAGTTCGTGGGACTGGCCGACGTATCGAACATCGCCGGTGACGGAGGTGGATAGTGGGCCGGTCGAGAATGTTTCGGTGAATCTCTTGGTGGCTTCATCTGCCATCTCGCTCATGCGGATCGGAAGAGCCGATTCCCCTTCTCGGAGCATCACGGTCCTGGCGACGTCGGCACGTGGGCTCGACAGGAGCAGACCGAGAGCAGAGAAGACTCCGGACAACGGTGGGATGAGGACCTTGGGCATGCCGAGACGTCTCGCCAACTTGGAGGCATGAAGACCCCCCGCGCCACCGAAAGCAACCAGAACGGCTTCGCGTGGATCGGCACCCTCCTCGACGGACACCGAACGCAAGGCATGCTCCATGTGACTGTCCACCACCTCCAAAATCCCTTCGGCGGCTGCCGACACCGTCATGCCGATTCTCTCCGCCAATCGTTCGATCGCGGCCTCGGACAAGCCCGGGTCGAGCGCAACCGTTCCACCCAGGTCGAGCCAACCTGGGATGTTGCCGACCAGGAGGTTGGCGTCGGTGACCGTGGGCTCCGACCCGCCCAGGCCGTAGGCGGCCGGGCCCGGGATAGACCCCGCCGAGCGTGGACCGACGCGGAGGGAGCCACCGGGATCGGTCCACGCAATACTCCCCCCGCCGGCACCAATGGTCCGGATCGGGACCGACGGCACCCGGTTCAAATGGCCACCGACGGTGTGCCCGGAGCCCACGGCCAGTGAGCCTCCGGTTATCCGGCAGACGTCGGTGGAAGTACCACCCATGTCGAAGGAGAGGACCGTCTGATGACCATGCGCCGCCCCCACTGCGGCTGCGGCGACGGCACCCCCGGCCGGGCCCGACAACACGAGCCGTCCCGCCGACATGCCCCCTTCCGAGAAGGGAATGAGCCCACCCGAAGACGTCATGATCAACCGCGAGCCCATCGTCACACGCTCATCGAGCGACCGTAGGTAGTCGGCAACCGACGGTGTCAGATAAGCGGTGAGGACCGTGGTCGCCAGCCTCTCGTACTCCCGAAATTCGGGTGATACGACCGCAGAAGCAAGCACAGGCACCCCAAGGTGCGCTTGGAGGTGTTTGGCCAACTCGAGCTCGGATTCAAGGTCGAGATAGGACTCGATGAGCCCAACAGCCACGACCTCGGGTGACTCCTCGGCAAGACGAGTCGAGATATCTCTCGTTTCGCCTGAGTATCCAAATCTGAGGTTCCGCTCGACCAAACACGAAGGACGATCGACACTGCTGTCGTAGAGGGCGGGCCTCTCCTGGCGGCCAATCTCGATGAGATCCTCATAACCCTCGTTGGTAACGAGGGCGACACGCCCGCCTGCCTCCTCCAGCAAAGCGTTGGTCGCAGCGGTCGTTCCGTGAAGAAACAGATCACCGACGTCCCCTGAGATCGCAGCCACGACACCATCTGCCTGTGAGGGTGTCGTGGGGACCTTCCTCCCAGAGATGACACCGTCTTCGAATTCGACGATGTCGGTGAACGTGCCGCCGACATCGACGCCGATGATCCTGCTCACCAGTCGCTACGCTCGCCTTTGATGGCAGTGCGTGTGGAGCCAACTCCCAATCCGAACGCGACCAAGTTCACCGTGGGCGCCCCGGTGGGCGGGCCGGGGACACTCGTGAAGGGTGCCGAGACGGGGGCGGCCTGGGCGTCGGAGCTCCTCGCACTCGAGGGCGTAGCCAGTGTCTTCTTCACGTCGGACTTCGTAACCATCTCAAAGACTCCCGAAGCCTCCTGGGATTCGATCACCCCGGAGGCCACGCGGATCCTAGAGAGCCATTTCGCAGGCTGACCGGGCTTCCGCACCTCTCTTTGGCCCTCAACTCACCTGGTCAAGGAACCTCCAGCATCTGGGGGCGTCTGACTCCATCGATGCCTTCGATCATCACGACCAGTCGCCAGCGGCCATCATCCCATGAGGGAATCCCCCCGACGATGGCGGCTCCAGGCGGAACGGTGAACGCCATGTCCTGAGGGACCTCGGCCAGCTCGAAGTCAATTGGTGAGGCCGAGGGAAGCTCAACCGACACGGGCGGGGTCGCCACCCGTGGCTGTCCGTCGTCTTCGAAACGGACCCGAACCCTGAGCAGTCTCACCGGCTGACGGGCGAACCCAAGAGTCTCGGTGGAGACGAGTGAGCGAACCAGGATGTCGACGTCATACTCTGCCTCGCCGATTTGGGCGACCTGTCTGGTGCCCACCCAGTCGACGAATACCTGGGTGCCTTCCGGTGCTTCGGGGAGTGGCACACTGGCTGGTAGGAGCCGCCGAAGGGTCTCGCTCGAGACGGCAGAGCCGTCGACCGAGAAGTACTCGACGGCAAACCACTCCGCATGGGCCGAGGCGATAGCCGCCAGACGCTCCGGCTCGACGGCATACAGATCGGCCTCGGCGACGACGATCGGGCTCGAAACGGAAGAACCCGACGCCGGGGTGCTCTCGGTGAGCGGTTGTGGCGGCTCGAGCGCCGTTGTGACGACGGACCCGATCTCAGTCGTCGGCTGGACCGGTTGATTCTTCACAAAGCTATAGGCAAGGACCCCAAGGGCGATCGCCCCGGCAACGCCGACGTAGAGCCACTGACGCTCCGAGGCTTGCCTCTCCAAATGCTCCCAGGGGATCCTCTCGTAGAGCTCGCTTCTGTCTGGGTTGTCCCCCTCCGAGTTCCGGTCTCTCTCCATATTTCGAACCTATGGAGACGGCTGCACGGCTTCAAGGGGGCTGTCGACGGTGACCGGGGAACCCGAAAGGCTGCAGCTAACGTCTCAACCACAGATGGCAGTCAATCCCGATCCAAAGCCGGGCCGATGGATCCTTCCCCTTGTTGTTCTAGGGATGGTGGCGTTCACCTACTTCTTCGTACGTGAGCTCCCTGAGGCGTCCCCTGACACGACCTTGCTCGGAGCCGGGGACACGACTACCACGACAACGCTTCCATCGAGCGGGACCACTCTGCCCGGCGATGGCAATGGCTCGAGCACACTCGATCCGGACACACAGGCATACCTGGATGCCTTGGCCGGGATCAACGGAGAGCTTCAGATCCTGAAGACAGAGATGATCACCGTCAACGCAGGGTTCGATGCCGATCCCCGGGAAATCGAGTTTGGTGATGCTGTGACCGTGTTCGAGCAGATCATCGCTGATACCCAGGCATTGTCAGATCAACTCGCCGGCTTGACCCCGCCCGAAGCCCTTCAGATCAACCACGATTTTCTGGTCAATGCAGTGGGATTGGCTGTCTCCTCTGCCCAGGAGTCCTTGGCCGGACTTCAATCGAGCGACACCGGTGAGTTGAGGCAGGCCTCAGCCGAAGCCTTCACCAACGCCGCCGATGACTTCGACACCGAAGTCACCAACGCAAACAACGCCGCCAACGGCGCCTGACCACTTTCGGGGTTGGATGCCGATCGGCCCCCATCAAGCTTCGTCTTCGTTGCCGGCTCGATATCTCAGT
>JAHEJW010000075.1 GCA_024638655.1 bacterium | reverse complement strand
GCCGCTTTGAGCGGCTCATGAATAAAGCCCCCGGCTCACATGAGGTTTTTGCCGTCAAGCACTGGTTCGTTTTTTAGGACTGTTGCCTGACGGGGGCGTTTGAGATGCAGCGACCAACGCAGTTTGATGCTGGCGATGAGGGCAGGCAATGCCTTTAGTCAGGTCAGTCTATCCCTTAGTTCGATGAGCAGCGGCCATCCCTTCGTCCCGACCTGTCTTCAGCGAGAGCAGCTTTTCGAGGTCCGGTCCAGGATGCCGCTTGCGGCAGCGGCGAAGCCGGCTTGTCCTGGAGGGGACCTCGAAAAGCTGCTCTCCTTGCTCTCTAGGGACACACGGCCCCTCTCGGCCCAGGTGGGTCGCCTTGCCTGTAGCCTGTCACTATGATTCTCCTATCCAGGTGAACGCACTATCGCATCGTTGATCTCCTGGTCATTGGATCCATGGGTTTGAGCCCTTTCAGGTCATGCGACACCAAGGCCACATCAACTCACATGCGGTCGCCGCTTAAAACGGCTGCACCAAGATCCTTCATACTCGAGGTATGGGGCTCAGGAGGCGGAACCAATCTTTGCGACGGCATCTTTCAGCCATGCCGGGGGGCGGTCCACCTACCCGGATCCAACGAGGCTGATCAGGCCTCGAGGATATCGTCGATCTGTTGTGAAGAGGCCTACGCGGCTTTGAGCACAGCCCCTTCTGGCACGACGCCCTCGATGACGTAACGCCAAAGGGCGATCAGCAGTTTGCGCGCCATGGCGACGATCGTGATCTTGCGGTAGCGACGGGTCTTGTTGCCGCGCACCCGCGTCCGAAACCAACGGCTGAGTTCCGAGTCCGGCTGATAGCGAAGCCAGAGCCAAGCTAGCTCGATCATGGTGGATCGCAGTTTAGCATTGCCTGATTTGGCGATTCCCTGGTCATGGTCAATCTTACCGCTGCGCCAGGGACTGGGCGCCAGACCGCTAAAGGCAGCGAGCTGGCGGCGATTGTCGAAGCTGCGGTACAAGCCTTCGAGCCAGAGAACCGAGGCGATTTCTGGGCCAATGCTTCTGAGCTGCAGCAGCAGCTTGCCGGGTGATCTGTCTTCGGCAGCCAACAAGGCATCACGTGCGGCTTCGACCTCGGCGATCTGCTGCTTGACCAGCTCGAGCCGGTCGAGCTCGCGGCCGATCTCGGCTTTCAATCTTTGAGGTAACGGCCGGCCATCGCCGGTCTTGAGGTCCTCCAGCCGGGCACGACAATCCCGCCTAAGCGGGCGGTAGCCACGGATCCCCTGGGTTGCCAGCAGGCCAGCGATCCGATTGGTGTGGGCCGTCCGCTCTTCAATCAAGATATCACGCTCACGCGCCAGCAATCGTCGGTCTTCCTCGTCAGGGCTCGGCGGCACCACCATGGAGCACACCCTGGGCTCACCCCGCAGCCATGCCAACAACGTCCGCAGCAACAGCTCGCCGTCGATCTTGTCGGTCTTGGCCCGTCGGCGACGCCTGGGTACAGCAACCGATGCCGGGTCGACCACATGGCTCTCGATGCCCTCGGCTTCCAGCAGGCGATCGATCCAAAACCCATCAAAGCCGGCCTCCTGGATGGTCACGATCCTGACCGGCGCACCGAGCCGCTTGGCGGCCTTGCTCTGCAAGCGGCGCAAGAGCTCAAGCAAGCCGCAGGAGTCACCGCCCTCGATCCTATGTTTCGACATCTTGTCGCTGCCGGGCGCTAGCGATGTCACCAGCCAAGTCGAACGGCTGAGTTCCAGTGACGCGTAGAGCATGGCAGTATCACCATGGGTGGCGGCACGGGACTGGGCAGAGGTCTTTGGGGGCGTTGATCGCATCAGTCGTCTCCTATGAGTTGGATCAACGACCTATGCTAGTAGAACTCCGGCCGCCATCCACCTTCATAGGATCTTTGCCGGGGGATACTTACTCCAAATGGACGAGGCAAACCCTCTTTCAAACCGATCCAGCTACTACGAGAGCGGCAGGATCGGTTTGAAAGAGGGTAGGTCATTTGCAACGCACTCTAATTGCTCGGCAGCAGGCCCCGAAACTCGTTCAGCGGGCGGCTTACTTCGCTGGATCGGAAGGTCTCGCGATTGACCAAGAGTCTTTCGAAGAGGGCTGGTAGATGTGCATCTCGGGTCGCCGGATCGGCAAGTAGTGCCTGGGTGCGCGACAGGTAATCCTGGACGCGGCCATCCAGTTCGGCCACCGGGTTAGCGCTTTGCAGCAGCGCCAGGAAATCTTCCTCGGCTGCCGAACGCATGGCAGTATCCTCGAGGCTGACAATGACCGCCGCGCGCAGCGCATCCGGCAGCAAGGCCCGGGATGGTGCAGTGATACTCTCGGGAACGTGGCGCAAAAGCGAGGCCCGCGCGTCCGAGAAGAGCGGTGCTTCGACATCCACCCCAAGCGCGGCCGCCACGAAGCCATCATCCACGACGCCGCGCTTGTTGAGTCGCTCGACCATGCGGCGGTCGAACTCCGACGGCTCCGGCCCGAACCAGGTGAATAATGTGTCTCGCCCGGGCATGCATGCCGTGGTGATGCCTGCATCGATCAGCAGCGTTTCATATTCGTCCACCGTCAGGCCGAGGTCGCCCGGGGTGAAGACCTCGGT
>JAHEJW010000009.1 GCA_024638655.1 bacterium | reverse complement strand
GACATGCTGCCTCCCACTCGACCACGACGTTGGCCAGGAACCCCTCCCCTGGCCCCGAGCCCTCGGTGAGGATCTCGTCTCCCCGGTCCCCGTAGTACCCGATCGCCGAGGCGCACACGAACACTTGGGGCCTGTGCTCGGCCACCGCCTCTGCGAGGAGGGAGGTTCCAACCTGGCGCGAGTCCATGATCTTGCGTTTCTTGCCCGGCGTGAACGGTGGGCCGATCGGCTCACCCGCCAGGTGGACGACGGCGTCAACACCCTCCAGCGCTTGATCACTGACACGTCGCTCCTCGACGCTCCAGTTCCGCTTTCCCCTAATAGTGCCCCTCTCCAGGGCAACTGGCTCATGGCCCCTCTCGACGAGAGTTTCGGTGAGCGCACTGCCAATCAGGCCACCGGCCCCTGAGATCAAGACCCTCACTCCGACTCTCCTTTGCGTTGTGGCAAGTCTGACGTTATCCGCGGTCTGTTCGGAGCATCCCTACCCGACAGATGCCGGGACTCACCGGCACCGAAGAGTGTCGGCCGCCGTTGCCCGGTCGGTCTCGTTCAGGAAGCTGGCGACTTCGCTGACGTCGACGGCATAGGAGGTGCTCTCCCTCCGCCGGGACTCGGCGAAGACCACACCCAGCAAATCCCCTCTCTCGCTGAAGACACCGCCTCCTGACACTCCGGGCACCACATCGGCCTCCAACTCGATGGCCCGACGCGACACGTCGCCTTCTCCGTAGATGTCGTCACCGGTGGCATTGAACAGCCTCACGATTCGGGTATCGAGGACTTCGAGGGCGAGCCCGCCGGGGCGGGCCAAGATGAACGCTGTCAGCCCGACCTCGGGCTCCCCGAAGTTCACATGAGGGACATCGAGGCGATCGACATGAACAAGGGCCAGGTCGCGCTCGTAGTCGAAGCCGACCACGAGACCGCCGAGCATCCGGTCGTCCCAGGTCCGGATCATCACATCGTCGGTACTCCCCGCAACGATGTGTGCATTGGTCAAAACCAGCTCGTCTCTGATCACCGTGCCCGATCCCACCCCGCTCTTGCCACAGGGCGAGGATTCGACCCGGACGACCGAAGATGCGATCTCTTCGGCCGTGACGGGGCCACATGCGGAGACGAGAATGGCCGCGAGCGCGGCCATGAGGCTCACTCTGACGTCTCGACTCGGCATCTGTTGAAAATACCTTTGGGTCCACGCAAGGGCGGCCCGATAGCCTCGGCGACATGAGCAACTTGTACGCCACAGACTGGGACGCCGTCGAGGATCAACCGGGATTCGCATGGACGAGGATCAGGCTGGGTCGACGTGTCGGAGCAGAGAAGCTGGGAGCGAGCGTGTACGTGCTGGATCCGGGTCAGAAGTCGTTCCCGTACCACTTTCACCATGCCAACGAGGAGATGCTGATCGTCCTGGAGGGAGTCGTGACGGTGCGTACCCCTGAAGGTGAGTCCGATGCGGGTAGGGGCGACGCGATATCTTTCCCAGCCGGACCCGAAGGTGCCCACCAGGTAATAAACCGGGCCGAAGAGCCGGCGCGTTTTCTCATGGTCTCGACCATGATCGAGCCCGAGATCGCCGAGTACCCGGACTCGGGGAAGATCGGCGTATTTGCGGGGCGGGCGCCCGGAGCTGACAGACCCGGGATACAGAAGTTCCTCGACGGCGCAGCCGTGGTCCCCTACTTCGACGACTGAGAGCGCCTTCGAGCATCAACTGCCCACAGACAGGTCGCCGCCTGGACGAATACGAGCAAACCGATGATTGTGGCTCCGTATTCGGGGTCTGTGTCGGTCGGACTGGAAGTGTCAAGCCCTCAGCCGAGCCAGCGCCGGTGACCTGGGCCTCCCGGCCGATAGCGACCCTTGATCTCGGGAGTTCGTAATCTCAACCGGAATGAAAGACACCGGGCTGTCAGACGGAGGTCTCACCCAGGCTGAGGTCAACGATCGCATACGGGCAGGCCTGCTCAACACCGTCGCCGAACGGCCCAGCCGCACGACGAAGGAGATCGTTCGCGACAACGTCGTGACACGGTTCAATATCCTCCTCGGGGCGCTCTTGATCGTGACCCTGTTCGTCCTGCAACAGCCGCGTGACGCGCTCTTCGGGATCGTGCTTATCACCAACTCGGCGATCGGGATCGTCCAGGAGCTGAGGGCCAAACGCACGCTCGACCGGCTCGAGGTCGTCGCCGCACCCAAGGTTCGAGTGGTCCGATCGGCGAAGCTGGTCGAGCTGCCGGTCGACCGTGTCGTGCTCGACGACCTCATCGATCTTCGACCCGGGGATCAGCTCGTCGTCGACGGGGTGGTCACGGCATCCCACGGACTGGAGATCGACGAGTCTCTCGTCACCGGTGAGAGCGACCCAGTAGCGAAGAGAGTCGACGACCACTGCCTTTCCGGCAGTTTCGTCGCCTCGGGTTCGGGCCGCTATCGGGCAACCCGGGTGGGTGAGGAGTCGTATGCGGCGAAGTTGGCCCATGCCGCCAAGAGGTTCGTCCTGGTCAGGTCGGAGCTGAGAGAGGGGGTCGATTGGATCCTGGGGATCGTCAGCTGGGTGGTCATCCCGATGGGCGGTCTCCTCGTGTGGAGTGCCGTGCGCGGGGGCGGGACCTTCCTCGAGGGTCTCGGCGGTGCCGTGGCGGCGGGTGTCGCCATGGTGCCTCAGGGCCTGGTACTGCTCGCTTCTATCGCCTTCGCTGTCGGCGTCGTTCGTCTCGGCCGACGCAACGTACTCGTACAGGAGTTGCCGGCCGTGGAGGGTCTGGCCCGCGTGGACACTGTGTGCTTCGACAAGACGGGGACCTTGACCGAGGGAAGACTTGCAGTCAAGGAGGTCATCCTGTTCTCGGATCTCGACCCGGCGCCGGCGCTCGCAGCTCTCGCCTCCGCCGAGCCAAACCCGAACACGACGCTCGCTGCGATCGCCGAGGCCTACCCAGTAGACCCTGGTTGGGGGGTTCAATCGACCGTTCCCTTCTCCTCGGTACGGAAGTGGAGCGGGGTGACCTTCTTTGGGGACGGCACATGGGTGATCGGCGCACCTGACGTCGTCGCGGCACGGGACCGACGAGCCCAGGAGCTGGTCAATGAGCTGAGCGCCGAGGGAAACCGGGTTCTGATGGTCGCGGCCGGCGACGAGGAGCTGAGAGACGGTCTTCTGCCGCCGGATCTCGAGCCGGTCGCATGCGTCGTTCTCTCCGACCGTATACGAGCCGACGCCGGCTCGACCATCAGGTACTTCGCCGAGCAGGGAGTGAGGATCAAGGTGATCTCTGGCGACCATCCGGAGACGGTGGCCGCCATCGCTGGCCAGGTCGGCGTATCCGGGTCGTCGACAGCGGTCGACTCACGTGATCTGCCCGAGGGCCCAGAGGAGCTCGCCGACATCATGGAGGTCGCCACTGTGTTCGGGCGGGTGACCCCACAGCAAAAGAGAGCCATGGTCCGCGCCATGCAGTCGCGGGGACATGTCGTGGCCATGACCGGAGATGGGGTCAACGATGTGCTCGCTCTCAAAGACGCCGATATCGGCATCGCGGTCGGAAGCGGCGCACCGGCGTCCCGTGCCGTCGCCCAGCTAGTTCTGATCGACGGCCGGTTCGCCACCCTGCCCCAAATCGTCGCCGAGGGGCGACGGGTGACCTCAAACGTGGAGCGCGTCGCCAACCTCTTCATCACCAGCACCGTGTATGCATTGGGCCTCTCCCTGGCCATCGTCCTCTCGACCCTTCCTTTCCCGTTTCTCCCCCGCCATCTCACACTGGTCGGCAGTCTCACCGTGGGGATTCCCGCTTTCTTCCTGGCTCTTGCCCCGTCCCGTCGCAGATCTCGCGCCGGCTTCGTCTCGAGAGTTCTCAAGTTCGCCATCCCGACGGGATTGGTGGCCACGCTCGCCACGTTCGCCGGCTATTGGCTGGCCGACCTCGAGGGCTCCACCGTCGCCCAGTCCAGGACCAACGCCACGCTGATCCTCGGGGCCATAGGCCTGTTTGCCCTAGGGATAGTCAGTCGCCCACTAGTCCCATGGAAGAAAGGCCTGATAGGAACGATGGCGTCCCTGCTGATCCTGACGATGATCACGCCTCTCCTGCGCGACTTCTTCGCTCTCGAACTGCCGAGAACGGTGGTTCTGCTGTCCGCCGTTGGGATCGTGGCCCTCACGGGATTCGTCATGGTCAGCTCGTTGCGGGCTCTTGGGTGGGCCAAGCTGGTTCCCGAGTTACTTCGCGACTATCCCCCTTCCGAACCAGGAGCCATGGCCCGCCTGACCACTCAGCTCGTCGAGCGGTCGGGTTGGAGCAAGTCCTTCCCCTCCACCACCGAGATGCACCCGCTCATCCAGCGCCCCGAGAGCAGGCCACCATCGGAAGAGGAGCCCTGATCGTTTCGAGGCTTGGCCGTCCGGTCGGGGTAGGTTCGGCTCGATGACGAGTCGGGCGCCGCATGTGATCGCGATGGTGATGGCCGGTGGCATGGGTCAGCGTCTCATGCCGCTCACCAGGGACAGATCCAAGCCTGCAGTCCCGTTCGGGGGTCAGTATCGGCTCATCGACCTGGTCCTCTCCAACCTGGCCAACGGTGGTTGCCGCAAGATCCTCGTCCTCACCCAATACAAGAGCGACAGTCTGAACCGTCACCTGTCGCTCACCTGGCGGATGTCCACTCTGCTGGGCAACTATGTGAGCACCGTCCCGGCGCAGATGAGAGTGGGCGAACGCTGGTATCTCGGATCGGCGGACGCCCTCTATCAGAGCCTCAACACTCTCCACGACGAGCGCCCGGACCATGTATACGTGTTCGGGGCAGACCATGTCTATCGCATGGACCCGTCCCAGATGCTCGCCCAACACCTGGAGACCGGAGCGGGTGTCACGGTCGCGGCGATAAGGTCACCAATCGAGCAGGCATCCCAGTTCGGTGTCATCGAAAAGGGGAGCGACAGCCGTATCCGGGCCTTTCTCGAGAAGCCCACAGACCCCGAGCCCCTGGCCGATGACCCGTCCGTCGTGCTGGCATCGATGGGCAATTACATCTTCGATGCCAAATACCTCGAGGAGATTCTCCGCGAGGATCAGGAGGCAGAGGACACCAAGCACGACGTGGGCGGGAACCTCATCCCGATGGCCGTCGACATGGGTCGCGCCCATGTATATGACTTCGCCGACAACCACGTGCCCGGATCATTGGATCGGGATCGGGGCTATTGGCGGGACGTCGGGACTCTCGACGCCTATTTCGAGGCCCACATGGATCTCACGCAGCCCGAGCCGATCTTCAATCTCTACAACCATCGATGGCCCCTCTACACATATCACCGCACGTCCCCTCCTGCCAAGGTCGTCGCCGACATGGGGCATGCGGCCAATCTGGTCAACTCGATATTCAGTGATGGCGTGATCGTGTCCGGCGCCACCGTGAGCGAGTCGATCCTCTCCCCCAATGTGCGCGTAGCCGCAAACGCCACGGTCGAGCGTTCGATCCTCCTAGACGAAGTCAAGATCGGGCCCGGTGCAGTGGTGCGCAACGCAATCATCGACAAAAACGTGGTGGTTCCCAACGACGCTGAGATCGGGGTGGACGCGGACCGGGATCGTGAGAGATTCCTGGTCTCCGAGGCCGGGGTGGTTGCCATCGGGAAAGACGACCCGGTCAACGAGGCAGCCTGATCTCCTCATAGAGATCGAGATATTTCCCGGCCGGTCGTCTCCACGACCAGTCCCGGCTCATGCCTCTGCGCCGGATGGCCCCACGACGTCTGGTAGATCGCCACGCTCTGATGGCGCGGGAAAGGGCATCGGCAACCGAGGCCGAGGTCACCTCAGCCGCAACGAACCCCGTTCCATTCTCCGGGTCGTAGTCGGCGTCGATCACCGTGTCGTGCAACCCGCCGACGTCGGTTACCACGGGAATGGTGCCGTAGCGCATTGCCTGCATCTGGGCGAGACCTGCCGGCTCGAAGCGACTCGGCATCAGAAAGAGGTCGGACCCGGCGAAGATCCTGTGGGCGAGAGCCTCGTCGTAACCCTCCCGGAAGACGAACCTCTCACTCGAGTCGGCAGCCATTCGCCCTGCTGCCGCGGCCAGGGAGCGGTCGCCCGAACCGAGGAGGATCATCCGGGCGCCCATAGATCCCAGACTCGACGCGACGTCGAGGGCCAGATCCACGCCTTTCTGCTCGGTGAGGCGGGTCACCATCCCGATGATCGGCTCGGAGCTGGGTCCCCACCCGACCTCGGCGGCCAGAAGTCTCCCGATTGCCCGTTTGCGGCTCACCGTGCTCTCGTCGTAGTGGGTCGACAAGGAGGGGTCCGTCGCCGGGTCCCACACTTGGGTGTCGATGCCGTTGAGGATTCCGAGGAAGTCGCCACCCCGCGCGGCCAGCGCGTCGTGAACGCCGAACCCGCCCCGAGGCTGCAGCACCTCCCTGGCAAAGGTCGGGCTGACGGTCACCACCTTGTCCGCCAAGGCGATGGCCCCGGTCAACGGATTCATTCCCCCGTACCACTCGAAAGCCTCGAATCGTCTGTTGAAGGCCACCAACCACCCTCCGTCGCTGGTCCCCTGATAGGCGAGATTGTGGATCGTCAGCACAGATGGGGGTGGGGCCTCCATAAGACCGAGCGTCGCCGCCGTATGCCAGTCGTTGAGATGCAGGACATCGGGTGGATCCGATCGGACCAGCGCAGCCACCGCAGCCGAAAACGACATGAATCGGACGTCGTTGTCGACCCAACCACGGCCGTCTCCGTCGACATAGGGGTGTGATCGCTCGAGCCTCGGTGCCTGCACGAGGGTCACGTCGGAGAAACCGTCGAGGGACCCGCTGCGAGCGATCGCAGGTCCAGCCCACTCTGGCACGTCGAGATCGATCTCTTCCTTCACTCGAAGATCCAGGATTCCGTAGTCCGGAAGCACCACCTCGACATCCGCATCGAGCACTCTGAGCTCTGACACCAGCCCGGCGGCTGCATCACCGAGCCCACCGACCTTCACGAAGGGTGCCAGCTCCGCAGTGGCGAAAACGACTCTCATCTGGCCCTTTTAGCACGAGTGTGGGGCATGCGTCGCAGCGGAGCCATTGGACGCGCTCGGCTGAGCCTGCCTCAGGTTTGGAGGAGCAGCACGAGCAGCAAAGCGGTTGTGGTGATCGCCAGAAGAGCCCTTATCCGGTTCCAGCGATTCCACCTGGTTTCGAATGCCGCCCGCTCTGCGGCCAGCGTGTCGTCGCCCGCTCCATCGAGCTCCACCAGCTGCAGTCTGTTGTTCAGTGGGATGTTGACCACAGCGGTCGGCAGTTGGACGCCCAACAAGTAGACGGCGGCCGCAGCGACCAGCAGTGACAGTGCCGGCCCGTCTTCGATCTGAACGAGCCCCAGGACGAGTGTTGCCAACAGGGCAACCACCGATCCAACCCACGCCAGCATGAACACTGGCTGGTTGTTCTGGATGACTCGATCCATGACCTGAAATGCCCTGATCATCGAAAGCCAGACGGATATCTCGTCTCGAAGGCGTTCAGGCCAGGCACATCAGGTTCATGGTGAGAGCGTTCTTGGTCAACGCCGGCGTATTCGACCGGAAGCGCAATGTCGGAGCCGATCACGGCTTGACCTTCAACCAGGTTGAAGGTGTACATTTCGTCGAACAGCACATCGAGGAGTCTGCATGCGTATTGGAGAGGTAGCCGCGGAGACCGGCCTCGAGCCGTCGGCCATCCGGTACTACGAGACGAACGACATCATTCCACAGCCTGAACGAACGCGTTCGGGCTATCGAGACTACGACGGCGCAGACGTCGAGTTGCTGAGATTCGTCCGCCGCCTGCGTTCCCTGGAATTGCCACTCGACGACATTCGCGAGATCGTGGCATTACGCACCAACGGTGAGGCGCCATGCTCGACTGTGCGTGAGGCCATTGCCCGTGAGTCGGACAACATCGAGAAACGCATCGAGGACCTGACGCGGCTGCAATCGGAGCTGTCATCACTGCAGGAGGAAGCCGAACGGATCAGTGATGATTGGCCCACCTCTTGTGTCTGCCACATTCTCGAATCTGCTTCCTGCTCATGAGAGTCACCCTTCAGTACTTCGACGGCTGCCCCAACTGGCAGACCACCGACGCACATCTGCGGCGGCTTAGAGGAGAGCACGAGATCGAAGTGGACTATGAGCTGATCGACTCGATCGAGAGGGCCGAGGAGGCCGAGTTTCGTGGATCGCCGACCGTATTGATCGAGGGGGTCGACCCTTTCGCCGATGAGGAGGCACCGGTCGGTCTGGCATGTCGTATCTATCAGACTGACGATGGTCTTTCCGGCTCACCGACTCTCCGCCAACTCCAGGATGCCGTCGTTTCGGCCGTTGAAGGAGCCTGACAGTGGTCAAGGTGATAGGTCGCAAAGAGCTACAAGACCTGATTGCCGATTCCGACGTCCAGATCGTCGACGTGCTCCCCGATCGCGAATACAACGAATCCCACATCCCGGGTGCGGTCAACATCCCATTGAAGAAGCTCACCGCCGAATCGGTCCACGTCCTGCAACGGGACAAACCAACAGTCGTCTATTGACATGACGGGCTGTGAGACATGTCCCCACGGGCCGCGTGCCGGCTCGAAGCTCTCGGATTCGAAGAGGTCTATGACTACGAACTCGGCATCGCAGACTGGAAGGCCGCGGGTCTCCTGGTGGAGGGAGATGGTCACGAGGCCCAACGGGTCATCGACGCGACAAGAAGCGACATCCCCACATGTCGAGTCGACGAGACGATCGGCGAGGTCAAGGAACGAACGCAGGAAGCCGACTGGGATGAGTGCATCGTGGTCGACTGTGACGGTCTCGTTCTAGGACGTCTCCGCGCGCGAGCTTGGGATGCCGACGGCAATGTCAACGTGGAAACGGTGATGGAAGTCGGACCGACAACTGTCCGGCCTGATGGACTGCTCGAACCACTTGTCCAGCGGATGGACAAACGAGGCACCAGCCTCGTACTTGTCACCACACCCCAGGGAGAACTCGTCGGCGCGCTCCTGCGGTCCGAAGCTGAGAGGCTCCTGGCCGGGGAAGCACCAGAACAAATCTGGCGCGAGTGTGACGGCTGCCCGGGCCGTTGGGCCATCAAGTCCTGAGAGACTGGATGGCCATCAACTCTCAGGGGCACCACTTCGTCACATGAAGAGAACTTCCCTCAATCCCCTGGAAGCCTCTGGACTCAGGTGGCACCGCCGAGATCATCTGCTCTGGCGAGTGAAACGACCAGGTGGCTGTGCCGGTCAGCTCGTGCAAGATGCCCTCATATATTGCGAGATCGTCTGTTAGCCACGGGTAGCGGTCGTGGTCGGTGACGAACCGTACCGTGGAGGCCACTTTCCAAGTCGGGCCGTCCTTCCGACGGAGGGCGAAGCCCTGCGCTTCGAACTGGATCCCCGCTCCGTCTTCGGTTTCAATGATTCCTCGTGGGTAAGTGCGGCACACGGAACGACCCAGTTCCCGCCGAACACGCCGAGATCCCAGGCGCAGTCCTCCTCGAAGAAGACCAGCGCAGCTCACCATTCGAATGGAGGTCTTCGATCCTGCCGGTCCCGTTACCCAAGAGCTGGCCGGGAGCAACCGAAAGATCCACCACTGGACCCATTCCCGGGACGTAGACCAGGTGGGCGTCACCGAGATGTGTGTAGGTCATGACTGACTGTGCGCCCCCCTCAACCGTTGACCACCGTGTATATGTGCCAGGTGACCTGGGCGAGGAAGCCCTCTTCTTCGAGCAGCTCCATCTCGCCTTCGGCGACGTAGACGTAGTCGTTCAGCCACTGGTAACGGTCGTCGCCGGTCTCGAACCTCGGTGTTCCCATGATGTACATCCCACCGCCGTGGTCCCCATCTGACGGGAGGTGTCTCCACACACCGTCGTTCTGGAAGTAGATGACCGCCCCGTCATCGGTTTCCAGGACGAGACGAATATCGAGACGCATCGTCCCGTAGGCATCGGCCAGTGGCCAGTCACCACCACCGGGGAGGAACCGGCCCTCGAGCCGCGGCCCCTCGAAGGTTCCGTCGGCGGCGTTGTAGATGTAACGAGTGCCAAAGGGTCCGCTCCCTGCGTCCAGGTAGGGGGCGTAGAGCCGACCCTTGAGATCCACCAGGTGTTCCAACTGCATGCTCAACGCCCTTTTCTCGAGTAGTTCACTGAGTTCATCGACGTTTCTCGATTGATCCCAACCATCGAGGTTTCTCGATCATTCCCGGTATGCTGAGAAATCTCATGGACGAATGCACCCTCGCCTGCTGCAACCCCGCCGACGGAGAACCCCTCGCACCTGAGGTCGTGGTAGATCTCGCGGTGGGTTTCAAAGCACTGGGCGATCCGCATCGGGTTGCCGTCATCGACCTTCTGCTCCGCGCCGCCGAACCTGTATGCGTCGTCGACATCGAACGTCACCTGCCTCTGGCTCAGTCCACAGTCAGCTACCACCTCAAGTTCCTCGTCGACGCCGGGGTGTTAGACCGAGAGAGGAGAGGCCGCTGGATGTACTACACCGTTCGACCGGAACGTCTCGATCAGCTGCAAGAGGCTTTGGCCGGGTTCGTCGAGACGAGCCGGGTCCATGCCTGAGTCGGAGGCACTGATGGAGTTCGGAGACGACCAGCTCGACGACACCCAGCGAGCCGTTCGCTCCGCCGCGTTCGTCCAGCTGCTGGAGACCGGCCAACCAACCAGCATCGCGACCGTCGCCCAGATCACTCGAATCCCCCACCGCATCGCGGGCGAGGTGCTCGAAGGCATGGCCGAGCGGGGTTCAGTTCAGCTCAGCGACGGGCAAGTGCTGGGGATCGCCGGTCTCAGTGTCACACCCACCAGACACACCATCCATTTGTCTCAGGGAGATAGATGGACCTGGTGCGCCCTCGACGCCATCGGCATCGTCGGGGCTCTTGGATCCGGAACCATCACCTCCAAGACACACGAGGGCGACGTCACACTCTCACTAGACAACGGCGTATTCCACCCCGAGGGCATGGCCATCTTCATCGCCGACAGATACGGGATGATCAGTTCGATTGACCAGTGGTGTCCCCTGGTCGACTTCTTCCCCGACGATGCCTCCGCCGACCGCTGGGCCGACCAGAACGATGTTCCCGGACGCGGCGTGAGAATCACCCGCGTCGCCTCCGTGGCCGCCGAGCGTTGGCGAACGGTCATCGAAGACTGTCGAAACTCGTGATTCCACGGGGACGGCCCGCCGTCGGTGTTTAGCTTGACCGGGGGCAGGTGAGCCGGCGAGATTCGCCAGTAATCGCCGGCTTCGGCGCTATCCAGCCTGATGAAGATGGTGCGAAGGTGGGATTCGACGATCTTGGGGCTGACACGGAAGGGAGTTCCGGCCGGATCGTTGGAAGGCACCTTGGATTTCGAGAGGTGCTTCACAGCTCCATCGTGTGGGCACCCGTGGTGCGAGGGGTGGCAGCGGCCCCTGCGGGAATCGGCCTTCTACCAGCTTCCTCGCACCCAACCCCGCGGTGATACCGACAGAGAGAAGGGCCTAAAGAAGAGCCTCGCCCCGATTCGATTCGACGAAGGCTCCACCCACCAATGGTCCGAGAGCCAGGCCGAGAGAGATGGCGAAAAAGAAGACACCCAGATGGCGGCCCTGCAATCCAGGACTCACAAAGCGTGTCGCAGCCGCCTCTCCGGTCGGGGCGAGAAGCATCTCTCCGATCGTGAATATCACGGTCGAGGCCATCAGAATTCCTTATCCACCCCCAAAAACGAGCGGAGCGAGTCGCAGATGCGACTCGCTCCTGGGTTCACCTCGTGCTTTCAATTGTCGCGTTGCCAGAGAACGGAGCCGTCAGAGAGCGTGTCATCGCTCAGGTCGGGTGTCCCCATGTCGTCGTACTCGTAGACGATTGTCTCGCCCTTGAGAAAGCCGATAATCGTCGATCCGCACCTGGCGATCTTGAATGTTGCGGTCAGATGATCGCCCTGGACTCTCCCGGTGAGTATCGACGTGAAGACGGTTTGTGACGCTCCCTCGTTGACACACACGGTTCCAAACCTGTCGGTAAACGCGATTCTCGCGCTTGGGCCACCGGTGATGTCGAGGTGGACTGTGCTCCCATCACCATCGGGTGGGGCCGGATCGGAGCCGATCCAAGCCCCCGCGAACGGGGATGGACTGGGTTCGGCTTGGGCAGCAAGGGCCAACAGGCCAAAACCCAACAGTGCCAGAACAACCGCGATCGATCGACGCCTCATGTTGCCTCCTTTTCTCAAGGCGAGTTCTTCCGCGTTGCGACCCCTTACACCTCGTGAAGCGTCCGCTACCGACTCGGGAGCTTCTCTTCACCTCGGATCTGGGTCGACATACCCGCGAGTGTGATGAGCCGCTCTGGTGACTTACTGGGACGTAGACAGTGCATGCTCCCAGATGATTCCCAGACAGACTCTGAGCCACGGGGACTGGTGGAGCTGACGGGATTTGAACCCGTGACCCCCTCGTTGCATCGTGAGACACTGGTGAGTACACCACTTCGCCGTTGGGAACTGTCGATTCGAAAGCGCAGCCAACGAAGACCTAGGTTTGAAGCAAGAGCCGTCGACTTGACGGTGCCTACGCGCTGACAACGCCGCTTCCCAGGTGCACCAAAGCCGAGTCGGCGGCGGCCCAACCCGAGGCGATGCACTCGTTGAGCCCCACCCCGTAGAAGCCAGCGCCCGCCAACGCGATCCCGGGAGAGGCTTCGAGGGCACGCTCAGCTGCAGCGATCCGGTCCAAATGCCCCAAGGTGTAGAGGTGGAGCCCCTGCCGATGGATCCGCACCCAGGACCGAACGGGTTCCGCCAGAACACCGACTGTTGCCAAGATCTCGGCACGCGCCATCTCGACGGGGGCATCCTGGGCTGTCCCTGCGGGGAAGAAGACCCGCAACAGGGTGAACCCATCGTCCGGCACACGTCCCGCCCATTTTCGGGAGAGGTACGACACGCCTCTAATGCGCGGACCTCGACCCGCGGGCACGACGAAGCCAGAGCCACTGAGCGGAGGAAGCTGCTCGGTGCGAAAGGCCAGGGTCACGGCCTGATTGACCACCTGGCCTATCTCGGAGATGGGTGAGGCCGCATTCCTGGACACCGGCCGCAGGAGACGAGTGGCCACCGGTGCCGGGACCGCGAGCACGACTGCGGTGGTAGTGATCCGCGTGCCATCGGTCAGACTCAGCGCATATCCCTCATCCGCTTTGTCGAACAATGCGACATCGGCGCCGGTCCGTACCTCGACACGGTCCAGAGCGGATGCGAGAGCGGTGACCAGTTGGCCCATCCCCAGCCGAAAACTCGAGAAATGGCTTCTGCCCTCGTTCGAAGCACGACGGGCGCCGAGTCGTCGTGCTGCCAGAATCAGACTTCGATACTCGGCCTCCATTTCGAGGAACCGGGGAAAGCTGGCACGCAGGCTCATCGTCTCCGGATCGGCGCCGTGGATCCCGGCGACGAGCGGCTCCGCGATCCGCTCCAGCACCTCTTCACCCAAACGACGTCGGACGAACGAGCCCAGACTTTCGTCACCAATGTGGGAGGCTCGGGGCAGGGCAAGATCCTTAAGGGCCCGGATCTTGCCCCGCCAAGACATCAGCGACGAGTTCAGGAGTGGGCCGAGGCGTGACGGCACCATGAGCAGGAGGCCGCCAGGAAGGGGATGGAGCCGCCCATCCCACCACACGTAGGACCCTTGGCTCTCCGGATTCGAAGGGATCACCTCGCCCTCCAACGAGAGCTCCGAAGCCAACTGAAGGACAGATCCCTTCGCCGTGACGAAGCTGTCCGGACCGCCTTCGACGACAAAGCCATCGTCGGTGGTGGTCTCGACGATGCCTCCCAGACGCTCCTGTTTCTCGAGGAGGATCACGTCCGCACCGGCTCGCTGCAGTCGGTGGGCGGCGGTCATGCCAGCGATGCCACCTCCCAAAACGACGACATCGGTCAACTCAGCCGACCCCCTCGACGACATCTGCGAGGGCGGCGATCAATCCTGGGTGCTCGTTGAGGCACAGGCAGCGGTAGAAGTCGACCCCAATGGCCTCGGCATGGGCACGATGCTCGACGTCGTTGTCGTAGAGGGTCTCCACGTGGTCGGCGATGAACCCGATGGGATCGACCACCACGCTCCGGACTCCGGCCTCTGCGAAGAGGTCCATTGCATCTTCCACCGAAGGCCGCAGCCATGGCTCACGAGCGGCCGCGGAAACACTCTGGTAGGCGAGCTCCCACTCCTTCAACCCCAATTCGGCGGCGACGGCGCTCGCTGTCCCCTGCAGCTGTGTGGCATATGGATCTCCCTGTTCGATCATGCGCTGGGGGAGGCTGTGCGCGGCGAATATCACCGGAGAACCCGGCGGTGCCTCCTGCAGCTTCGCGCCGAGCATCTCGGCGAGGGAACTGACGTACCGGGGGCTCAGGTTCCAATCCGGGGCGAAGCGGACTGAAGCCACCCTTCCCCCGAGTGCCTCAGCCACCGCCGCCTCGTACGCATCGGTCGAGACCTCACACCGGTAGGGAGCGAGACTGACCACGATGACATCGTCGACGCCTTCAGACGCGATCTCATCAGCGGTTGCGGTGATCGTGGGGCGAGCATGGAGCATCCCGACGTGGACCTTGGACTGATGTCCCCGCTCACCGAGCTCTTTCTCCAGCAAGGCAGCCTGGCGACGGGTGGTTCCGGGGAGCGGGGAGCCGCCGCCGATTGTCTCGTATCGATTCACGACCTCTGGAATGACATGGTCGGGTGGTTTCCTCCCCAGAACGCTCTCGACGAAGTCTGGCACTTGGTCGAGGCTCTCCGGCCCGCCGAACCCGGCCAGGAAGACTGTTGTCTGTCCGTTCATCGCAACCACTCACCCAGGTCGCCGGGTCTCACCCTCTGCCCAACGAAAAAGGGCCCAAACTCGGCGTAGCGAGCGCTTACCTCGTCGAAGCGCATCTCGTAGACCAGCTTCTTGAACTGCAGCGGGTCGTCGGCAAACAGGGTCACCCCCCACTCCCAGTCGTCGAGACCCATGGAGCCGGTCACGATCTGACCCACCTTGCCGGCATAGCGTCTCCCGGTTCGGCCATGGGCTCGCATGAGCTCACCCCTGGCCTGAGCATCGAGGAGATACCAGTTGTCCTGCTCCCCCCGCCTCTTGCTCATGGGATAGAAGCAGACGTAGGTGCTGTACTCGGGGATGTCCGGATAGAGCCGGCCCTGAACGTAGGGCGATGACTCAACGTTCTCGATCGCACCTTCGGGGAGCCCATGGCGACTGATCTCGACGACGGACAGGTACGAGAACACCTTGTGGGTCTGTGAGGCCAGGAGCGTCTCGTCGAATCTCCGCTCGAGCTCGTGCAACTCGGAGACCTCCGGACGAAGGTGGATGGTGAGCAGGTCGGCCTTGTGCCCGATGACCCAGTAGGTGACACTGCGCCCGTGGTCGGGGTCATCAACGCTCTCCGCATCCGTTAGCAGTCTGACCGCCTCGGTCTCGGCCTTCCCGCGGCGGGACTCGTCCAGGGCGCTCCATGCCCTTCGGTCGAGACGCCTCATCTCGTGGAGCGCATACCAGCCCTCCAGGGTCTCGGGTGCCGTCATGAGGCGATCGTCCTATCACGCTCGATCGCGTTTCTATTCCCAGCCCCGACCACCGACTCCACCATCGCCTCGACAGTCTCGAGCGGGGTGTCGGGGAGGATTCCGTGACCCAGATTGAAGATGTGTCCAGGACGCCCCGCCGCCTCGGTCAGCACCTTCTCCACCGCGGCCCGCACCGCAGGGGGCGAGGACAGCAGGACACCGGGATCAAGGTTCCCCTGGATGACCCTGTCCTCCCCTACCCGTCTCCACGCATCGTCCAGCGGGAGGCGCCAGTCAACTCCGTAACCCGAGGCTCCAATCTCGGGCAGCGTCTCGAGGAGATGCGAGCCACCCGGAACGAAGTAGAGCGTCGGCACCGACAGGCCGGTGAGCGTGTGGAGGGCGGGCGGAACGGCCAGTCGCCGAAACATGCTCTCGGAGAGAAGCCCGGCCCAGGAATCGAAGAGCTGCACTACATCAGCTCCCGCTTCGATCTGTGACTCCAGGTAGACCCGCATCGAGGTGGCGAGCACGAATAGGGCCTCTTCGATTCTCGGTTCGTGGAGACCCGCCCGGAACCGGGGAAAGTGCTTAGACCCACCACCCTCCAAGAGATAGCTGAGGAGGGTAACCGGCCCTCCTGCGAAGCCGATCACAGCAACGTCAGGGGCAACGGCCGACCTCACGCGTTGGATCGTCTCTGCGACGAAGCCAACGGTCGAGGCGTCGAGGGGGTCGAGGTCGGCCACGTGGTCGACTGTCAGCGGGTCCAGCCTCGGCCCTGGCTTGAACTCGATGCCGACGCCCATCCCCATCAGGGGGGTCATGATGTCGGAGAAGACGATGGCCGCGTCGAGAGGGAAGCGGCGCAAAGGCTGGAGTGTGATCTCGGCTGCGATCTCCGGCGTGCTCATCGCCACTTCGAAGGAGTGGTCCGCCCGGAGCTGGCGATACTCGGGGAGATAGCGGCCGGCCTGACGCATGAACCATATGGGGGGCCGATCGAGAGGCTGGCGCTCGAGGGCGGCGAGCAGCCTCACGACGCAGCCTCGGCGATTGCCTCTTCGAGGGCAGAAAGAGCCTCGTCCAAAGGACCGTCGAGATGCGATTGCATCAGGAACCAGGCCTCGTAGGGGGAAGGCGGGAGAAGCACTCCGCGTCTCAATGCCGCATGAAAGAAACGGGCGAACAACTCCGGGTCGAGTCCGGCGAGGTCATCCCATCGTCGCGCCTCGTCGATGCCGAGGAACACCCCGACCATGCCTCCGACTTGATGGACCAACCCGGGCAGGTCGGCAGCAGTGAAGGCGGATGAGAGTCGTCGCGAGATGATCGTCCCTGCCTCATCGAACGAGTCGTAGATGGAGGGATCCTCGGCCAGGAGACGCAAGGTAGTCAGCCCGGCAGCGGTGACGATTGGGTTTCCGGCGAGTGTTCCTGCCTGATAGACCGGGCCGTCTGGTGCGATCATACGCATCAGTTCACCCCGGCCCCCGTAGGCTGCGGCCGGGGTACCTCCCGCCACGACCTTGCCCAGTGCGGTCAGATCGGGCATGACCCCATACCGCGCCTGCGCCCCTCCGAGGGCGACTCGAAATCCGGTCATGACCTCGTCGAATATCAGCAGCGCCCCGGAGTCGTCGCAGAGTGTGCGCAGCCCTTCGAGGAACCCCGGCTCGGGGGGGATGCAACCCATGTTCCCGGCGACCGGCTCGACGATCACGGCCGCCACGTCGTCGCTCAGTGCCGCGGCGACCGACTCAAGATCGTTGAATCTGGCGACCCGTGTCCCGGCCGCCGTCGCTGCGGGCACCCCCGGGCTGGATGGCTGGCCGTACGTCGCCAGACCCGATCCGGCGCTGACCAGGAACGAGTCGCTGTGGCCGTGATAACACCCTTCGAACTTGATGACTTCGTCACGACCCGTGGCGGCGCGGGCCAAACGCAGGAGGGAAGATGTCGCTTCGGTCCCGGAGTTCACCATCCGAACCATGTCGATCGACGGCACGAGATCACAGATCAGCTCAGCGAGCTCGACTTCGGATGTGGTGGGCATCCCGTATGAGGTGCCGCCCGCCACGGCGTCGTGGATGGCGGATGTCACTTCAGGACGGGCGTGGCCGAAGATCAGGGCTCCCCATGAAGCCACCAGGTCGATCAGCTCGTCACCCTCAACAGTCTTCAGTCGCGCCCCGTCTGCCGACGCCACGAAGGGGGCCCGGCCTCCGACCGAGCGGAAAGCGCGGACGGGTGAGTTAACACCTCCTGGCATCACCTGCTCGGCTCGCTGCAACCAAGTTCGGGAGAGTGTCCCCTGTAGAGAGGAGGGCGCACTCATGACCCAGCCTCGACCAGACCGGCGGCTTCGACTGCGAAGTAGGTCAGAGTGATGTCCGCGCCGGCTCGTGCGATCCCGGTGAGTGACTCGACGATCACCTTTTCCCGGTCGACCCACCCGTTGGCTGCGGCCGCCTCGATCATGGCCATCTCCCCCGACACCTGGTAGGCGACGAGCGGGACGTCACTCATCTGGGAGACGGCTTTGATCACGTCGAGATAGGGTCCCGCCGGCTTCACCATCACCATGTCCGCCCCTTCATCGATGTCGAGCCGTACCTCACGGAGAGCCTCTCGAGCATTCGAAGGATCCATCTGATGTGAGCGGCGATCACCGAAAGCCGGTGTGGACTCGGCGGCGTCGCGGAAGGGCCCGTAGTAGGCAGAGGCGTACTTCGCGGAGTATGAGCAAATGACGGTGTCGGGATGACCGGCTTCGTCGAGAGTGGTCCTGATGGCGAGAACTCTTCCGTCCATCATGTCGGACGGAGCAACCACGTCCGCACCGGCCCTGGCGTAGGCGACCGCAGCCTGGCTCAGCAGGGGAAGCGCGCCGTCGTTGTCGACGACATCGCCGCTTAGCGGGCCACAGTGCCCGTGTGACGTGTATTCGCAGAGGCAGACATCGGCCCAGCGAACCAATCCGGGTGCGGCCGTGGCGACGGCTTCGATCGCCCGTGGCACCGGCCCAGCAGGGTCCCAGGCGCCAGAACCCATCTCATCCTTCTCATCCGGGATACCGAAGAAGATGACGCCGCCGACTCCTGCGCTCTCGGCCTCCTTGGCAAGGAGTGCCACCTGGTCGACCGACAACTGATAGTGCCCCGGCATCGATCTGATTGGCTTGCGAACTGCTTCACCGCCAACCACGAAAACCGGAAGCACGAACCTCGAAGGATGCAGCCGTGTCTCTGCCACCATGCGACGAATCGCCCTCGTTGCCCTGAGACGTCTGGGCCGAACAATTGGAAAGGTCATACGTTCACCTCCATGAACGACGCGATTGCCTCGGCAAGAGCGAGATGGGAGGGGCGCTCGGCGACAACATCAGCCTCGCGATGCGACACAACGGCTGCGGCCGTGGTTGCCCCTATTGCCCCGACGACCACGTCTTCGAAGCCTCGGGAAAGAACCCAGCCCGCCACCGCCGAGGGCGAGGCGAAGGCCACGGCATCGACCGGGTCGGCTCCAGGTGCCACCGGAACGGTCCTGTAGACAGGATGTTCCTTCAGATCGGGGACGATCTCACGAAGGCGGGCCATCGCTGCGGGGTCGGATCCCGCGGCATGTGCGATCATCACGGTCCGGCCATCCGTCCGCCCGATCATCAATTCGACCAATCTGTCCAAACCCGCGTCACCGACCACCCTCGGTCTTCCTCCAGCTTGTTCGACGCATACTGCGGTCGAGGAGCCCACGACTGCCGTTTCCACATCCGGCATATGACCGTTCGGCCAGAGCAAGGACACCACCCGTGGTGAGGTGATCATCAGCACATCGGTGCGGAGAGCGCCTTCGCGGGCGTCAGCGATCTGGCTGGGCGGAGCGGGCACGATCTGGATGCAGGGGAGTGCTACGGGCTCTAGACCTGCCTCCACATAGCCCGGAGCGACGGCGTCGAATCTGTCCGAGGTCACGCCAACGCGATTCACAGGCCCAGCTCCTGACGGCCCGCCGAGACGATACCCTCGACATCGCCCGCCTCGACGGTCGCTTTCCGGGGACCCTTCTCGTCCTGGACGAAGAGGTCCATGCGGATCTGGTCTCCAGACCAGGATGCCATGGCGCCGAGAGCCGATCGGCAGCCGGCCTGGGTCTGAGCGAGAAGCTCGCGCTCGGATGTGAGCAGCATCCGTAGTGCGTGATCGTCGAGTGTGGCTGCGATCTCTGCCGCTTCGGAGCCAGCTCGTGCCTCCACGGCGAGGGCGCCCTGACCCGGGGCCGGCACCATCTCGTCGACTGTGAACCTCTGAACTATCCAATCCGACAGCCCCAGCCGGTCGAGCCCGGCCTCGGAGAGGACGGCGCCGTCGACCTCACCTTCCGCGACTCTGCGAACTCTCGAGTCGACGTTGCCCCGGATTCCGACCGCCTTGACGTCAGGACGAATCGTCGCGAGCTGCGCTGAGCGACGCGGGCTGCCGGTTCCGACTGTCGAGCCGGGCGGCATCTCGTCGAGGCTACGACCCACAAGTACGTCGAACGGGGCGACCCTCTCGGGGAATGCGGCCAGCACGAGGTTTTGGTGCCCGCCAGAGACCGGCAGGTCTTTCAGGGAATGGACAGCTATGTCGGCCCGGCCATCGATGACGGCCTGCTGTACCGACGTGACGAATGCGCCGATCTCGGTGAGGGTGGTGATGTCACTGGTGACGTCGCGATCACCTTCGGTTACGACTTCCACGAAGCGGATCGACATCTGCGGGTGCTCCTCGGATACGAGATCGGCCACTCTCCTTGCCTGCGCCTTGGCGAGCGCCGACCGTCTGGTGGCGATGCGAATCTCATTCACGATCGATCCCAAATGCCCTGGCCAGGACGTCCAACTCCCCCGGCGTCAGTGGTGTCGAGCCGAGAAGCGAGACCGAAGGGTGGATGATGCGACGGGCAACGGTGTGGGCCAACTGGCGAAGCACTTGCTCGGGCTCTTGCGCAGCCGAGAATCGCCCGGCGAAGCGACGCACCTCATCGTCGACGGCCTTGTCGACGATGTCGACCACCGACGAGATGATCGAACATGCCTCCTGAGACACGGTCAGACGCCCCCACGCCTTTTCCGATTCGATGGCCACGGTCTCTTCAGCCTCAGGCTCCGAGGTCGGTGGCATCGAAGACGCCACATCGTCCACCCCCAGGTATATCACCCGCTCGGTGTCTTCGGGCTTCGCCACTGCCGGGGGCATACCCAGATCGACCAGAAGCAGTGGGTCCTCCTCAGATCGCTCCAACTTCCCTAGAAAAGGCAACGGCCCGGGGACGGTGGAAACCGCCGCCTGGCATGACGCCAAAGCCCCGGGCAGGTCCTCCCACGGGCGACTGGGCACGCCG
Source organism: bacterium (assembly GCA_024638655.1). Lineage (GTDB taxonomy): Bacteria > Actinomycetota > Acidimicrobiia > Spongiisociales > ZC4RG35 > Ww567. Next base: position 78,016 of record JAHEJW010000009.1, on the reverse strand, counting down.
GCCACCGGCGTGGCATGACGGGCGTACACCGCGACCTTCGACGGACCTAGATTCATGACCATCGCCCGTCCCATCGCGCCCCCTCCCAGGACAACCACCTGCCCTGCAGAAGCCACCATGCGGGCGGCAGCAGCTGCCAGCGAACCGTCATGAGGGTCGGAGAGTGTCCTTCGCCCGGCACGAGCGACTCCGAGAGCGGTTTTCACGGCCGACACCAAAGTGCTGTTGGCTGTTGCCCGGGACGCCATGTGCTCGAGCGCCTGACGAAACTGTGAGAGCACCTCGGCCTCGCCGATCCGTGGCGACTCCAGACCACCGGCCACACGTGCCAGGTGATGAAAAGAATCGAGGTCGGTGCGCATCTTCGCCGCTGGGAGAGGTCGCGAGCCGTACAGTTGCTCGAGCACGGTCGGAGCCAGTTCGGGCCCTCCCGACCAAGCCAATTCAACACGCAAGCACGTCGATAGGACGAAGACCTCGATCCCCTCCGGAGTTATCCGCGGCTCGAGGATCTCGGCGCGATCACTCGCCGATACGGCCGGGTACGCAAAGGAGAGACCCGTCAGATGCATGAGAGCGCGGCGACATGCATGGGTGGCATCGTGGCGACGCTAGAAATGCGGCGTGTCGACAGCGAGTTGGAATCGATCCGACACAATGTCGAAAAGTTGGCAGCCCAGTCGGACCGTCAGAGGCTACGGCTGCCCAAATGAACTCCTGTGTTGCGCGCGACGGACGCGCAACGGAGTCTTCTTCGATTGAGCGGTGCTGCCCTATTTGACCGGCTTACCGAAAGGATCGGGAGACTCGAAACGACCGGTTGTCATGCTTCTCATACGAGGCCGTGACGGTGGATTTGGATGAGTTCGCAACGTCATCGAAGGTCTCGACTTGAAGTCATGTCGCCATCGACGTCCGTCTGCCCGGAGACCCCATTGTCCTGGCGCCTCAGGGGCCGGGCGAGTCATCCGACATCAGTAGGGTGACCGCGTCGTCCGCCAACGCCTGTCCCGCTTCCTCGTAGAGATTGCGGGCCACATCAACACCTGCTTCGTGCAAATCGGCAACCTGGTCTCGGAACACGGCGACCGCGGCGATTGAGGCCGTAGGCAGGAACTCTCGGATCCGGCGGACGCATTCGAGATTCGCTTCATGACTGTTCATCGCGGCCACGACCAACTCGATCTCAGGGTGGAGCCGGGCACGCTCCCAAAAGCCGCGATCGACGGCGTCTCCACGGATGACCACACGACCGGCTGCGTCATGTTTCGAGACGAGTTCGGCTTCGCGGTCAACCCCGAGCACTCGGCCCCGGCGATGCTTGACCAGCTCGTCGTAGGCACCTGTGCCGACCCGGCCCATGCCGAACACCACAATCCGAGCCCATTCGAAGTCGAGAACCGCGTCTTCGGCCGTGATCGGGTGTCTTTCGAGGGGTTTGAGTCGTGGATACCACTGGTCGTAGAGCCGATACCGCAGTTTGTTCGCGGCCGACGCCGCGATGAACGAGGCTGCAACCGCTACGCCCATGGTCTGAACCCAGCTCTCCGCAAGTGCACCACTCGCTACCGCCGAGACGGTCACGACCAAGCCGAACTCGCTGTAGGCGGAGAGGGTCAGGGAAGTGTGAAGAGCGGTCCGGCCTCGGAGCCGGTATCTAGTCAGCAGCCACAACAGGGCGAAGCTTCTCGTCGGGAGAAGAAGAACCACAATAAGAGCTACCACCAGAGCTTCCGGAGTCGGCACCCCGGTGAGACCGACCGAGAGGAAGAAGCCGACCAGGAGAAGGTCCTTGATCCCCAGCAGTCGTTCCGACATCTCTACAGCACGGGGATGGCTCGCCAAGGCGAGCCCGGCTGTAAGCGCCCCGAGGTCCGCTTTCAAGCCGACAAGTTCGAACGAGGCCGCACCCACGCCGACCGCCAATGTGAAACCGAGAAGGACTAGGAGCTCGCCGTGACCGGTTCGGTCGAGGACCCATTCGAAAATGGGCCTTGCCACGAAGAAGCCCGGAATGACCAGTAGCGCGAACCACGACGGCCGGGTGTCGGAGAACATGGCGAGAAGGATCACCGCCAGGAGGTCCTGCAGAATCAGGATTCCGATGGCAATCCGACCGCCGACGGACTCAGTCTCGTTCGTCTGCTCGAGCGCCTTGACCGCGAAGACGGTGCTCGAGAACGAAAGAGCAAGCCCGATAATCAGTGCGGACCGGAGGTCGAGGCTAGCGATATTCGACCCCGTTGCACGGATTGAGAGGACTGCGGCGAGCGGGAGCAGCGTGCCGACAACGGCAAAGACCGCCGCCGTGCCCCACACGTATGCGTGGGTGAACGTACGGGGGCGGAGCTTCAGTCCGATCGCAAACAGCAGGAGGAGAATCCCGAGATCCGCCACCCCATCCAGTAATTGGCTGCTCTCGAATCCGAGAAGGCTCAGCACGTATCCGGCTGTCAGGTAGCCGACGAGTGGGGCCAGTCCAGTCCTCGACGCACCAAAGCCGAAGACGAACGCCGTCAGCAGTGCCGGAATCTCCATGCGAGATTATCGCACGGAGATCGTTGGCCCGACCGGCTGGGAAGGCTGCTTGACGCGGAAGACGGGGAGAACTACCAACTCGTCCGTGAAGCATCACGTCGAAGCTTCCGGACGGTAATGCTCATGATGTCGACGAGCCCGGCAACGGTCGCGTCTGAAGATGGCACGACCATCGCCTACTGGATGACCGGGCAGGGGCCGCCGCTGGTGCTTGTCCAGGGCACGGTCTCCAACCACAACACGTGGGATCCGGTGGCAACTCTTCCGGAATGGTCGGGGTCAGGCGTTCGAACGATCCCAGATCCGGGGCGTAGGGTGCGCGCCTGGTCCGCGGCATTGGCTTGACCTTGCCCAGGGTCGCCGATGGGACCTGAGTATTTGATTACGGGGGACGACCGGACAGGATTTAGGAGGGGACCGATAGCCCATTCCAGGGCAGCGGCCGGTCTGTTTAAGTGCTATCAGCCGGAGTTGACTCCGCGGGTGGTTCGGTATCCTTGCTCGCTCCCCGCCTTCGCATCCGAGTAACGATCCCGGCTAATGCCGCCCCCAACGCCGCCAAACCGAACCACTTCTTCTTCGACTCGGCCATGTCCGATCCTTCCTCCTCACCTCCCCAACCCAGATTACTAGGCACCGGACCAGAGCGGATAGCCGTGGACCATCTGGAGGGCATGCCCTTCAAGATCCCCGAATCCCCTCACTCCGGCCAGCCCCACATGGCCGCGCCGCATCCGCTACCGACGCACCACACTCCAGGACCAAACTGACTGCCAGCAACCGTTGCTCCAAGGATTTGCCGAAGCTTCGTCAGTTGTCCGCTCCAAACCAATCCGAGTCAATCAGCCATCTCGCGGCTCGGAGTGACCAGGTCACTGAGCGCAAATTCACTGAGGTTTGAGTGCCCACAGGCTCGAGCGAGGATCTTCATCATGTCAACGCAACGAAAGATGTGTCGTCGATATGGATTCTTGGCTGCCGAGCCCACCTTGCTGGAGTGCAGCCTGGTCGAGCACAGAATGCGCTCGTTGTGCAGAGCGACCGGGACGGCTGGGGTATAAGAAACCCCGTTGGCTTGGGACATCGCCGAATGGCCCGGCTTCGCGCTGGTCGCGAGGAACGTCTACCCGGCGTTCGCCGACGATGTGTCGATACCGAATCGACAATCAGCAGCCATGCCACAGTCGCCCATGTCAGAGCGGCCACGGTAGGCAGGTGGCTATGGAGGACACCCACCCTGTCGAGAGGAATTCGGGCCTTCGCCCACAACGGCACCGTCCCGACCATCGACACACTGACATCGCTCTGACCAGGGTGTTTGGTGGAGCTGACGGGATTTGAACCCGTGACCCCCTCGTTGCGAACGAGGTGCTCTGCCGAGCTGAGCTACAGCCCCTGGGGGGATTCGAGGATTGTACCGGGGCCAAAGGGATTGGCCACGTCGGCTCAGGCGACTCCGTGCCGGTACCAGGGTGCCGGGTCGGGCTCGAGAGGGGTTTCACCCAGGATCATGTCCGCCGCCTTCTCAGCGATCATCATCACGGGCGCATAGATATTGCCGTTGGTGATGTGGGGCATCACCGACGCATCGACTACGTGCAGACCCTCCAGCCCATGGACCTGCATCGTCATCGGGTCGACGACCGAGTCCTCACCGGTGCCCATTCGGCAGGTGCACGACGGGTGCAGGGCGGTCTCGGCATCGCCGGCGACCCAATCGAGGACTTCGCTATCGCCCTTCACCTCCGTGCCCGGCGACAGCTCGCCACCGTCGAACGGCTCGAAAGCAGGCTGGCTCAAGATGCCACGGGCAACACGCACCGCCTCCACCCACTCCCGACGATCCTGATCTGTTGACAGATAGTTGAACCGGATCGAAGGATGCTCTCTCGGGTCGACGGATCTGATCTTGACCGATCCTCTCGCATCGGAATACATCGGCCCGATGTGCAGCTGATATCCGTGGCCAGATGCAGGCGAGGAACCGTCGTAGCGGATGGCTATCGGGAGGAAGTGGAGCATCAGGTTGGGGTAGGCCACGTCGTGATTGGATCGCACGAATCCGCCCGCCTCGAAGTGGTTGGTCGCCCCGGGCCCTGACCGGAAGAGCCACATCAGCCATACGAGAGGCCTGCGCCACATCGCCATCCAGGGCTGGATCGATACGGCCTGTCGGGAAGCGTGCTGGACGTAGACCTCCAGATGGTCTTCGAGACCCTCTCCGACCGCGGGCAAGTGTTGCACCATCTCGACGCCAAGCGACTCGAGATGCTTGGCATCACCGACTCCGGAGAGCTGGAGCAACTGAGGGCTGTTGAACGCCCCACCACAGAGGATGACCCTCCCGGCTTGAGCACTTCTCGCTGAGCCACGCACGACGTAGTTCACTCCTGTCGCCCGATCGCCGTCGAATGTGATCTCAGTGACGAAAGCCCTGGTCACGACCTCGAGATTCGGACGATGCATCACCGGGTGGAGATAGGCGCGGGAAGCGGACAGGCGCCGGCCCTCGTGAATGTTGCGGTCGAATCGGGCGAACCCCTCCTGTCGGTATCCGTTGACGTCGTCTGTCACCTGGTGGCCGGCCTGACTGGCTGCATCGAGAAATGCTTCGAACAGAGGATTCGCTGCCGACCCTCGTTCCAGCACGAGCGGCCCCGAGCCACCACGCCAATCGTCTGACCCCACCAGACAGGTCTCCATCCTCTTGAAATATGGGAGGCAGTGGGCGTAGTCCCAGGTCTCCATTCCCAGCTCGGATGCCCATCGCTCGTAGTCCATCGGGTTGCCCCGTTGGAAGATCATCCCGTTGATGGATGACGAGCCGCCGAGGACCTTTCCCCGGGCGTGATAGATGCTCCTGTCATTCAGGTGGGGCTCGGGTTCGGACTCGTACTTCCAGTCGTAGAACCGGCTCCCAATCGGGAACGACAGAGCCGCAGGCATGTGAACAAAGATGTCCCATCGATAGTCCGGGCGCCCTGCCTCCAGGACGAGAACCTCGTTGCCGGGATCTGCGGAGAGGCGATGGGCTAGAGCGCTACCGGCCGAGCCCCCACCCACGATGACGAAGTCGTAGACCTTCTGTGCCATTAGGGCTCACACGGCCGAAGGCGGCTGAAGACGATCACCCCAGGCCTGGGTATACCGGTCGAGAATCATCGCCATCAGGACCAGGGCAAGACCCACCTCGAAACCGAGGCCGAAATCGCTCCGGGTCAGCGCTCGGATCGTCTCGAAGCCGAGGCCTCCCCCACCGACGAAACCGGCGATGATGACCATCGCGAGGACCATCATGATGACCTGATTGACGGCAGTCATGATGGTCGGACCGGCGAGCGGGATTCGCACCCCGAGCATGGTTTGGCGCGGCGTTGCCCCGAACGTCCGAGAGGCTTCCACGGACTCCTCCGGGACCTGGCGAATACCGAGAGCCGTGATACGGATGCCGGGAACGATCGCATACAGGACCGACGCGATGATTCCCGGGACCACACCCACCGTGAACAGGATCACCACCGGGATGATGTAGACGAGTGAGGGAATCGTCTGCAGCGCATCGAGAATCGGGCCCATTGCGGCCTCGATCCGCGGTTTTCGACCGGCCCAGATGCCGATGGGTATCGCGATGGCCACCGAGATCAACGTGGCGGTGACGACCTGAACGAGGGTGTTGATCGAAAGCTCCCAAAGACCGATCAGCCCGATCATGGCTACGGATGCAGCTCCGAACCACGCGAGACGCCAGCCTTTTACCTTCCACATCGCCCATCCGGTGACGAATATCAGAATGGGCCACGCCGCGCTCTCAGTGAGGAAGTCACGGACCGGCACGATGATCCCAGCGACGAGGAAGTCGTTCACCGGCCGCGTCAGCCACGACAGGTTGTCCCGCGCCCAGACCACCACCTGATCGATGGGATCGAACAGGGTCAGGTTCCAGACATCGGGGAAGTCGACCGAACCGATGATTCGACCCGCGAGTGTGACGGCAAACAGCCCGGCCAGGCCATAGAGCCGCCATTTTCTCGGCGTGCGCTGCATGGGGTCGAGCACCGCGAGGCTCCGCCAGATGCGCTCCAAGACCATGGCCACCGCCACAATCGCGAGCCCCGCCGCGATACCGCGGCCCGTCCGCCTTTGCGACAGGCTCTGGAAGACGTTCTCCCCCAGGCCGCCGGCTCCGATCAACGCAGCCAGCACGACGATGCCGAGCGCCATCATGATGGTCTGGGTGAGACCTGTGAGGATGGTCGGCAAGGCTATCGGGATCTGGACCTTCCTGAGGATCTGGCCCCTGGTGGAGCCGAATACCTTCGAGGCCTCCACGGTTTGAGGCGGCACCTGACGGATGCCGAGCGTCGTCAGTCTCACGACCGGGGCCAGGGCATAGATCACGGTCGCTACCGCCGCGTTGACCGCGCCGACCCCGAAGAAGCCCAGCAACGGCAGGAAGTAGACGAACGCCGGAATGGTCTGCATCGCATCCAAGATCGGCCTCATCACCTTCTCCACCCGGGGTCGCAGGGCGCCCCAGACCCCCAAAGGCACCCCAATGGCCACTGCGATGAGCACCGCAGTCGACATCAGTGCAAGGGTCTCCATGGTGGGCTCCCACAACCCGATGAGGCCCGTGTAGAGGAGCGCACCCGCAGCTATCAGACCTGCCCGCCACATCCTTACCCGTGCCGGGACGAGAAAGGCGGCAGCGACGACCGAGTACCAGGGAAGCCAGAGCAGGACGGTCTCGAATCCCGAGATGACACCGTCGATGGCATTGGTGAGGGGTGTGAAGAACCCGGTCATCACCGGGTGTGACCTTCGGTTGCTCCTTATCCACGCCCCCATGGCATCGACCGGGTCGGAAAAGAACGTGTCTAGGGCAGCGGGAAAGCCGACTCTCGATCCGAACGCCAGTTGGAGGGCGAGGACACCGCCGATCAAGACCAGCCACGGGGCTACGCGAGCGAGACCTCTGGCATCGATCAGGCCGGTGGCTGGAGGAGCCTCCGCCGTCACGAGTCGAGAACCCGAGCCACCGCTTCACGATCTACGACACCCATCCGGCTCCCATGATCGTCGACTACTGCCAAAGGCCTCGGATCGGTGAGCAAGTCGGGAAGGAGAGAGTCGATCGTGGCGAGCAGCGAAACCGAACCTCGGGGCTGCTCCCCATCGGCGGCATGCATCACGTCACCTGCGGTGAGCACCTTTGCCTTGGGGATGTCCTTGGTGAACTCTCTCACGTAGCTGGTAGCAGGCTTTGTGATGAGCTCGGCCGCGGTGCCGATTTGATCCAATGCGCCATCTTTCATGATGGCGATACGGTCGCCCAGCTTTATCGCCTCGGCGAAGTCATGAGTTATGAACACGATGGTGCGCTGCATCTCGTTTTGGAGACGGATCAGCTCGTCCTGCATGTCACGCCGGATCAACGGGTCGAGCGCCGAGAACGGCTCGTCGAAGAAGAGCAGCTCGGGATCGACCGCCAGTGCACGGGCGAGGCCGACTCGCTGCTGCATGCCCCCCGAGAGTTGCTGGGGGTAGTGGTCGCCCCAGCCCTCGAGGCCAACCACATCGAGGACACCAAGAGCCCTCTCCCGACGCAGCTCCTTTCCCACCCCCTGGACCTCGAGACCATACGACACGTTGTCGATCACACGCCGATGGGGAAGGAGGCCGAAATGTTGAAAGACCATGGAGATCTTCTCCCGACGGACCCGTCGCAGGTCTTCCTCGCTCATGGATGTGAGAGCCTCCCCGTCGAGTTGGACTCCACCGCTCGTGACCGGGGTCAGCTGGGCGATGCAGCGGATGAGAGTCGACTTGCCCGATCCTGACAGACCCATGACGACGAACGTCTCTCCTCGGAGCACATCGAACGTGACATCACGCACTGCGATCGTGCAGCCGGTCGCGTCGAGGATCTCTGCCCTGGTCTGTCCCTTCTCTGCCAATTCGAGGGCCCGTTCTGGCTTCTGACCAAAGACTTTCCAGAGACCGGCGACTTCGAGGCAGGTCTGATCCATGACGGGTAATCTACCGATTCCGGCCGATCGAGGCCGGGGGAAGTCGGGGCCCGGGGAAACCGATTCCCGATCGACTAATTGGGAGATGACCCTATGAAGAAACTCCTTCTGGCCTTGACGGCTCTCGCCCTCTTGGCTGCAGCCTGTGGCGGAGAGGCTGGTGGCGGTGAAGAGATCACTTTGATCGTGAACCCGTGGACCGCATCACGCCTCAACGCCGAGGTTGCGAAGAACATCATCGAGTCCGAACTGGGGAACACGGTCGAGATCGTCGAGGTGAACGAGAACGACGCCATGTTCACCGGCATGGCAGACGGCACACTCGACGCGGTGCTCGAAATCTGGCCCTCCGGTGTGACCGACGCCGAGACGGCATATTTCGACGAAGGTTCGGTGGTCAACATCGGCGAGCTTGGAGCTGTCGGCAAGATCGGTTGGTTCGTGCCGAGCTACGTCATCGCCGATCACCCTGAGCTGGCGACCTGGGAAGGTTTCGCCGATCCGGAGTTGGCCGCACTGTTCTCCACCGCCGAGACCGGCGACATGGGCCGTTTCCTGGGCACGGACCCGTCATATTCGCAGTACGACGAGCAGATAATCTCGAACTTGGGGCTCCCCTTCGAAGTGGTCTTCTCGGGCTCGGAGCCGGCAACCGTTGCCGAAGTCGATGCCAGGTTCGCCGCCAACGAGCCGATCGTCCTCTACTGGTGGACACCGACCGCTGCAGTCGCGAAGTATGACCTGGTCAACGTCGAGCTGCCTCCCTACTCGGAGGCATGTGGAGCCAGCGCCGCTGCCGGTGACGGAGGGGTGGACTGTGACTATCCAGAAGATGTGCTCTTCAAGGCCGCTTCGGGGTTGCTCGAGGAAAAGGCACCCGACGTCTTCACCTTCCTCCAGAACTTCACCATCACTACCGACGATCAGCTGGAGATGCTGCCTTCCGTCGAGATCGACGGTGAGGACCCGGCAGCCGTGGCCGCCGAATGGGTTTCCAACCACGAGGACACCTGGAGAGCTTGGCTGCCGAACGGGTAGCCCGTCTGGGGGTTCAGGCGCTCAGGTTTCGCGGAGGTCTTCGCGCAGCCGCTCTTGGACCACGGTTGCGGTGAGGTCTGATCGGGAGCGCTCGACCAGAGCGCGGGCGACGTCTGTGGTGCGTCGGAGACCGGCGGTCATCCCGTCCGGATAGTCGAAGGTGGCCAACTCGTCGACGATGTCGTCCATATGCTGGAGGAGGCTCTTTGCCTCCTCCAGTTTCTCGTCCCGCAACATGTCGAGCATCCGCCTCCTCATCTCCCCGACCGACTCCCCAAGGCCGTGCAGGTAGGGAACCGGGTCGATCCCGAGGTCCTCGAAGCCAGGGATCGCATCGTGTTGGAAGATCGCTCGGGTGATGGTCGCCTCGGCATACTCCTTGGCGGCATCGGCGACGAATCCGGCGTGGAGCAGCTCGGGGTGCTCGTCGAGGGCGCCGACGATCTCGTCCAGGATTCGTTTCGCTTCCGATATGAGATCATCCGACCGTGACCACTCTCCGCGGTGGAGGGCCCTGATGCCGTTGGCCGAGGCCCGGATCACCTTTCTCGACCCGGTGATCGCCTTTTCCCGTGCTGCGAACCGGTGATCGAGAAGAGAGCGGATGTCGTCGGCAGCGCCGAAGGTCAATGAGCGATGACTTTGATCTGGGGCTCTTCCCAGTCGCTCGGCCGCTCGGAGACGTGGGTGACTTTGAGACGCTGCTCTCGGCGTTGCCTCATTTGGGCGAGGGCGACCAGATAGAGGCCAATCAGGGATCCAAAGAACAACCCGGCCAACATCAGTGGCAGGGAATCGAGGTACCACGCACCGAACAACGCGAGTGCCGTAAGCGCAATGAGCACCGAGATGGTGCGGCGACGCCGCTGGCGAACTACGTCGCGATGGCTGGCGGCCAGGTCCGCCGCGCTCTGCTTCTGCACATATGCCATCGAGTGCGTCCAACGGTCGAACTCTTCCGTCGAGTTGATCGGGCCGTCACGACGCTCACCGAACACGACCGGGAGGAGATAGAAGCTCCAGACAGCCGCTATTACCAGCAAACCGACTATTACGGGTGTTTCCATACCTCTTGCTAACTCCGACCAACGCTGAGAGTAGCCAAATGGGCACCTCTCATTCAACGATCTCCGGCCTGACCCACTCGCCGGACCTACCCCCTGTCTTTCGCAGAAGACGGACCGACTCGATCGTCACTCCGCGCTCCACGCTCTTGACCATGTCATAGAGCGCGATCGCTGCCGTCGAGACGGCGGTCATGGCCTCCATCTCGACACCGGTCTTGTCAGTGGTAGAAACGGTAGCGGTGATCCTGATCCCGTGCCCAACCGGCTCGATGTGGATCTCGACCGACTCGAGTCGAATCGGATGACAGAGCGGCACCAATTCGGGAGTCTTCTTCGCACCGAGGATGCCGGCGATCCGAACAACCGCGGCAGCATCGCCTTTGGGCAGGTCACCCTGCAGGAAGCGGCCGGCGAGGTCGGCGTCCATCTGCACAACAGCCTCGGCCACTGCGGTCCTCTTGGTCGCCTCCTTGGCTGCGACGTCGACCATGTGCACCTCTCCCGATTCGTTCAGGTGGGTCAGACCCTGGTCGTCACTCATGGAAACGGTCTCGTCTCCAACGCCCGGAACAACTCCAGAATCACCGGGTCACCCGGGTTGACCTCTTCTGTCCCCACCGGCATGACCGCAAATGCATCGGCCTTGGCGGCCGCCGAAAGGACGTTCGAGCTCTGTCCGCCGGTCTGTCTGACCTCGAGCTGCGGGTCGGAGCCGGTGAAGGCAACCCTGACGAACTCCTCTTTGAGAGGGTCTGAAGCGAACCGCTGGCCTGCAATCCCGGTCGTTCTCGGCCTGAGCACCGCCGTCGCCCCCTGCATCTGGAGTAGCGCCGGTCTGACGAACTGCTCGAAGGAGACAAGGACGGACACCGGGTTCCCGGGAAGGCCAAAGAACGGCACCCCTTCGAATAGTCCGAAGCCGAACGGTTTTCCGGGCTTCATCGCCACCTGAAAGAAGCCGACCTCTGACTCTTCGCGCAGGACGAGCTTGATCACGTCGTAGTCGCCCATCGAGACTCCTCCCGAGGTGACGATCAAGTCGGCGTCGGAAGCAGCTCGTCCGAGTGAATCACGAAGCTGGCCGGCGTCGTCCGAGATGCGGCCGAGGTCAATCGTGTCCACTCCGGTCTCGGCGAGCATCGCCATGATCATCGGGCGATTCGAGTCCCGGATCATCCCGGGGGCGAGGGCTCCCCCGTCGGGAGGCTGGAGCTCATCACCCGTGGACATGACGGCCACCTTGGGGATTCGGGAGACCACCGGCTTGACCGCCCCAACCGTGGCGAGCACACCGATGTGAACGGCACTGAGCCGAGTACCAGGGGCGAACACCGTCTCACCCTCGCTGATGTCACCGCCGACGGGCCGCACCGAGTTGCCGGCCGGGACCGACGCCGCGATCCGCACCCTCCCGTCTTCGACCTTTGTCTCCTCGACACGTATCACTGCGTCGGCTCCCTCGGGCATGGGAGCACCCGTCATGATCTTGATCGCCTGACCCTCCCCCACCGCCAAGCCAGACACCTGACCCGCGGGGACTTCGGAGAGGATCTCCAGGAGAGCTCCCGGCTGAGCCGTGTCTGCGCTGCGCACGGCGTAACCATCCATTGCCGAGTTGGCAAAGTGGGGAACGCTCTCCGGGGACACCAACGGCTCTGCGAGAACTCGTCCCAAAGCCTCATCGAGGGCCACGATCTCGGAGTCCAGTTGCCCCATGACGCCGAGGACTTCGGCACGCATCTCGGGGAGAGGTCGCATCAGTCCTCGAAGACCTCTGGTTCGAACCTGCTGCGACCCAGGACCACTGAGGCATGGAGCAGCCCGGGTGGCGTGCCGACGTCGAGGAGGCTCGTCTCGGCCACGTAGCCGCGCAGCCGTCGCTGGCTGCCCAATTCGTTGATGGCATCGGTCAGCTGTATTTCTCCACCGACACCAGGTGGGATCTTCTCCAGGATGGAGAACACGTCGGGCGTGAAGAGATACCTCCCGACCAGTCCGTAGCGCGACGGAGCCTTCTCCGGCCCTGGCTTCTCTACGGCGCCGGCGAGGTCCAGGTAGCCGTCGGAGACTTCGGAGTCCGGGATCACGACACCATATTTGGAAAGGAACTCGTCGCTCAGCTCCCGGAGACACATCACAGAGGTCTCGCCATCACGACTACCGGCGGCGAGGCTGGGAAGCACGTCCTGGCCCGGGCGAACGATGTTGTCCGACAAGAGACAGAAGAACGGGCGATCCGCCACCATCTCGGCAGCTTCATAGACGGCGTGACCCAAACCCAGTGGCTCCTCCTGGACCACCGGTCGAACGCGGATGTCCTCCAGACCTGGCAGAGAACCTCCGAGCTTGAAGTGCTGTGCGATCAGATGTCCGGCATCCAGGTCTACGACAACGATCGCCTCCTTGGCGCCGGCCCGGGCCGCCTCTTCCACCGAGTATTGGATCGCCGGGCGGTCGACCACGGTGAGCAGAGCCTTGGGCACGACTCTCGTGGCCGGCCGCATCCTGGTCCCCCGTCCAGCGGCGGGGATCACTGCTACTTCGATACTCATGTGGTCACTTTCTGCTCGTCTCCTCTGACCATGCGTTTGATGTTGGCCTTGTGCCTCCAAACGATAAGGGCGATCGTGAGGAGGAGCCACATCAGAGCCGTCGACCCGATTCCTTGCCACAACGCAAGCGGGACGGTCACGGCCATTACGACCAGGGATGAGACCGACGCGGTCTTCGTGAGTCTCGCCATGAGGGCCCAAAGCGCCACGTCGATGATCGCCACCAGGGGAAGGGTGAACAAGAGCAGACCACCCGCGGTCGCCACGCCCTTTCCCCCTTTGAACTTGTGAAAGACGGGATAGCAGTGGCCCAGAACTGCGGCGAGGCCCGCGGCAAAAGCCCAATGGACCTGCGGGTCAGCCACGCCCGAGGCGATCATCCCCATGGCTGCGGCGACCACACCCTTCAACATGTCACCCAGGAACACCATCGCGGCCGGCACCTTGCCCAGCGTGCGCAGGACATTCGACGCGCCGGGATTCCCACTACCGACTTCATGGATGTCGACGCCGTGCATACGGGCGACCACGACGGCGAAATCAATGCTTCCCACCAGATACGCCGCGACGAGGGCGAGAGGAATCGCGAGCGTGGTTGTCATCTCACCCGATGATATTGATCCGCGGGGAATGGAAGAGGTCGCGGCACGGTTCTACAATCACTCCTTCCACACCAGAGCGGTCAACCGACGATGCCAACCTACGAATACGTCTGCAACAAGTGCGGCGAGCACCTCGAGGTGTTCCAGTCCTTCAACGACAAGCCTCTGAAGAAGCACAAGGAATGCGGCGGCGATTTGAAGAAGCGATTCCACGCCAGTGGGATCGTCTTCAAGGGATCAGGCTTCTACGCAACCGATTCGAAGACCGCCAGCGCCACCAAGTCGGCCTCTTCCGACGACAAGAAGTCAAAGACGACGAGCGAGTCGAAGCCAAAAGCTGAAACGGCGGCGAAGACCTCTTCGGACGACTGAGCCTCACCCCTCTTCCAACCCGGCCGGCCTGACCGTACTTTCGGGCCATGATCTGGCTCGACCGACCGCCGTGGTCCAAATGGGTAGCGGTGGCCGCGTTCTCTCTCTTCGCACTCTGGATGGAGGTCAAACCCGAACCTGTGGTCGATCACCCCTTTGCCACGACCGACATCGAGGCGGGAGAACAACTGGGCACCCACAACACCGAGTTGCGCCCGTTGCCCAAGGGGCTATTGGAGGCGCCCGAGGCGGGAGCACATGCCCTCGCTGCGATCCCGGCGGGCGCTCCGGTCCTCGCCGCCCACACCGGAGACGAGTCATCGGTCATGCCCCGGGGATGGCTGATCGTGTCGATGGACGTGCCCCAAGGCGCCCTTACCGGCGATCGAGTGAAGATCGCCCTGCTCGACGACGGTGATTTGATCGATGGGGTGATCAGCTCGACCGGCGACTCCGACGGTCTGACGTCGTCGCTCGGCGGAGTCGCCGTCCCATCGGATCTGGCGCCTCGAGTTGCGCTGGCTGCCATAGCCGGCAGGGTGAGTGTTCTCGTCGCCACCGATTGAAGGATTTGGGTGCTTCCCCCTCCAGCTCAGCATGACCTCCCATTCGTATACGACTTGTATGCGGTCGAGCTCGCCCACCCATAACCAACACATGCCTGGCTAGCGTGCCCTCGTGCTCCCTGCGATCATCTGGGGCCTCGTCCAGGGTCTCACCGAGTTTCTGCCCATATCGTCGTCGGGTCACCTGGTGGTGGTTCCTGCGTTCCTGGAGCGTGCCGGAATGGACATCTCCCCCCCGAGCCTCGAGGTCTCGGCCGTGCTCCACCTCGGCACCCTCATCGCCGTCCTCGTCTATTTCCGATCTGACGTCATGAAAGTCCT
This sequence comes from bacterium, assembly GCA_024638655.1. Lineage (GTDB taxonomy): Bacteria > Actinomycetota > Acidimicrobiia > Spongiisociales > ZC4RG35 > Ww567. The sequence goes on along the minus strand of JAHEJW010000009.1, from coordinate 62,931 downwards.
CCGATTCAGGTCCGATGCGGAGGGCCGACGGATAATGCTCCTCGTCGCAGTGGGGACCGTCCCCGCCATCATCGGCCTCCCTCTCGAGCCCACACTGGAGCGGTTCCAGGAGACGGTTTCCAACGTCGGGTGGACCCTGATGACGACCGGTGTCATCCTCCTCATCGGACAGCGGCTGGCACAGGGAGTGAGATCGCTGGCCGATGGTCGCGTTCCGGACGCGGTGGTGGTAGGCGTCGCACAGGCGTTTGCCCTGATTCCGGGCATTTCCAGATCGGGGATAACGATCTCTGCAGGCAATGGCAGAGGGTTTCAACCCGTGGAGGCGGCTCGATTCAGCTTCCTCCTCGGCATTCCAGCCATAGCAGGCGCTGGTCTGACCCAACTACCCGACGTGATGGGAGCCGGGCTCCAGGTGGAATTACTCGTAGGGCTCCTGGTCGCCGCCGTGTCCGGATATCTGGCCATAGCCTGGCTTCTGGCAGCTTTGCGACGCACCGGGCTCATACCATTTGCGGTCTATTGCCTGTCGGTGGGGCTCTTGACCGTGCTCGTGTTTTGATGTAGCCCGGAGGAGGATCGATGCCGGAGAAGAACGTGCTTGGAGATGAGCTGGAGCCGTGCAGTCTGGATCCTGTCACTGGCTGGTTCCGTGACGGCTCTTGCGCGACGTCGCCCGAAGACCTTGGCAGTCACACGATCTGCGCGGTGGTCACCGCCGAGTTTCTCGATCATCAGAAGGAGATAGGCAACGACCTGATGACACCGATGCCCATGTATCAATTCCCAGGTTTGCAGCCGGGAGATCGGTGGTGTGTGACGGCACGCAACTGGCTGAAAGCACACCACGATGGAGCAGCCGCACCGGTGGTTCTTGCTGCCACACATGAGCTAGCAAACCAGATCGTCCCACTGGAGCTCCTCGAGCGGTATGCGGTGGACGTCCCCGACTTCCCCGGAGACCTCATCGAATAATGGGATCGATTAACCGGATCGACTAACGGGCCTCTCCAAGTTTCCTTGGGCCGGCTACGGGGGCCTTTCGGTGGTGTAGGTGTGCCCGAGGGGGCTGGTCCACGTATGGCTGTCGTCCGGGTTTCGCTGGAGCCGCCAACCGCCCTGATCTTTGCACCTGTGGTGATGCCGGCAGAGTGGGGCGAGATTGGCGCAGCTGGTTTTGCCACCGTTGTGCCAGGGTCGACGATGATCGATATCGCACTGGTTGGCGGGCATGCGACATCCGGGGTGGATGCAGCTGGGGTAACGGCCCACGATGTGTTGGATCTGGGTCTTGGTGGGTTTCCTGGCTTCTGTGTGATGGCAGTCGCCGACTCGGTCGTCTTTTTCGGCAGGTGGTGTTTCAGAAGCTGTTGTGGTGGTCAGGACGGGTCCGTAGCCGGTGATGTGCCCAGTCGGTGAGTCACTGGTGGACCGAACGACGACCCTATTGGGCTGGATGGAGGTGCCGTCGCTGACGTGCGTGGTCTTTCCCTGCAGCAGGTCGATGGCTACGTCGGCTTTGAGCTGGTCAATGGTTCTGCTCTCACCGGGAAGCCGCTTCAGCTCGAGTGCTACGTGATGTACGTGGTTGCCGGCGGCGACGGCTTCGAGCGGGTCGACCGACGCCAGCGCCATGCTGGCGGTGTGGTCCGGGTTGGGGTAGACAACCAGTTTTCGGTCTCCCAACCCCAACTCATATTGGATTTGCGCTGCTTCGAGGTCGGCTTCAAGTACGGCCTTCTTCAGTCGGGTGCGAAGTTGGCCGGTGGTCAAGTCGGCTGCGGAGTCGACTAGCGAATCGACGACGACGGGAATGTGTCTGGTATGGAGCGTGACCAGTTCCTGGGAGAAGACTCTGGCCTTGGCCAGGTCTATCTTCCCGGCCTCGAGAGCCTTCCACACACTGGGTAGCCGGTATCTCAAATCCAAAGCAAGGTCGACGTCTGCCTCCGCAGCCCTCCGGGTCTTGGCAACGGCAGCAGCCAGCTCGTCCGAGGCGAACTCGTTGGGCACCGTGTCTCTCTCCGTGGTGGTGGCGTGGGTGGCGCGGGCCAATTCTGTGATCCCGATGTAATACGACGCCTGATGGTGGGAGACCAGCCTGGCCTGGGCCTGCACGTACCGAACCACGTCCCGACCGACCAGGCTTCCCGGATCCACAACCGAGAGGATCGACCCGAGGAACGGGCCCGGAGGAATGGTCTCCAGGTCGGCGGGTAGTAGATGAACCTCTCCGGCAGCCGACCCATCGGTCTGTCCAGTGTGGAACACTCCTGCCAAGAGTCCGTCATCAACCTGTGACACGAACATGTGTTCGAGACTACACACTGTATAAGATAAAACAAGGCCCTTTTGCGATGTCTTTCAGAGGAGCCCGTCATTCCGCAGAATCGCCGTAGTCGGTCCCTCCCTTGCTCCTATGATCCCGCCACCATGGACAGTGTGGACACTGGGATATATCTCTACTGGATCCCGCTCGGTGCCGGTGGATCCGGCTTCGTGAGGACCAACGGCCGCATCTATGAGGCAATCGAGTCCCGTCGCAGAAGCCGGTCCGCAGTGGATCTCTATCACACCGCGCTCCAGGTGCGGCTTCCTGAGAGGCGCTTCATCGTCGAGACGATGTGGCCCTCGCCGGCGGGGAACCCAGCCGAGCGGGGCGTTGTGGTAGTTGCCCCGGTTTTCGCCAGCTGGCTTTCCTTCACTCGAATCTTTCGCTACGAGGTTCGGTGCTGGCCCGACGGCAACCTGCCCGACGCCGATGAAGCCTTCGGGGGACCGCAGCCCGTCAGCCGGGACGAGGACGTGTCACGTCGTGTCCTCGACTTGACCAAGAAGGTGCCGAAACTGGTCTGGGGTCGTGACGAGGCAGATGTCGGTGAGATGTGGAACTCCAACTCGGTCATCTCTTGGCTGCTGACGCGGGCCGGGGTGGAGATGAATTCCGTGACCGCTCCAGAAGGAGGCCGTGCGCCAGGATGGGATGCGGGAATCGTCGTGGCCGGGCGTCAGGCAGGAGAATCGCTTCGACTTCCGGGAACTTCTGATCCTTTGCCGACGTAGATTGACTCATGCGGCGGATCACGCTCGCGGCGCTGCTGGTGATAGTCGGGTGCAGCGCTGCTCCTGTGGTGTCTGACACCAGGGTCTCATCCACGACATCTTCCATCACGTCCTCGACCGCTCCTGCTGGCGGGAGCACCATCACCGCTCCGCAGTCCATCGGTGGCCAACTCGTCAGACTCGATCCTCTGACGCTGGAGCCGGTGCCCGGATTGGATCCGATTCAACACCCCGTCGACTCATGGAACCTCGTGTCCGGGGATGGGGCCTTCGTGGTCAACTTCGAATGGGACGCGCCTAGCGAGAGCATCGTTGCCGCACGCACTGTCGACGTTCAGACCTGGCGCCGGCTGGCTGATCTCGAGTTGGGGGCGTTCGGCGGGAGCGTGTTTCACAAAGACACTCTGTACATGTACGACAGCCAGAGCGGTGCTCTCACTGCATCCGACCTGAAGTCTGGGAAGACAGAGACCCTGGCGGCGTGGCCTCGAGACCGATGGCCGTGGGATGAGTTGCACATCGTCTCCGGTGACCGGATCGCGGCGCTGGTCTCATCGGCCTCAGGAGATGTCTACGGAGTACTCATCTACGACCCCGGCCTTGGCAGTACGACCGAGATATCGGTGGGAGAGATAGTGCGAACCAACCCTGACAGTGGCGTGTTCGATGGCGGCTACGAGATCCCTGACATGGACTTACCCGGGGTCGCCTGGCGAGAGGATCGACTATTCGTGGTGCATGCCGATGATCTGGAGATCATCGAGGTCGACCTGATCGAAGGAACGATCCACAATCACACCATCGAGACGGCTACCTGGTGGGAGCGACTCGTCGGCAACTGGTTCCCGACGGCAGTGGCGAAAGGCCCGTCACTCGGCACCCGTAGCAGTGCCGCGCTCTCGGCAGACGGGCGCCATCTCTTCATCAGCGGGAACCGCATCACCATCGAAGTCTCAGAGAACGGACAGCTCGTGGACAGCAGCGAGCACCTTGGTCTGACAGTCGTCGACCTCGAAAACTGGTCGAAGATAGACGCACCAGATCTCGACATGCAGTACGTCCGCAGTGATGGTGGGATGATCTTGGGAGTCAATACTCTCTCGGAACAGCCGTGGGAGGACGAGATATACGTGCTCGGCATCGGTCCCGGAGGCAGTGTCACCACCCAGGGCCCCTTCGCTGTGCACAGCGGGGGCTGTCAACTCATCACGGACGGTGCGCATTTGGTTTGCACGGAGTATCGAGAAGAGAGGACGTTGCTGAGAGTCGTGTCGTTGGACAGCGGGGCGACAGTCGCCGAGCGAGAGATCAGCTCCGGCGACTACTTCCACCCGAACGGTCTGTTGGAGGACTGGGCGCCCAGGTCATGATCGACCCTTAGCCGACTGAGCCCAGCCCATCCGAGCCCAACCGGTAGCACCGGGCGATCTGTAGGGTCGTGATCGCGTCATGAGACACCGGTCTCGTGGGAGCGCTCAGCTCAGAGTGACCACTGGGTCACGGCGATTGGAGGATTTCGATGCGTGCACGTACGCGGAAGGCGGCGTTCGTCACAGCCGTCACCGTTGCAATGGTGATAGCCATGACACCATTGGCGATGGGAGCAGGTCATTTGCCAGTAGACCCTGTCGGCACGGTGGACCAAGACACCGGGCTCTGGCACATCCAGGAAGCAGTCACAGCCGAATTGGCCGGCGCGAAGGAGGTCCCGGAGGGATCTGGAGACCTGGGCGCCTCCGGCTTGGCGATCCTTGCCTTCAACGAGCTCACCGGCGGAGTTTGCTTCAGCATGAACCTGGAGAATGTGAAGGGCACTGTGGCTGCGGCGCACATCCACCAGGGCGCAGCAGGTGTGAACGGGCCGGTTGTCGTCAATCTCGATTGGCCCAATGAAGGCGCAGAAGGATGCGTGACGTCGACCAGAAGCCAGGTCGACGCAATCCTGGCCAACCCGGCCGGTTACTACGTCAACGTGCACACGGACCTCTTCCCGTCGGGCGCGGTGCGTGGCCAGCTCTCGGGCGAGTCCATTGCGCCGTTCTACTTCGGCGACCCGGCCGACACACCGTTCCTCGGAGATTGGGACGGCGACGGCGTGGTCACTCCCGGACTGCACCGTGCCTCGGATGGCAAGGTCTACCTTCGGAATTCCAACACCTCCGGCGTGGCCGACATCGAGTTCTTCTTCGGCAACCCCGGCGATGTGCCGGTCATTGGCGACTGGGACGGTGACGGTGATGACACGGTGAGCCTCTACCGACCGAGTGAGGCCCGCTTCTACATAATCAACGAGCTCGGATCGAAGAACGAAGGCCTCGGCGCAGCCGATTTCAGCTTCCTGTTCGGCGACGTGGGCGATCGCCCCTTCGCCGGCGACTGGGATGGTGACGGGAAGAGTGAGGTCGCACTTCACCGAACCTCGACCGGACGGGTCTATGGACGGACCACGCTGACAACCGGTGCTGCCGATGTCGACTTCATCTGGGGTGATCCCAATGACTCGGTCTTTGGCGGGGACTGGGACAACGACGGTATCGACACTCCCGGATTGTTCCGACCCAGTGATGGGACCGTTTACCTTCGAAACTCCTTGACCCAGGGGATCGCCGACATGGAGATCTTCACCGACGGCTTCGAGTCGGGAGACACCGCCGCTTGGGGGTCGAGCAGGTAATCGCCCAGGCAAATCAGAGGGGCGGCCCTGGGAGCAGATCCCGGGTCGCCGCCCTACTGCGAGTAGTTGGAAGACATCCGCGTCGTCTCGGCGATGTGGACGTTGATCAGGGCCGGGAGCCCTGATTCCACCGCCCGGTCCAATGCCGGTCTGATCTCGGCCGGGTCCTCGACGAACTCGCCGTAGCCACCGAGACCCTTCACCATCTCTTGATATGGCCGGATCCCCAGATCGGTCGCCACCAGCCGGTCGGGATAGGCCATGCGATGGAACGTCTTTATGTTCGACCAGACGCCGTCATTGCCGATCACACCGATCACCGGCAGGTCGTGACGAATCATGGAGTCGTACTCCATGGCGTTGAATCCGAATCCGCCGTCTCCGAAAACGACCCCGACGAGCTTCTCGGGGAAGACCGTCTTGGCGGCGATGGCGTACGGTGCTCCCACGCCCAGCGTCCCGAACGGCCCGGCGTCGAGAACGTGGCCCGGTGACGAGATTCGGAGCCATCGGGCGGTGGTGGAGACGATGTCGCCACCGTCGACGGCAACTATGGAGTCGGTGCCGAAGAACTCGCTTACCTCCCGGGCGAACCGCTGGGGCATCACCGGAGAGGAGTCGTCGTCGGCCTCGGCCCGGGCCGCCTCGGCCTTTTCTTCCTCGGCCCCCATGATGTCCTTGGTCCAAACCGGCATCTCCTCCCGGCGCAGTTCTCCGCGTTCCACCAACTGTGAGACGACATCCATGGGATCTGCTCGAACTCCGATGTGTGCGGGACGGTTCCAACCGATCTTGGCGGCATCCGCATCCACCTGGATGACCGTGGCTTCCCTGGAGATCTTCTCGCCGTATCCCGTCCTGAAGTCCCAGTCGACACCGAGTGCAACCACGACATCGGCCTCTGCCATCGCCCGGGATCGCATGAAGTTGCCTAGGAGCCTATGTCCGTGCGACAAAGACCCACGAGCCCGGCTGTTGACGAAGGTCGGGGCCTTGAGCAGGTTGGCAAGATCGTCGAGTCTGTTCTCGATACCGGCTCGGGCCCCGGTTCCGGCGAAGATCATCACCCGCTCGGCGCCTGCGAGCACCTCCACGATCCGGTCGATGGTCTCCGAATCCGCCCCGAGACCTGTGTTCGCCCTGTAGGACTCGGGAAAGCGGATGGCCGTCTCCTCAACCATGTCGAACTGGACATCCATCGGAATGTCGATGAAGACCGGACCTCCCCTGCCTTCGAACGCATGGCGTGCCGCCGTCGCAACGTAGTCGGCCAGCCGGTCGACCTGCCAGGCAGTGACAGCCCACTTGGTGATCGACTCGAATATCCGGGGGTGATCCATCTCCTGGAGACCACCCTTGAGCTCCTGACGGATCATGTGACGACCACCGATGACCAGCATCGGCGTTGAAGCATGGAAGGCGGTGGCGACCCCGGTGACGGTCCCGGTGACACCCGGGCCGGCCGTGACCACAGCCACACCGAGCCGACCGGTCAGACGTGTGTAGGCCTCGGCGGCGTGAGCCGCCGCCTGCTCGTGACGGACGTCGACGACCCGGATTCCCTCGTGAACACAACCATCGAGAATCGGGACGATATGCCCGCCGGTGAGGGTGAAGACCGCGTCGACGCCTTCGTTGCGAAGCGCCCTTGCGATGATCTGCCCACCATGGATCTTGGCCATGATGCGAGCCTATTGCAGGACCGAGTCGAGCCCGAGATGGACCCCTCCGTCGAGGGATTGGACCTTACGAGCGGCAAGCAGAGCGCCGGCGGCAAACGATTCGTAGCTTGTCGACAGGTGCTCTATCGACAGCACTTCTCCCTTGTTCGACAATGCCACCTCTTGCTGGGCGATCACTCCTGGCAGGCGGAGGGAATGGACCCTCACCCCTTTGACGATCGCCCCGCGCGCTCCTTCGACCAGCTCCTCGGAGCCCTCCGATGAGACCCCGCCCGACTCGCTCAAACCCATGGCGGTGGCTAGCGAGGTGCCCGAGGGTGCGTCGGGTTTGGTGGCGTGATGCCGCTCGATCACCTCTACTGCCTCGAAGTGGGGAGCAGCCTCCGCGGCGAATCGCATCATCAGCACGGCTCCGATCGAGAAGTTGGGGACCACGAGGCACGGAGTGCCGGAGCCCCAGAGATCTCTCAGCCGGTCGAGACGCTCCGGTGTGAATCCCGAAGTGCCCACCACGGCTGCCATGCCGCCGTCGCGCCAGCCGGGGAGGTTGTCGAAAACCGAGTCGGCGTTGACGGTCTCGATGACGACGTCGGCCTGAACTTCCGATTGGTCGGCCGTCACCGCTATCCCCTCGACTACGGACCCCGCTCGATTGGGGTTGTAGAGGGCGGCCAGTTCGAGATCGTCCGCGGCGGCCAGCCCGGCAATTATCGGCCCGGCCAGCTTCCCGCCCGCGCCAGAAATCGCGACGCGAATCACTTGGTCGACCCGTCCCGCGCCTCGCTCACCGACTCCTGGAACACCTCGAGAGTCTTGGCGACGTCCTCATCGGTGTGCGCCGCACAGACGAACCAGGGTTCGAGGGCGTCTGGACAGGGCATGACTCCCTTGCCGATCATCCGGAAGATGACATCCTCGTACAACTCGGAGTCGTGGCCCTTGGTGTCGCGGAACTCCTTGGGGGTGCCCTCGCCGAAATAGATCGAGAACATCGCCGGATGACCGGTGGCCATCCCTTCCAGGCTCACATCCGACAGAACGCGATCGATACCCTCCATGAGCGACCGGCCCACCTTCTCCACCCTGGCCAGAGGCTCTCCTGTGAGTAGCTGCTCGACGGTGGCCTTGGCGGCTGCGGCGGCCACCCCATTGCCGGAATAGGTGCCCGCCTGCGCGATACCACCCTTTCGCCAGCCCTCGACCATCTCGCCCCTGGTGGCGATGGCCGCCACGGGAAAGCCGTTTCCGAGGGCCTTGGCGTAGGTGCCGATGTCCGGCACCACACCGAAGTACTCGGCCGCACCGCCGGTCGCGATCCGGAAACCCGTCTTCACCTCGTCGAAGATCAGTGCAGCGCCGGACTCGTCACATAGGTCTCTGAGCCCTTCCAGGAAACCGTCGACCGGCATGAAGCCGAAGGCGTTGCCCAAAGTGGGCTCCACGATCACGGCAGCTATCCGATTGCCTTCGTTGCGAAACACCTTCTGCACCAACTCGAGATCGTTGTAGGGAAGAGTCCGGATGTAGGTGCGAATGCTATCGGGTATCCCCGAGCTCGACTGCCAGGGAACCGGTCGAAAGCGGGAACCAAGCCCTTCAGGAGGAGCCCCCGCCGTCGAGAACATGACGTAGTCGTGTACGCCGTGGTACTGACCTTCGAACTTGATGACGATGTCACGACCCGTGACGCCCCTGGCCAGTCTGATGGCGTGCATCGTGGCCTCTGTGCCGGTATTTGTGAATCGCATGCCCTCCGCCCAGGACAGCGCTTCCCTGACCTTCTCGGCCGCCTCGATCTCACGTCGCTGGGTCATGGCGAAGCTGGGCCCGGCCGAGGCTGCGTCGACTACGGCCGCCACGACCGACGGCTCACCATGGCCCAGAATGATCGGCCCGAAACCGAGCTGGTAGTCGATGTAGCGTTTCCCGTCCATGTCGATGACATGGCCAGCCTCGCCGTGGTCTATGACGATGGTGTCGTCGTCGCCCCAATATCGGAACTGGCTGGAAACGCCGTTTATCAGCGCGGCGTAGGCCCGATCGAACCACTCCGCTGTCTTGGCTCCCTGGAGGCTCATCAGATCTCACTCCTCTCGGACCGCTCCGGTTTGAGGTGCTCCAGGAGTCCCAAGTGCCGGTGGGCGGTAGGTATGGACCGGATCAGGATAATCCGAGCATCGCCCGAAAGGCCGAGGGAGTTCGCTGAAGTCGAGAGCGGAGTAACTTCCTGCGAATGGCACGAGACCTCAAGCTGCTCATAGCCGGAGAATGGACCGAGGGCACCGGAGACGACCATTACGAGATCAGCTCGCCTGTCACCGGAGAGCACATCTACAGCGTCCCCAAGGCATCACAGCAGGACATCGACAGGGCGGTCGCGGCGGCCCGCGAGGCCACCGAGGAGATGCGTCACTGGACTGCGTTCGAGCGCGCAGACATGTGCCTTCGCATATACGACCTCTGGCAGCCCAGGGTCGATGAGGTGGCCCGGATACTCACCCTCGAGCAGGGCAAACCTCTCCAAGCCGAGTCGATCGACGACATCGAAGAGTCGGGTGACTACTTCCAGATCGCAGCGGAAGACGTCAAGAGGCTCTCCGGCGAGTACATCCCGACGACCGAACGTAATCGCCGCATGTTCACCGTCCATCGCCCGGTCGGGGTTTGGGCCGCAATCACACCATGGAACTTCCCGGTCATGATCCCGATGGAATACGTGGGCCCGGGCCTGGCCACGGGCAACGCTCTGATCGTGAAACCGCCGGAGTTCACTTCCTGGGCCCTGCTGGAGATGGCGCAGGTCTTCGAAGAGGCCGGTGTGCCCAAGGGGGCAATATCCATCATCCCCGGCGCCGGAGACATCGGTGAGGCCCTCGTCACCCACCAGGGCATCGACGCGATCGGATTCACCGGCTCGTCCCCTACCGGCGCCCGGATCGTCTCACAGATGGGGCTCAAGCGGTCGATCATGGAGATGTCGGGCAACGGCCCGACGATCGTCACCGAAGACGCCGACATCGTCAAAGCTGCGGAGGCAGCCGTTTACGGCGCCTACTACAACGCCGGCCAGGTGTGCGTCGCCACAGAGCGACTGATCGTGCTCGACGAAGTCCACGACGAGTTCGTCGAGGCCTCGATCAAGGCGGCCGATGTGGTGAAACTGGGTGATCCATTCGACGAGCACACCAACATGGGCCCCCTCAACAACGAGGCCACGGCCGCCAAGATGGACCGACACGTCGCAGATGCCCGCGATCGCGGCGCAGAGGTGCTCATGGGGGGCGGCCGGGCCATCGGCCACCCAACCGAGCTCTACTACGAGTTCACGATCATCGATGACGTGCCCGAGGACTCGATGGTGTCACAGGAGGAGTCGTTCGGTCCGGTGTTGCCGATCCTTCGGGCTCGCGACGACGAAGACGCAGTCGGAGTCGCCAACCGAACCCGTCTCGGCCTCCAGGCCGCGGTGTTCACCAACGATCTCACCAAGGCCTTCTACTACGCCGATCGCATCCGATCCGGGACGGTGATAGTCAACGACTCCACCGACACCTGGGAGACCTTCCAGCCCTTTGGCGGGGCGGCGGGCACCGATACCGGATGGGGGAGGCAGCGAATAGAGGAATTCACCGACCTGCAGACGATCGTCTTCAGCCTCCGGGAGGACTGAAGCTAGACGACGCCGATTCGGGCCACTATGGAGGGCCAGACTTCAGGGCCCGGTTCGAGCTCTCCACTGAGCGCCTCGGTCACTGCGGCATACCCGGCCAATTCACTCCGGCAGACCGGACAGACTGCGACGTGGACTTCCACGGCGCGAGCACCGGCCTCATCCAGGGCATGCAAGGAGAAGAGTGGCAACAGCTCGAGAGCCGCATCGTGGTTCATTCCGATTCGGCCCCACTGAGGCTTCGTGAGAGCTTCTTCATACCTGCTCTGATACGGCTCTTGACCGTTCCCTCGGGGAGGCCGAGCCGCTCGGCGACCTGGACGTAACTGAGACCCCCGTAGTAAGCCAGTGCTATGGCCTCCCTCTCTCCTTCGGCCAGTTCCATAAGCGCGTTCCGGACCGTGTCAGAGAGGTCTCGGGACCAGACCTCCTCCTCGACGTCGTGGTGAATCGGGTCTGGCGGTCTCTGTTCTCTTCGCGTCCGGGCTACTTCCGACCTCACCACGTCCACCGACTTCCGGTGGGCGATGGTGAGAAGGAAGGTGCGCAGGGTTCCCCGCGACGAGTCGTATTTGTCGGGACTGTCCCAAAAGGTGACGAAGGTCTCCTGGACGATGTCCTCGGCGAGATTCTCGTCCTTGAGGACTCTCCAGGCCACACCCTTCACCGCTGCGCCATGCTCTTTGAACGCGAGCTCGAGCGAGGTCCGATCGCGTGAGCCCACCCCGGCGGCGAGCTCGGCGTCACGCGGGTTGGGCACGGTCAAGAGCGCAGAGCGTTGGACATCGATCATTGATGATATTGCCCCGAGACCGGCTTCCGCCTCTCGGGCAGGGATTGTCTCGATGATCACCCGGGCAGCTCGATGCTCGTCTCGGAGCGTCTTGTCTCTGCGGCACGTGCTATGCGTTCGGCCATGACCCTGAAGATCGCCACGTGGAAAGGCAGCATCGCCCACCAGTAGAGCCGGCCAAGGAGACCGCGCGGCACGAAAACCGCCTTCTGCTCGAGCCTGCTCCCACCCTCGTCGGGCTCCGCGGTGAACGTGAGCCATGCCTCGCCGGGCAGCCGCATTTCCGCATAGAGCTGCAGACGTCGGCCCGGTACGACTTCGACGACTCGCCAGAAGTCGAGCGCCTCGCCCTGGCGGATCTCCTCCGGGTGGCGTCTCCCTCGCCTCAAACCCACCCCGCCGACCAGCGAGTCAATCAGGCCGCGTAGCGCCCACGCCCAGTTCATCGTGTAATACCCGAAGGTCCCGCCTATGCGTGCGAAGGCCCAGAAGAGGTCGTCAGGGCTTGCCTTGGAGGTAGTCGACTGGAGGTCGACGAGGACCGAGCCTCCTGCCCATTCGGGATCCCCGGGTAGAGACCGCGCCGGTGATTCGGCAGTGTCCGACCAGCGCGTCGCGACGTCGCGGCTGTTGGCGTGATCGAGAGCTCGGGTGACAGCCTCTCGATACCCCATGAGATCCCCGACGACTTCCTCTGCGTAGCTGTTGTCTTCAACACTCACTTCCACTCGCAGACTCTCGACTAGCGGCTTGGCGACACCCGTAGGGAGTGGGGTGACGAGGCCGACCCAGTGGGAGGAGAGCTTTGGCGACAGCACGGGCACGGGAACGATCAGACGTCTGGGCAGGCCGGCCACCTCCGCGTAGATCCGCATCATCTGCTCGTAGGTCAGCCGGTCGGGTCCGCCGATGCGGCGGATCCAGCTTCCACCGCCGCTTTCCTCGATCGCGTGGATCAGGATTCTCAGGACATCGGCGATGGCGATGGGTTGGCAAACCGTCCTCACCCATTTGGGCGTCACCATGACCGGGAGGACCTCGGTCAGGTATCTCAGCATCTCGAAGGAGACCGATCCGGACCCGATGATGACGGCGGCGCGCAGCTCTGTGACTGGAGTAGGACCGGAAGCCAGGATCTCCCCTACCTCCTGCCGACTGGCCAGATGCTCGCTCAGATCCGAGCCTTCCCCCAACCCTCCGAGGTAGACGATCCTCGACAAATCGACTGCGGCGGCTGAGTCGGCGAAGTTCTGCGCAGCGCGGCGGTCGCGCTCCTGGAAGTCCTCGTCGCTGTCATCCATGGAATGGATCAGGTAGAAGGCAGCGTCACAACCTGACATCGCAGTCTCGAGGCTGTCGCGATCGAGCACATCCCCACGAACGACCTCGACCTCCGACCGCCAAGGGTCCGACTCGAGCCTCCTGGGATCGCGTGTCATGGCGCGGACCTGATGCCCTTCGGCGAGCAGTCGGGGAATCAAACGGCCCCCGATATACCCGCTTGCACCTGTGACGAGGATTCTCAACTCGACCGCACCCTTCCTGTCTGGACCGTGTCACCGAATATTCGACACCGGGGACTCGGCCGGATCATTCGATCGGCGACCGGTTCGGCCGGACAGCTAGCCTCCTCGGCAATCCGAAACATGAACGATATGGAAGCTACCGACCTCAGCGCCTCGCGTCTCGCCGTGACCTCGGCGGCTCTCGCCGGAGACCCTGGGGGCCTCTACAACATCGTCTCGGGGCTGCTCGGTCAGGGCGTCAGCTTCGACCGTGTTCTCTTCGACCTGCTGATCCCGGCCGAACGTGATCTGGGAACTCGTTGGCAACAGGGCGACTACCTGGTCTCTGAGGAACATGCGGCCACCGCCGCCATCGAGACCGTCATCTCGCTACTTGCCGGCTCTTTCGACCAGCCGGAAGACGCCCGGACCTTCGTGGTGACCGCCGCCGAGGGAGACGATCACTCGCTCCCGGCCAGGACGACGGCCGCCCATCTCCTGTTTCTCGGCTACAGGACCCTTTTCCTCGGGGCCAATGTGCTGGCCTCCGACTTGGCTGAGTACCTGAAGTCCGAAGAGCCCGATGCCCTGGTCCTCTCATGCACGATGAGCACCCACCTTCCCGGCGCGAGAGCGACCATCGCTGCCAGTCACGAGGTCGGAGTACCGGTACTCGCAGGCGGGGCCGGCTTCGGAGAAGACGGCCGGTGGGCATTGGACATCGGGGCCGACGGTTGGGTGGCCTCCCTACAGGAGGTGGCCGAGACTCTCGAAACCTGGAACCCGGATCCCGAGACCTCCGAGGCTGCCGCCAAGAGCCCCAATGCCGAGTTGCAGAGCCTCATCGACCAATGGCCCGGGGTCGTGGCCAGGGCCAGGGCTGCCATTCCCGAGGACTCGATTCCCCCGAACAAGAACGCCCGAGTCCTCTCCGAGCTGGGTCTCGCCCTCGACTCGGTCATCGCCGGGGTGCTCGTCGAGGATCAGGGTGTCGTCACAGACATGCTCGACTGGCAGAAGGCGACTCTGCCGGTCCACGGAATCGACTCTCAGGACCTGATGATCGATGCGCTCATGAGTGTCCTGGAGGATGTGGCGCCAGCGGCGGCTGGTGTGCTTGCCCGGGCCCGGGAAGACAAATGACGCCCAAGACCTCATCTGAGATGCGCGTCGGCAGCGAATCCAACACATGACATCGACAACCAAGCCCCGAAGTCGGGGGAGACTCCGCATCTACAACCTCGTGATGGGGATCCTTCACACGGTCCAGGGCGGCGCCGTTCTCGCCCTGGCCAACGACTTCTCCCTGCCCGTGATCGGCACGTTCATGACCGGACCTCCGGGGGTTGCGGCACCCGAGATCGAGCCACTCTTCGACATCAGCATCGCCTGGGGTGTGGCGATCTTCCTGTTCATGTCGGCCCTCGCCCACTTCGCGATAATCACGCCCGGCATCTACTCCTGGTATCTGCGCAACCTCGAGACCAAGCGCAACTACGCCCGGTGGATCGAGTACTCCCTCTCCTCGTCTGTGATGGTTGTGCTGATAGCCATGCTGGTCGGAATCGCCGACATTGCCGCGCTGCTGGCGATCGCAGGGGTGAACGCCTCGATGATCCTCTTTGGCCTACTCCAGGAGAAGTACGAGAGCCCGGGCGGCGACGTGAGCTGGATCTCCTACTGGTTCGGCGTCCTCGCCGGAGCCATACCCTGGATTGCCATCGCCATCTACCTGGTCAGCCCAGGGGTGGCCGCAGAGCCCCCGGCGTTCGTCTACGGGATCTTCTTCTCATTGTTCGCCTTCTTCAACGTGTTCGCGATCGTCATGGTGCTGCAGTACAAGCAGGTCGGGCGTTGGGCCAACTACGAGTTCGGCGAGTCGACCTACGTCCTGTTGAGCCTGGTCGCCAAGTCCGCACTTGCCTGGCAGGTGTTTGGAGGCACGCTGGCGGCCTAGGCCCTGCCCCTCAGTCCATTGTCGAGGCAACACCGACGAAGCCTCCGCCGAACCCGCCGAGAAGGATGCCGGGAAGGAGGGCTGTAGCGAACGAGTCGCCCAGGTCCAGGTCGGTTATCACGAAGACGACCGCGGTCAGGAAGAGGACTGCGACGGGGAACCCGATGGCGACGCCGCGGAGGATCGCCCTGCCCATGCGAGAATCGCTTGAGCCGTCGAAGTCGTCTGTGTGCTCGGCCATCGAGGGCATGATGCCAGATTCAAGAGGCGATCGCGACAGCCCTTGATGCTGCGACGATTCTGGACGTCGGTTACCGTGACGGCTCGATGTACACGCCTTATGAAAAGCGCAAGAACGAGATCCCTTTCGCGTCGGCGGAGTACATATCTTTCGCCTCCCGCAACACATTCTTGGGCGTCCCCTGGGTGACGCCGGATGATCTCGGCGAAGGAGAGGTCGTGATCATCGGGGCACCTTTCGACTGGGGCACGACCTACCGGCCGGGGGCCCGGTTTGGCCCGGCCGCAATCCGCAACGCCGATTATGGGGCGATGGATGGATACCGTCCCCACCTGCCCACCGGCATCGACCCCTTCTCCACCCTCGGTGTCGTCGATCTGGGAGATGTCTATGTGAGACCGGGCGATCTCGAGGTATCAGTCCGGCGTATCGCCGAGGTCGTCGGGGATGTCGCCGCGGCCGGCAAGGTGCCAATCGTCCTCGGTGGGGATCACACGATCACCTGGCCCGATGCCATGGGTGTGGCTCGAGCCCACGGGTTCGGCGAGGTTGCCTTGATCCACTTCGATGCACACGCCGACACCGGGTTCATGCAGAATGGTGGGCTCATCGGCCACGGAACCCCGATGCGCCGGCTGATCGAGTCTGGAGCCGTCCCCGGTCATCGCTTCGTCCAAATTGGCCTCAGGGGCTATTGGCCGGAGCCCGAGGTCGTCGAGTGGATGGAAGACCAGAAGATGAGGTCTTATCGCATGGACCAGATAGTCGAGAGAGGTCTCGACGCGGTGACCGACGAGGCGATCGAGCACGCGTTGGAAGGCGGTGCCAAGGGGATCTTCATCTCGGTCGACATCGACGTCGCCGACCCCGGGATCGCCCCCGGTACCGGGACACCGGAGCCTGGTGGCCTCCACGCGAGAGAGCTGCTCGACACGGTCAGAAGAGTGTCGAGGGAGCTGCGGGTCCTCGGCGCCGACATCGTCGAAGTCTCCCCTCCCTATGACGGGCCGGGCGAGCAGACGGCCTATCTGGCCAACCGGGTCGTCCTCGAGATCCTCAACGGCATGGCCGAGCGAAAGAGCGGTTGATCAACCCCGCCTAGTCGTCGCCGTCGAGCGACGCTCCCGAATGTTTCGCCAGCCGCGCCGGGCCACACGCCAGAGCCAGGAGGTGACCGCTGCGGCGGCGACCACCAGAATGGCAACGACGATGACGGTGATAACAGGGAACGTGATCGCCAGCACAACCAGCAGTCCCACCGACAGATCCTCGAATAGAGAGAGGACGATATTGCTGACAGGCTCGGGCGAGGTGTTTGCCACGACTCTGGTCGTCGCCTTCGCCGCATGTGCATCCAGGGCGAGAGCTCCGGCAACGATCGCGCCGAGGGCCGCGCCAATGCTGTTGGAGTCCCCGGCGAGGACCGCACCCAGGGCAGCCGCGCCTATGGGCCTCACGAAGGTATGGATCGCATCCCACAGGTTGTCCAGATAGGGGATCTTGTCGGCAACGAACTCGACTGCGAACAAGACCGCAGCCACCACCATCACATCAGTGCGGGACAGCAGATCGGGGATGTCAGTCCAACCGAGCCTTCCGGCCAGGCCGAGCAGCAGCGTCACGAGATATAGGTTGAGACCCGACGCCCAGCCCGAACCGGCGATTAGCCCTACGACGTCCATCTAGGAAGTGCCCCATGTTGGGTTCTTCCACACGATGAGAGCCGCCCAACCATCATCGGCTTCGTCTTCGAGGTAGTTCGCCAATAGGCCCCGAACCTCGAATCCGTTGGACATCTGAAAGGTGAGGGTTGGATCCCGAAGCTCCCCGGAAACCACCTTGGCCACGTAATCGTGAGCGCTAGTTGTCGTCTTGTGATCGAAGTAGCCCGGAAGTGAGGCACCGGCGAGTATCCCCCTCTTCCCTGCCTCGACGACCAGGGCCTTGCGCCGGTCATAGAGCATCCCGCCGATCCCGCGACCCCTGAATTCGGGGAGCACCGAGATGTCGGTGCCGTAATACCAGTCACCGTCGGGATCATGGTTGCCGCATTGATGCTCCCCGGTGATCTCGGCAATCGTGTGCTGCGGCCGATCGAAGTCGAAGTCGAGATAGATGCCGGCTCCCATCCCGACCGGCAGACCGTCCACCAGAGCCACGAAGAAGCCTTCAGGGAAGGTCTCGGCGTAGGCACGAATGTCGTCGGCCGACAGCAGATCTTCCGGATTGGCCATCGGGAAGCTGGCCAGCTCGATCGTTTCCAGATCCTCGGCCATGGAAGCGTCGAGATTGACGATCTCGACCTCGCTCACAGCTGGAAGGTCTCCCAGGGCTGATCTCCGGGAACGCCCCAGACAGCCCTCATCACTCCCGAGCCGGGCTCCATGATGACCGCCCCGCAGGTCCCCACGTCGTGTCTGCCATCGACGCGACGGGAGATGATCGGCTCCTCGAAGAACGCCTCGACATCTTGGGCCAGCTTCACACCGACTTCGAGACGGATGTTGCTGTTCTCGACGTGCTCGGGTAGCCGCTGGCCTTCCTCGGCAGCTGTGACCGGGTCGACGCAGTGGTTGGTGTGGACGTATGAGCCCTCGACCATCGTGACCCTCTTGTTCGAGGGCATGGCCTCGATGTTGGCGGCGCGGCCGTCGGGGCCCATGACCATGAAATTGTGGCCACCCGCTAGATCTGCGCGCATTACCGCTTCGACTGCATCCTCGAACTCTGTCTGGGCCAGTGCCTCACGGACAACGGTGGGCCAGGTGACCCCGGGTTGTCCCATGGAAGTGAGATTGTTGATGCCCACAGTCACGCCGGCCTCGTTCATACCCATCTGCCCGAGACAGCCGGCAGTGGTTTGAACGAGCGCCCGGGGCCCAGTCGCGGGTCTCACGTCGAGAAGGACGACGAATTCGCCGGCTGATGCGTGCATGTCCCAGGTCTGGGCATAGAAGCCCGCGGCCGGGTTGATAACCGCGGTGCAATTGTCCTCGGTGGGAGCGACCCCGACCCTGGAGCGGACCACGTCGACGAGATCGGTGAAACCGCCGACCACGATGGCTTCGGCCGGGGTGATCCCGGAAGCCTGGGCCATTGCCATCATCTCCGCGTGGAGCTCTGTGGAATAGCGCTCATGGTGGGACAGCGTCTCCTCGGCGACTTCGAGGATCAGGTCGCGACCGGCGGTGCCTCCGCTCCATCTCTCCTCCGCGGCTAGTCCGATTCGGTCGTCGAGATACGCCCTGATCAAGTCGCGCAACGCGGCCCCGTGGGTTTTGCCGCGCGCCGCGGCGTCGCCTTGCGCGATGAGGGTCCTGAGCCGTCCGCCAAACATGGTCATACGGTAATCCGACGACCAACGAGAACACCCCCGGCACGTGCCGGGGGTGTTCTCTCATCTTCGTTCCGAAGCATCAACTCCGGGCTATGGCGAAGTAGTCCGTGTAGTTGATTTCGAAGTCACCGGTGTCCGTGATGATCTCCAGACGCTCCGACAGCTCGTCTGAGGGGTAGATCGTCCCGTCCTCGAGGATCTCTGGATCGATGAACTCCTCGGCGGCGGCGTTGGGGCTGGCGTAGAAGTTCCAGTTGGTCAACGCAGCACCATTCTCCGCGTCCAGGAGGAAGTTCATGAACGTGTGGGCAGTGCAAGGATGCTCTGAGGTCGTCGGGACAGCCATGTTGTCGATCCAGACGGTGCCACCTTCCTCGGGGATGACGTAGGTGAACCTGTCCCAGCCCTCCTCTGTGTCATCGATTGCAGTGAAGTAGCCCCCCGAATAGCCGTGCGTGACTGCAAACTCGCCGGTGACCAGAGTCTCATCGAAGTTGTCGCTGTCGAATGCCCTTATGTACTCCTTGACCGCGGCGATGAGATCGGCGGCTTCTTGCAGCTCTTCCTCACTCGTGCTGTTGAGCGAGTAGCCGAGATACTTGAGGGCAGCCCCCATCGTCTCACGCGGGTCGTTGAGCAGTGAGATTCCTCCGGCGTACTGCGACACCAGATCGGGATCGAAGACCAGGGCCCAACTGGGCTCGAAGTCCTCACCAACCACCGACATGTCGATACCGAGACCGGTCGTGCCCCACTGGTACGCCACGGAGTAGACCCCACCCGGGTCGTAGGCGGGATCGGCGAAGAAGGGATCCAGATTCGAGATGTTGGGGACCGCATCCTTCTGCACCCCGGCCAACAGACCTTCCTCGATCATGATTGCAACCATGTAATCAGACGGGACGATCAAGTCGTATACGGCCCCGGACTGCAGCTTGGCCAGCATGGCCTCATTGGAGTCGTAGAAGTCTTCGACTACATCCACCCCGTATTCGGCCTCGAATTGGGCGATCAGCTCCGGGTCGATGTACTCCGTCCAGTTGTAGAAGTTCAGGTCACCATCGACTTCGTCGGCCTCACACGCCACCATCTCGTCGGAGGTGTCGGGAACGGTCGTCCCGGGGTCACCACCTCCTTCATCGCTACCACAAGCGGCCAGAACCATGGCGATCACGGCGATCAGGGCCACCAGTCTCGTGAGTCGTTGCATTGGTATCTCTCCTCCAAGAGTCAGTTGGGTACCCAACGTGAATGGTCACAACATTAGATGGCCGGTGAAGTCTCGGCGTCCGAACGGGAGCCACGCAGATCCTCTTCGAGCGCGGCCGGATCGGCGAGGCCCTGGCCCCGCGCGACGGAACCCCTCTGAAAGCCGAGCGAGATCGCGACCAGGATCATCGAGGCCACCAGCATGACCACACTGACGGCGTTGATCAGCGGGGTGACCCCCCTTCGGACCAGGCCGAAGACGTAGACGGGAAGGGTGGCCGATCCAGGTCCCGATACGAACTGGGTGATGACCACGTCGTCGAGGGAGAGAGTGAGGGCAAGGAGGGCCCCGCCGGCGACGCCCGGTGCGATCAGGGGCAGGGTCACTCTTCGGAACGTCTGCCAGCGCGAGGCGTAGAGATCGGCAGCGGCTTCCTCCATCGCAGGGTCGAACTGGGCGATCCGTGCTCTCACCACCACGGCCACGAAGGAGATGTTGAAGGCGATGTGCGCCAGGGTGATCGTCCCCAACCCGGCTCCCAAGGAAGTGCCGAAGATGTCGTTGACGATCCCGAGCGACTGGAAGAAGAAGATGAGCAGCATCACCGCCATGGTCACATCGGGGATGATGATGGGAAGGTAGGCCAGTCCGTCGAGTGCGCCCCGCCCCCGGAAGCGATAACGCTCCAAAGCGATTGCGAGCATCGTCCCGATGATCGTGCTGACCACCGTCGACAACAGCGCAACCACCAGCGAGTTGCGCAAGGCGCTCATCACGGCGTCGTTCTCGAACATCGCCCGGTACCAGCGCAACGAGGCGCCGGTCCATATCTGGACGTTGTCGTTGTCGTTGAACGAGAACACCATCAGAAGCAGGATCGGTGCATAGAAGAAGAGGTAGACCAGTGCCGAGTGACCGGCCAGAAGCCGATCGACGAGGGTTCGCGGAGCCCCCCGGGCGCTCACAACGTCTTTGCCCCTGCTCGGAAGTAGAAGATCGTGGCCAGCAGCATCACGAACATGACAGCGAATGAAAGCGCCGAGCCGAACGGCCAGTTCCTTGCGGTCAGGAACTGGGAGACGATGTAGTCACCCAGCAGAGTCTCACGCGCCCCACCCAGGATGGCGGGCGTCACATAGGCGCCCAGGGAGGGAATGAAGACCAGGATGGAGCCTGCCACCACTCCTGGCATAGACAGCGGGAGAGTCACCTTCCGAAATGCGGTGAACCCGTTGGCATAGAGGTCTCGCGCTGCTTCGACGAGGCTCCAGTCGAGCCGCTCGATGGCGGCATATAAGGGGAGGACCATGAATGGGAGATAGCCATAGACGAGACCGATCAACACAGCCCAGATGGTGAAGAGCACGCGAATCTCCTCACCGCCGAAGGCCTGGCTGATCTGAGAGACGAACCCGTCACTGCCCAGGATGACTCTCCATGCATATGTCCTCACCAGGAAGTTCGACCAGAACGGGATCATCACCAGGACGAGCAGCACGTTGCGGATACGGGGCGTCCTCGTCGCGATGTAATAGGCAAACGGATAGCTGACGACGAGGCAGAGCAGGGTGGTGACCAACGCGAGAAGAAACGACCGAGCCGAGATCTCCAACACCAGGTCGCTGAACAGCCGGCGATATGACTCAACGTTCCAGTCCTCGAGAAGAGTTCGCCCCGTCGAGGAGCGGCTGGCAAATGAATAGACCAGCACCAACACGAGTGGCAGTGCGAAGAAGAGGACGAGATATCCGTACGCAGGTACGGATATCAGGAACCCGCGCCGTGACTCAGCCTTCTCCGCGGCCTTCTCCAACTCAGGGGTTACCGGGGTCTCCTCATCGAGATCCGGTCGCCGTCTGGTCGTCGTCATCAGTCGCTCACCACGTTCGCCGCCCTCGGACGCCACGTGACCAAGACCTCTTCCCCGACCTCGAACCTCTCCACGTCCGGTCGGTTCTCCTCCTTGACCTCGAGATGCTCTTCGAGGCCGGCCTCGACGTCGTAGTAGAAGACATCGCCGTAGTACGTCCGCCGAGCAACACGGGCCCTGAGCTGGTTTCTCCCAGCCGGAACATCCTCGTCGACGCGCTGGAGGACGAGTCGCTCCGGCCGGAGAGCGAGGATCACATTGCCCGAGCCCGGGTGTCGGTCCCCGATCCCGACTTCCACCCCGTTGGCAAGCCTGGCCAGGCCCTTGGCCGTCACAGTTGCGTTGAGCAGGTTGATGTCCCCGATGAAGTCCGCCACGAAACGAGATTCGGGGTTCTCGTAGATCTTCTCGGAGTTTCCCACCTGGAGGAGGCGCCCCTCGCTCATCACCCCGATTCGATCGGACATGGTCAGGGCCTCTTCTTGATCGTGGGTGACATAGACGAAGGTGATCCCGACACGGTTCTGGAGGTCCTTGAGCTCCAGTTGCATGTTCTGGCGCAGCTTCAAGTCGAGGGCACCAAGCGGCTCGTCGAGGAGCAAGACCTCCGGCTCGTTGACTAGAGCGCGGGCGAGGGCAACACGCTGCTGCATCCCACCCGACAACTGGCTCGGCCTGGCGTCGGCTCGCCTGCTCAGCTGGACCTGGTCGAGCGCCCTTCGAACCCTGTTCTCCACATCCGACTTCTCCACCTTGCGCATGCGGAGCCCAAAAGCGACGTTGTCGAAGACGCTCATGTGTGGAAACAAGGCATAAGACTGGAACACAGTGTTCACCGGGCGTTCATTGGGCGCCTTCAGGCCCATCTCGGCGCCATGGATCCGCACACTGCCCTCGGTGGGGAATTCGAACCCGGCGATGATCCGCAGGGTGGTGGTCTTCCCACATCCGGACGGGCCGAGGAGCGAGAAGAACTCGCCGTCTTCGATGACCAGGTCGAGAGAATCGACAGCGACCACCTCGTCGCCGAATCGCTTGGTCACTCCCCTGAGCTCGACCGCAGGGCTACTCATCGGTTGCCTTCGTAGACAACTCGTCCTCCCACAATCGTTGCGGCGACCCTCGTCTCACGGAATGGCCCGTCACGAAATGGATCGCGGTCCAGTAATGCGAAGTCAGCGAGCTTACCCACGCCGAGCGACCCCGTCTCGGTCTCCGAGTGGTTGATGTAGGCGGACCCGTGGCTGAATGCGATCAGGGCGTCAACGGGGTCCAGGGCTTCTCCCGGGACTAGCGGCTCGCCGTCCGGGCATGTTCGAGTCACCGCGACGTCGATCTCTTCCATCACGTTCGCCGTCGACACACCCCAGTCGCTTCCCATGCCGAGGCGGGCCCCGGCGTCCATGAGCGAGCGAAACGGGTACTGCCACCCGGCTCGGAGCGGGCCGAGGAACGGCCTGGTGAGCTCGATCTGGTACGGGTCGTTGCAGGCCCACAATGGCTGTGCATTGGCCACCACGTCTAGGGCTGCAAACCGTCTGACGTCGTCGGGATGCACCACCTGTATGTGGGCGATGTGATGCCTGTTGGCCGACGGGCCATTCTGCGACCTGGCGGCTTCCACGGCATCGAGGGCGTTGCGAACGGCGCCATCCCCAATGGCATGGAAGTGGCATTGAAACCCGCGGGCGTCGAGGGCCGCGACGATTACCCCGAGGTCCTCGGGATCGATGAAGTCGATGCCTGCGTTGTCGGTGGCCAGCCCGTTCGAGTCGAGCCAGGGTTCGGTGAGCGAGGCCGTGAAATTCTCGGCGACCCCGTCGAGCATGAGCTTGACCGACACGGGTGAAAAGCCGGGAGCGCCCTGCTCGCGTCGCTCGGTCATCTCGTCCACTTGCTCGAGGCCGCGGTGGCGGTCCCACCAGAGTGCGCCCACGACTCGGCCGACCAGGTGACCTTCTTCGGCGACCTGGCGGTAGGCGTCCTGGGTCAACGGATCCACGGCGGCATCCTGCCAGCCTGTGACACCGTGGCGCAGCAGCTCTTCCTGACCACGGAGAAGGCCCCTGAGCATGTCATCGCGCGTGTTGGCCGGCGCAACTCTCTCGACGAGGCTGACGGCTCCTTCGTGAAGAGTCCCCTGGGGCGACCCGTCGGGGTTGCGCTCGATCCTGCCATCGGGGGGGTCGGGTGTGCTCGACGTGATCCCGGCCATCTCCAGCGCGCGACCATTGGCCCAGGCCCCGTGACCATCGGTGTTCCAGACGAGTACCGGCCGCTGCGGAACCACCTCATCGATCAACTCCCCGGGCGGACAGCCCCGGTCAAACCAGTCTTGTGACCAACCCGCCCCCAACACCCACTCTTCTCCCGGGTGGTCTCGGGCATATGCCGCGATCGAGGCGACAGCTTCCTCGGCATTCGAGCAATCCTCGAATGAGCAGCGCAAACGGTCGAGACCGCTGGTCACAGGGTGCACGTGGGCGTCGATGAAACCCGGAGTCGCCAGGCCGCCCTCTAGGTCATGAACCTCTGTGCGCGGCCCGATGAGGTCGAATACGTCCTCGCCGAGGGCGAGGATCCTGTCTCCGCGTGCGGCCACGGCGTCCACGAAGAGCCCGTCCTTCACCGAGGTGAAGACTCTCCCTCCCACTATCGCCAGGTCGGCCGTCATTTTGCGGGAGAGTAGAAGGCCTGAAACGGCCGTGGAGCCGTTACGACGGTCTTTGGCCGCAGCTCATTGGCTGCGTTCTAGCACCACCACCGGGATGTGATCGCGAGCCGTCTTCGCCTCATACTCGGCGAAGAACGCGTAGTCGGACTTCTGCCTCTCCCAGATCGACTCGTGTTCCTTCCCTTCGGCCAACCGCGCCCTGACCTCGTGCGTCTCAGAACCGACTTCGATTGTCGTCTCGGGATTGGCTTTCAGGTTGTGTAGCCAGTCGGGATTGGTATCGGCGCCTGCCTTGGAAGCGAAGACGGCATAGCCACCATCCACCTCCTGATACATCAGAGGAGTCACCCGATGCTTCCCTGTCTTCGCACCTTGATGGTGAAGGAGCAGCAAGGGTCTGCCTGCGAAATGCCCCCCGACCTCTCCCCCATTCTGCCGGAATTCTTCGATGATGTTCTTGTTCCAATCGCTCACGGCAACAGCAACACGCGCGGACTGCTGCTTCTTCCCGCAGCACTATGGGAAGATCTGCAGATGAACCGCGTGGTGGTGGTCGGTACCAGCGGATCGGGCAAAACGGCATTCGCCAGGAGTCTTGCCCTCGAGATGAGTGTGCCCCAAGTCGAGATGGATGCGATCTTCCATCGCGGAGGATGGAGTGCCACTCCAGATGATGCGTTCCGGGCCGAAGTGATGGAGTTCGCCAAGGGATCCGCATGGGTCGCCGACGGCAACTACACCAGTCATTGGACCCGGGAGGTTCTCTGGCCTCGCGCCGAGACCTTCGTTTGGCTCGACCTGCCACGAAGAGTCGTGGTGACCAGGGTGATCCGGAGGACCCTACGACGCGTCGTCACACGTGAACAGCTGTGGGATGGGGTCAGTGAGCCATGGAGCAATCTGTACTCGGCAGACCCGCACCGAAACATCATGCTCTGGGCCTGGACAACGTTTCATCACAACCGCGAAAAGTTCCGGAACTGCCTGGAAGATGGGACGTGGAGCCACGCAGATGTCTCCCGCCTGACCTCCACCGATGCGGTCGAGCGTTTCCTGTCGTCTGCCCGTGTTTCGGGGCTCTGCGACGGTTAGCCTCCCGCCCATGACCCACTTCTGGCATCCATTCGCCGAGATGAGCAAGGTGAAGCACAAGCCATTCATCGTGGACCGTGGTGAGGGCATCTACGTCTACGACGAAGAGGGAAACCGCTACCTCGACGCCGCCGCCTCGCTCTGGTACATGAACGTCGGCTACGGCCGTGACGAGATCATCGATGCGATGTCGGCACAAGCCCGCAAACTCCCCGCCTTCCACGCCTTCATCGACTACGGGACCCGCGCCCCGATGGAGCTCGCCGAGCGCATCGCAGGTGTGTCCCCTGACCCGGACTCGAAGGTGTTCTTCGGATCGGGTGGGTCCGATGCCGTGGACACCGCTGCCAAGCTGACGCGACGCTATTTCAATGCGATCGGCCAGCCCGAGAGGACAGTTTTCATCTCACGGGAGTGGGCCTACCACGGCATGCACACCTACGGGACAGCACTCGGTGGAATGGAGCCGAACAGGGCCGGATATGGGGGCGAACTGGTGTCCGAAGTCGTCATCGTGCCTCACGACGACCCCGAGGCGGTGGAGAAGGCGATAGACCACGCCGGTTCGGAGCGAATCGCCGGGATATTCGTGGAGGCCGTGATCGGAGCCGGGGGCATCCGACCGGTGGACTCCGGCTACCTGACGAGCGTGCGCGAGATGGTCAGAGAAGCCGGCGGCCTGTACATCTCGGACGAGGTCATCACGGGTTTTGGACGGGTGGGCGACTGGTTCGCGGCCAACCTCTATGACCTCGATCCCGACCTGATCACATTCGCCAAGGGTGTGACCTGTGGCTATGCACCGCTGGGAGGTGTGGTCGCCGCGCCCCACATTGCGGAGCCGTTTTTCAGCACACCTGGCCTGGTGTTCCGTCACGGCTACACATATTCCGGGCACGCGACGGCATGTGTGGCTGGTCTCGTGGTCATGGACATCATCGAACGCGAGGGTCTGCTGGAGCGGGCGGCACAATTGGAGTCTGAGATCTACGAGGCGCTCCGCCCTCTCGAAGACCTGCCAGTCGTCGACAACATCCGTCGGGGCGTCGGCGCTCTCGCGGCCATACAACTCGAGGTGGGTGACGACGACGCGCTGCCTTACCGCGCCGCCGAAGCATGCAGGCGAGCGGGCGTTCTGACCAGGGCCGTAGGCGGAGGCGGACTGCAAGTGTCGCCACCTCTGACAATGAACCCGGAACAGGTATCCGAGATGGGACAGCTCTTCGCAGACGGGCTCAACAGTCTGTGAAGCACATCCCCTTCTGGGTGGACGATCACTCGCGCCCGGACGGGCTCACGTCCGACCTGCCGAAGGAGACCGAGTATCTGATCGTCGGCTCAGGGCTGACCGGACTGTCAGCAGGACACCGGCTTGTCGGTGCCGGCAAGACCGTCACCATCATCGACTCAGGTGAGATCGCCGGTGGCGCCTCCTCGATGAATGGTGGCATGGTGTCACCTGACGTCAAGGCCGGGATCCGCACTGTCCTGGCCTACTACGGGCCACGAATCGCTCACGAGATGTGGGCCTCGACCGTTCGATCCGTCGAGTTGGTTCGGGAGATCGGAAAGAGCCCCGACATCGACGCCGTAATCCATGAGGGCGGGATGGCAGCCCTGGGGAGGGGCTCGCGGAAATTGAAGGAGTTCGACCAGACGGTGCAGTGGTACCGGAACCGCTTCGGCGTCGATTGGGAGGTGATCGACGCTCGCGACATCGACAAGATCGTCGGGGGGGATCATTTCAACGTGGCGCTGTTCGAGCCGGAAGGATTCGGAGTCCACCCGGCTCGCCTGTCGTTCGGGCTGGCGGCGCGGGTCGCCCGTCAGGGTGCCGTCCTCGTCGATGACTGCGAGGCGGTTTCCATCGAGCGCCGTAGTACCGGGACCAGGGTCCAGACAAAACGCGGCCCGATCGATGCGGGGGAGGTGATCCTGGCTACGAACGGATATACAACCCGTCAACCAAGCCGCGAGCTCGACAGGCTGATTGTTTCGGTGGGCTCCTACATCATCGCAACGGAGCCACTCGGAGAAGCCAGGGCGTCGTCGGTCTTTCCCGGTGGCGCAATGACTTACACCAGGAAGCGACTTCTCAACTATCAGAGACGGACACACGACGACCGGATCATCCTCGGAGGGAGGCGGAGTCTCCACCCCGGTCTCGATCTCAAGGACTCGGCACGCGACTTGCGACAGAGCCTCATCACCTATTGGCCAACCCTCGCGGACGCGGAGATCACCCACGTTTGGGGGGGAAAGCTCGCCGTCCCTTTCGATTTGACTCCTCACATTGGGCGGATCGACGGCGCCTGGTACGCCATGGGATACGCCGGTCACGGCGTGGGGCTCTCCTGTCAGCTCGGTCACGAGCTCGCCGGGATGCTGCTCGACGAGGACCCCCCCAGCGTCTACAGCGAAATAGAGCACGACGGCCGCTTCTATTACACCGGGGGCAGACCCTGGTTCCTGACACCGGCGTCCCATCTCTACAGGGCACTGGACAAACTCGGCGTCTGAACAGGCTCGGTTGCCTAGAGTCCCTGCCGTGACCACGACCTGGCGCGATCGGCTGGTTCTCTCTATTCCCTTCGTTGCCGTTGCCGCCCTGGCCGTTTTCACACCTTCTGACGACGGCCCCACCGTGTGCCCCTTCGCCCTCTGCACCGGCATGGCCTGCCCCGGATGCGGTATGACCCGGGCGGCGTCCCATCTGATCAGAGGCGACTTGGGTCTGGCTCTGCGCTATCACCCCCTCGTCCCAATGACCGCACTGGCACTTGTCGCGGGCTGGGGTTGGTATGTCCTCCGACTCACGGGGAGCGTGCGCCCGCTCTCTCAGCGGACGCTCAACCTCATCCTGATCGGATCAAGTGTCGCTCTCTTGGCGGTGTGGCTGGCTCGTCTCCTGACGGGGACTCTGCCGTCGGTTTGAAGTAGCGGCGTCTCCACCACACGGCCGCCGCAGCGGCGGCAGCGACGAAGGAGACGAACAGAGGATGGAGCCATTTGGCGTCCGCGACCCTGCTGGCCGACTCTGCCAGAGGCGCCCGTCCGCCTGAGGGGTCGAGGACCCACGATCCCGCCTTGAGGAGGATGGCGAAGCTGAGAGCCCCGAGGGCGACCCGGCTGAGCAGCGACTTCGCCTCGGCGGTTCGGTCCTCTGCCAGGGCGACGGTCGCCCACCCGGTCGCCACCATCATCATCATGGCCAGAGCGGCCGCGGTCCCCAGCCGGCCTGCGGTGGGAGACGAGGGGCCGATGTAGGGCTGAGAGCCGGCCGCCTTGATCACGAGCGGGTCCAGCTCATCGACCACTTGGGCCAGGCGGGACTCAGGGATCGGGACACCCGCGGCGCCAAGTGCTGCTCCAATCTCGGGCACTGCCGGTTGCAGCAGCCGCGAAACATCCACTATGGCTGCTTCAGGCCCCGGTGCGGCCGCCGCGACGACCACCTCGCCGGTGAACTCGCCGAGGACCGCGGCGACCGAGGAGCGATCGAGTACGCCCTCCACGACGGTGTCTGCGACGACCGGCTCCACCCCGGTTTCGACCAACTCTCGATCCAGCCAATCGGTGAAGAGCTCGCCGACGGCCGAGGAGTCTGCGAGCGGGGCTGCAGACGCTTCGAGAGCGTCAACGTCGATCACCACGGCACGTCCCCACATAGCGATGAGGAACACCGTCGTGGCAAGGCCGAACAGCCAGGCAGAAACGCCCTTCAGAAGAGTCTTCTTGCTCACTTGATGATGAGAGCCGGATTCGTCCTGATACGCGGGCGCTTCTCGATGACTGCGGCAGCCAGAAGCTCGAAGCCCTCGGCCGCCTCTGAGCCCGGGGCGGCGATTGCCACCGGACGACCGGCGTCGGCTCCACGACCCATCTCGGGCAGGAGTGGGATTCGAGCCATCAGCTCGACACCGAGCTCGTCTGCCAGCGCCTGACCCCCGCCCGCGCCGAACAGCTCGTAATGCTTGCCGTCGTCGCCGGTGAACCACGACATGTTCTCCACGACGCCGATCACCTCCTGATCGACCTCCGCGGCCATCAATGCGGCCCGGCGCGCCACACGCTGAGCCGTCGGCTGGGGAGTGGTGACCAGAATCACCTGCGCCCGAGGCAAGAATTGAGACATGGAGATGGCGATGTCACCGGTTCCCGGTGGCATGTCGACGATCAGGAAGTCCAGGTTGTCCCAGAAGACGTCCTTGAGGAATTGCTCGATTGCCTTGTGCAGCATCGGTCCCCGCCAGATCACTGCTTTGTCGTCCCCCACGAAGTAATCCATCGACATGACCTTCACCCGATGGGCGACCGGCGGGACGATCATGTCGCCGACCATCACCGGAGGCTGAACGATGCCAAGCATCGCGGGGATGGAGAATCCCCAGATGTCACCATCGACAATCCCCACCCTCTTGCCCGCTCTGGCCAGGGCGATAGCCATGTTGGCCGAGATCGAGGACTTGCCGACCCCGCCCTTGCCCGAAGACACCGCCACAGTCCGTGTCGCCGAGCCGGGCTCACCGATGCCGGGGCCCGCCTTGTCTTTCAGCGTGTTGATCCAGGTTTCAGCGACAGATTGGTCCATGACTTCGATGTCGACATCGGCTCCACTGACGATCGGCTCGAGGGATTCTTTGAGCCTTTCCCTCAGCTCGTCCTGGCGTCCGGGGGCAGGGGTTCGTAGCGCCACCTTTGCCTTCCCCGTGATCGTCTTGGAGACCTCCTTGACCAGGCCCAACTCCCCCAGCGTTCTACCTACGAACAGGGGTGATTCGATGGACGCGACGGCGTCCTGCATTTCTTGGTGAATGGCCATGGGGGCCTGCCGTCCTGGGGCTCAAAGCGTTCTATGTACGGGTCAAAACTATAGTTTTGAGCGTCGGTTACCCCTCATGGACACAGAAACACTCAACAGTCGCATCTCGGACCTCACCTCCGCCCTCGGTGATCCGACGCGTCGTGCGATCTACATCGCTGTCCGGGAGTCTCC
The DNA here is from genome assembly GCA_024638655.1 of bacterium. GTDB lineage: Bacteria > Actinomycetota > Acidimicrobiia > Spongiisociales > ZC4RG35 > Ww567. Next base: position 32,167 of record JAHEJW010000009.1, on the reverse strand, counting down.
GGAGCCGCTGACCACCTCCAACCTGGCCTCCCTGTTCGAGATTCATCCGAACGTGGCCCGTCACCACCTCGATCGGCTCGCCGAGGAGGGTTATCTCAGAATCAGTCATCGCAAGCCGTCCGGAACCGAGCGAGGCAGACCGGCCAAGTGCTACGAGGCCACCAACAAGGAGGTCACCGTCCACTTTGCACCGAGGCGTTTCGAGATGCTGGCCGAGATGCTCTTCAAAGTGATCGAAGAGTTGGGTGTGGACGACGTATCCCAGATCGCCGAGAAGGTGGGGCGCGAGTACGGCGAGCAGCTGGCTGCAGAGATCGGTGGCCAGGACGACCCGGGTTACGACGAAGCAGTCCAGGCTGTGGCGAGCGCCATGACCGGTCTCGGGTTCTCCATGGATCCCGATGTCGAGGGGCAGCGACTCTTGACCAGCCACTGCCCGTTTGGAGAGACCGCCACCAATCACCCCGAACTGATCTGCTCCCTGGACCGGGGCATTGTGACCGGGCTGTTCGGCGCGCTGTCATATCCGTGCGATCCGGTGGTGATACCCCACAAGCATCTCGATGACGACTGCATCACCAAGGTCCCGGTGAGCATCGGCTAGGAACGAGACCGAGGACGCCACTCCTCCTTTCCATCTCTGGAAACTCCGGCGGTTCTTACCGGAATGCCCCGGAATGGCTACCCGGCCGGCCTTGGTTAGTCTCAAAAGAACACCCGTAATTCCACCCGAAAGGCTGAGATGTCAAACGACCCATTCGGGGCTCGCGACACCATGGAGACGGCGCTAGGCACCCGCGAAGTAGTCCGTCTCGATGCGCTCGAAGGCACCGAGAACCTGCCCTACTCGATCAAAGTCCTCCTCGAGTCGGCGTTGCGCAACCTGGATGGCCGCTCCGTCACCGCCGAGGACGTCGAACGGATATCCGACTACGACGCAACCGATGTGAGACATGTCGAGATCCCTTTCATCCCCGGCAGGGTCGTCCTACAGGACTTCACCGGGGTGCCGGCCGTGGTCGATCTCGCCGCAATGCGCGAGGCCATTGTCCGCATGACGGGAGACGAAGGCGCCGCTCAGAAGGTGAATCCACTGATTCCCGCCGACCTCGTCATCGATCACTCCGTTCAGGTGGACGCGTTCGCTCGACCCGATGCGCTCATAATCAACTCCCGGAAGGAATTCGAGCGCAACCAGGAGCGGTACGAGTTCCTGAAGTGGGGCCAGTCGGCTTTCGCCAACTTCAGCGTGGTGCCGCCCGCAACCGGGATCGTCCACCAGGTCAACCTGGAGTATCTGGCCAAGGTCGTCTGGGACGACGGCACCCATCTCTATCCGGACAGCCTCGTCGGCACCGACTCACACACGACGATGATCAACGGTCTCGGGGTAGTCGGCTGGGGTGTTGGCGGAATCGAGGCCGAGGCGGCAATGGTCGGCCAGCCGATATACATGCTGCTCCCCGAGGTCGTCGGCTTTCGGCTCACTGGGAGACTCACCGAAGGATGCACGGCCACGGACCTCGTCCTCACGGTGACGGAGATGCTCAGGGAACACGGTGTGGTCGGGAAGTTCGTCGAGTTCTATGGACCTGGTATGGACACGATGCCGATTGCCAACCGGGCGACCATCGCCAACATGGCGCCGGAGTACGGCGCCACCGTCGGATTCTTCCCCGTCGACGAGCAGACCCTCGCTTACCTGAGGCTCACCGGCCGGGATGACAAGCTCATCGACACAGTCGAGCAGTACTACAGGACACAAGGCCTGTGGCGGGACGACACCCACCAAATCGAGTACAGCTCCCACTTGGAACTCGACATGTCCACTGTCGAGCCGTCGCTCGCCGGGCCAAAACGGCCCCAGGATCGGATCGCACTGTCCGCGATGAAAGACCAGTGGGCCAGCGACCTCACCAACCTCTTCGCCAAGAACGGAGGCTCCTCGGCCTCCACCGTGGTCAGCTGGGAGGGTGAGGGCGGTGCGCCGGCTGATCCTGACGCACTGCAGGCCAAAGAGGGAGTTGAGGTCGACTACGACGGTCAGACCTTCGAACTCGGCGACGGGGACGTCGTCATCGCCGCAATCACGTCGTGCACCAACACCTCCAACCCCGACGTCATGATCGGTGCAGGCCTGGTGGCCCGCAAGGCTCGCCGGCTCGGCCTGGAACGCAAGCCGTGGGTGAAGAGCTCACTGGCACCGGGATCGAAGGTCGTGACTGAGTACCTCACGGCTTCCGGGCTGATGGACGACCTGGAATCTCTGGGATTCGGTGTCGTTGGCTACGGCTGCACGACCTGTATCGGCAACTCCGGACCGCTTCCCGAGCCCATCTCGAGGGCCATCAACGCCTACGACCTCGTGACCGCATCCGTGCTTTCCGGGAACCGGAACTTCGAAGGGCGGATATCACCCGACGTTCGGGCGAACTACCTCGCCTCCCCGCCTCTTGTGGTGGCCTATGCCCTCGCAGGGTCGGTCGACTGGGACCCGATCAACGAGCCAATAGGCACCGACCGGGACGGGAACGAGGTCTACCTGAGGGACATATGGCCGACCCAACAGGAGATCGGCGACCTGGTCAACGAGAACGTGAGACAAAGACAGTTTGTGGAGAAGTACAGCGATGTCTTCACCGGATCCGAGGAATGGAGGGAGATCTCCACAACCGAATCGGACCTCTACGACTGGAACGATGAATCGACCTACATCCAGGAGCCGCCCTTTTTCACCAATCTCACACCCGAGGTACACCCGATCGAGGACATTTCCGGGGCCCGGGTCCTGGTGAAGCTGGCGGACTCGGTGACGACCGATCACATCAGCCCGGCAGGCGCCATAGCCCCGGACACGCCCGCCGGCCGCTACTTGATCTCCAGGGGGGTTCAGCCCCCCATGTTCAACTCATATGGTTCCCGCAGAGGGAACGACCGGGTCATGACCCGCGGGACTTTCGCCAATGTGCGCGTCAAGAACCAACTGGCGCCCGGGACAGAGGGTGGCTGGACTACCGACTTCCTCGACGGTGAGGTCAAGTCGATCCACGAAGCCTCGATGCACTACCAGGAGCAGGGGATACCCCTCATCGTGCTGGCCGGTGCCGATTACGGCATGGGCTCCTCGCGCGACTGGGCGGCGAAGGGAACCTTCCTGCTCGGAGTCAAAGCCGTCATCGCGACCTCCTATGAGCGGATCCATCGGTCGAATCTCGTCATGATGGGTGTCCTTCCCCTCATGTTCGCCAACGGCGAAAGTAGCCAGATGCTCGGGCTGAACGGGACCGAAACCTACGACATCGACGTCGGCAACGACCTCGAGCCGCGCGACACGGTGACGGTCAGAGCTACGTCCGCAGACGGCTCGGTGACCGTGTTCGAGACAATCGCCAGGGTCGACTCGCCGATCGAGGTCGATTATCTGAGACATGGTGGCATCCTCCACTTTGTCTTGAGGGACATGGCATCTGCCTGAGACAGGACCGGGCTCAGTCGAGGCACCGGTAGACCCGGGCCCGCTACCGCGCCCGAGCCTCAAACTCACCGGGGTGTTCCTCGGGGTGGTCCTAGCCGGCCTACTCGTCGCCTGGCTGGTGCGCAGTGGCGACACTCCTCGAGCCAGCGTGGGCCTGTCGGCGCCTGGCTTCGCGGTACATGTCATCGATGGCCAGGTCTTCGAACTGACCGAGCACCTCGAGAACGACGGCCGGCTGCTGGTCCTCAATCTGTGGGCGTCGTGGTGCATCCCCTGTCGCACCGAGATCCCCGAGCTTTCGGCATTCAGCGATCAGAGACCGGACGTGAAGGTGATCGGAGTTGCCGTCGATGACACTCGGACGTCAGCGATCTCGTTCGCGAGGGAGATCGACGCGACATATCCACTCGCACTGGGAAACCCCGAATTCGAAGACGCCTACCCGCGGCTCGGGCTCCCGGTCACGTACATCATCGACCCGGAGGGGTTCATCACCGACGTCTTCAACGGAATCCTCGACGAGCAGGCTCTCAATGAGCTGACGTCTCCGTTCAGCTGAATTTCTGCTTGTGCAGTTCGACGAAGCCGAGGTTGGGGCCCGCGACCATTTCGGCGAATACGACCAGCCGCTGACGGGCGGAGAATTTGGGGTTGCACGTCGTGAGGGTCAACCACCCACCCGGACGGCTGTCGGTTACCCAAACGTCTGTCGGCTCGACGACGATGATCTCACGTATCTCGTAGACGTGAGTGCCGATCGAGGTCTCTACCTCGATGCGGTCCCCGCTCTCGAGAAGGTCGAAATCGAAGAACGGGCTCCCATAGGTCGTCCTGTGCCCTGACAAGACCGAGTTTCCGGGCTGACCGGGAATCGGGGTGTTCTCCATATGACCTGGCCCGTTCTTGAGAGTCTCCCGACCCACCCCTTCGAAGAGCACCTCGTCGACACCGATCTTTGGGATTCTGAGGAGAGCGAGCTCCTCGCCCTGGCCAGGCACCTCCTCGGGGTGGAAGTCGACTTGATCGGGGACCTCTGGATCGGAGGGCACCTCCGGGCCGAGGAACTCCTCGGCATTCACCAGCTCGACTTCTGGAGGGAGGTTCTCTTCGAAGACCTGACGAAGATTCTCCTTGGCCGCCTGCTGAACCCCGGCGTTGACCAGGCCCGTTCCGAACAACTGCCAACCGAGATAGCCGAAGATGAATACGCCGCTCCAGATGAGCGTCCACCCGAAGACCTGGATGTTCCTCCGCACGATCAAAGGCTAAATCGGGAGCGTCGATAGACCAGTGAAAACCCAGGAGCCGATATGGGGCCGCTATCGGCCTTTCCACTCAGGGGGCCGCTTCTCGAGAAACGCGCTCACCCCCTCGGTCGCGTCCTCGGTGAGGATCGTCTCAGTCAAACCCCCCTGGAGTCTGTCGAGCGCTGTATCGAGGGACGCATCGGCCATCGAGATGAAGCTGTCCTTGCCGATCATCAAAGTCGCTGGGCTCGCAGCGGCCAACGCCTCCACCACATCGTCGACCGCCTCGTCGAGCTCCCCACGGGTCACCACTCGACTCACGGCGCCGAGCCTCATCGCCTCATCGGGGTCGATCATCCGGCCGGTGAGCATCATCTCCAAGGCGGCCTTGCGTGGCATCACCCTGACGAGGATCGCCGAGATCATCATTGGCCAAAGCCCAACCCCGACTTCGGTGGTCCCCAGCTTGGCGTCGTCTACACAGATCGTGACGTCACACGCGACGGCCAGTCCGAACCCACCAGCGAGAGCATGTCCGTTCACCCTGGCCACGGTGGGTTTGCCGCCACGCAGCATCATGCGGAACAAGTCGGCCAGCTTGCCGCGCGATCTATGAAGCCCAATGGGATCGTCGGCAAAGGAACCGGAGAGATCTCCACCGGCGGAGAATGATCGATCCCCCGCCCCGGTGTAGACGATGACCTTCACCTCCGGATCGGACAGAGCAGATCTCGTCGCCTCCACCAGGCCCGCCATGGTCTCCACAGACATCGGATTACGGCGCTCGGGGTCGTTGATGGTGATGGTCGCCCGGGCCCCGGCCACCTGGTAGTCAACGCTCATTACGACCCCTGGCGAATGTCCAATGCTCTGATAGCGTCACGGTCTCCATGCTATGGCTCGCGATCGTCCTCTTCTTTGCTCTTGCCATATCGATGCTGCGCGGCGGGCATCTGGTCAATCTCGGCGATATCGAGCTCAAGGCGTGGTGGTTGCTCTTCCTGGCTTTTGGACTGCAGGCAGGCACACGCCTCCTACCCGCCGAGCCCTGGTCTGAGACCGCGGGGCTGGTGATGATCCTCGGCTCCTTTGTCCTCCTCATGGCCCTGGTGATCCTCAACAGATCCTCACCCGGAATGTGGCTGGCCGGGCTCGGTGTCCTCATGAACTTCACCGTCATAGCCCTCAACGGAGGTATGCCCGTGCTGGCCGGGGCTGCCGAGGTGGCGAGTGGGTTCACCGTCGCCGAGCCAGACCTCTCCGGCACTTACAAGCATGTGCTCCTGGAGGAAGGCTCGAGCCTCACCTTTCTCGCAGACGTCGTCCCGCTGCGGCTGGTCGGGATCGGCGAGGTGATCAGCCTGGGCGACATATTCCTGGCGCTGGGGCTCGGGGTCTTCCTCGAACACGAGCTTCGAAGGCCGAGGAGGTGGTTCCGCCGCGGAGCGAGCGCCCAGGCTGGATCGGCGACGAGACCGCCCTCCGAGTGACCTCAGACGCGCACGGGCGTCAGCACACCTCGCGTCTCCAGCAACCGTCGTAACGAGGCAACGACCTCGGGGTCGTACTCGTAGGCGGCGCCCGCATGCAGGTCCTCCAACGCCTCCAACGGCGAGATCCGATCGAGGTGGACCCTCCAGTCGTATGCCGCCGCGACCTTGACGATCCGGGACACCGTCGACACATCGGGGTCATCCTGTTGACCCGGGCGCCGGTATGGCTCGTACTGATGCAACACGTCCTGGGCGACCCGCTCGAGATAGGGAGACTCCGCGATGATCTCCGAGCTCCAGCGTGCCAGGTCTTCAGGCGTGAATCCGCGCTTGAGGATCTGAGGCTCGTTGAGGCTGACCCGGCCAATGTCGTGCATCAGGCCTGCGTACTCGACGTTTTCCACCTGTGATGGGCCCAGCCCCATCTCCTTGGCCACTGACGTGGCCAGAGCAGTCGTCCGATCGGCGTGACCGTCGACGCCGAGGCCGGAGACCTCGGGTATGCGCGCCAGGGCCCTGATGGTCTGCTTGTAGGTGACCTTGGTCTCCTGGAGCCTCTTGAAGGCGGAGTGGGCGAACGAGTACGGCAGAAGCGCGATCGGGAGTGCCCACCAGTCTATGACCGGATAGAGCTCGCCAAACAGAGCCCCGGTGAGAACCAGACCGACGAAGGCGTTGAGATCGTGGATCAAAGCACGGGCCAGGTAAGTCCGCGAGAGCTCTCTCGGTCCGAGGACCAGCATTGCCCGCAGAACTATTTCTACCGCCAGCCAAGCCATGAGTGCGAAGAGGAAGGGGACCAGGTCCCCCCAGCCGCCGTCCAGAGAGGCGAACTCCCCGACCCTCATTGCGGCGTACACGGTGGCGTAGGTCAGATATCCGACCAAACGCCGGGCCATCGTCGGAAGGAGCTCCGAATGACTCTCGCCGCGAGAGAGGCGCAGGGCCCAGACCGCGGCGAGACCCACCCCGTAGGCGGTGATGGTGGCAGGCAAATCGACACCGGTGGCATCCGAAAAGACGAACGGAATGGCCGCGGCGACGGCCAGACCCGTCGTGAACCGATTCCCGGAGTTCGATGTCGCCACCCCTACGAGCGAGCCGACCACGAGTGCTGCCGCCGCGAGGAGCATGGACCCCTGGTCGGTGGTTGCTCGGGTGGCACTCAAGACGCCGATCAGAAGTGCGCCGACGGGGAAGAGCCACGAGAGGGCAGCGACGGTTCGAGGGCTCCAGCTAGCCATAGATGGTGTACTCCGGATCCTCGGCGAGTCTCCTTGCCATCTCTTCGTCGTTCACATGAGGGGCGCCCCAGCTGCGACCCTGCTTGCCCAACGCCCGTTCGAAGGCGTCGACGACCTCCGGGTGAAACTGGCCACCGGCGTTGGTCCGCAACTCGTCGAGGGCGTACTCCTGAGAGAGGGCCATCCGATAGGACCGGGCAGACGTCATTGCGTCGAAGGCGTCGGCGACCCCAACGATGCAAGCCTCGAGACTGGGGGTCTCGCCTTCGGTGTGCCCTCGGCCCCCGTATCCATTCCCGTCGTAGTGGCTGTGATGGCCGGAAGCGATCTCCACCATTGGCTGGAGGAAATCGACCTCGGCGAGGATCTCCTCGACCAGATGGGCGTGTTGTTTCATCTGGTCGTACTCCTCCTTCTCGAGACGGCCCTTCTTTCGAATGAGCTCGGTGGGCACGGCCAGTTTGCCGAGGTCGTGAATCAGCGCGGCCCACTTCACCCGCTCCTGCTGGGTTCCACTGAAGCCGAGTTCCGCACCAATCATTTGAGCGAAGAAGGCCACTCTCTCGGTATGGCCCCGGGTGTACATGTCTTTGGCCTCCAGGGTCTTGACAAACCCCCGGATCGCGGACAGATGCGACTCTCTCAGCTGGGCGAAGGCGTAGAGCGAGAGATGTCCGATCCCGTAGACGGCCACCATGAGTACGAGCACGGCGGGGGGCTGACCGGCGATCAAGTAGGCGGCGCCGATCAGACCACCCAGCAGTCCCATGGCGCCCTGACCTCCCATGAGGATGTTCATCTGCGACCAGGGCTGCAGATTGCGGCTTCCGTAGACCGTCTTCACCGCTTGCCGAACCAGCAGGTTGTTGATGGTGACGTAGGCGATCGAGGCCAGTGCAGCAAAGAGGGCCACCTGGAGCAGGCTGTCGGTCGAGATCCGTTCGATGTGGCCAAGACCGAGATCGAGTACCAGGCCGCCCGCCGCACCACATGCCGCCAGCTGCCCGAAGTTGGATATGGGTTGGAAGAACCTCCCCTGTCTGAAGTCCTCTGGGACGAATGAGCCGGTGGCGGCCATCAAGGCCATGGCGAAGGTGGCGTTGGAATCGGGTTGGATGGCGAAGATCGTCCCCGCGGTCATGATGACCATGATCGAAGAGCTGATGAAGAGCCGGTCGTTCACTTCGACGGTGAACATCTCGAGGATCACGAACAAGACGGCGAAGAGACCCCACACCGGCCACGACGGCATCTCAGACCAGATGAAGCTGGCGGCGAGCACCACGAGACCTATGAGCGCGTAGGGAATCGCGATCTTGATCTTGCGTATCACCGACGGCGGATAACGCCGCTGTGTGAGCCGGATAGCCAGTTTTTCGAACAAACTCATGGGACCCCAGGGGTCTGACATCATGCCCTATCGGGATGGTGACCCGGCGTCAATCATCAACCGATCTTCATTGACGCCGAGCCCGCTGCAATCAATGCTGCGAGGCTGGCTGCGGCTGCGAGAATTCGGACCAAACGGGCCTTCATATCACACGCTCACCTTCGATGTCTTTTTTGCACCGGCTTTGCATGCCGGTGGAGACCATCCGCTCCGCTAGGTAGTGGGCGTTCGCTGACGTTGTCGGCCGACGTTCACGCCGGGCTCACCCCTTGCTCCCGAAACCTCGGGAACCCTGAAATGTCAAAAGGCCCCTGACTTCGCCCGCCACGGGTCTGGCAAGCGGCCAAAGGCCGATTGCCCCACTTGTCCAAATAGCGCTTCCAGCAAGGTCAATCTATACGGCTGGGGTCGTGCCCACAAGGCGAGATACTTACGCGAAGTGGTCGGGGACCACCGCTTGAGACCGGTACGCTGGCCCACGACGATGGATATCCCCTCTCTCCAGGACAAGATCAGACGGATCGAGGGCATAGAAGCGGCGCGAGTCGTGGCGCCCAACGGTCACATCGAAGAGATCCACGTCCTGGCCAGACGTACCAAGACACCCAAGCAGCTGGTTCGCGACATCCAATCGCTGGGCCATGCGCTCTTCGACCTCGAGATCGATCGACGAGTGGTGTCCGTCGTACAGTTGGCCGACTCGGATATCGAGGGTGGCATCAGACCGGCCCTCGTCGACGTGTCCGAGGCCGTCGACGGCGCGACGGCGGATTTGACGGTCACCATGCGATGGGAAGACAGTCTCCTCATAGGCAAGGCTTCGGGCGCCGCAGCACACTCCACACGCCCCAGGCTCATCGCCGAGGCAACGCTGGCTGCCCTCCGACAGTCGATTCGGGGTGGCACGGCATTGGCGGTCACTTCGATGGACGTGCCGATGCTCGGCGGCAGGAGGGTCGCCGTCGCCCAGATAGTCCTGGTATCCCAAGGTAGCGAGAGAATGCTCATCGGATCTGCTTACGTCGAAGACGATGAGACCCGCGCGATCGTCCGCGCCGTCCTCGACGCCCTGAACAGGGTCCTGCCCGACATCAAGCTCCATTGACAAGTCGCGCCGTAGCCACCCCACATGACGAGAGTGCCCGGGCGGCGCAACTCATTCTCGATGCCGGGGGCAACGCAGTCGATGCTGTCATCGCCGCCATAGCCGCTCAGGGAGTCGTCGCGCCAGAGACTTGTGGGGTCGGCGGCGATCTCTTCGCCCTGATACACCACCCGGGTTGGGAGCGCCCCCGGGCGATCAACGCCTCGGGTCGTGCCGGCTCGGGAGCCGATGCCGCCCTTGTCGACGGCCGATCGGGAACCGTCCCAAGGGACCACCCTCTCGCAGTGACGATCCCGGGGTGTGTCGACGGACTGGTCGCCATGGCCGAAGAGTTTGGTCGTGTGTCGCTGGCTACATCCCTCGGGCCGGCCATCGAGCTGGCCAGGGAAGGATTCGCGGCATCGGACGAGCTGACGAGGGCCTTCACCCTGAAGCGATCCGTTTACCACGCCAACCCTGCAGTTGCTGACCTCTATCCGGCCGGCCAACCGGTTGGCCTCGGCGAGCCAGTCAGGAGACCGCATTTGGCCGAGACGCTCGAGGGTGTGGCCGACGGCGGCCGCGAGGCCTTCTACCTCGGGTCGCCCGGCGAGGACATCATCGAGGCCGTCGACGGGATCATCACTCGAGACGACCTGGAACGAGACCACTCAGACTGGGTAGAGCCGATCGGGATCGAAGTGGCGGGTCTGACTGCCTGGACCATTCCCCCCAACTCTCAGGGCTATCTCGGTCCCGGCGCACTGGCGGTCTTCGAGATGCAGCAACCTCCCGAAGACTCGGAGAGCCCTCTCTGGTGGCATCTTCTGATCGAGTCATACAGATGCCTGGCCTGGGAGCGCAACGACATTGTGGCGGACCCCGACCACCTGCCTCTCCCCCTCGATCTCTATCTAGATCGCGACCGCCTGGAGCGCGCAGCCGCGTCTGTGACGATCGACCGCGCCGGAATCTGGCCGGACAGGATCGGCGCGGTATCGGGCACGGCGTATCTCTGTGTCGCCGACCAGGAGGGGCTGTCGGTCTCACTTATCCAGTCGAACTATCACGGCACCGGCTCACCGCTCGGCGCCTCCCGGTCCGGATTCCTGCTTCATGACCGCGGTGCCGGCTTCAGCCTCACCAAAGGTCACCCCAATCAGGTGGCGCCGGGGAAACGCCCGCTGCACACCCTCTCCCCTACCCTCTGGACTGGAGGCTCGCTCCCTCGATGGCTTCTCGGCACGAGGGGCGGGGCGGTGCAGCCCCAGCTGGTGGCACAGGTGGCGGCCAGAGCCATCCTCGGGAACGAGAGCCTCGACGATGCCATGGCGGCGCCTCGCTGGACAATGAGCGAGTTCGGCCCAGGATCGGGGCCGCGACTGGCGATCGAGCCGGGTGTCCCTGACACGGTCTTGGCGGGCCTTCATGACCGAGGGCACCAGGTCGAGGTACTCACCGAGCAGCAGCCCGGTTGGGGGCCTGCTTCGATCATCGAGGTCGATGGCGATGAGCGCAGAGCCGCCGCAGACCCACGCGTGAACACCAGCCGCTCACTGGTTTGGTGAACGATGGGGTCTCAGCCCTTGAGGTCCCCTACGACCTGACGCCGCGCCTCCGGGTCGATATCGAGTATCGAGCCGAGGGAGTAGAGACCGATGCGCTGGACGCGGTCCCCGTATCTCTCCCTGATCGCTTTCCCCAGCTGATCTACCGGTGCTACGACTCCCACCTCGGTCAAGGCATCATCGGGAACCATACCGGGCATCTCGTCCCACTTGCCTCGCTTGGAGAGCGCGGTCAGCTTCTCACCGAAGTCCCATCCGCTCGACTCCAGGACCGGGCGATAGGACGGCGTCGAGGCATAGAAGGCGATCTGCTGTCGAACCGCGGCCTTCGAAGCTTCGATCTCGGCCTCGTCCGTCCCCGTCATGACGAACACGGTCGTCACCCGTTCGACGTCTTCCAGCGACCTCCCTGCTCGCTCGGCTCCATCTCGCATTTTGGGCAGGACGACCTGGTCCAGATAGGCGGTGGTATGGAACGGATGGACGTGAAAACCCTGACAGGTCTCCCCCGCCAGTGCGCTCAAATAGGGGCCGACTCCTGCGATGTAGACGGGTATGCGCGGGTTGGGAATTGGCCCTGGGTTGAAGAAGGGCGTCATCAGGGAGAACTGGTAGAACTCGCCCTTGTATTCGAGTGGGGCAGCGTTTTGCCAGGTGTCCCAGATCGCCCTCATCGACTCGATGTATTCCCTCAGCCTCGGCCCCGGGCTCGTCCAGTCGGTGCTGAACCGCCGGGTGATGTGACCCCGGACCTGGGTCCCCAGCCCAAGTAGGAACTTCCCTTTCGAGAGCCGGGCAAGATCCCAAGCAGTCATGGCCGTGACCATCGGGGACCGGGGAAAGGCAACGGCGATGGCCGTGCCGATCTCGAGCTCAGGAGCCGACCTCGCCGCGAATGCCAGCGGAAGAAACGGGTCGTATTGCGTCTCTGCGCTGAAGAAGCCGTCGTAGCCGAGATCGCGCGCCCGGGCCGCGGCCTCCGCCGCTCCGTCCGGCGGGGATGGGGGAAAGTAGAAGTCGACCTTCATGACGCCAGGCTAGGGGAGCCGCCGAGGGGCGGTAGTCTTGGAGCAATGAAGAGACTGCTGCGCATCGTCGGATTGGTGGGCGCGATCGTGGCAGTGGCCTGGGCGATGCGGGACCGCTTCATTTCAGTGGCCGCTTCGCGGGAGCCGGAGCCACCACGCTTTCGTGCGGTGGAGGATGTCGAGCCTCTGGCAGCGATCGACGGCATCGGCCCTGTCTACGAGTCGCGACTCATCGAGTCCGGAATCACCGGGATTGAAGCTCTGGCGAAGGCGTCTCCTGACTCGGTCGCCGAGGCAGCTGGGGTGAGCGCCAGTCGGGCCCGGGATTGGATCTCCCAGGCTCGCAGTCGCATCGGTGGCTAGCCCCTACCTTCCATCGCCCGAAGATCTCGGCACGTTGCTCACCGACGAGCCTGCCTACAGGAGCGACCAGCTGCGGGAGTGGCTGTACGAGCACCCGGTGCTGCACGCCGCAGACATGACCAACCTGCCAACGACTCTGAGGGAGTCCCTCAGCGGCTCTCTCTGGCCGTTCGATGCCGAAGCAGAGCAGAGCTCGGACCGCGGGACCACGCGAAAGTGGCTATTCCGAGCCCCCGACGGTGCGGCGATCGAGGCCGTGCTCATGGGTTATCCACGTCGGGCCACGTTGTGCATCTCGAGTCAGGCCGGATGCGCCCTCGCCTGCACATTCTGTGCGACGGGACAGTTTGGGTTCGAGCGGCATCTCGAAGCGGGTGAAATCGTCGCCCAGGTTGCATACGCCAAGGCCTTCCTTCACCAAATCGGGATGCCGGGGGTGCCCGATCGGCTCACCAATGTGGTCTTCATGGGCATGGGTGAGCCCTTGGCGAATTACAGCCGGGTCAGGGAGGCGATTCGTCGGATGGTCGATGTCATGGGCATGTCGGCCAGGTCCCTCACTGTGTCCACGGTTGGGATCGTGCCAGGCATACTGCGGCTCGCCGAGGAGCCGTGGCAGCTCAACCTGGCCATAAGTCTGCATGCGGCCGACGACGAGCTGCGTAGCTCCCTCGTGCCGATCAACAAGCGTTACCCAATCGCCGAGCTGGAGAGTGCGGCCCGCCGATACTTCGAGGCCAAGGGACGCCGGGTCTCCATCGAATGGACGATGATGGATGGCGTCAACGACATCGATGAACAGGCACGAAAACTGGCTGCCATAGCCAACCGGCTGGAGGCCCACGTCAACCTGATCGCCCTCAACCCGACCCCGCTGAGCGAGGAACGACCCTCCTCACGTCTCCACATCGAAGAGTTCGCCCGGATCCTCGCCTCTCACGGCGTCACCGTCACGGTGCGAGACACCAGAGGCCAGGACATCGATGCGGCGTGTGGTCAACTCCGTGTGATGGCTGGAAATCGAAAGGCAGCGGGTTAGGCTCTAGTCCGCGGAGCGGATCAGGGGCAGAAGGAGCTGTGCCTTCATATGCCCAGATTTCGACGTACCCGCGCCATTGCGGTTGGAGCCGTCCTCACCCTGTTGGTTGGTGTCTTCTCTGTCGATTACACCGTTCAGCGTGGTGACACAATGGGCAGGATTGCCAGAGACAACGGCGTGTCACTCTCGGATCTGATCGCGGCGAACAACATCTCCAATCCCAACCTGATTCATCCGGGTCAGGTCCTGGTGATCCCTGGTGAGGAGCCTGACCTGACCCACGTCGTCACCCGGGGTGAGACCCTGGCCCGCATCGCAGCGGCCTACGGATCCACGATCACCGCGCTAGCGGATGCCAACGGGATCAGGAACCCCAACCTGATTCGCATCGGCCAGAGCATCGTGGTGCCAGGATCGACATCGTCGGGTGGGTCCAACTCCCAGCCGTCTAGCAGTGCACCCTCCAATTCTGGGGCCACCAGGTCGGGTCGTCACCACATCGTCAGAGGGGGCGAGAGTCTCGATTCGATCGCGTCGCAATACGGCGGGGTGAGCGCCTCACAAATCGCCGAGGCCAACGGAATCGTCGGCAGGACCATCTACAGGGGGACCCGGCTCTTTCTCGACGGGCCTTCCTATCTCGGTAACGGAACAGAAGGCGAGACCACCTATCGAATCCAGAATGGTGATCGCCTCGCCGATATCGCCGCACAGTTCGGGGTCACCCTCACACGCCTGATCGAGGCGAACAACATCCAGAATCCCAACCTGATCAGGTCGGGGAGCGCACTACAAATCCCATCCGGGGCAAGATGGGTGTGCCCGATCCAGAGTGCCAGCTTCTTCAATGACTGGGGATTTCCCCGAGCAGGTGGGGTCCGTTTCCACGAAGGCAACGATCTCTTCTCGGCTCATGGCGCCCCCGTCTACGCCCCCGTGTCGGGCACGGTCGAGTTCCAAACGGGCTCCATCGGGGGAAAGCAGTTCACCCTCCACGGAGACGACGGAGTGGACTATCTGGGCAGTCACATGAGTGAGTTCGGCAAGAGCGGAAGGGTCAACGGCGGCGAGGTCGTCGGCTACGTGGGCAACAGTGGCAACGCGGTAGGGACTCGTCCGCACCTCCACTTCGGCATGTACCTGAACGACCTGGCGATCAACCCCTACCCGACACTCATCGCCCACGGCTGCAAATAACGCCGAGGAAGGTCAGCTCAAGCTGAACGGCGGATAGCGGTCCGTGACCAGGAGGAAGGCATAGGCCTGAACCCGAAGACCCCATCTGCCCACGCCGACCACGAAGTCGAAGAGCGCCCTCGGGTATCTGCCTGTGAAGAGGATGCCGAACCAGGCAACGAATACCGCGATGAGGGCTGCCGCAACCAGAACCACGAGCACTATGTAGTGAGGTATGGCGAGAAGCCATTTCACGAGTGGGAGCCAGCGATTGAGATCGCGCTCGACGTCGGGATAGTCGATCTCCAAATGGACGGCCTGCTCCTCGACTGTGGATGGGTAGCGATCCGTCACTAGCGCCAGGTAGGCGCCCACTCTGGCCGAGAACCGGGTGAGCTCTCTGGCGAAATCGAACCACCACCGTGGGTAGCGGAGCCGGAATACGATCATCAGCATCGTGGCGATCGCCAGCCCGCTGGTGATCCCCCATCCAGTCCGCTCCAACTTCTCGCCCGTCTCTGTCACGAGGGTCTGATCGCCTGTGGCCGACAGCAGGATCAGGATGATCAAGATCGGAATGACCCAGACGATCCTGAAGAACGTCGTGAACCTGTCGAGGCTCTCGGGATAGTCGACCTCTAGACGCGCCGCATAAGGCTCTGCCTGGGTCACCATTGGATTCCTCCTTCTGCGTCCTGGTCGATCATTGGCTGCGACGCACCCTGTGAGCCAGGGCCAAAAGACCTGCGGCCCCGGCTCACAGGGAGACGACCACCTTGCCCTGTGCGTGGAACGAGCCTTGATACGTCAGGGCGTCGACGACCTCCGCCAGCTTGTAGTTGCGGTCGATCACGGATGTGATCACACCTGCTTCGAGCCAGTCGGCGAGAGTCTGCATATCCTCGAGTTTCCGCTTCGCTGTGCCGCCGGCGGCGGTGAAGTCATAGAAGAGCGACATCAGCCTCATCTTCACCATGACGGGAATCGGCTGTATCCAGCCGCCCTTCGGGCCACCGATGAGCACGTGCGTGGCACCTGGTGCGAGAATCGACCTCAAGTCGGATAGCGACCGATTGGCCGGGCCGTCGAAGACCAGGTCGTAACGCTCGCCGCTCCGGGTGAAGTCCTCTCTGGTGTAGTCGATCACACGGTCCGCACCCAGGCCGCGGGCGATGTCCACATTCCTGGTGCTGCAGACGGCTGTGATCTCCGAGGCTCCGAGCGCCCTCGCCACCTGAACTGCGTAGGTGCCGACTCCCCCGGAGGCCCCGTTGATCAGGACCTTATCCCCCGGCTCGAGCTCGCCCCAGTCCCTGAGGCCCTGGAGCGCAGTGAGACCGGCCACCGGGACGGCCGCAGCCTCCTCGAAAGTGATGTTGGCCGGCTTGGCCACCAGACCACTCTCGGAGACGGCGACATATTCGGCGAGAGTGGCCACAGACTCACCGAACACCTCATCGCCGGGCTCGAAACGGGTGACGTTCGCGCCAACTTGCTCGACGACCCCGGCGACATCGGCACCGGGGACGTTCCGCTTCGGTTCACGCAAACCGAAGGAGACACGGGCAAAGCGAGGTGTCCCGGTGATGAAGTGCCAGTCGAGGGGGTTGACCGAGACCGCCCTGACCCGAACCAGCACTTGATCGTCCGCGATGGAGGGCGTCTCCAGCTCTTTCAGCTCCAAAACCTCATCGGGGGGCCCGTACCTCTCATAGACCCAGGCTCTCATCGTCTTTGACATGCTTCGTTTCCTCCTCCGGACGGCTTCCCAACCGCCATACGGTGTAAGTTGTACGACGTAAGGTACTTCATACGACGTAAGGTTGTCAAGAGTCCGTTGTAGACTTACCGCGTACGGCGATACTGGCGAGAGATGACCACACAACCGTCGGAGACTGTCGAGACGAGGAGGCCGCTCAACAAGGAGCGGGTTCTCAAAGCTGCGATCGACCTCGCCGATCGAGAGGGGATACGGGCCCTGACCATGAGAAGACTGGCCGAGGAGCTGGGTGTCGAGGCGATGTCTCTCTACTACCACGTATCCAACAAGGAAGCCCTCCTCGATGGTGTGGTCGACATGATCGTCGGTGAGATCAACTCAGAATTGGCGACCATCGATGTCCCCCGTCCCGAGGACGACTGGAAGCGAGCCATGCGGATGCGGATCCTCACCGCCCGGGAGATGATGTTGCGGCACCGATGGGCGCCGAATGTGATCGAGGAGCGGACAACCATCAGCCCCCAGATGGTGCTCTACTTCGACGGGCTGATAGAGATCTTCCACAGGGGCGGATTGTCATATGACCTCGCCCATCATGCGATGCATGCATTGGGCAGCCGGGCGCTCGGGTTCACCCAGGAGCTCTTCGAGCCCGACGAGCAAGCCGAGCCGGACGTCAGCTCGGACGCCATGCTCGAGACGATGTCGGACCACGTGCCCTATTTGGTGGCCATGCTCAACGACATCACCCACGACGAACCGGAAACGACGTTGGGATGGTGCGACGACCAAACCGAGTTCCTCTTCGGGCTGGATCTGATTCTCGATGGTCTGGAGCGGCGCGGCGAGGAGGCCGACGGCGCCTGATCATCCCGGCCGGTTCAATTCGAATCGGTCGCGGGTGTGGATATAGGTGTTGCCAGCCATGCGGCCGATGGCGGCCAGCGCGTCGCTATCGACTCGAGTTCCGTCAAGCACGTCGTCGCGCACATGGATGACCTCGACCTCGCCAACCACGACCCTCGTCGTCGGCAAGGAGCCCAGGTCCAGAATCTCTACAACCCGACATTCGAGGTTGGCAGGGGACTCGTCCACCATCGGCGCATCGACGACCGACCCGATCACGGGAGTCAGCCCGGCGATCTCGAACTCATCGTCCTCCGCGGTGAAAGAGCCGGCGGTGACGTTCATCGCTTCGGCCACTGCCTCGGAGACGATGTTGACCGTGAACTCCCCTGCCATCTCGGCAAGGGTCACCGAGTCCTTGGGTCGGTCCGAGTGGCGCCCACCGGAGAAGATGACGGTGGGCGGGTTCGTCGAGACGACATTGAAGAACGAGAAGGGGGCGAGGTTGAACGAGCCGTTGGCCCTTCGCGTCCCGATCCAGCCGATCGGGCGGGGAACAACCAGCCCGGAGAGGAGCTTGTACGCGTCACGGGACCCGGTCTCTCCCAGTCGGAAGGAGCTCTTCAAGTGAGCTCTTCTCTCAAGTGATCGAGTCTGATGGCACCGGCCTCGAGAACTCGGCGGTGGAACGCGCTCTGATCGAAGCCGGGTCCCTCGAGGGTTGAAACCTGGTCGCGGATGTCGAGTATCTCCCGCTCCCCCACTTTGTATGAGATCGCCTGACCCCACCAGCCCAGGTATCTCTTCACCTCACTCTCGGCGACGTCTCTGGCCTGCAACCCGACCCGTTCCATGTAGTCGACTGCGATGTCGTAGTTCCACGTCTCGCCCGGGTACAGCGGCGCATCCTTCGGCACCTCCTTCTGCAGTTGACAGCCGATGTCGACGACCACTCTGACGCTTCGGAACAACTGGCTGGCCAGTAGCCCGAGGCGGTATTCGGGCTTCTCGAAGAATCCCAACTCGTCCATGAGACGCTCGGCGTAGAGAGCCCAGCCTTCTCCGGCCCCCGAATACCAAATGACAGTGCGATGAAATCGGCAGAGCTTCTCGCGCTCCATAACCGCTGTCCCGACCTGGAGGTGGTGGCCGGGAAAGCCCTCGTGATATGCGGTCGACACTTCCTGCCAGAAGGGAAGGCGCTCTCTCTCACCGGGCGAGTACCAGATCGAGCCGGGGCGGCTGAAGTCCTCAGAAGGGCCCACATACCAAGCTCCGAGCGAACCGCCCGGTGGGGCGATGTTCACCGTCACGACCTTCAATTCGTCGGGGACCTCGAAGTGCTCCCCCGCGAGTTGGTCGATCGCCTTTTTCTGGATACCGGATATGAAGTCGATGAACTCCTGCCGCGTGGCGGCGGCCCGGTTCGGGTCCGTCTCGAGCAGCTCGATGACTTCTTCGACACTCTTGCCCGGATCGACGATAGAGGCCGTCTTGTCCATCTCGGACCGAATGCGGTGAATCTCCTCCCATCCCCACTCGTAGGTCTCGTGGGGGTCGAGTTCCATTCCCAAGAAATGATCGGCCTCACGCAGATAGCGCTCTTCACCCACTGCATCGTCGGGCCGAGCGGACGGCACATAGACCGATCTCAACCAGCCGGCGAACGATGCACAAGCCGCCTTGGCGCTCTTGACGGCCGCTTCCACCTCATCGGCGTCTACCCCGACCGCATGGGCATCCCCCGGCAGCCGATCGAACCTCGACCGGCCTGCCGCGGTCTCTTCGACCTGCTGGAGCACGGATTTGGCTTGACGCCGTGCTGCCGTATCACCCTTGGAGACCCCGACTTCGAGCGCCCGTCGATAGCCGTCCAACATGGCGCCAAAGCCGCCGAGTCTCGCCGTGATGCAAGCCCAGTCTTTCCCGGTGGCTCGGGGCATCACGTCGAAGACATCCCGCATCGACTGGAACGGACTGTGAATGTGGTTGAGGTCCCGGGCCCACTTCTGGTCCTCGTAATTGGAGATCCTCTCCTCGAGCCAGCCGTGCATGACCCGTGCTGCAAAAGACTGGTCGGGGTCTGCGTCGGAGAGATGACGATCGAACTGCTTCAAGGTCTCTCGGTAGAGGTCGAGCCTTCGCCCCGCACCCTCGGGAGAGAAGTCGGTGCACAGATCATCGCGGCCGACAATTCCCATGCCGGTCGCCGCCAGTGGGGAGAGATCTGCCCACCGCTCGGTGAATTCGTCGGCTATCTGGAACGGCGTCGTCATTTGAAGCAGCAGGCTAAACCGCTCGGGACGGGCCCACCGACGCGGATACCCTGCTCCTCGCACATATGACAGACGTCATCGAAGTCCGACGCGACGAACGCTTCGACGTTGAAAAGGTGAGCCATTGGATCTCATCTCGAGACGGCCTCCCGTCGGGCCGCCCCGAGGTCCTCCAATTCGGAGGTGGGAAGGCCAATCTCACCTACTTGCTCATCTTCCCGGGCGGCCAGGAGCTCGTGCTGAGGCGACCGCCCTTGGGCCCGGTGGCCGAGTCCTCCCACGACATGGCCCGGGAATATCAGGTGCTCTCGCGACTGTGGAGAGTCTTCGAAAAAGCGCCGCGTGCCCTGGCCCTTTGTGACGACGAGAGCCTCATCGGATCCCAGTTCTTGATCATGGAGCGCCGACACGGTGTCGTCGTGCGGGGAGAGGTCCCCGACGTCTTCGGCGGCGGAGAAGACCCGGTCTCGAACCGAAAACTCTCCGAAGTCGTCATCGACACGCTGGCAGATCTTCACGCCGTGGATCCAGCCGAGTGCGATCTCGATGACTTGGGGCATCCGGATGGATTTCTCGGGCGACAAGTCGAAGGGTGGGCCAAGAGGTGGCGGGCAGCCAGACATGAGGACAATGCCGTCGCTGAAGAGGTCGGCAGCTGGCTCTCGGCTCACCTTCCCGTTTCTTCGCATCCCACCCTCCTCCACAACGACTGGCGCCTCGACAACATGGCTGTGGACGAGACCGACCCGGGCGTATGCACCGCCGTCTACGACTGGGACATGGCCACCAGAGGAGACCCTCTCGCCGACCTGGGAACGCTGATGGGATCCTGGTTCGACCCGGGCGAGGCACCGGAAGGCCTCAGGATGATGCCCACAGCGGCTCCGGGCTGGATGCCGAGGGAAGAAGCGGTTGCCAGGTACGGGGAGCGGTCGGGCCGCGACCTGTCAGGGGTGGACTGGTACCTCGTATTCGGCTCATGGAAGCTCGGAGTGATCCTCCAACAGATCTACATTCGATGGCTACGAGGTCAAACCCAGGACGAGCGATTCTCCGACTTGGATGAGGGCGCTCGCCTGTTGTTCGAGTTGGCCGCGGAGCGACGACCCTGAGCATCCCGCGTCGAGGGCGCGCCGAATAGCCAAACCACCATGTGAGTTGTCCGATGGTCTCGCAGACAGAGCCGGCGCCTAACCTGCGCAGCCGCATGAAAGCTGTCCGCACCCAGAACATCGTCAAGACGTTCGGCGACGTGGTTGCCCTCGACGGGGTGAGCATCGAGTTCGAGGAAGGGATCGTGTACGGGCTGTTGGGCCCCAACGGTGCCGGCAAGACCACCCTGATCCGGGTGCTGACAACACTCCTCAAGCCGGATGCAGGCACGGCCGAGGTCGCCGGGATCGATGTTATCGAGAACCCGGTGGCGGTCCGTCACCGCATCGGTCTCGCCGGTCAGTTTGCCGCAGTCGACCCGTTCCTCACCGGGATGGAAAACGTGGAGATGGTTGGTCGCCTCTACAACCTCTCGGCGCAGGAGGCGCGACGTAGCGCCGAGGACGTGCTGGATCGAATCAAGTTGATGGATGCGGCCAATCGACCGGTCAGCACCTACTCGGGGGGCATGCGCCGCCGTCTCGATCTGGCCGCCTCGATGGTCGGGCGACCTCAAGTCCTCTTTCTCGACGAACCCACCACCGGAATCGACCCGCGCAGCCGGCTCGATCTCTGGGAGCTGATCGAGGAGTTGGTCAGTGGGGGCACGACGCTCCTGCTCACGACCCAGTATCTGGACGAGGCTGATCGTCTTTCTGATCGAATCGGAATCATCGACCACGGGCACCTGATCGAGGAAGGCACCTCCAATCAGCTCAAGGACCGTCTAGGGGGAAGTGTGGTGGAGATCCACGTTCAGGACGAGGATCGGGTGGCAGCAACCGCGGCACTCACCCCGGTTGGTGGCGGCGACATCAGAACAGAGGGCAACTCCATCGTGATTCCGGCGATCGAGGGCTCGCGAACACTGGCCGCAGCAGTGCGACGTCTCGACGAGGCCCATCTGGAGCCCCGGGACATCGCGCTACGTCGGCCGACACTCGACGACGTCTTCTTATCGCTCACCGGGCACCACGCCGAGAACGGAGCCAGCCCTGAGGTGGAGCCGGCACCCACCGGAGGGCGAAGGGGGCGGAGATGACGGTCACAGCCGAGCAAGCGCACCGAGTCTCACCGGGCGCCGCCGCAGTTCACACGGCGGTGATAGCCAAGCGCAACGTGCTTCGTGTGATCCGCCTCCCTCAACTCCTCCTGTTCTCCACGGTGCAGCCGGTGATGTTTCTGCTGCTCTTCAACTACGTGTTTGGGGGTGCAATCAATCTCGGAGGGGCACCGATCAGCGGATCGAGCGCCTACATCAATTGGCTGATCCCGGGGATCCTCGTCCAGACCGCGGTGTTCGGCGCGACAGCGACCGCTCTCGGGCTGACCGAGGATCTCACGGCCGGAGTAATCGACCGGTTTCGGTCTCTTCCGATGGCGCGTTCTGCGGTGCTGGCCGGTCGAACGATCGCCGACTTGGTACGCAATACCTTCGTCAACTCCCTGATGCTCGTCGTTGGCTTCCTCATGGGCTGGAGGTTCGAGCAAGGGTTCTTCAAGATGCTCCTGGGTGTGGCGATCGCCCTGCTGTTCGGCTACGCCTTCTCGTGGGTCATGGCTGCGATCGGTCTTATCACGAAAACCCCGGAAGCGGCTCAGTCGGCCGGATTCCTGCCGATCTTTCCACTCGTATTCGCCTCGTCGGTCTTCGTCCCCACCGACACGATGCCTGGATGGCTTCAGGCCTTCGCCGACAATCAGCCGATCACAGTCATCGCAAACACGGTTCGCTCTCTGATGATCCCAGAGGAGGCCCTCGCCTTTCTCGATCTGGATCAGGGTGCGCTCATCGCCCAGTCACTCGCCTGGATCGTGGGGATCATCGTCGTCTTCGGCTACCTGTCGGTGAGGCAATACAAGAAGAGCGTCGGCTAGACGGGTCTGGCCCACCGACTGTTCAGTAGTCGATGCCTCGACGGGCCATCACACCTTTGTCGTAGGCGTGCTTGACATTCTTCATCTCGGTGACGGTGTCGGCGATTTCAATGATCTCTCGAGGAGCATCACGACCGGTGATGATGACGTTGACCTTCGATGGCCGCCGGCTCAGAGTTGTGATCACTTCTTCCAGGTCGACCCAGCCCCAATTGATCGGGTAGGTGATCTCGTCGAGGACTACCAGTTCGTAGTCGCCGCCGGCGATCTTCTCCGAGGCCTCGCCCCAGGCCTCCCGGGCGATTGCCTCTGACTCGTCCATGTCTGTCGAATCCCACGTGAACCCATCACCCAGAGCCCACCAGTCGATTCCTATCCGACGGCCGATCTTCTCTTCCCCGACCTGCCATTCACCCGACTTGAGGAACTGGACGACTGCCACCCTCCACCCCCGCGCCACCGCGCGCATAGCGGTGCCAAAGGCAGCAGTGGACTTCCCTTTGCCATCGCCGGTGTTTACGAGGAGCAACGACGGCTGGCGGATGTTGCCCTTGGGAGGAGGGCTAGTGGGCGGGGTCTGTTGCTTCGGCACTGGAGGCTCTCGATGGGATCACTGTCGGACCGTCCGGGTCGTGGATGACACGTATCCCGGCACCGTAGTGAGCTTTCAGATTCTCCTCGGTCAGCACATCTGCGGGAGCGCCGTCGGCCCGCACCACACCCTCGGCCAGGAGGACGAGCCGATCGGCGAATCGCCCGGCGAGAGTCAAATCGTGAACAGCGGTGACGACGGTGAGGCGCTCGGTCTTCCGCAGATCGTCGATGACCTCCAAGACGTCGATCGCATGCCCGATGTCGAGACTCGCCGTCGGCTCGTCGAGCAGGAGGACCGGCGCCTCCTGTGCCAGAGCCCGGGCAAGGACCGCCCGTTGTGCCTCACCTCCGGAGAGTGTCCCCAAGGGACGATGGGCCAAGGCTCCCAGACCCAACTTGTCGAGAGCGACGGCCACCGAATCGATGTCGGCCCGCCCTTCCGACCCCAGATAACCGATGTGAGGGGTGCGACCGAGGAGCACGTAATCGGCGACCGACATGCCCTCGGGTAGGCGCGGGCGCTGCGGCATCCAGGCGATGTCGAGTCCGGGCCGACGGTGTCCGTTGGTCAGAGAGATCCGACCCTTGTGATCGACCAAGCCGACAGCGGTCTTCAGCATGGTGGACTTCCCGGCACCGTTGGGCCCGATGAGCCCGACCCAGTCGCCGTCGCCAACCTCCACGGAGATCGGGCCCAGCGTGAACTCACCGTTGAAGGCGGCGGTCACTTCTCCCCAACGAATCATGGGGCCCGCCCCACCGTTCGCAGCACGACCACGAAGAAGGGCGCCCCGAAGAAGGCGGTGACGACACCGATAGGCAGCTCGGCGGGGGTCACCAAGGTTCGAGCCGCGATGTCCGCCAACATCAAGAAGGCCGCACCAAAAAGCACCGAAAGGGGCACGATCAACCGGTAGCTCCACCCGAACAAGATCCGGACCGTGTGCGGCACGATGATCCCGACGAACCCGATGAGGCCACTGACCGACACGGCAGCGGCCGTCGCCAAGGTGGCAGCTACTACCACGGTCCATCGCACCCGGTTGACATTCACTCCGAGTGAAGCCGCCTCTTCGTCACCTACCGAGAGAACGTCGAGCAGACGGCGGCTGCCAACCAGTACCAACCCCGAGACCAGTGCGTAGGGAAGAAGCTGGACGACCTCCCCCCACCCCACCGTCGTCAGCCTGCCCAGGAGCCACGAATAGACCTCACGCAGGTTCTCGACGTTTCTCTGAAGCAGATAGGTCTGGATGGCTGTGGCGAAGGCAGCTACTGCGACTCCGGCCAGGATCAGCGATGTGGCAGTCCGGCCACCTACGGACCGGCCGAGGACATAGGTAGCCCCCACCGCGGCCAGCCCGCCGATGAAAGCGAAAGGTGCGAGCAGACCACTGTTTCCGGTCGAGGCCAGGGCAATGGTGGCCCCGAGCCCCGAGCCGGCCGCCACACCGAGGAGAAAAGGGTCGGCGAGAGGGTTGCGAAACACCCCCTGATATGCGGCGCCGGCCAGTGCCAGCACCGCTCCGACGAGGCCGCCCAGGACGACCCTGGGGAACCTGATCTCGAAGAGGACACTTTGCTCAACGGCGCTCAGGCCGTGCTGCACCTCCACGAAGGGAAGTACGTCGAAGAGGGCGAGCACGACCGGACGAACCCCCATCCCGGCCGCACCGACGAGAAGCCCGAGAATCACCGTCGCGACCAGGACTCCGACTCCAATGACAGCCGGGCCCCAACCCAGTTGCGAGGAGCGAACCGCAGGCGGAACGGCTGCTGCGCTCAAGCCGGCTCGCGCTCTCTGAGGGCCGCTGCCACAGCCTCGGCGAAGTCGACGATTCGTGGCCCCCAACGAGATGCAACATCCGAGTCGAGCTCGACTATGGCGCCGTCCTGCACCGCGATCATCGCATCCCATCCCGGGCGTTGGGCCACATCCTCGGCATCGACCCCATACAGCGTGTTGGCCAGGAAGATGATGTCCGGGTCCTCGGACACGATGTATTCCGACGAGAGCTGGGGATATCCAAATGCTGACCCGTCCTCATCGGCCGCATCCGCGATGTTGACCATCTCGAACAGGCCATAGATCTCACCGAAGAGCGTCGCGGATGTCACGCTGTAGTAGTTCGAATCGATCTCGTGGTAATAGGACACGCCAACTCCCGCGCCGCCGGCTCCGGCGAGCACGTCGGCAAGACCCCACTCGATCCGCTGAGTCGCTTCGAGAGCAGCCTCGGGGTTGCCGGTGGCCCTACCCAGAGCTTCCATCTGCCGGTAGACATCCTCGATGCTGGCTGCCGCCCCGAACGAGATCACGGGCACCCCTGCTGTTGTGAGGCCGGACACCAGGTCTCCCGGATCGAAGCTGATAACCACCAGATCCGGCTCGTAGGAGAGGATCGCCTCCAGATTCGGTGTGAAGCCCGAGAGATCTGTCATCGGAGCTTCCTCCGGGTAGTTCGACTGGTCGTCTACCGCTACCACCCGCTCGCCGGCTCCGATCTCGTAGAGCATCTCGGTGGCGACAGTCGACAACGAGATTATGGCCTGGGGCATCGTCTCGATGACAACGTCGCCGAGGTCGTCCGTGACGGTGACGGGGTAGACCGGCTGGGCTGTGGTGGTCTGACCCGGGACGGTCGTAGTTGTAGCGCCATCGGCCAGGCCACAGGCGGACAGGGTCAGCACCGCCAAGGCAGCGAGTGCGACTCCCTTCATAGGACATCCTCCGTTTCGGAGGATGAAGAGGTCTGTGGCTTCCCTGAGCTCACGGTTCCGTCTTCATCCGAGACTTTCTCGTGGCGCTGAGCTCAGGCGACCTGGCTCGTGCGGCTCCTGGCGGGCGACGAACCTCCGTCGACCAAAGAGACGCCTTCACAGTTGCGGGACAGCGCCGGATTTCAACCGGCCTTCGCTGCTCTCAGCGCACCTGCCGGTAGTGGCAGGGACGCCGAGGTTAGCTGCTAGTTGAGTTCCTCGGGCTTGACGCCGAGAGTCACCTCTAGGGCGATCTCTTCGCCATCTCGCAGGAGGATGAGTTGCACCGTGTCGCCGGGGCGGTGCGCCCGAACCTGAGCACTGAGATCGAACAGACTCTGGATCTCGACACCGTCGAAAAAGATGATTACGTCGCCAACTTCGATTCCTACCTCTTCGGCGGCCGTGTCCGGCGTGACTGCGTTCACAAGGGCCCCGGCGCGCCCTTCTTCGTTGAACTCCCCGCCGCTGACGCCGAGGAAGGCCGTCTCGATGGGCTCACCTGAGACGATGCTCTCCGCGTAGTCGAGGGCGATGTCGCTGGGCACGGCGAATCCCACGCCGTCGTTCGCCCCGGAGCTGCTGAAGATCGAGACGTTGATGCCGACGACGCGTCCAAACCGATCGACCAACGCGCCTCCCGAGTTGCCCGGATTGATGGCGGCGTCGGTCTGGACCAGGGAAGCACACCCGCCGAGTGAGCAATTTGCGGTCTGATCGACGGCGGAGATGATTCCAGCCGTCACAGTGGAGGAGAGACCCCATGGACTGCCCACCGCTATGGCCGTCTGACCGACTCGCGGTTTGTCCCTCGTGAACTCGGCGGCCGGCAAACCCGTCCGATCTACTTCGATCACCGCGATGTCCACTTCGGTGACCCCGCCGAGGACGTTGCCGTCCACCTGAGTGCCGTCGGCGAATCTGACCCTGACGGTGTCGTGGCCCTCGACCACGTGAGCGGCGGTCATGATGAGGCCGTCGCGGTCGTAGATGACACCGGAGCCCACTCCGCTGGGAGTCTCGATTCGCACCACGGATGGCAGGATCACCTCGGCGGCGTCGGCAATCGGCTCGTCTCCTGGGATGACTGTCGGAGTGTTGACCTCGACCTCGGCGACGGTTGTGGTGGTTGTCGACTCAGAGGCGGCGTCCAGGGTGGGGTCGGGGCCCCTGGGGTCGTCGATCAGCCATATGCCGGCGACGAGCGCTGCAACGCCGGCGAAATAGGCGATCGCCGACCAGATCCCAGGCCCCTTCTTGTCTTCTGTCGTCTCAGTCTGATGAGTCATCACAAACCTCCTGGCAACTCCAGGCTATGAGTAGAGCATTAAGCCAGCGCTAAACATTTCGTCAACGGGACGTAAAGCCTTTCGGAACGGCCGTCTCAGACGGATTGCCTCTCGGCCAGGATCAGCGCCCCGGCCAGCCCGGACATGTCTCCCAGATCCGGTGGGACCACGAACTCCGGAGCCAGATGTGCTTCCTCGTACGGGTAGCCGGCGAGTTCCGCGGTCAAGCTACCCCGGACTGTCTCGTGGAAGCCGTGCATCTTCGAGATCCCCCCGCCGACCACGAGCCGTGCAGGGGCTACCGCGTAGACCAGGTTGCGAAAACCCTGCGCGAGGTAGAAGGTGACCAGCTCGACAGCCTGCTCGATCTCTGAGCCCGAGAGCTCGTTGCCGGGCCGGCCGAACCTTGCCTCTACGGCGGGCCCAGCCGCAAGGCCCTCGAGGCAATCACCATGGAAGGGGCACGAGCCCGGATAGTCATCGTCCGGGTGCCGCCTCACCACGACGTGGCCGACCTCGGGGTGTGGTGCCCCATGAACGGGTGAGCCCGCAACCACCACTCCTCCACCGATCCCGGTGCCGACCGTGATATAGGCGAAATCGTCCATTCCCGCGGCGGCCCCCCATCTCCCCTCGCCCAGGGCAGCACCGTTGACGTCGACATCGAAGCCCACCGGTACTCCGAGCCTCTCGACGAAGATCTGGACGACCGGGGTATCCGACCAATCCGGCTTGGGCGTAGAAGTGATGTAGCCGTACCGGGGATGGCCGGGCCGGAGCTCCACTGGCCCGAAAGAGGCCACTCCCACGGCGTCTACCCCAGCCGACTCGAGCTCGCCGATGACCTCCTCGAGAGTCTCGTCAGGGGTGGTGGTCGGAATCCGGCGATGATCGGCGAGGTCGTCGACAGATTCGGCAGCAGCGACGAGAGTCTTGGTTCCTCCGATCTCAATCGCGCCGAATCGCTTCACGGTCGATGAATATACGGTCATGGTTGGGCGATCGGAGAGTGGCCAGGTGGTTCTCCCTGTGCGTCGCCGACCGGGAGCCAAACGACTTGGGTCGTTCCCGTCTCAGCAGGCCCTGCGAATGTTCGGAGGGCACCTCCGTGACTTTCAGCTATCTGGGTCACGATCGAGAGCCCCAACCCGATTCGATCCTCGGGATCCATATTCTCCAGACCAGGGCCCTCGTCGATCACTGCCATCCAGGCCCATTCGCCATCGGAGCCGGAGCTCAGGATGATGCGCGAGCCCGGTGGCGCAGCTTTGTGCGCATTGTCGACCAAATTGGCCAGGGCGCGATAGAGAACGACTTCGACACCCTGGACGATGGCAGAGGACGCCTCCGCAGCCACCGAGACGTCGTCGGCCGCTGCAACCGGCTCGAACTCGCTCACCTTGGCTTCGACGAGCTCTTTCAGGTCGAGAGCCACCGCTTGTGCCCTCCCGGTCTGAAGTCTCGCGGCCGAAAGGAGATCATCGATCATGGCTGACATCCGCTCGGTATTGCGTCTGACGATCCCGCCCACACTCTTCCAGTCTTCGACCGACGAACCGGGGTCGCTCTCGGCCAACTCGACATTCGACTGTATGACGGCAAGGGGGGTGCGTAGATCATGGCTGGTGTCTGCCAGGAACTGACGCTGACTGGTGAAGGCGCGGTCGAGGCGCTCCAGCATGCCATCGAAGGTGTCCGCCAGGCGACGCAGCTCGTCGTCCGGTCCCTCCAAGGCGATCCTCCGACTCAGATCCGACGCCTGGATGTCACGGGCGACGTTGGTGATCTCCTCGACGGGCTTCAACACCCTCCCCGACATGACCCAGCCGACCACCAGGCTGAGTAGGAACAGGGCGATGACTGCGATCAGGGTCAGCTTGGCTACCTGATCGAGCACGATGCCCGATACGTAGTTGTCTATTGCCTGGATCTCGACCTCGCGAAGCTGGGGCATCGAGATGAACCGACCGTCGGGCAAGACAACCACTTCTCTGGTGAGCATCGCCCGGGTCATCGTCTGGGACTTCAGCCACTGGCGGATGGCAAGGAAGACGAGGCCGAGGAGAGCGCCCCCGAGACCGAAGACCACGGCCGAGTACTGGACCGAGAGACGAAACCGTATCGACTGCCAGCTCGGCATCAGTCCTCCTCGAGCTTGTAGCCCCGCCCGGGGACGGTCGTGATCAATGCGGGATCCCCGAGCTTCTTCCTCAGGTTGCTGACCGTCACCCGCACCACGTTCGTCAGGGGGTCGGTCATCTCATCCCAGACGTGCTCCAGGAGGTGCTCTTGGCTCATCACGATCCCCGGGTTCGCCATGAAGTAGTGGAGCAAGGAGAACTCCTTGGCCGTTAGCTCCAGCGGCTCGCCGTCCCTGGTGGCCTGGAACCGGGGCTGATCCAGTGTGAGCGGGCCCACTCTCAGCACAGGGTCGGTAGCCGACTCTCGACGGAGCAGGGCCCGCACTCGGGCCGAGAGCTCGGCGAAGGCAAAGGGTTTGACCAGGTAGTCGTCGGCACCCGCATCCAGACCGGCGACCCTCGCCTCGATGTCATCCCGGGCCGTGAGCATGAGGATGCGCGGTCGCTCCCCCTCCAGAGTCGGGAGCTCTCCCGAGATGAGTTCACGACAAAGCTGCAAGCCGGACCCGTCGGGCAGGTTCCAGTCGAGGCAAACGAGGTCGTAACCGGCGGATCTGAGCTTCAGTTCGGCGTCGGACGCCTTCAGCGCAACATCTACGGCATACCCGTCGCGTCTCAGCCCGCGAGCTATCGCCTCGGCGAGATCAGGCTCGTCTTCGACTACGAGTAAGCGCACACGCCGAAAACTAGGTCATTCCGGATAACAACTGGATAAACCACCGAATTCGACTGCGGGTCGTGCAGACTGGTCCATCGACCTATGAAGTCATGAAACGTATTGCCGATAAAGGGAGTCGGAGATACAGAGACATGGTCGTAACTTTCATCACCGAGGACCGGGACGGTTTGCACACCTATACCGGTCACGTGATCTGCCGGGGACCTTCCACCGTCGTCCTGCTGCTGACCGAGCCGTTCAGCATGGCAGGCAGATCCGTCCAATTCCCAATCACCGACGTCGTGGAAGAAAAGGTCGTCTCGGCTTGATCCCTCTCACGATGCCTGGGAGAGTGACAGCTCATGTTCGTTGAAGCCGAGATAGTCGAAGCGCTCGCCATCGTCGGTGGCGTTGGTGCGATCGCCGGGTTCATCGGAGGTTTCTTCTCCTCTGCGGACAATCTCATCGGAGCCATGCTCATGGGCGTCATCGGCGGCATATCACTGTCGGCCATCGTTCGAATCGCAAACGGTCCGGTGATCTACGGCGTGGGCGACGACTTCTCGCTCGTCTGGGGTGCGGCCGGCGGTCTCCTTCTCGGCTTCGTCGTCGGCCGAAGCAACTGACGACGAGTCTGCGCTGAACCGATCAGCCGACGGCGCCGGCAGCGGCCATGTTCAGCTCGATGAGGCGGTTCATCTCCACCGCGTATTCCATTGGCAGCTCTTTCACGATCGGCTCGATGAATCCGGCAACGATCATCGAGGTTGCCTGGTCCTCGGTGAGCCCGCGTGACATGAGATAGAAGAGCTGTTCCTCACCGACTTTGGAGACGGTGGCCTCATGGCCGATCTCAGCGTCGTTCTCTTCGATTTCCATGTAGGGGTAGGTGTCCGAGCGACTGTCCTCGTCGAGGATCAGGGCGTCGCAGCGAACGAAGCTCCTGGCGTTCTCCGCACCCGGCTCGACACGAACGAGACCCCGGTAGCCGGCTCGTCCCCCGCCTTTCGAGATCGACTTCGACACGATCGTCGAAGTTGTGTCGGGGGCAACATGGACCATCTTGGCGCCGGCGTCCTGATGCTGGCCGGTGCCGGCGAAGGCGATAGACAGGACTTCGCCGTGTGCGCCCGGCTCCATCAGCCAGACTGCCGGGTACTTCATGGTGAGGCGGCTGCCCAGGTTGCCGTCGACCCACTCCATGGTGGCGTTGCGATAGGCGGCGGCCCTCTTGGTCACCAGGTTGAACACGTTGTCGGACCAGTTCTGGATGGTGGTGTAGCGGCAACGGCCGCCTTCCTTGACGATGATCTCGACGACCGCCGAGTGCAGCGAATTCGTTGTGTAGGTGGGTGCCGAGCAGCCTTCGACATAGTGAACATATGCGCCCTCGTCCACGATTATCAGTGTCCGCTCGAACTGACCCATGTTCTCGCTGTTGATCCTGAAATAGGCCTGGAGCGGTTGGTCGACATGGACACCCGGAGGGACGTAGATGAAGGATCCACCTGACCAGACCGCAGAGTTGAGGGCGGCGAACTTGTTGTCGTTGGGTGGGATGACCGTCCCGAAGTGCTTCTTGACGATGTCGGGATACTCCCTGAGCGCTGTGTCCATGTCCGTGAACAGCACACCTAGCTTCTCCAGGTCTTCACGGTTGCGGTGATAGACGACCTCGGACTCATACTGGGCGGTCACACCGGCCAGGTACTTCCGCTCGGCCTCCGGTATACCCAGCTTCTCGTA
>JAHEJW010000022.1:35618-37929 GCA_024638655.1 bacterium | reverse complement strand
CGTTCGACTCTTTCTTCGGGATGAAGGACTACTGCCGACGCTGTGGTCTCGAGTTCGAGAGGGAAGAGGGCTACTGGGTCGGTGCGATGATCATCAACACCACGGTCACGTTCGCAACGTTCGCGATCGTGTTTGGTGGGGCGATCGTGCTGACATGGCCGGATGTGCCCTGGGTGTGGGTGTTGCTGGCAACGGTCGCGGCAAATCTCGTGATACCGATCTGGTTCTACCCGATCTCAAAGTCACTGTGGAACGCACTCGAACTGTCGTGGCATTCATTGGAGGCCGAGGAGTTGACGGCGGCATCAGCTCGAGCTGAGGACGACAGTTTTCGCTAGAGCCTCTTGGCTGCGTAGTCCAGCATCACCTCAGTGGCGCCACCCCCGATCGAGGCTATTCGGGCGTCCCGATACATGCGCTCGATGATCGACTCGGCTGCAAAACCCATGCCTCCGTGGAACTGGACACAGTCGTACATGACCCGGTTGTCGACCTCCCCGACAAACGCCTTGACCTCCGAAACCTCCCGAACTGCATCCATGCCCTGGTCCATCATCCAAGCCGCCTTGTATGCGAGCTCGCGACCTGCGTCGACCTCCGCCTGACGCATTGCGAGACGGTGGCGCACTGCCTGCTTGTCCCACAACGGCTTTCCGAACGCCTTGCGCTCCTTGACATATGCGACGGTCAGTTCAAGCGCCTTCTGAGCCTCACCAAGTGCCAGCCCCATAACAGCGAGGCGTTCATTCTGGAAGTTGTGCATGATGTAGTAGAAGCCCTGATTCTCCTCACCGATCAGGTTGGTTTGGGGGACCCAGACGTCGGCTAGCACGAGCTCGGCCGTGTCGGACGCATGCCACCCCATCTTGTCGATGGCGCGGCTGGCGGAAAAACCCTCCGTTCCCTTCTCGACCGCAAAGATCGAGATACCTCTGGACCCCTTGACTTCAGGGTTGGTCTTCGCCGCGATGAAGACGACATCGGCGAAACCTCCATTGGTGATGAACATCTTCGAACCGTTGATCACCCAGCCGTCACCGTCCGGCCTTGCAACGGTGCGTATGGCCTGCACGTCGGAACCGGCATCGGACTCGGTGACACCTATCGCGGTGATCATCTCCCCCGAGGCGAACTTGGGCAGAAAGTGCTCCTTCTGCTCACGAAGCCCGAAGTTGGTCACGTATGGCGTCGCCAGATCGGTATGAACCACCGCCGTGATCGCCGTCCCCCCGGAAGTGCAGCGACCCAGCTCTTCGGCGAACAACAGGCTGGCCACATGGCCCAAGCCAATCCCGCCGTACTCCTCGGGGATACGTAGCCCGAAGAAGCCGAGCTTGCCCATCTCGTTCAGAAGCTCCCTCGGGACGGCGCGTTCCGCCTCCCAGGTCTCGACGTTGGGCAAGATCTCCCGCTCGACGAAATCCCTGACGTTGAGGCGGATCGCCTCGAGGTCGTCGTCAATGTAGATCGATCTCATTCCTGACCTGCCGTTGCGAGCAACGCTCTCCCTGCCTTGCTGTTGTAGTTCAGATTGTTGTCGGCGCAGAACCGCTGGGCCACCTCGGCGACTCGACCCGCATCGACACCATGGTCGATTCCCAAGCCCGAGAGCAGCCAGAGGAGGTCCTCTGTTGCGACATTCCCAGCCGCCCCCGGGGCGTACGGGCAACCACCGAGCCCACCGGCGGACGAGTCCATCTTGTCGATGCCCCTCTCGAGAGCTACGAAGGTGTTGGCAATCGCCTGCCCGTAGGTGTCGTGGAAGTGGACGCCCACCCTGTGGACCTCGACCCGACCGAGCACTTCGTCGAGAAGCCGCTGGACGTCGTAGACGGTGGCCTTGCCTATCGTCTCTCCGAGAAAAACGGCTTCGGCTCCCCATTCGATGAGCGTCTCGACGAGGTGCGCCACCCAATCGGGGTCTTGGGGTCCCTCGTATGGGCAATGAGTCGCGGTGGACACATAACCACGAAAGATGACATCGCTCGGGGCCTCGGTGAGTATCCGTCTGATCCGATGCATCGACTCGTCCACGGTTGCGTTGATGTTGGCCTGGTTGAAAGCGTCGGACGCGGCGGTTAGCACCCCGAAGTGGCTCAACCCGGCCGCCAACCCGTCCTCGAGTCCCTTCATGTTGGGGACCAGGCCTATCAGCTCGACACCCGACGCAGTCACGCCGGAAACGACTTCAGCGCCATCGGCCATCTGAGGCACCCACTTCGGGCTCACGAACGAGACCGCGTCGAAACTCACAAGCCCGGCAGAGGCCAGTTCGTCTATCAAACGAGACTTGGCACCTGTGGGAACCGAC
>JAHEJW010000022.1:0-35518 GCA_024638655.1 bacterium | reverse complement strand
CTCCAACGCTCGTTACGTGGCCCCTTTCGATCTGTCTATTTCCGGAGGGTGAGTGCCAACGATCGCTCGATGAGCGATGAGTGGATCTTTCGAAGCTGTTCTGCCTTGACATCGAACCCAAGCTTCTCCCACGCGGGAACCCACCGGGCGATGTCGGGGAGCGGCCGACAGAGTGCCACAGCCTCCCAGTAGTCGAGGTTGGGAAGGGTGTCGCCTGAGCTGTCGACGTATGTGGTGACGAACCGGTCTGCGACCTTGTCCATGCCTTGATAGCGGATGTCGATCGAGCAATAAGCCACGTCCATCGCCCGCTCGTTCGTGGCCGGTGTCTCCCAATCGACCACTGCGGCCAGTCGGCCATCGTTCCAGAGAGTGTTGCCCGGCCAGTAATCGGTGTGGCTGAACACATGGCTGGCCTCCACCCTTCGATCGTCGAGTATCAGTCTGTGCCGCAGCAGATCCTCACCGAGAGGATGCTCGAGCACTTGCTCGAGGTCTTCGAGGACTCGCCTTTCGTCTTCTCCAGCCGAGGGTGGGAAGTACTCACGATCGGTTTCATCGAGTCTGATGTCGTGAATCCGGGCGAGCGTGCTCGCCATCTGGTCCGCCCAATCGAACGGGTTCGAAGGAGTGAGGTCGGGAGATCCATTGACGTATGAGGTCACGATTGCCTGCTCCTCGAATACGCCGTCGGTGTCGACCCAGATAGGGGCGGGCGCTGGGATGTTGTTTCTCTGCAGAAGCTCCAGCGCTCGCGTCTCACGCGCCGCCGCATCCTCATCCCTCTCGTCGTACCAGGGGCCGTATCGCCGCAGCACCAGACGATTCGAGCCCTCCGAGAGAACATCCATGGTGCAGCCAAGGCCGGCTTCGATCCGCCGGGTGTGCACCAGGGAGCCCGCGCCGATTACCTCACGAACGCGTTGGAGTTGGTCTTCTGTTGGTAATGGTGCGTACTGCATGGCTGGTGGAGTTTGTTCTGACAACACCGATGCGCCTGCCATTTCGGCAGGCGCATTCGTGGAGGTGCGGGGAGTCGAACCCCGGTCCGCTAAGCCGTCGGCGCCGGCATCTCCGAGCGCAGTCGTCAGCGAGCTTCGAGCACAGGAACTCTGACGACGAGTTTCCCTGCGTCTATCCGGAGTTGTGCTTAGCTGCCCGATCCCGGAAACTCGGACAGAGCATCCCGCATAACGGCGCCCGATCCTGACCGAGCGGGAGTCGACCAGGCGGACGGGCTACTTAATTAGGCAGCCAGTGCGAAGTTGTCTTCGGCACTTATTGTTTGTTCCGGTTTGATAACGGGGCCCCGGAGACCCCGGCTCGCTTCCAACGCCTCAACACTCAACGTCGAAACCGTTTCACCCCCAAAGTGCGGGTGCTTCAAGCACCAAGGTACCCGCCGGCCACCCATACAACAATCCAACCTGGGGAATTCATCCACATTCGACGAGTCGCACCATCTCAAGTTGCCCCGGCTTCAGGATCGGCGTCGGGTGGCCCTTTCGATCTCCCGTTGATGCTCCCGGTCTCGGAGTGTGCGGCGTTTGTCGACGGTGTCCTTACCTCTCGCCAGACCCAGTTCCACCTTGGCCTTTCCGTCTTTGAAATAGACCTGAAGAGGCACCAGAGTCAGGCCCTTTTCGGCGAGGGTGCCGGCGATACGGTCGATTTCGCCTCTGTGGAGAAGCAGCTTCCTCTCCCGCTCCGGATCGTGGCCACCTTCCCTGGCGAAACCGTAAGGGGCAATGTGCGCCCCCACCAGCCATGCCTCGCCACGCTGCACATGGGCATATGAGTCCTTCAACTCCATCTTGCCTTCGCGTAGCGACTTGACCTCGGATCCGAGAAGCACGAGCCCGGCCTCGTAGGTGTCGAGGATCGTGTAATTCCGACGGGCGCGGCGATTGGACGCGACGACTCTGATGTTCTGCGCAGCCACGCTAGGTCAGAAGCCGGTCGGGATGTCCGCTCCGGTTCCATCTGCATCCCGCAGATAGCGGCTCAGTCCCAGCATCGAACCGATGATGCCTGCCACAGCCCCGAAGATCAGAAACAGCAGGCCCCATTGGAAGAACCACTCGCGTGCGACTTCGAGACGAATGAGAGAGAACCCTTCACCCGCTCGCGCCAGGTTGGTCGACCCGAGCCACACGAAGAAGACCGCGAGAGCCGCTCCTACGAGCCCTTCGATCAACCCCTCCATGAGAAAAGGGACCCTGATGAACCAATTCGAAGCGCCGACGAGCTTCATGATCGACACCTCGTCCCGCCGAGAGTAGATGGCCAGCCTGATCGTGTTGGCGATGAGCACTACCGCCGCCAACCCGAGCACGATCGCCATGCCCAGACCGAATATGTTGAGGAAATTGGACAGGTTCTGCAGTTGCTCGATCGACTCGGCCGCGGTACGGACCTCTCGAACGGTCTGCTGCTGCTGCTCCAACCGGAATCTCACCGAGCTGTGGAAGTCGATGTCCTCGAGCTCGATCCGGATCGATGCAGGGAGAATCGTCGGATCGATGTCGAGCAGCTCCTCCTGTCCGGCAAACAGCTCCTGATACTCGAGCCAGGCCTCCGACTTGTTGACGTAACGGGCTTCCCGCACTTCCTCCCAGCCCTCGACACTCGAGAGGAGACTGAAGTGGGCGTCGACGGGCACTCCGTTCTCACCCTCATCCCAGAGAAAGGCGATCACATGCACGCCCTCTTGCCATGCGAGCGTGTTCACCCTCAGGATCTCGTTCACCACCAGAGCACCGAAGGCCAGACTCAGTGAGATGAACACGGCCAGCACGGCGCCGGCCACGATCAGCAGGTTGCGCCGGAGGCTTATCATCGCCTCTTTCATCAGGAAGATGAGCCGGCTCACTCTTCGCTCAACCCCTCATAGCCTCCGGTCTCGTCGTCTCTAACGACCCTTCCCTCCTCCAAAGCGACTACGCGACGTTTCATCGCGTCGACGATGGCGTGATCATGGGTGGCCATGACGATCGTCGTGCCAGTTCGGTTGATGCGATCGAGGAGCTTCATGATGCCCACGGATGTCTTGGGATCGAGGTTTCCGGTCGGCTCGTCGCACAGCATGATCGGAGGTCGATTCACGAACGACCTTGCTACCGAGACCCGCTGCTGCTCACCTCCGGACAGCTGGCGCGGGTAGCGCTCCGCCTTGTCCGCAAGGCCGACCAGATCGAGGACCTGCTCGACCTGGGGCCCAATGACCGAGCGCGGCCTGCCCAAGACCTCGAGGGCGAAGGCAACGTTCTCGGCGACCGTCTTGTTGGGCAAGAGCTTGTAGTCCTGAAAGACCGTGCCAACGGTGCGACGCAGGTAGGGGATCTTCCATTTTGGGAGCGAAGCGATGTCCTTGCCGGCCACCCAGATCTTGCCGCGGGTGACCGGCTCGTCACGCAACATGAGTCTGATCAGGGTTGACTTTCCCGAGCCCGAGGCACCAACGAGAAACACGAATTCACCCTTGTTGATATCAAGGGAAACATCACTGGCAGCGATCGTGCCGCCCTCGTATACCTTGGTGACGTTTTCGAGTCGAATCATGCGACCTGGGGAGTCTCGCAGGGGGAATGCAAGTAACAGCGGACCGGCATGACGGTAACGGTTGTCGGATGCTTACGCGGAATTGTGAGCAGCTTCGTGTTCGGCCCTGCGCCACCGCAAGTAGGCCTCGATGAATCCGTCGATGTCTCCGTCTAGTACTCCCTGGACGTTTCCCACCTCATGGTCGGTGCGAAGGTCCTTGACCATCTGATAGGGCTGAAGCACATAGCTCCGCACCTGGCGCCCCCACGCTGCTTCACCCTGCTCTCCACGTATCTCGTTGAGATGGGCTTCACGCTCGAGCCTGGCCCGCTCTGCGAGCTTCGCCTTGAGCATGGCCATCGCCCTTGCCTTGTTCTGCAGTTGGGAGCGCTCGTTCTGACACTGGACGACAGTTCCTGTCGGGAGGTGGGTGATGCGCACCGCCGAATCGGTCGTGTTGACGTGCTGGCCGCCTGCCCCTTGCGAGCGGTAGGTATCGATTCGAAGCTCGTCCTCGTTGATCTCGACGTCGGCCTGCTCCCCCATGTCCGGAACCACATCCACCCCGGCGAAGCTGGTGTGACGTCGGGCATTGGCATCGAACGGGCTGATTCGCACCAGTCTGTGAACACCACGCTCCGACTCGAGAGTCCCATAGGCGCGATCGCCCTTCACGGTGAAGGTGGCCGACTTGATGCCGGCCTCGTCCCCCTCGGTCACCTCCTCGACCGTCACTGCGAATCCGGCGTCCGCCAGGTAGCGCTGATACATGCGAGCCAGCATCTCAGCCCAATCCTGGGCATCCACCCCGCCGGCACCCGCATGGACGCTGAGGATGGCGTCTGCGTCGTCGTACTCGTCGAAGAAGAGTGACTCGAGCTCCAGTTGATCGAGCACTCTCGAAACCGTGCGCAGTTGGTCGATCCCTTCTCTGCGCGACTCATCGTCACCAGCCTCCAGAGCGAGCTCGATCAGCACCTCGGCGTCTTCGATCTCGCTCGAGAGACTCTCGACCCGGTCGAACAAACCCTCATAGCGCGCGAGTCGACGGCTGACCGTCCGCGCTTCGTCAGGATCGTCCCAAAGGTCCGGCGACGACGCTTTCTGACGCAACTCCTCGAGTTCGTCTGCTTTCGTGTCGAGGTCGAGGAATCCTCGCGCCTCGTCGAGCCGCTTTCGCAACTCTGAAACGGTTGCCGTGGTGTCGGTTATCTCCACGAGGTCGAGCTTATGGCCGCTCGGTGGTCAAACGGCGGCTCAGGCGGCCGCCCCGTGACACTTCTTGTACTTCTTCCCGCTGCCACAGGGGCACGGGTCGTTGCGACCGACCTTGTCGGACTTCGCCGGCTTCTTCGAACCCGTGGCGCCCGCCTTGGTCGCTTCGACACGCTGGGGCTGGGTCTTTGGCTGAGCCAGCTCAACGTGATAGAGGTATCGCACTGAATCTCGTTTCACGCTGTCCACCATTTCGGTGAACATGTCGAAGGCCTCACGCTGGTACTCGGACAACGGATCGCGCTGGCCCATGGCCCTTAGACCGATGCCGGCGCGTAGGTAGTCCATCTCGGAGAGGTGCTCGCGCCACTTGTTGTCGATGACCGAGAGCATCACTGATCGTTCGACTCTGGGAACCACCTCCGATCCGAGCTCCTGCTCGCGCTCCTCGTATCGGGCGAAAGCCTCGTCGACTGCGAAGTCGACAACCTCTTCGAGGTCGAAGGACCCATCGAACTTGGAGATGTCGATCTTGGTCGGGTAGAACTGCTCGAGTTCTCGCTTGAGAGCGTCCCAATCCCATTCGCTCTTCGACACCTCCGATGAGAAAACCGACTCGACCGTGGCCGTGATGGCATCGGCGATCCAGTCCTCGATCAGATCCTCCCCGGCCGTTCCCTCGAGGATGGAGCGCCTCCAGTCGTATACGACGTGGCGCTGTCGATTCATGACCTCGTCGTACTTGAGAACGTTCTTTCTGATCTCGAAGTTCTGAGATTCGACCTGTCGCTGCGCTCGCTCTATCGACTTGGAGACCATCTTTGCCTCGATCGGCTGGTCCTCGGGGAGCTTCAGGCGATCCATCATCCCAGCGACCCACTCCCCCTGGAAGCGTCGCATCAAATCGTCCTCCAGGGACAGGTAGAAGCGGCTCTCACCGGGATCCCCCTGACGACCGGACCGTCCACGCAGCTGGTTGTCGATCCGGCGGGAGTCGTGTCGTTCGGTGCCGACGACGTACAGCCCCCCGGCCCCGATGACTTCTTGCTTGGCGGGCTTGATCTCGGCTGCGTATTCCTGGGTCAGCTTCTTCGCCAGCTCGTCGTAGGAGGGGTCGTCGGGATCGACACCCCTTCGCTTGAGCTCGGTCTTCGCCATACCTTCCGGATTCCCACCCAGCATGATGTCGACACCCCGGCCCGCCATGTTGGTCGCCACGGTGATTGCGCTAGGACGCCCGGCCTGGGCGATGATGTCCGCCTCCCGAGAGTGGTGCTTTGCATTGAGCACCTCGTGCTTCACACCTCGCTTGTCGAGGAGACGGGAGAGCAACTCCGATTTCTCGATCGAGATGGTCCCCAACAGGACGGGCTGCCCCCGTTCGTAGCGTGATGCGACGTCTTCGATCAGAGCAGAGAACTTCCCCTGCTCCGTCTTGTACACGAGATCCGGCTGATCGTCACGGTCGATGGGCCTGTTGGTGGGGATGACCAGCACCTCGAGGTTGTAGATCTGGGCCAATTCGGCGGCCTCGGTTTCGGCTGTGCCTGTCATTCCTGCCAGCTTGTCGTAGAGCCGGAAGTAGTTCTGGAGGGTGATGGTGGCGAGAGTCTGATTCTCCTCCTTGATCGCCACACCCTCCTGGGCCTCGATCGCCTGGTGCAGGCCCTCGGAGTATCGGCGGCCCTCAAGGACACGACCGGTGAACTCGTCGACGATCTTGACCTCACCGTTGTCGACCAGATAGTCGACGTCCTTCTTGTAGAGGGCCTCGGCTTTGAGCGAGGTCTCTAGATGATGAACGAAATCGACCGCTGCGTGGTCGTAGAGATTCTCGACCCCGAGGATCTGCTCTACCCGAGTCACTCCTTCTTCGGTGACCAGCACCTGACGTTTCTTTTCGTCTACCTCGTAGTGAACGTCGGCTTGGAGACGTCGGGCGATCTTGGCGAAGTCGCGATACCAACGGGCACTGTCGGAGAGCTTGCCCGAGATGATCAGGGGCGTGCGAGCCTCATCGATCAGGATCGAGTCGACCTCGTCGATGATCGCGTAGTGGTGCCCTCGCTGCACCCGGCTCTCGGCCGACATGGCCATGTTGTCACGCAGAAAGTCGAACCCGAACTCATTGTTGGTCCCGTAGGTGATGTCTGACCGATAGGCCGGATGCCGGTCGGCCGTGGGCATTGCATTCTGGATCAGCCCGACGCTGAGCCCGAGAAAGCGGTGGATGGCCCCCATCCACTCGGCATCACGACTGGCGAGGTAGTCGTTCACCGTGACCATGTGAACCCCATGGCCGCCCAATGCGTTCAAGTAGGCGGGCATGGTGGAGACCAGCGTCTTGCCCTCACCGGTCTTCATCTCTGCGACCATCCCCCGATGTAGAGCAGCCGCTCCTACCACTTGGACGTCATAGTGCCTCTGGCCCAAGACGCGCTTGGCGGCCTCGCGGACCACGGCGAAGGCTTCCACTTGGAGGTCTTCAGTGGTTGCCCCATTGGAGAGCCTGTTCCTGAATTCGACTGTCTTGGCCGCGAGGTCTCCGTCGCTCAGAGCCTCGAGGTCCGACTCGAGGCCGTTGACCGCATCTGCGATGTCCCGGAACTCCTTGAGAGTCTTTCCCTCACCGGCGCGAAGAACCTTCTGAAAGATGGGCATTGGATCTCCTAAGACTACCGGCCGTCGTGAGTTGACTCGAGGTGTACAGGCTCAGCGAACCTCGATCAACCCTTCCCGGTGAGCCCAGTTAACCGCCTCGAAGCGGGATTTCATCCCGAGCTTGTCGAGGATGTTCCGCACATGGTTGCGAACAGTGTTCTCCGAGATGAACAGCTCATCAGCGATCTCCCGCGAGGTCTTGCCCGCACCTACCAGGGTGAGCACTTCCAGCTCCCGGCCGGTGAGGTCGGTTCGAGCCCTGGTGGAGACCCCGTTGTGTCGAAGGAGACCTCGCAGCTCTGAGAAGAGCTTGCCGCCCATCGCCGGCGACACCGCAGCGCCGCCGTCGAGAACATCGTGCATCGCAGATACCAAACGCGGCATGGGGATGTCTTTGGTCATATAGCCGGATGCACCCGCCTTGACGGCCTCGAGGAGGTCCTCGGCCGATTCGCTGGCCGTCAGCAATACAACCCTGCTCTTTGGGCTCACCTTTATGAGTGTTCCCACGATCTCGAGACCCGACATTCCGGGCATGAGCAGATCGAGCATGATCAGATCGGGCTCGTGATCCCTGGCGAGATCGATACCGTGCATCGCATCAGCCGCGACTCCGACCACGTCAAAACCTTCTTGGCTGAATGCGGCTCTCAGACCCTCCCTGAAGAGCTCAGCATCGTCGACGATCAGCACTGACGCCATCTCTCAAATCCTCGTTCTCCTACGTGTCTCAGAGCTAACCCCAAAGCGCGACAGCGATCGGGTGGTCAAATCGGGCACGGCGTTGGCGACCACCGCTGCCCGAACCTGTTCGACTCCTATCGCGAAAACCGCAGCCTCCAGGGTCGCTCCTGTGGTCATTACATCGTCAACCAGAACCACGGACTCCAGTGTTCTTTTCCGGAGGCCCGGGATCGTCACTTCACGCCGGTGGTCGCCTCCGGCCCGTCGCGGGGTATGCAGTGGCGCTCTGAGCAGGCGATACACCGGTGATCCGGTCTCCCGTGAAAGGAGAGTGGCAAGTAGAAGGGCGGGATCGGTTCCATATCGCAACCGCCGAGACAGCGATCTGGGCACCGGAACCAGAGGACCCGGCGGAACCTCTCCAGCCAAAGTCGCTGCGACGAGCCGGGCGTAGCCGACCAGACCCCGGTACTTGAGGTGATGGGCGAGCACTCGTGCCGGACCCGCATGCTCGAAGGCAATGATCACGGGCACACCGCCGGGGAGGATTCGGTTCGAAGCAGACCTCAGCGAGCGTCGGCAGAGATCACATACGATCCACGTGCTTCCGGCACGGTGACATGTTTGACACAGCATGCCACCAGCAAAGCCGACGGGTGTGACGAATCAGCTG
Organism: bacterium; assembly: GCA_024638655.1. Classification (GTDB taxonomy): domain Bacteria; phylum Actinomycetota; class Acidimicrobiia; order Spongiisociales; family ZC4RG35; genus Ww567. Next base: position 26,742 of record JAHEJW010000022.1, on the reverse strand, counting down.
GTTCCCTCTTGCCATCCGGCCAGATAGGCCTTTTGATCATCCGTCAGCTGTTCGAGACCGCCTCCCATGTGGGCCAGCTTGATCGCGGCCACACGTTCGTCGATCTCCTCGGGGAGGGTGTAGATCTTGGGTTCGAGTGTCTCGCGATTCTCGATCAGGTACTCGGCCGCCATGGCCTGATTCGAAAACGACATATCCATTACGTCGGCAGGGTGACCCTCAGCCGCGCCGAGATTGACCAACCGGCCCTCTGCGGCGATAAGGAGACGTCTTCCGTCGGGCAGTTCGACCTCATCCAGGTTCTCTCTCACAGCCCTCCGAGCCACTGACTCGGCGTAGAGCGATGCGAGGTCGATCTCGATGTCGAAGTGACCAGAGTTCGCCAGTATTGCCCCGTCTTTCATGACCGCGAAGTGCTCCGGGCGTAACACGTGCTTGTTACCGGTGACCGTGATGAAGACATCACCAAGAGGGGCGGCATCGGCTGCTGTCATCACCCGAAAGCCGTCCATGACGGCCGTGAGGGCGCGTACCGGATCGACCTCCACGACTACGACGTGCGCTCCCAGGCCGTCGGCTCTCCTGGCGACACCTCTTCCGCAATCTCCGTATCCGACGACAACCATGGTCTGACCCGCCAAGAGGATGTTGCTGGCTCTGATGATCCCGTCGAGAGTCGACTGGCCAGTTCCATAATGATTGTCAAACAGATGCTTCGTCGCCGAATCGTTGACCGCTACCACGGGAACCCTCAATGTGCCGTCAGAGGCCATGGCGCGCAACCGAATGACACCGGTAGTCGTTTCTTCGGTCGAGCCGATGACCTCGAGATCGCGCCGCTCGGTGTGAAGAACCGTCGCCAGGTCGGCCCCATCGTCCATGGTCACCGCCGGCGCATGATCGAGCACGGCGTGGATGTGCTTGTAGTAGGTGTCAGAGTCCTCACCTCGAATCGCAAACACCGGGATTCCGTCGGCTACGAGCGCTGCAGCGACATCGTCCTGGGTGGACAGCGGATTGGACGCACAGAGCAGAGGCTCCGCACCCCCATCGCGGAGCGCAAGCATCAGGTTTGCAGTCTCAGCGGTCACGTGGAGGCACGCCGCAACGACGTGCCCCTCCAGGGGTCTCTCCTCCCTGAACCTCTCGCGAACCGTCTGTAGGACCGGCATGCGGCGCCCCGCCCACTCGACGCGTCTCGCGCCGGCTTCGGCGAGCTCGGGGTTTGCGATGTCGTAGTTCATTCGTGTTCCTCGGCTAGCAGCTTTTTGAGTCTCTCGATCGTTGTCACCTGGACTGGGTCGATGTCGGCGTTCCTCGCCAGCATCCAGGAGAGAAGGTCCCCAACCAGCGTCAAGGACACGAGCCGGGTCAACGTAGATGTCCCGCTCGAGTGGACCCGACCCACCCAGGGGACGGCATCTTCGGTCAGATCTCGTGTGTGGGCAAGCCGGTGCATGACTCGGTCGTGATCTGTCTGGTCGGTGAGCGCCACGATGCCGAAGTGCTCGCCCGTCACATCCTTCATGGCTTCCCAACCGACGATCTCGTTGTGATCGAGCTCCGGAAGTGTCGAGTGCCAGGCGGGTCTCTTGCTGTTCTCGTTGATCTGGGTCTTCCAGCGGCGGGCGACGACCCCACTGAGAGGGCCTCCGCCGTAGATGATCGGGATTCTCGCGTCGAGAGCTCGTGCGATCTCCTCCGCCTGTTGCCAAAGACCACTGTCTTCTTCGACGCTTTGTTCGGCAAAGTCCGCGGCTTCAACAAAAGACAGCCGTTGGTCGTCAACTGAGTGAGCCGCCTCGGCCAACTTGATCGCAGCTCCGAGCATGTAGCCGATGGCTGCACGTGGTTGCAGTCCCGCAGGGACCTCGATCGAGGGCCAGCCATGCCGGGAGGCCAGATCGGCCAGATCGCCGCCGGTTCCTATCGTGGCTACAGGCAAACCCGACTCATGAGCCGCTAGTACGAAGTCGATCGTTTCCTCGGTGTTCCCCGAATACGAAGCGGCCACCACGAACGGTCTCTGCCGGATGGTCCAGAGTGGGACCGGCCCATAACCCCGGTTGACCGCGACGCGGGTCCCGTGGGGGCCGGCAATCACGGCGAGATAGTCACCTGCGATCGCAGACCCGCCCATCCCGGTGAAAAGGATCTCCGAATGCGTACCGATCGAGGGCACCTCCTGTTCTGCCGCCCAGCGGAGTTGAGCCGGGAGAGACCTGATCTGCTCAAGCATGTCGTCACCGGTGGCTTCTTCGCCCATCAGCTCGGGCCACCCTCTGCCTCATCGACGAGCATTATCGGAATCCCCTCTCGAACGGGATAGCGCCGGCCGCAAACAGTGCATTCGAGCAATGAGTCCTCCGTCAGCTCGCGCAGGTCGGCCTTGTCGACAGGGCACACCAGTATCTTGGCAAGCTCCTCATCGATGAGACTCATCGGGCACCCCCCAGGACTCGCTCCACGTCGCTGACGATGACCTGCACCTCTGTCTCGGTCTTCGCCTCTACGTTCAATCGAAGCAGAGGCTCCGTGTTCGACGGCCGGAGGTTGAACCAACCCGCCCCTGTCTCGACCGTGAGCCCGTCGAGGTGATCACTGTCAAACCCATCGAAAGCATCTTCGACCAGTGCGATCGCATCTCTCGGGTCCGAGACCTCATAGTTGAGCTCACCGGAGGCCGCATACCGCTCGACATCGAGCCGGACTTCGGAGAGAGGCCGTCCCTCCTCGCTGAGAACGGAGAGCAGGACCAGCATCGCCAACATCCCGGAGTCGGCTCTGAAGTTCGCCTTGAAGTAGTAGTGACCGCTGTGCTCCCCGCCGAAGATGGCTCCAGACTCGGCCATCACTTGTTTGATGAAGCTGTGGCCGACCCGGGTCCTGATCGGCTCGCCACCATTCTCTACGACTATCTCGGGCACGGATTTCGACGTGATCAGGTTGTGGACCACACGGCCTCCGGGATGTTTCTCGAGCATTCGTCTGGCGATCAACGAGGTCACCGTGCTGCCACTCAGCGGTTCTGCCCTGTCGTCGAGGAAGAAGGCACGATCGGCGTCCCCGTCGAAGGCAACGCCGAGGTCATAGACGCCGTCGCCCATGAGCCTCTTCAGATCCGCCAGGTTCTCCTCGACCAGAGGATCCGCTGGATGGTTGGGGAATCGGCCGTCCGGCTCGAGATAGAGGCCGGTCAAATTGGCGTCGACACGACCAAACACCTTCTCCACAGCGACTCCGGCCATCCCATTGCCCCCATCCACCGCGACGTTGAGAGGGTCGATCGTTTCGGGCGGGACGATCGAGAACAGATGATCGACGTAGGCATCGACCACGTCGACCGTTCGGGTTTTGCCGACCAAGCCGGCTCGGAATCTCGCCCCTGACTGCACCATTTCCTTGATATCAGCCAGACCTGTGTCTGCTCCGATGGGTGCGGCACCTGGCCCACAGAGTTTTAGGCCGTTGTAGTTGGGCGGGTTGTGTGAGGCGGTTATGACCGCGCCCGGAACCTCATGAGCGCCTGAGTAGTAGTAGACGGCGTCGGTCGGGACCTCACCCAGGTCGATGACGTCGGCTCCCGCCGCGGTCACACCCGCAGCCAGAGCAGTGGCGAAGGGTGAAGAGGTCTCACGGCAGTCGCGACCGATGGCAACAGAGTCGGTTGCGAGAAGCTCGACTAGCGCACCGCCGATCAGCTCGAAGAGCTTCGCGTCGAGCTCTCCTGTGTCGGTCCGGCCGCGGATGTCGTAGGCCTTGAAAACAGCGTCAGGATTCATGGAAGAGCCAGGGTAACCGGCGTCTCGGTCGGACCTCTTCGAACGCGTTCGGTGAGCACTAAGAAGACGGCCAACGTACACTCGCGGCCTCTCCATGAGCCCCTCGATCTCAGTCGTCGTGCCCGTCTACAACGAAGCCGGCTTCATACCCGAAGCCTTGCCGAAACTGGTCCAGGAGATGAACTCTGTTGGCTTCCCCTACAAGGTGATTCTCGTCGAGAACGGGTCTACCGATGGCACCGCCGTAAAAGCGGCAGAAGTCTCCAAGGGAATGCCCGTGGATGTGCTCACCCTTCCTGTCGCAGATTATGGGGCGGCCATGCGAGAGGGCTTCCTCGCAGCCGACGGAGACTGGATCATCAACTTCGACATCGACTACTTCTCGGGGGACTTCGTGCGAACGGTCCTCGAGCAGCCGGAGAGTGTGGATCTGGTCATCGGCTCCAAACGTGATCCGGGATCGGAAGACCAGCGCCCTCTGATCCGCCGTTTGGCCACCCTGGTATTCAACTTCCTGCTCAGCGCGATCCTCGACTCGGGTGTCAGTGATACCCACGGAATGAAGGGATTCAGAAGAAAGCTCGTCGACGACCTGGCGCCCCAGGTGGTCAGCGCTCAGGACCTGTTCGACACCGAGCTCGTCGTCCGGGCCGAGCGCGCCGGTTATCGAATCGTTGAGGTGCCGGTGCACGTGGTGGAAATCAGGTCTGCTCGGTCTTCTCTCGTGAAGCGTGCTCCGAGAACGGTGCTCGGGCTTCTGAAGATCCGGGACCTGCTTCAGAACGAGCAGGTCTCCTCTGGCGGGAGATGATCACCCAGATCGCGATCAATGAGAGGATTCCGAGCCCGCTCAGAATCCGTCCAATCGACTCGGCCCAGGTGTCGGTGAACTCCAGAACGACTTCGCTCTCAGTGGGCACGACCACCATCAGCGAAGGCGCCGCATGCCACGGGCCCTCTGCCCCGTCGGCCGCCCAGTTGGGGAAGTAGGAGACCTTGATCATGTGGGGAAGCCCAACCGCCTCCGTAGTGAATGAGATCCGGTGATCCTCGATGACCACGTTGGAGACTGCGTCGGCCGGGACTTCTAGTGGGACATCAGGTCGCTCGTTGAGATTCTCGATACGGGGCCACTCGTCCGGACCGCCGTTGACCACCCACCGATCCAAGTTGTCGATGTCGTCGTACCAGTCCAGTGCGAGATCATGGAAGCTCTGTAGCACCCGTCCATCTGAGCCCTTCACGGTCCCCGAGCCGGTGAGGGCGCCGAATATCGACTGCTCGGGAACCTCGTAGGCCGCGGGAAGGTGGGTCGCAACCACGACCTTGTTGGTCGGTGGGAGACGGTAAATGTGGAAGGGGCCGGGCATCGGGGCTGATAGCAGCTCCAGGTCAGCGTGAGAGTTGGCTTTCTCGACTGCTTCGGGAGTGAAAGCGACGTAGTAGTCGACGCCGTAGACGTCCATGTGTCTGATCCCGCGCTCGAAGTCGAAGCGGTAGTAGCGAAGGCCGGGCACCGGGTTCGATGAGCGATAGGACATCTCAGAGTGATTGATGAAGTGGAACTGGGTTGTGAGCGAAGACTCGAAGAAGAGACCCTCCATGGACTTGTGTGAGCCCTCGGTCCAGTACGGGATGAGCATGGGAGACATAGGTGTCCCGTACTTGTTCAACTCACTGTTGTTCTCCCACATGACCCTGCCGGGAGGGAGCCCGTCGAGCTCGAGCATCAGCGCCTCGTACTCCGGCCACGGCTCCTTGGCTTCGTATCCCTCGTAGTTCCACTTGGCCCATCCATCGACGAAGGTGACGCCGGCCGAGGCACCAAGGGCAACGACCGCCACTGCTGCGGTCGTCAAGAACGATCGTGTGTCCAGAGCCATCGGTAGATAGAAGCTCAGCCCAACGACGATCAGGCCCAGACCACCGACGATCGTCCAAGCCCAATCGGGGAATTCGCTCGACACCGCAACCAGCCCCGACGCCACCGCGAAGATCACGGCTATCAGACCGATCGCCCAGTATCTGTGGACACGGCTAGGGAGCCTGCGAGCCACCCACACCATGGCGGCGGCGAAACCGATGGCGGCGAAGAAGGCCACGCCAAAATACCAATAGGGAAGAAGACGCCCGTTGTAGAGCTTCCACGGGTCTCCACCTTCGAACAGCTGCGGTAGGAGATCGGGCAGGACGTTGGGCAGGGGGTAATACACGATCGGTAGGAGCGTGGCGCCGATCAGTGGAGCGGCTCTGACATTGCGACGCATAGCCCAAATCGCCCCGGGGATCGCCACCGGTAGAAGAAGCCACACTTCCACCGGCACAATCTCCTCCCACCGGGAGAGCGGAGTCCAGGCCATGTCTGAGGTCAACCCGATGCGAGCGACGAGGGGCAATGCCCAAAAGGCGGCGATGGCGAAACCCCAAGCCCATATCGCAAACGTGCGCCAGAAGCCCTTCCTCCAGCCGAGGACGAAGAGCGAGGCGAATATCACCACGATCGTGGTGAGCACGTGTGACAGCGCGGTCAGGGCGAGGGCGAGAGCGGCCCACTTGGCGTAGCGGCGATCCTCTCGCACCGCCTTGATGAGGAGCCCGAGATATACGAGCGACAAGGCGAACGACCACGAGTAGGCGAATTCCCCCGCCAACGTGGAAGCGATGTTTCCCCCGTAGATCGAATAGCTCTCGTAAAAGGCAAAGACCGCACCTACGCCCGAAGTGATGACCGCCGTGTTGCGTCCGAGGTCGAGTGCCCTGGTGTGGAAGTAGATCGCCGGAGGAAGGGCCAACAGCCCCAGCACGGTCACCAGCTTGAACGCCACCCCGTACGGGAGGAAGAAATCGAGCGCCACGATGGTCAGGGAAGGCAACGGGAAGTAGAAGTAGAACGCAGGAAACCCCGCGAACCAATCGTTGGACCAACCCAAGAGCCTGCCTTCCGGGAGGAGGTTGTCGCGTAGGTATGCAGGTCCGAAGACGTGGGCCCCCATGTCTCCTCCGGTAGGCGTGGTCGAAGAGAAGATCAACCACGGATTCATCACTATGAAGATGATGAGGGAAACGGCGGCAACCGATGCCACTGGCAGGAGGGGGACGTTGCGGAGACGTCCCAGCAGAGTGGTCACGACCGGGTTTGTCGGACTATCTCCAGAACGGTCGTGATGTCGATGTCCTCACCCTCCCGGTTCCACCACTTCTCCTCACAGTTATGACACGAGAAGAACCAGACCTCGGTGTCATCGGGCAGGACGTGCTGAATCTCGAGAACGTCGGGTTGGGAGCACTGAGGGCAGTCCATCTACATCCAGAGTGTTGGGATTGTGGCCATGCTAAATCCGATAGGAGGATAAGAACAACGATCAGTCCTCTTCGAGGAGACGACCCACGTAGCGAGATCGGCGCCGGCCGTCCTCCGTCCAGTAGGCATACCAGTACGGTCCATGTGGGCAGCGGGTGCATCCCGCCTTGCCGCAACGGACCCATTGCTGTCGCATGCTGAACTTGGGGTCCTCACCCGCCTGGACTCCAACAGTCGCCTGCAACTGCGCTCGGGTGAGTATCTGGAGCCGCCTGAGATCGTGTTCGTCCAGCTCCTTGACCGCGTCGAGCAGGTCGCGGTCGAGAGGCATCAGGCAACGTTGACAGGAGCGAACAACCGGGTGACGGTGCGCCGGTCGGTCAGGGTCCAACCCTGAGGCGGGGTGAGCCGGTCGGCATGGTCCGCGCACAGCCGATAGCCGTACCGCTCCATGGGATCTATCAGGTCGTCCAGCCAAACCAAGCTGTTCCCATAGTCGAAGGACATGAGCGCGGCGGCAGGCGATCCACAACGGGAACAGCTGATTGTCATCGTTGGCACGCTAGGGAGAAGCTGTCTGCCATTCAAGGACCCAAGGATTCGAGAGCCCGGTCTGGTCTTCCCGGCCACAGTGTCGCAGAGCCGTCGCCAGCCACGGTCAGGGTGGCAGGCACTGCATCGACCCCGAGGCGATGGAAGACGCCCGGCTCATTCTCCCAGCTGAGCTCCACGAATCCCTCCTCGCCCAGCGAATCTGCGAGTGCGCGCCGTGTGGGGGAGCAATCGGGACATGCCGACGACGAGAAGAAGTAGACCCCGGCCTCCAACCCGGTCTCGGCCAGGTTGCGCTCTCGACCTGACGATCGCGAACGAAGGACCAGGGTCGCCACTGCAGCCACGAGTAGAGCCCCCCCGATCAACCCCAGTCGAAGCCAGACCTCATCCATCGTCGATGGGAACTCCCATCGCGGCACCCGTAGCAGCACCGGTGCGTGCTACCCACATCGCCACGATCGGCGACGTCGACTCGATCAGATATCCGTCTGCGCTCTCGACCGTCAGCTCCAAAACGCTGTCCGAGAGGACTGGAAGCTCCCGGATCGACGACCTCTCACGCAAGGGCCGAATGCTCACAACTGCGTCCTCGATCGAGGCGTTGAGAATCACCAGGCTGCCAAACCCTCCCGGCCGGCTGGATGCCCCCGGCAGCATCCATCTGTTGGCCTCCACGGGTGAGGCTGTGGTAGTGGCGAGACCTTCTGGAGAGTCGATACGGAATACTGGGACCACCGGACCGTTGGACACCACGCGAACGGCCGACGTCTCGAGGGAGATCTCGTCCAGGTCCAACTCGGCCTGGCCGCCTCCGGAGAGAACCCCCGTCACCAGGGCTTCTTCCAGGCCCTCGGGCCCGTAGAAATCGACCTGGTAATCGACCTCAATGGCTGAAGGTGTCCCGATCAGCAGCGTGCGTGACGGCTGGCCGGCGGGGATCGGTAGGAACCAATCGTCGGAGGCTGTTACCGCATTCCACACTGAGCTCTCACCTTCCACGTCCAGCTGACCAACGGCCAAGACTCGGCCAAGCTCGGTCGACACAGATATCGAGAGACGCTCTCGTCCGGGCAGCAGCTCGTTGAAATCGACCGATCTCGAAGATCGTGGCGGCACGACCAACGAGTCGAAGCGCTCGTTCGACTCGAGTCCGGCCTCCGAGACGACTCGCAGCGACACGATGGCTTCCCCGGCGAAGGGATTCATGAATTGCATGGCGAAATTCTCGCCCGCCACTGTGGAACCGCCTGGAAGGAATGTCTCTTGCGAGGCAGCCGCCGGACATGCTTCGGCGCTGAATGACGTGGCACCGCCGACCAGGACCCCGGCGGTGGAGGTGGGGTTGGGCAGTTCGAGAAGCGCACCCACAGTGCCCACTGCGGCAATATCACCCACCGGGATCAGGGTCGAGCCGGAAGCTCCGGTCGAAGTCTGCAATGTTCCCACAGCCAATCCCCCGCTGAACAGGGCCAGATCGACTTGCCCGTTCGCAGTCGAGAGGACCGCAATGGTGGTGGATCGTCCGCTCCCCTCCTGAACCGTGCACACCGCGACAGCTGGTGATTCGCTGCCGACCGCCGGACCGGGAGATGGAACATTGGGATCCGGGACGACGGCGCCGAGCGCGGCCAGCGCAAGAACCAGGAGTAAAGCGGCGTACCTCATCTCCTGACTCTCCCCACAACCAGAAGCAGCAGACCGACTAGAAGGGCTCCGGCTACAGCCGCGGCGAAGGATCGATGATGGGAACCCTCAAAACTCGCCTGTCCCGTCTCGGCACTGACCGTCATCGACCAACCATTCGGTTCGGGATCCGTGCGCCATCCGTCGTCGTGGTTGATCGCTAGGTCCACGAGACCCGGGCCGGGCTCCCCTGCGAAGCCCACGCCATCCCGAAGCCAGGCTCCGCCATCAACCCGAGCGATGGGCCTACCCGCGGAGTTCTCGAAGACCCGCGAGTCGGGATCGAGAGGCGTCGGCACGAGATCGAGTTGGGCCACCAACGCTTCGTCGAGACTGAAGGAAGGACCGAGAAGGACAACCCAGTCGATCGCGAACGGCGCCAGCGATTGCCCCGGTCTGAGGTCTGAGCCGGTACTCATCGTCTCGAGTGCTGACAACAAGCGAGCCTCGCCGGGGCCGCGTTCGGCCAACCACACCTCATCGAGAGTCATCTCCTCACCGTCGATCAATCGGTACCAGAAGCCCGGACCACTTCGCGACTCTCCGGGCAGATCGGTCCGCTCAGTTGACGCCACGAGGATCCTCCCCGGGCCCCCGGGCTCGGCGAGCGTCGTGGCGAAGTCGAAGCGTTCGTTTATCTCACCCTCCGGCAACCCCAGCCGTCCGTTGGAAACACCTAGGGCGGCGAGGAGGAGAATTGCCATTGATGGCAGGACCGCAGCAAGACGACGGGCATCTGCCGAGAAGGAGTCCAACCCGGCGGCAACGACCAAAGCTGCTCCGAAGGAGCCGATTACGAGAGCAGACTCTTCGACGCCGGGCCCTCCAAGCGGAAGCTGTGCGATCAGGAGGCCTGCCAGCGAAAGGATGCCTCCGGTTAGCCCAAGTCGGCGTGCCTCGACGCCGATGAAGGCGAGCGGAAGAGTCGCCAAGGCTATGAGTAGAGGCCAGAACCACTCGACATCCAGCCCGATTCGGCGGTCGACTTCCAGCAACCAGGCGGGGTCGCCGATCAAGAACGCCGCCGATGCAATTGCGCCCGCGACGACCACCATGACTCCGAGAAAGAGCCTCGGGCCGCGAGTTCCGAGCAATCGCAGAATCACGACTGCAACCAACGGGGCCACCGCCAGCACCGGAGAGAAGCTCGCGACGACGAGTCCGGCGATCACCGCCCATCCATGACGCGACCAATGTGTCAGCCGCTCGCCCGTATTTGTGATCGCGGCAAGAACGGCCCAAGGGAGAAACGCCGCCGCGCCGAGGCCCAGCCACGATCCCGAACCGGTCAAGACGCCTACTCCGGGCCCGGACAACGCCACGATTCCGGCCAGGTAGCGACCCGGGCCCCTGACACCCAGCCGACCGGCGAGCATGCCGACACCGAGGACACCGATCAACCCGAACCCGATGGTCATCAACGTTCTCGCCGCTGACTCGAACCCCAAGAGAACCGTGGAGACCGCCCCCGCCAGGCCCACCACCGGGTGAACCGAGGTAGGGGCTCCCAGGCCGGTCTCGTTCCAACCGTTGAACCATCGATTGAGGGCCACCGACGGGGACTCGAACGGAAAGCTGAAGCCAACATCCGGCACGCCCGTGAACACCAAGCCCCGGACACCGACGAGTACCACGAGGAGCGCTATGGCCGCACCCCAGATTCCGGGTGAGGTCGTCATGCGACGGGATCCTCGGACGATGGCCTGGTCGTCGTCGAATGCGAGCAAGACCCTCGCGGTGAGCTCGGAGCCCAACTCGCGCAGCCGAACCGAGCCGCGTGCCTGGAAGCGGAACAGTTCCTCGTCCCCAGTGGAGCGCACCGAACTGAACCGTCTTCTCAGACCTATCGTCGACGGCAGGTGATATGTGTTCCAAGCCCAGGACCGGACATGACGGACAGCCGGACTTCCGCGAAGCAGTGCGAGACTGCCGATCACATCGAGCAGCGAGACCAGAAAGTCGTATGGCAAGACCCACAAGAGGGTGAGTGGGCTGTAGGCGGTGAGCATGGCGCGTAGACGTCCGGCCTGCTCCCTCCAACCCGTGCCCGCCTCATTGCACCTTCCCTGGTGGTAGACCTCCGACGACGGGACGATGATGACGCGGCCTCCGGCGAGGCGAGCCCGCTGTGAAAAATCCAGGCCCGCGGCCACAGGAGGCAAGAGGTCGTCGAGGCCCCTAAGGCCTTGTGCGAGGTCTCTACGCACGAGCATCGAGGCCGAGCGAACGAAGGCGACTTCCCGTACGACGTCGTACTGCTGGAGGTCGATCTCTCCCTCCTCGAGGCCGCTGTAGGGCTCGCCAAACACATCCGTGGCGCTGCCGACAGACTCGAGGATGTCCTTCGTCCCGGCGATCAGCAGCTTGGAGCCGGCAAGCGATGCCTCGTTGCGCTCTGTCTCGGTCACCAGTTTGGACAAGGCGTCCGGCCGGGGCCGTGCGTCTGAGTGAAGGATCCACAGGTAGTCGACCTCCGAGCTCGTTTTGGCAATTGCCTCCTCGAGAGTTCGATAGACCTCAACGTCATCGGGCGGCTCTCCGACATCTCCCACGATCACTAGTTCGGGAAATGGCTCATATGCTTGCCGTCTCACGATGGCCAGAGCCGTATCGAGCTCTGCGCCTTCGACGGAGGTGATGATGATGCTCACCCTGGGCGCAGGAGGGGACCCCTCGGTTGTCTGGGTTCCCGCGACCTGCGGTGTAGAGGCATCTGCCATGCGGAGTGACATTGTGGACACCTCAGGGACGCTGAGCAATATCCGCGGCCCTGGAACGGTGGGACAGGAGGGTGTTTGAGAGTCGTTGAACTATCCGGTGGAGTGGGCGGAGCTCGCCTCGCACGAGGTTTTGCTCGTCTGCCCGGAGTCGAGCTCACCATGATCGTCAACGTCGGTGATGATGACCAGGTGCACGGACTGCACGTCTCCCCCGACTTGGACACCGTCACCTACATGCTGGCCGGGTTGGAAGGGCCGCAGGGTTGGGGGCGGATGGGCGACACGTTCACGGTCAATGAGGAGCTCGCCCGATTCGGTGTGGACAACAGATTCCAACTCGGCGATCTCGACCTCGCCCTGAACATCTACAGGACCGAAAGGCTGGCAAGGGGCGACCGGCTGTCCGAAGTGACCCAAGACATCTCGAATGCCTTCGGGATAGCTGCACTCCTCATCCCCTCGACCGATGACCGGCTCGCGACCGAAGTCAAGGTCCCAGTGGATGGATGGATCTCATTTCAGGAGTACTTCGTCATCCGGTCTCATGAGGATCGGGTGGAGGAGGTTCGGTACACCGGTGCACGTGATGCGAGACCTTCTGCGGGCGTGATCGACGCCATCGAGTCGGCCGATCTCGTAGTGGTAGGTCCCTCGAACCCTCCGCTGTCGATCTGGCCGATTCTGGCAGTTGAAGACATCGAGAAGGCTGTCCGTCGGCACTCGAACGTGGTAGGCGTCAGTCCCCTCGTGGGCAGCCGGGCTCTGAAAGGCCCGGCGGACAAAGTGATGGCCTCGCTGGGCCTCCCGCCAGGCAATGCCGGTGTGGTCAAGGCCTACGATGGGATCATCGACCGGCTCGTGGTCCACTTCGACGATTCGGAGGATCTGGCCACGATCGCCGAGGTCGAGGTCACCACATTCCAGACCCTCATCGGGACAGTTGATGCGGCAGCTCGGCTGGCCGCGCACCTGGTCGAAGCATGACCTTGGAGGTCCATCCGCTCATCGGTATCGGCGAGGTGAGACAGGGCGAAGACATAGCCTCGGTTCTCATTCCCGCTCTCCAGACCATCCGGCCGGTCGACGGTGATGTTCTCGTGGTGACTCACAAGATCGTGTCGAAAGCCGAGGGAGCAGTCGTTCCCATCGAAGGCGAGGAAGAGGCCTTCAAACAGCAAGTAGTCGAGGATCTCGCCACGGCGATCGTGCGTCGCCGGGGCCCTCTCATCATCGCCGAGACCGCACACGGGTTCATCTGTGCCAATGCGGGTGTCGACCGCTCGAACGCAGACCCGGGGACGCTGGTGCTGCTGCCCGAGGACCCCGATCGTTCTGCACATCGGATCAGGATGAAACTGCGGCCAAAGCTGGGATTGGACTTGCCGGTGATCATCTCCGACACATTCGGGCGCCCATGGCGGAAGGGGCTCACCGATGTGGCAATCGGGGTTTCCGGCCTACTCCCCATCCTCGATCTGGTCGGCACCGAGGACTGGACCGGATATCGGTTGGACGCGACCGAAGTCGCTGTCGCTGATGAACTGGCCTCCGCCGCCGATTTGGTCATGGGTAAGGCCGCGGGCATTCCTGCTGCACTCATAAGGGGGTACGAAGGACCCAGAGGCGAAGGAAGGGGCAGCGACCTGATCAGGCCGGTCGGCGAAGATCTTTTTCGCTGAGTCCTGGCACGGCCATCTCAGCCGAGGTTCTCGACCAAGCGCTCGTCCAAAGTCGCTTCGAAGAACGCGGCTATTCGCGCAAAAGCGTCGTCGGCAGCAGCCTGAACGAAACCAGCGTGGTCGATATCCAGGAAGGCATGCCCGGCCTCGGCGTACAAGAGCCACTGGCCATGCTCGTTTCGACGCTGAGCCTCATCCACCGTCTCAGCTGCGATCAATTCGTCGTCGGCACCGTATAGGCCGAGGACCGGAACCGGGAGGTGGTCGAGATAGCTCGCTACCTGCTCGTCTCGATCCTCGTCACCGGTCAACGGGGTATAGGCCACGACCAGCGACTTGACCCAGTCGCGATTGGCCGCGGCGATCAGGCCAAAGCGTCCGCCGACGTCGGTCCCCAAGATCCCCACATCACCGGAAACGTTCCAATCCACGTCGTCGGAGACCACGAACTCGTGGAGTTCGTCGAGATCGGCCAGTGCTCGAGCGTCGGTTAGCCGGCTGTAGGACTCGATGGGGTCGTCTCCGCTTCGGTAGAGGTCCAGTGCGACAGCCGCAAAGCCACGGCGAGCGAGCCGCCGGCACAGGTCCTTCTCGAAGCTGTTCAGTCCATTGATGTCTTGTATCACGAAGACGACGGGAAATCTCCCGGCCTCGTCCGGCCTCGCGATATAGCCGAGGCGATGCTGGGCCCCGACCGGAATCGGCCATGAGCCGTACAAGATCGGATAGGTCCCCTCGTGGGCTAACACTGCCAAGCCGGCTCCTCCTTTCTGGCCGAGACAATAACTCGCCGGGCGCTTCATAGATGACAGGTTTCGCGGGAACCACAGCTACTCTGCAGACGTCGAAACGCCGATGTCTACCACCACCCCCGAATCCTCTTCCACGCGCCGTGGCATGCCCCGATGGTTGAAGATAACCGTCATCTCGGCGCTGGTGATCGCCAACGTGGCGATCCTCGCCGTCCTATGGGCGATCAGGACCGGAAGCTCGGTCCTCGCCACCGCCGACACCAACAGCGAGGTGTCCGGCGTTCTCGACCAGGCAGAAGGGGGAACTCTCACCTTCCTCTTGGTGGGATCAGATTCGAGGGAGGGACTCAACGATCTGACCAACTTCGGTGCCGTAGGGGGCGCCAGAGGAGACGTCATCATGCTGGTGAAGCTCGATCAGCAGAGCTCCAATGCGCGGATTCTCAGTATCCCGAGAGATCTATGGGTGGAGATCCCGGGCCACGGGAGCAACCGCATCAACGCCGCCTACGCCTTCGGGGGCCCTTCACTGATGGTCGAGACCATCAAGCAGAACTTGGGAGTGGCGGTCAACCATTACGTCGAGATCGACTTCGTCGGTTTCAGAGAGATGGTCGACGAGCTGGGGGGTATCGAGATTTCCTTTCCCAACGCCGCCCGAGACGCGAACTCGGGCCTCGATGTGCCTGCCGGAACCGAGCTAATCGACGGCAAGATGGCTCTGGCATATGCCAGATCGCGCCACTACCAGGAATTGCAGAACGGGTCGTGGGTCAGCGTCGACGCCAACGACATAGGTCGCACCGCTCGCCAGAGGGAGGTCCTTGGAGCGATCGTCTCGGGGTTGAAGAGCCCGTCTTCGATCGCGGAGGCAGGTTCGATCGCCTCGGCCATGGCACGGCACACGACCATCGACTCCGGCCTGGCCGAAGCATCTGTCGCTCAGCTCTTTTGGGACTTCAAAGGGATTCTCACCGGTGGAATCGAAGGAGAAACCCTGCCTGTGAGACTCACGACTATCGAAGGGAAGTCGGTGGTCGTCCGTCAAGAACCGGAGGCGACCGCCACACTGGAGGCTTTCAAGGCGGGTCAGCAGGTCTCGAATCAGCCGATCCGGATACGGGTCCTGAATGGCAATGGTGTGGCAGGCGCTGCGGCGGCAATGGCCGAGCGGCTAGAGGCTGAGGGGTTCGTGATCGCTTCCGTCGGAGACGCCGAGCGGAAAGACTACGACCAGACCACTATCGTCATCCCGGAGGGAAGCGACGATGGGGACGAGGTCATCTCCGCACTCGGTTTTGGTGTAGTAGAGCACGGATCTGTCGATAACAGTCACGATGCGGTGGTCATCGTCGGAGGAGACGCGCCATGAGGCGCGACAGCCGGTAGCACGGAGTCTTGGGTACATGGAAGTCGCAGTAATCGGAGCGGGGTACGTCGGGCTGGTCACCGCGGGCGGTCTGACTCACCTGGGACATCGCGTTCGTCTCGGGGAGGCAGACGAGAAGAGGGTGGAACGACTCGAGAACGGCGAAGTGCCCATCTTCGAGCATGGTCTCCCGGACCTGCTCACCAGAGCCGTCGACCGCGACCTCATCAGCTTTCACAAGTCCAACAAGGTGGCGGTGGAGGGTGCTCGCCTCGTCTTTTTGTGCCTACCGACACCCGAAGGCGCAGACGGGAGAGCCGACCTCCGCTTCATTCACGACGTGATCGAGGAGCTGGCCACAGAGGTAGGCGAAGACTCCGTTTTCGTGGTGAAGTCAACCGTGCCTCCTGGGACAGTCGCCGAGTTGCGCAAGCGCCTCGCCGACTTGGGGAGCCCGGCCCGGATCGTGTCCCATCCGGAGTTTCTCCGTGAGGGTCGTGCGGTCGAAGACTTCCTCGAACCCGACCGGATCGTGGTCGGGGCATACGAAGAGGCCGACGCCGACCTGGTCGCAGATCTGTACCGAACGCTCGACCCCAAGCTGGTCAAGACCGACCCCACGTCCGCAGAGATGATCAAATACGCCTCCAACTCTTACCTCGCGGCTCGCCTCACCTTCGTCAACACCCTGGCCAATGTCGCCGAGGCAGTCGGAGCCGACGTGCTCGACGTGATCGAGGGCATGGGTCTCGATCACCGGATCGGCCCTCACTTCCTCCAACCGGGCCCTGGATATGGAGGCTCGTGTTTCCCCAAAGACACCGCCGCTCTCATCGGTGTCGCCGAAGACGCCGGCTACAAGTTCGACCTCCTCCGGGCCGTGATCGAGGCCGACGAGGCCCAGCGATTCCGCGTTGCGGAGAAAGTACGGCAGGCCGCGGGTGGGGGGCTCCATCGCCGCCGCATCGCCTTGTGGGGCGTGGCATTCAAAGCAGGGACCGACGACGTCAGAGAGTCGCCCGCTCTGAGGATCGCCGAGATTCTCGTCGCCGATGGCGCCGAGGTCATCGGATACGACCCGGAAGCCGCAACCGATCTGATTCCGATGGTGGACGATCCCGTCGAAGCCACCCGAGACGCCGACGTGTTGCTGATCGCAACCGAGTGGCCTGAATTTGGGACTATCGACTTGGTCGAGGTCGCTAGGGCAATGAAGGGATATCGGATCGTCGACGCTCGCAACCTCCTCGACCCCAAGGCAGTGCGAGCGGCCGGTTTGGACTACTGGGGGCTGGGGCGACCGCGGGCCTGATCGTGTTCAATGACGAAGGTGCCTGACGGCGCCCGAGAAGAGAGTTCTTCGCTCCCCATCGTCGAGCTCCACCACCAAGCCGCCATCCGCTGATATGTCGACCGCCGTGCCCGAACCGCCCGGCTCCCATTCGACCTTCTCGCCGAGCGTGGCGCTCTGCGTCCTGTACTCGTCGAGCGGCCAGCCATCACCGTCGAGAAGACGCATCAACTCCGCAGCCCAGAGACCACCGATCTCGGCATGACGCTCGGCTCCCGGATCGACCTCGTAGAGCGCCGATGCACCGGCCGGGGGATCCTGCCACCAGAGATTGAGTCCCAACCCGATGAGAATCAGATCACCGCTTCGCTCAACGAGAATGCCACCCACCTTCAACCTTCCCAGAAGCACGTCGTTTGGCCACTTGAGCATCGTGTCCTTAGTCGCCCTTGTTGCCGCGACTCCAGCCATGAGCGAGAACGGCCGCCGATCGGAGGTCGAAACCATGACGGCCAACGACGCTGCGAGGGCGCGATCGGCATTCAGCCAGGCGGAGCCTGAGCGACCTCTCCCCTCACTCTGGGCAGTTGCCTGGACCAGGACCGGGAGTCTCTCGAAGCGTTCCCGGGCCAGGTCCTGTGTAGAAGGGACCGTGTCAAAGCGAAGCTGCAAATATGGTGTAGCCATCTCGTTCTCGGGCGAGTCTCAAAACAGAGAATACGGAGGAGTCTTGGGCACCGAAGCGCGAATCGAAGAGTTACGCCGACTTCGCGACGAAGCCATGCACGCGGGGACCCAGCGAGCGGTGGCCCGTCAGCACGAGGCGGGCAAGCTCACCGCCCGAGAGCGGCTCGAAGCGCTCCTCGACAAGGGGTCTTTCCAAGAGGTCGACCAATTCGTACGACACCAATCGGCCGGTTTCGGCATCGAGGACAAGAAGCCACTTGGAGATGCCGTGGTCACGGGGCATGGGACAGTCGACGGGAGACCGGTCTTCGTATTCGCCGAAGACTTCACGGTCTTCGGGGGAAGCCTCGGCACGGTCGTAGCCGACAAGATCTGCAAGATCCTCGATCTCGCTCTTGACACCGGGGCACCAGTTGTCGGTCTCAAGGACTCCGGCGGCGCACGCATTCAGGAAGGCGTCGGCTCGCTCGATGGGTACGGAAGGATCTTCGAGCGCAATGTGAGGGCATCGGGAGTGATACCGCAGATATCGGTGATCATGGGCCCCTGCGCCGGAGGCGCTGTCTACTCCCCCGCTCTGACCGACTTCGTGTTTCAAGTAGACCAAACCTCGCATATGTTCATAACCGGGCCTGACGTCATCAAGACTGTGACCGGTGAGGACGTCACGATGGAGGAGCTCGGCGGCGCCGACGCACATGCATCCAGGTCAGGTGTGACTCACTTCGTCTACCCCACGGGCAGAGACGCCCTCGAGGCCGTCAGGTACCTCCTGTCGTTCCTACCCCGGAACAACATGGAGCTTCCTCCCTACTACGCGCCGACGGATCTCGCCGACCGGCTCGACGACTCACTCGACTCGATCATCCCCGACTCAGCCAATCAGCCTTATGACATGAAGACGGTCATCGAGACGGTGCTCGACGAAGGCGAGTTCTTCGAGGTCCATGAACGATGGGCCCAGAACATCATCGTGGGGTTCGGCCGCCTCGACGGCAATACGGTTGGGGTTGTGGCCAATCAGCCGGCGGTTCTGGCCGGAACACTCGATATCACAGCATCGGAGAAGGGAGCGCGTTTCGTTCGATTCTGCGACGCCTTCAACATCCCATTGTTGACCTTCGTCGACGTTCCCGGCTTCCTCCCCGGGGTCGATCAAGAGCACGGCGGCATAATTCGTCATGGTGCCAAGCTCCTATACGCATACTGTGAAGCGACGGTTCCCCGAATCAGCGTCATAACGAGGAAGGCATATGGAGGGGCGTACCTCGTCATGAACGCACGGGGCATCCGCGCGGACCTCGTCTTCGCCTGGCCCTCGGCCGAGATCGCTGTGATGGGTGCCCAGGGTGCGGTCAACATCATCCACCGTCGGGAACTTGCGGCGTCCAAGGACTCTGAGGGGAGAAGAGAGCAGCTGATTGCCGACTACGAGGCTCGCTTCAACAACCCCTATCGCGCCGCAGAACTCGGTCTCGTCGACGAGGTGATCGAGCCTCGAATGACCAGAGTGAAGCTGGTGAAAGCGATGGATATGCTTCGAACGAAGCGAGAGTCCCTTCCGCCGAAGAAGCACGGCAACGGCCCCCAATGAAGTCAATCCTGGTCGCCAACCGTGGCGAAATCGCAGTGAGAGTCATCCGCACTGCGCGAGACATGGGCCTCCGCACGATCGCCATCTACTCCGAGCTGGACCGTGATGCCCTGCACGTGGACCTCGCCGACGAGGCGTGGAATGTGGGGCCGGCCCCAGCTGCCCAGAGTTACCTGAACCAAGAGCGCATCTTGAAGATCGCTCATGACTCGGGGGCGGAGGCGATCCATCCCGGCTACGGGTTCCTCTCGGAGAACTCCCAATTCGCACGGAAGGTCGAGGAGAGCAACATCATCTGGGTTGGCCCGCCGGCCGACGCCATCCGGGCCATGGGCGACAAGATCACATCCCGGCGCAATGCCGAGAGTCACGGGGTCCCCACGGTCCCCGGTATCACCGACCCGGTGACGACGGTCGATGAGGTGGCCAGACTCGCCGAGGAGTTCGGCTACCCCGTCGCGATCAAGGCAGCTCACGGTGGAGGCGGCAAGGGCCTAAGGGTCGTGTCGGAAGAGGGTCAGCTGACCGATGCTTTCGAGGGAGCGAGAAGGGAGGCAGACGCCTACTTCGGGAACCCGGAGGTCTACGTCGAGAAGTACCTGGACAAGCCCCGACACGTCGAAGCTCAGATCCTCTTCGACACGCACGGGAATGCCGAGTTCCTCGGTGAGAGGGATTGCTCCGTCCAGAGACGTCACCAGAAGCTGATCGAGGAGACGCCTTCGCCCGGCCTCACGGAGAAACAGCGCAGAGCGCTCGGGAAGGCAGCGATCGCAGCAGGCAAGTCATGTGGCTACGTGAACGCCGGGACGGTCGAGTTTCTCGTGGACACCCATGGAGACTTCTATTTCCTCGAGATGAACACAAGGCTCCAAGTCGAGCACACCGTGACGGAGCTGGTCACGGGGCTCGATCTCGTCGAGTGGCAGCTGCGCATCGCCGCGGGAGAGGAGCTCGATCTCGGGACGGTCAAACCACATGGTCACGCGATGGAGTTCCGGATCAACGCCGAGGATCCATTCAACAACTACCTCCCGACTCCGGGTCAGGTCGTGGAATGGACCGAACCCGCCGGACCGGGGGTGCGAGTCGATTCCTGGATCCGTCCCGGGACGACTGTCACCCAGTACTACGACAACCTGTTGGCCAAGCTGGTGGTGTGGGGTTCTGATCGAGAGGCGGCGATCAGCCGGGCAAAGCGGGCCCTAAGCGAGTTCAAGGTCAGAGGTGTGTCGACCACGATTCCCGCTCATCTCACCGTTCTCGATCATGAGGACTTCATCGATGGGCGACATCACACGAAGTGGATGGAAGAGTCGGTGGAACTCAACGAATCCGACCCAAGCGTCTCCCCCGCGATGCCCGAGGAAGAGGAGGTGACCCGACGCGATCTGACCGTCGAGGTCGGGGGACGCCGGTTTGCAGTCTCCTATTGGGCTCCAGCACCACCAGTCGGGGGCCAGCCCCGACGGAAGCGACCCAAGCTCGAGAGCACCGGCCCAAGTGGTTCACCAGACGGCGTCGTAACCGCACCGATGCAGGGCACCATCGTCAAGGTCCATGTGGGGGCCGGGGAGTCGATCAAGACCGGAGAGCCGATCTGCGTCCTCGAGGCGATGAAGATGGAGAACGAGGTGAAGAGCCCGGCCTCGGGTGAGATCGTCGACCTGCGCGTCGAACCGGGTGACACCGTCGCTTCAGGCGAGGTCATCGCCATCGTGAAGTAGCCGACTCAGATCGTTTCAACTGGAGTCGGCGCGATACTCCGCCGCCTGGGCACCGAAGACCCTCCACACGTAGTTGGATGCGGCAAAGCCCTTTAGAAAGCTGCGCAGCGTCTCATAGCCACGCGTCTTGATGGTCCTTGCTAGGTTCGGCCGGGCCGAGATAGAGGACGGTGTCGTCTCGGTTTCAGCAATTGGCGGCGCCCCCCCTTGCGGCGAAAGCGAGATGAAGGGAAAGCCGTAATGGCCGATGAGGATCGCGATCTCACCGAGGTCGAAGAGGCATACGACCGATGGGAAGAGGAACAGCGCCAGCGTCGCCGTGAGGCCATCTACAACCGGCGTCCCTTCGAGGGCCTTCAGGTCGACCCCGAAGTCGATTTCTATCCCGAGGTCGCCGACCGGGAGCCCGGGGACACCAATATCGTAAGATGGGGATTCGATCTCCACCCGCAGGTCACGTTCTGGTCTGCCGGGATTCTCGTGGTCTTCATCGCCTGGACGCTGATATTCCAGGACGCAGCCTCCGGCATTTTCGGGAATGTACTGTCGTTCATCGGGACCACATTCGGTTGGACCTACATATTGGCGGCCAACGTCTTTGTTGTCGTAGGCCTGTTCTTCGCCTTCAGCAGGTACGGGAAGATCCGAATGGGCGGGCCCGAAGCCCAGCCAGAGTTCACCAGTGGCGCCTGGTATGCCATGCTGATCAGCGCTGGGATGGGAATCGGACTGATGTTCTGGTCGGTCGCCGAGCCCATCTTCCACTTGGCCGGTCCTCCTCCACTCTTTGGCGTTGAGCCGATGACGGGTGAGGCGGGCCAAGCTGCCCTTGCGACGACGTTCTTCCACTGGGGCATCCACCCGTGGGGCATCTATGCACTGGTCAGCGTTGCCCTTGCTTTTTTTGCGTACAACCGGGGGCTTCCGCTGACCTTCCGCTCAGTCTTCTACCCAATCCTCGGTCCTCGAATCTACGGGGTCTGGGGCAACGTGATAGATGTTCTGACGGTGCTGGCCACCCTGTTCGGCCTCGCAACGTCGCTCGGTTTTGGGGTCGGTCAGGCCGCAGCGGGTCTCAACTACCTATTCGGCTGGCCAATGGGGACAGGATTCCAGGTCCTCCTCATCGCAGTCATTACCGGTATGGCGACGCTGTCCGTCGTCGCGGGTCTGGATGCAGGAGTCAAGAGGCTCAGCCAGTTGAACATCTATTTGGCTCTCGCGTTCATGCTCTTCATCATCGTCGTAGGACCGACCCTCTTCATCTTCTCGGTCTTCACCCAGAGCCTCGGCGAGTACATCTCCGTGCTTCCTGAGCTGTCGTTCTGGAGCGAGGCTTTCAGCGGCACGACCTGGCAGCAGGGTTGGACCATCTTCTACTGGGGATGGTGGATCTCATGGTCACCCTTCGTAGGGATGTTCATTGCCCGGATCTCAAAGGGCCGGTCCGTGAGAGAGATGGTCCTCGGGGTCATGGTCTTTCCAACGATGCTCTCCGCTCTTTGGATGTCCGTCTTCGGCGGATCGGCGATCAACCTTCAACTCGAAGGGGTGAGAGATGTTGCAACTGCGGTGAACGAGAACGTTGCAACTGCCCTGTTCGATATGCTCCAAGCTTTCCCCCTGACGAACTTTGCCTCGTTGCTGGGGATCATCTTGGTCGTCTCCTTCTTCGTCACGTCCTCCGACTCGGGCTCGCTCGTGGTCGACCACCTCACGTCAGGTGGCAAACTCGACTCACCCAAACCACAACGCGTCTTCTGGGCCATCATGGAGGGGCTGATAGCAGCAGTGCTGCTGATTGGAGGCGGCCTCGGGGCACTTCAGACCGCTGCAATAACGACAGGTCTGCCTTTTGCACTGGTCTTGCTAATCATGTGCGGGAGCCTGTACGTCGCCTTCCACGAGGAGCTCGACTTGCTCGAGAGCCACTATGACGCAGCCCTGTTCCGCTCTCGGCACGGCGCTTTGCTGGCCAGACACGGGCTGGACGAGGACGGCAAGCCGATCAGCACAACGACGACTTCCAAAGAGGAGTGAGATCGATGCGACATTTCAGAAACAATCTCACCGCAATGCTGGTCGTCTCATCGCTGATCCTGGCCGCATGTGGAACCGCAGCCGACAATGGAGACGGCGAAGGTGGACCCGCTTCCGGTGACCAGGTCGGAGGGCAGGTGACGATGGCGCGTGCTACGTGGGATACGGGCTGGTTCCAGGCTGCGATCTACGCCCAACTCATCGAAGAGCTCGGCTATGAGGTCAACGACCCGGCGGAGCTCACCAGAGACGCCAACACGTTCTACCCCGCAGTTGCACAGGAAGAAGTCGATCTATGGGTCAACGGATGGTTCCCGTTGCACGACATCTATTTGAGCAGGGAGCTGTTCAGTGGGGATCTGATTTCGGAACCAATCGAGCCGATCGGGTTCGAGGTTCGGGCCGGGGCCATCCAGGGCTACTTGATCGACAAGGCGACGGCCGACGCAAACGGCATCACGTCCATGAGCGACCTGACTGACCCTCGAATTGCTGCGCTGTTCGACGAAGACGGTGACGGCCAGGCCGACCTGCACGGCTGCAACGAGGGCTGGGGATGTCACGTGGTGATTGATACGCACATATCCGAGTTGGATTGGGGTGCGAACGTGGAACAGGTGTTCGGTGAATACAACGATCTGATCAACAACGTCGTTCGACCGAAGGTCGAGGCCGGCGAATCGGTCCTCTTCTACACGTGGACACCGAACTGGACCATCGATGTGCTTGCACCCGGAGAAGATGTGGTGTGGCTCGAGTCACCTTCTCTGGAAGATGATGCCGGAATGGACTCGGTGGCCGGTTTGGCGGGCTGCGCCGCCGGAGGTGACTCGTGCAATCTGGGATGGCCGGTGAATGACATCAGGGCTGTGGCCAACACCGAGTTCCTGGAGGACAACCCGCCGATCCGGAGGTTGCTCGAAGTCGTGGAGATACCACTGAAGGACATAGCCGACCAAAACGCTCGGATGGCGATGGACCCGGACTACGGCGAGGGAGAGATACGCGCCGAAGCGGCCCGGTGGATCGAGGACAACAGGGACCTGGTCGACAGCTGGCTGGGGACGGCTCGTGGTTGAGTCTCGTTGAGGTCGCGACCGATGCTCGGTCGGGACCTCAACCCCTCGAACCGAACCACTTGTCGTGGAGCTGCTCATAAGCGCCGCTCTCGATGATCTCGAGCAACGCCAGATTGATCTCCTCCCGTAACTCGGCCTCCTCTTCGCCAACCACTAGTCCGTATTGGACCTTCTCGAAGTCTTGTCCGACTGTGTCCACCTCCCCCTCTCCCTCCCGGGTGGCGTGGAATCGCAGCACAGGGGCGTCGAACAGGACGGCATCCACTGCACCGTCTTTCAGGAGCCGATATGCCTCTTCGACCTCGTTGACGAGGACAGGGCTCACTCCGATGCCCGACAGATATGTCTGGCCCGCAGACTCGGAGACGGTTGCGACCCTGTTTCCGGGCAGGTCACTTGGCCCGGAGATGCCACCTCGGATCTCCTCGACCGCTAGTGCCGAGGCCATCGCTGCAGTGAACGTGGCGAAAACAAGTGTTCCCGCTGCGATCCATACCAGCGCTAGTAGCCGTCCCATGTTGCCCCGGGCAACCTTGTCGCCGTAGCCAACGGTGCTCATGGTGACCACCGACCAGTAGAAGGAGTCCCAGATTCCCCTGCCGTACGGCTCGGCAAAATCAGGATTCGTCTTTCTCTCGGTCAGCCAGATCAGATGAGCAGCGACCAGCACGGCCACCCCGAAGATCACCAACAGCCAGGGAAGATCTGACGCCGCAATGGTCCTGAAGAATGACCCAATCTGGCCGAAGAGACCCTGACCTGAGTCGTAGGGGACGAGGATCGTGAGCCCGGTGTCGAGCACGGGCAGCGAAAAGTCGATGGTCTCCTCACGATTCTGGGTGATCGCAACACCTCCGAGGGCGATGTCGGCGGTTCCCCGGGAGACGTCGTCGATCTGCTTGGCCACGGTGTCGACTGCATATATCTCGATCTCACGCCCGAGCTGCCTGCCCAGCAACTCGGCGAGCTCTATCTCGAACCCGCTGTAGATGCGGCTCTCGTAGATGACGAATGGAGCGAGATTCCGGGCCGCGATGCGCAAGACACCCCCTCCGGACTCGAGACTGCCTCCTCCCTGGCCAATCGGGGCGGCATCCGGATCAGCACTCGTCAACCACTCGGTGACCGTGCCCTGGTTCTCGACAATCCACTCCTCAGCGTGTCGCCGGATGTCCGCTGGATCGCCTTCGCCTTCGACCATCCGGGCGTTCTGTTCGAGGATGTCCCTCAAGGGAATCTCGACTTGCTCGAGCAGGGTGCGGACTGCGGGGCTCGCAGTCAGAAAGCCGCTATTTGCAACTGCTCGGATGTCGTTGGGCGGCCAACCCGTCTGGCAAGGATCGGCACAACCCGGAAGACCTGAAACCACAGTCCGGTCCTCACCCGACTGTCCCTCCGGGAGAGACGCATAAGGAGTCTCCAGCCAGTTCACGTCGCGGCCAGGCACGAGCTCGCCCACGGTCCAGTTCGGCGTGAACGTGTAGAAGAGGACGGGCTCGCCCGACTCATACCTCTCGATCGTCTCATGCATGAGAGGTGAGTAGTCACCCTGAATGTGCTCCACGGTCTCGGTGAGGCCGTATTCAGCGATATGGTGGTCGACTGTCACGGCGCAAGTCCACTCGATGTTGCAGCCGATCAGATCAGCGAGTCCATTCCCATCGACATCGAAAAGCCGCGCCACTTCCGGATCGGCCAGGTCACCCAGGTTCTTGATTCCGTGCTCCTCGTAGGTTTCGATGTCGACGAAGTACCCCTGGAGAGCACCTGCGTCCACCTGGGTGCCCACGAGCTCGACCGAATCGTCATCGGCGATTAGAGACTCATGCAGGGGGAACCAGCCGTTCACCCAGACGTCGACCTCGCCTTTGGCCACCGCCAAGTAGAACTCCTGGTTCTCCATGGTTGTGGGCCCATCGACCTTGTACCCGAGACGGTTGAAAAGGAGACGATAGATCTCCGCCTGGAACCAGCCGGTATCCCAGGTGGCCCGGGCCATCCTGATTGTCGGGGGCTCGTCCGCTTGGTTCTCCTGCCCAAGCGCCGGTAGGGAGGTGGCCAGACACATTAAGAGAGCGGTGATGGCCGCCGCGAACGCCGCGAGCGGTCGTTGCATCGAGATCCTCTGTAGAACCCGGCGGAGCATAAAGGCTCGTGACTTCTTCGAGCGAGGAGCTAGATGTAGAGCGCTACTCCGCCGCCTCGGATATCGCTTCGACCATCGAGGGGTGAACCATCAGGGTCTCTACCAGAGTCGACACCGTGACGCGTGCCTGCACGGCCAGGGCAATGACTCCGATCAACTCTGATGCGCGATGACCAACGATGGTCCCGCCAAGAACGACTCCGGTAGCAGGGTCTGAGGTGACTTTGACGAATCCCCTGGTGAAGAATTGGAGCACGGACCGGGCATTCGATGCAAACGGCACCTTCGTGGTTCGAACCTTTCGCCCTTCGGCGGCCGCCTGGACCTCCTCGAGACC
>JAHEJW010000050.1:8507-10656 GCA_024638655.1 bacterium | reverse complement strand
TCAGGTCGGCTGAGCCTCTAGGGCCGTTCTCGCCACGCCCGCCACTTCAATCGCAACCGGAAGGATCGCCGCCGTCCACAGGGCGTAGGCGATGCCATGCAGGATTCCCTGCGGTTCGAGGAAGATCCCGGCCCACAGAAAGACCGCACCAGCGTGGATCGCAACAAGACTGAGCCAGTTCCCACCGAGTCGGCCGCCGTTCCGTGCGAACAGAGCCGGGGCGACGGCGATCCCGAACTGCAGCACCCAGCCGTAGATGAGGGCCTGGGGGGCGTTGGCTTCGATACCGGCGCCGGGGAAACCGGAGACCTCGAAGAGGATCAGTGGCGCGACAAGCACCGGGGCAAGCAGCCAGAAGTAGGAGGAAACCAGATGCCAGGTTCCAGGTCTGCTCCAACTCCCTGCCGATCCGGAGAAGGAGCGGACGATTCCCACGACGAGCCACACGGTGGCGGTCAGGTGGGCTAAGAGACCGGGAACCAGCACGACCCTGGAGCCGATCCATGGACCTATGACAAGACCTAGAGCACCCAGTGACATCAGCCAGAAGATGGCCTGGCGCGATTTGGCGACGACGAGCTGCGCCCCTGTCCAGATGTCGAACCGATCAAAGACGAGACCGGCGAAGACGAGCGACAGAAAGCCCCAGCTGTTGGCGTGGATATGCACTTCGATCGGCACTTCGACTCCCAGACCCTCGCTCCAGCCAAGCCGCATTCCAATACCTATCACAGCACCGACGACCAGGAAGGCGAGCCCGGTGGCATAGAACGGTGTCCGAGGACCATCGCCGCCTTCGCCTAGACGGGTCACCAACGAAATCGTGGCCGCAATGACCAGGATCCCACCAGTCAGGGTGAGCGGTTGGTTCAGAGCGGGAATGCCGATTGCGAGGACGATGAGCCCGCCCGTGAGCAGGAACCATTCCCTCCAGTGAGCCCGCACTCGTGCGGAGCGGCCGTGCACCATCGCGGGCACCACACCGAAGATCATCTCGGTGAGAGCGCCGAGAGTGATGAGGTGTATCCGAACCCACCGAGTGCCTGAGAACGACTCAATCAGGCCGAAGCCGACCAGGGAGGAGTCGGCAGCCGCAACGCCAGCAACCGCCAGGAAAAGAGTGGCGGTTAGCAGGTACGGGATCACCTCAATGTCTCAGTCGGGCAGCATCGTGAGGAGCAGCACGGTCGGTTCGAGAGCCAGAACCGAATGCGGCAGATGAGCGTCCATCCGGAGCCAGCCACTGGGCGCCAACTCGAAACGGTCATCCCCAACGCTCATCTCGACTCTTCCCGAAAGGACTTGGATGAGGGCGGGAACCGACGCCGTGTGCTCGCTGAGCTCCTGGCCGGTGTCGAACCCGAAAGCGACCAGGCGAACCTTGTCATCCCGGTGAAGCACTCGACTCAGCGTCCCATCCTCGACTATGTCGATCCTCTCAGAGACGTCGTCTATCAACGTGTGTCCCACGGGGCCTCCTACAGGGCTCGGCGTATCAAATGGTGAGGCGACCGACCATACCCGCAGGCGCAGCGGCTACGGACTGGCTGCAGATACTCCCCACCATCCACCGCACCGGTTCTGAATGGCGGCCGCTTGCCCCACCACACAGCCATCCGATAGTCAACACAGACAGGCGCCTCCCCACAAGGCCGCACCAACCTCCGGCTTGCGTGGGGTGGTGTAGGCCGCAGGCGATATTCATGCAGACAGGATGTCCGGTTCGTTCGGGCTTCGATATGTTCATCCTGAGAAGCCTGTGTGACAGGGAGAGACGTGTGACAGATTCTGCTGGTGTTCGGGCTTCGTTCCCGGTGCGAACCGCATGGCGATGGCTCATGGCTCCGGTGCTGATAGTCGTTCTGTTTGGGATCGGAGACGTCGCACTTGGTAATGCTGCCGACCCCGCGATCGTCGAGGGCCTTACCGGTGTTACATTCGAGGAGATCGAGGCTGTTAGCCCCGAAGCCGCCACAGTCATCGACCTGCAAGCCCGAGGTATCGGCTATCTCCTCATTTGGATGGGCTCGGCATTGGCTGCGGTTCTGCTGTTCGGTTTCAGACGTTGGCATCGGTGGGCATGGTTCGCCATGTGGGTGCTTCCCCTCTGGTCGATCACCACATCGGTGAACATGTTCCTGGTTGATCG
>JAHEJW010000050.1:0-8407 GCA_024638655.1 bacterium | reverse complement strand
CGGCATTGGCTGCGGTTCTGCTGTTCGGTTTCAGACGTTGGCATCGGTGGGCATGGTTCGCCATGTGGGTGCTTCCCCTCTGGTCGATCACCACATCGGTGAACATGTTCCTGGTTGATCGACCGGACGCAGCACCGATCCCACCACCAATGGTCTCAGGGCTTGTCTTTTTCGCCTACGCCGCGTTCTGGTTGGCCGTGAGCTACAAGGGGTTCACCGGTATCTCGGACCGACCCCTGTAGTAGGTCACTCAGCACCTTGGCAATCTCCATGATCTGTCTCCTCCGCGAGATCCAACACCTCCTTGGCGGAGAAGAGCCCAAGGCTCGAAAGCCGAATCTGAGCGGCCGCGGCGCGATCTCCCGGCTCTGATTCCAGTTTCTTCCTGCAAAAAAGGCCCAATGAGTCAGCGCGGCCTGCCCTGTGACGTTCGGCTCTAGACAGGCCCGGAAGTCCAGGCCAAGACTGAAGTGAGGAAGGAGAAGGCGATGACCACCTGTCCTGTTCCGCACCACCCACATGAAGTAGGCGTGGAGGAGACCTGCCCAGATCTAGCGCAGATCGAGGGGGCTCATCTTCTTGCCAACGCAGCGAGAGAGTTTCTGCGGGGTTGTGGGTTCGACGACCGTCAGATTCTGGAATGGGCGGAGACGTACATCGCCGAATTCGGATCCGGCACGGTCGAGACGTTCATTGCGTGGATCCACGAATGCGAGGCCGTTGAAGAAGCAGCAGTTAGCTGAATACGTCGGCGTTCACGTCATGCTCGTAGAGCACCGGGTTCAAGTCTTGGGTGATCACGCCGTTAACTTGTCTCCAGTGCATCGCCTCCCGTTTTGGATTCGTCGACCATTCCTCATCGCCAGAGGTCTCATCGCGGATCGAAGTCGACCCGACCTCGACCGCCTCAGAGGGATCGGGAGTCCCGAGCAGTTCGTGTGGGCGATTCTCCCCCATGCAGCCCGCTCCTTCGCCGCCAGCATTCTCCTGTTGCCCGAGAGCGCAGCCCGAGCCAGCGCCGTCGCCTATCTATATGCGCGGATGCTCGATACCTATGAAGACCTATCGCGCTCGCCGGCTGAGGCTCAGCGGGCATTGAGGAGCTTTGCTTCCCGATTCTCCTCGGAGCCTCTCGCCCCTGCACCAGCACCTCCAGCGCCTTTGAAGGTCCACCCCCGTGATCGTGCGCATCTTCTCCTCATTGAGCGCCATGTAGCGGTTGATCAGGTATACGCGGGTCTCCCGGCAGGTGACCGGGCCCGAATTGGCCGGCTTATCGGCAGAATGGCCGCGGGGATGATCGAGTATTCCGAGGTCTTCCACCGCCAGGGCGGAGTACTCGAGCAGCCCGAACAGGTCATCGCCTACTGCCATCGGGTCATTGGGCTCCCGGCACTGTTCGTGATGGAGACCATGTCCGGAGAGTTGTCGGTGGACCATCGTCGCCACGCCCTCCACGTCTCAGAATTGATCCAGTTGGCCAACATCACCCGAGACGTTGAAAAGGACCTGCAATCAGGTGTCGCCTACCACCCTGGGCTACGACCACATCTCGGTTCGAACGGTCGAGGATCTGCGGTACCGGCTGTCCAGCAAGCACGTCGGGACCTGATGGTCATGGCGACCGGACGGGCCGGGTCGTTCCGTCATCTGCTCAACCGTCACCAACTGCCATCCCTCAGCCCGGCTCGCTCGGCAGCAGTCCTGATGATGCTCTTCACCGGCCGCCACTACCGGCGGATGGCCGTCTCGGTAGGGATTCCCGGCTGGCGAGGCCCGAAGAGCCTGCCTGCCATGCTCATGACATCCCTCCCGGCAGCATGGTCGGCTCGCTGGGCCGACCGGGTCGTCCGTCGTGTCGAGGCGGCCCTCCTCGCAGTCATCTAGACGTCGGATCGACCGCAACGTCCTGTCGGCGTCGACCCTGGCGCCCCAAGGGAGTTCGGGCCGCAGGCAAGAGTTTCGGATGCGGTCGACGATGGGCGGGTGAGGTGGCGTTGTCCCTCCTTCAGCAGAGTTGTCACCGAAGTCGTAGATGTTGAGCATGAGCTGCATGGGGTATAGCGGTGCTTGGTTGGCATGCTTGAGGATTACCGATCGCAGGACGGTCCGAGGGAACGAACCAGGGTCGTGTCGGGCGGCCGTCCAACAGTCCCGATCCGACCCGAAACCTGACACTGCCTTCAGAAGGTGACGACCTTGGTGTCACCCATGAGTAGGTCAGCGACTGTGTGATGTTCCCCATCGTTGCCGACAAGGTCGATGCCCAACGCGTCGAGTGCCCCAGCCTGCTCGAATCGAGCAGTGGCGCAGAAGTTGCACGCACCGACGATCAGTGATTTCAACTGGTCGAACAGCTCCCCGTAGTTCTGCGTGAATCGGTCGTCTCGGACTGCAAATGCGCTCGCCCAGTTGACGCCCGCGCCGTGCATGTAGATGCCAACATCCTCGCCCTGCTCGGAAAGCCTCTCGGCAGCCTTCAGTAGGTGGATCATCCGACCGTTGGCTTCCGGATTGCCAGGTTCGGTCATCAAGATCAGTGCAATAGCCACGATGAGCCTCCTTCACGTCTGTGTTCGAGCGTAACCACAGCACATCCCGTGGACATCCACCTTTCGGCCAACCTCCACCTTGCATCGCCCTTTCAACAGGTGCCGGCATTGGCAAGCCACCCAGCCGTCGGCACCGCCTTCGACACCTATTTGATATCCGGGGTTCGTCGCGCCCGCGCCCATCGGAGAGCGGCCACTGCCACGATCGCCATGAGGGCGGCTCCCAGGTTGAAGGCTATGTCGAGCAGAGTGAAGACCCGATTCGGGAGAATCGCCTGGATAGCTTCGTCAATCGAGCCCAGGAGGGCAGCAATCGCAAAAGCCACCGACGCCGGCGCTCGAACCGGAGCCCCGTTGCTCCTTCTTTCGAGCAGCGCCAGGTAGACAAGGACGGCCACCACGCCGAACTCGACCAGGTGGGTGCGCTCGGCGGGATTGGCGAACCTCAGGAAAGCCATGAGGTACGTGCTCAACACTGCGGCCACCACCGTCACCTCCCGCCACCCCGGGCGCACCGCCACCCCCACGCCAATCAGAGCCGCGACGATCACGAGGAAGGCACCAAAGAATGTGCTGTCGAGAAGATCGCGATTTCGGAGTGCTTCAGCGATCGCGGGTACCTGACCCAACGTGGCATAGATCACGCCGGTGACCGTGATCGCCCAGGCCCACATCCGACGCTCGCGGGGCGAGGTGAACCAGGCCACGTGGGTCATGCCCTCATCTCCGCCGAAACCTGATTAGCCGGATGATGCCATCTGCCGCCATGGCCGAACCAGGACGACGCCATATGAGCTTGGGAGGAACAACACCTTGGGTCATGCGAAGAACATGTAACCGATCCTCTTCGGACGTTGAATCGGGGAATACCCCGAGTGGCCCTCTGACCCAGGGGGCATGTATTGCGAGTTCCTCGCACTGCTTCGACGCCAAGAACTCGATGAGTTTGGGAGCTCTAGCGTCGTGCCTCACGGTTTCCGAAGTGTTGGCACACGACGAACAAGCCGCCCGCCCTCTACTCTCCGATCGTCAAATATCCGGATCGTCGGGGGCTGGATCCCGAACGAGCCTGAGGAACAACCGGTGCCGACGAACGTCACTCCAGAGTACAAACGGTCCGAAGCCGACTACCGGGCCGCGCGAGATCCCCACGATCGGCTGGCGGCCTTGCGAGAGATGTTGCGCACCATCCCCAAGCACAAGGGCACCGAGCATCGCCAGGCCGACATCAAGAAGCGGATCAAGGAGCTCACCGAGGAACTGGCCGGTCCCAAGAAGGGTGGCGCTCGCGGTGGCCCCCCCACCACGATCCGTCCGGAAGGCGCCGCCCAGATCAGCCTGCTGGGACCACCCAACAGTGGAAAGTCCACGCTCCACCACGCCCTGACCGGCTCAGGAACCGCCATCGGCCCCTATGACTTCACAACGCAGTATCCCCAGCCAGGGATGCTGGTGGTCGAGGACGTGGGCATTCAGCTGATCGATCTGCCGCCAATCTCGTCGGCACACCCGATCCCGTGGATCGCCAACGCCATACAGCCTGCGGACGGCGCGCTGCTGGTCGTCGATCTATCGCATCCGGGCTGTGTTGCAGACGTCGAGGACCTGGTGCAAACGCTGGCGGAGCGCAGCGTGCGATTGATCGGAGACTGGCCCCGGAGCGCACGTTTAGCCGAAGACCCGGATAACCCCTTCCTGAAGTTGCTGCCGACGGTGATCGTCGCGACAAAGGCCGACGACATTCACGACGTCGACGAGGAGCTCGGCATACTCGAGGATCTGCTGGGCCTCGAGCTGCCGACCCTCCGGGTCTCGGTAATGAACAACGAGATCGAGCACGTGGGCCCATGGCTCTTCGACGCCCTCGGGGTGGTGCGCGTCTACACCGAGTCGGCAGTCAGAAAGGACGATCGGCCCTACACCATTCGCCGGGGGCAGACCGTCATCGACGTCGCCGGCCAGATCCACAAGGACTTCGCCGCCAACTTCAAGTCCGCCCGCCTGATTCGGCCCGGTCAGCCGGACCGGCAGGTCGGACGCGAGTACGAGCTGTCAGACGGCGACCGTATCGAAATCCACGTCTGACCACCCGAAGAGCTGATCCCTAGCGCCCGTCGAAGCGGCACAGTCCGGCCGCGGCCGCGTGCTATCGACTCTCTGACGGGTCGATCGTGCGTTCTCTTTCCGAGTGTCTGACAAAGAACATCTCGAGTTCTCCCTTGCCTTTGACACCTACTCGTCCACGAGAGACGAAGTTCAACCCCGGCTCGCCTTTGATCTGATCATGTGTGAGCTCGCTGATATTGACCTGACCGGCTTCGCCTGAGGTCTCCATGCGTGATGCGGTGTTGACGGTGTCGCCCCAGATGTCGTATTGGAATTTGGTGTTCCCAACGACTCCCGCCACCACGGGGCCCGTATGAACTCCCGTCCTCATCGTGAAGGCCGGCTTTCCTGCCGCCAGGTTGTCCTCACCGTGTCGGAACATGAATGACTGCATCTCGAGCGCCGCGTTGATGACGCTCAGCGGCGAGCCTGTGTCTTCGTAGCTCAGTCCGGAAGCGGCCATGTAGGCATCCCCGATGGTCTTGATCTTCTCGAGACCGTGTCTGGCGACGATTGCGTCGAAGGCGAAGAAACAGGTGTTGAGCTCGGCGACGAGCTCACCCGGTGTCATGTGAGAGCTGATCTCGGTGAAGTTCTCGAAGTCAGTGAACAGGATGGTCACCTCGTCAAACTCGCTTGCCTGTGCCTGACCGGTCTCCTTGAGCTCCTCGGCGACCTCCTCGGGGAGGATGTTGAGCAGTAGACCCTGAGTGCGGGCTTGCTCGTCTTCAACTTGCCTCAGGGCGCTCTCAGCTCGGCTGTCGAAGTCACGGACGATGAAGAACACGATCACGACCAATCCCAGATAGGCCGTCAGCTTGAAGGCTGCATCGGCTCCTTCGTCGAATGTGGTTGGAAAAGCGACTCCGGCGAGCTCGGCGACGCCCAACGCCAGGATCTGGGCGACAACTACAAAGAACCAAATCAGGCCGGCCCTCCGATTGATGAGCATCAGTCCGAGCATGGGGACGATGGCCAGGTAGGGGCTGGTGATGGAGGCGCTGAGACCTCCACTTTGGGAGATGAT
The DNA here is from genome assembly GCA_024638655.1 of bacterium. GTDB lineage: Bacteria > Actinomycetota > Acidimicrobiia > Spongiisociales > ZC4RG35 > Ww567. Next base: position 2,722 of record JAHEJW010000050.1, on the reverse strand, counting down.
CAGCACAGCGTCGACGAATATGACAGTGACGTACAGGTTGGCTACTGCGACTCGATTGGCGCCTGCCTTGATGACGAAAGGCAAGGAGCCAATGACAACCGCGCTGGCGGCCATCGTGATGTAGCCGGTCGGGAAGCCGACAAAAAGAGAGATGACCAGATAAGCGGTGGCGAGCAAGCTGGTCAGAAAACACACGAAGACCAGGGTGCGATGCTTCTTGAGTTCGTTGCCCTCCGTCTGGCGCTGTTCGGGTAGGAAGTAGTCCGGCCAGCGCTCAGATCGCAGTTGCATGCTCTCCCAGCCTTGGAGGCCTCTGGAGGTACAGCAGATAGAGGTAGAAGACATCCACGAGCGCTACCGCTATGTACAGACTCGTCAACGCACCGTTTTCCGGATACTTCGTATAGAACACCACACCGATGATTCCGGTTCCCAAGAACTTGCACCAGCCAATGATCTTGGACTTGGCGGCCTCGGTCGGCACGAAGAACAGATATATGAACGCAGCACTCATCACCAGGTTGATCATGAATGAATTGAGGGGAGCCATTGGCAGGTCGTACTCGAGGATGAAGTTGTACTGAACGACGAAGAGCAGCGGAATCCAGACCGCCATCATCACTGCGAACTTCTGTTTGAGATATGGCGTCCTCACCTGTTTGGCGCCGTATCTGAACAATCCGATGACGATGAAGATGTCCAGGACCATCCAAGCCCAATAGGCAATGACGAGGACCGAGCCCATATCCGGGACGAAAAACACGGCGGTGGTGATTTCAGTCCCGAAGTTCAGCGTGACCGCGATGAAAGGTATGGCCAACTCGTTGAGTTTGAGCAGCCGACGGATTGTCACGATGTAGACAACGACCCAGAGCATCGCACCCGAGGTGAACATGATGATCTGGGGCACGGTGTAGAGGTCGGTGTTGAACCAGGGCCCTGGATCGGCCAAGTACTCCCAGATCGTCATCGCCGCTACTTCTTGTTGCTCAGAATGCTGAACACCGATCTGATCGCGAAGACGAGACCGAACACGACACCCCAAGGGACGAGCGCCACCTCCATGAGACCGGGCAGACGACCGCTCCACGGCTGACCCCGCTTGAAGCGACGAAGATCGAGCCACTTGAACGGCCTGAAGAACAGTGGCTCCCTCAACTCCCAGACCTTGCACAGTGGCTGGTCGGAGCGATCGACGGCCAAGATCCCGTTGACTGCGCGGCGGGCTGCCTCGTTGGCACCTTCCATCGTGGCAAGGTCAGTGTTGGTACGGACGTAGTCACTGGCGAGAAACAGATTGGGGATTCGAGTCACAGCTTCCGGACGAAGATTCCAGCTATCCACGGTGTTGACCAATAGCGGTTCGGCATCTTCGTCTCGTCGCTCACGAGGGATCCATTTGATGTCACGGTCGAGATACCAGTGCTCGATCATGTCATCGGAAACCACTGTCTTCCCATCGACGTTGAGGCTCCTCTTGATCTGCTCCCAAACCAGATCCTTGACCCTCTCGGGGTCGGCGTCGTCGGCGAGAGTTCCCTCGTACTCGGTGTGGATCCAGTCACTGATGTCAACGCTGAGGATGCCCTTCACTTCCCCGTTGAATCGGTCTGCCAGGTCGTAGTCGCCCCAGAACTGGATCTGGGAGATGCCGGTGAGGGCCCATTGGGAGTCACTGAAGACGATATGTCCTCGGGTGACCTCGACATCGGTGTTGAGGTAGAACTGGATGCCGTTCATCCAACTCACGCTGGCGGCTAGAGGCTTCAACGCGCCGAGCGTTGCATCAGCTCGGACCATCTCGTTGGTGATCAGAGGTGCGGCACGTTCGACCGGCGTTGCCAGTATGAAGTGATCTGCGGTCACGGTCCGTTTGGCGCCGTCGGAATCCTCTACCTCGATGCTCGAGACGGCACCGTCTTCCATTGCCATGGACGTGACTTGATGACCCAGGTGGTACTCGACGCCAAGCTCGTCGAGGTAATCGTGCCAAGGGTTGAGCCACGCATCATTTGTCGGAGCGTTCAAGACCCGATCGTTCGCCTTGCCTGGAGTCATCATCGTGAACATGAGCTGCATGAGGATGTCCCCACCGGTCTTGGTGCTCGCCGAGCGGGCCTGAGCTGCGACCAGTGTGCGGGTGAGACCGGCGACCAGGAGCGTTTGATAGGCCTTGCTGAACCTGTCAGCTTCGAGGTAGTCCCACCAACTGAGCCGCTCGTAGTCGCTGAACCGACGTTCCTTGCAGCTGGTCATCAGCTGCCACATTCGTTCGGCGAAGAACTCCTCTTCCTCCTTGGACAACCCGACGTCGAGACCGCCATGCAGGTCGTGGACGATGACTTTGAGATCGGCGAGTGAGCGGGGGAAGTTGGCGTCGGCGATGACCGGCGCCTTGTCGTACCGGGCGACCATGACCGTTGAGGTGCCGACCAGGTTGTCGAGACAACCCTTCTCGGTGAGCTCACCGTTTTGGCCTCGGAACGGGATGCGCTCCATCGTGTCGGTGATGTGCCGGTAGAAGCCGGGGAAGAATCTGAACCCGTGTTCGCCAGGCAGATACTTGTCGGGGAATTGGGTGTTGGTATCTGGCACATTGACCGAGCGCGCTTTGCCACCCACATACTGGGGATTGCGCTCAAAGACTTCGACCGAGTAACCCCGCTCGGCCAACTCTTGAGCGGCACTCATCCCGCCAACGCCTCCACCAATCACCACTACC
>JAHEJW010000074.1 GCA_024638655.1 bacterium | reverse complement strand
GATCTGAAGGCCAACCCCCGGGCCGCGGCGACCTTTGTTTGGACTCCTCTGCACCGTCAGGTGCGTTTCGAAGGCGAGGTGTCAGCAGTAGACGATGCCACTGCTGACACCTACTTCGCTTTGCGACCGCGTGGCGCACAGGTGGCTGCTCATGCCTCCAGACAGAGCCAGGTCGTGACCCGTGAACATCTCGAAGCCGTCTACACCCAGCTCTCTTCAGAGTTCGGCGACGACGAAATCCCGAGACCCGATCACTGGGGCGGCTGGCGGTTGGTCCCGCACATGGTCGAGTTCTGGCAAGGTCGTCCCAACCGCTTCCACGACAGGATCCGCTATCGGCTCGACCAGGGCTCTTGGGTCAAGGAACGACTTTCCCCGTGACGGCCTTTGCTGGTTTCTGTGCGGATCTGTGCAACTGGGGGTCGCGCGAATCCGCACAGAAAGGCTCGAAGTGAGGTTGCACGTGGTGGGCTCGTCTGGGACCTATCCGGCACCGGGAAGACCGGCGTCGGGATATGTGGTCGAGCAGGGTCAAACCAGGGTCTGGTGTGACGCCGGGCCGGGAACATTCACGGCGCTTCCGTTCGATTCCGACCTGATCGATGCCGTGGTGATCTCCCACCAGCATCCCGATCACTGTTCGGACCTCGCCACTGCATTCCACGCCTGGACCTATCGACCCGACCCCCGAAATGGCGTGCGGGTCTATGGACCACAGTCGGTTTGGGATCGTCTTTCGGATTTCCTGGAGAAGGGCCCTGACTCCGCTCTCAACGAGACTTTCGACTTCCACCCTGTCTCAGGAGGCAAGAGGCTAGAGATCGGCGACCTGCGTATTTCGTTCGTCGACATGAACCACTCGGTGCCGACTGTTGGCTCCGTTTGGGAGGGCCACAACCGAACTCTCTTCTATACCGGGGATACGGGCCCGGGGTCATGGAAGGACAGCGCCCGTGATGTGGACGTGGTGCTTTCCGAGGCTTCGTTTCAAGGATCCAGCAGCGAGAAGACCGTCGAGCACCATCTGACCGCCGGAGAGGCAGGCGCCATTGCGCGTGAGATGGGGGCCGGCCGCTTGATCCTCACTCACATACCTCCTCATCTCGACGTGGCCAGGTCGATTCATGAGGCCGAGCTCGCGTTCGACCGTCCCGTGGGCCTCGCCACTCCGGGCGCCGCGTTGGACATCTGATCCCCAGGGTTGTTCGGTTACCGTCCTTCGAATGACCGACCGTGCCAACGATCAGCTTCGCCCAGTCACCATGGAACTCGGATTCACCGAGACCACCCCGGGGTCGGTGCTGATATCCATGGGCAGAACACGAGTCCTTTGCACCGCCTCCATCGAACAAGAAGTGCCCCGTTGGATGCGCGACTCCGGAAAAGGCTGGGTCACTGCCGAGTATGCGATGTTGCCCGGTTCCTCAGACACGAGAGTCCGGCGTGACCACATATCGGGAGGCCGGGCCAAGGAGATTTCCAGGTTGATAGGTCGGGCTCTTCGCGCAGCCGTCGACATGTCGGCGATGGAGGAGGCCATGGTGAGGGTGGACTGTGACGTCATCGAGGCCGATGGCGGGACGAGGACCGCTGCCATAACGGGCGCCTGGGTCGCCTTACATCAGGCCTTCGAGGATGCGGTTGCTCGTGAGGTCTTGCCGACTAATCCGATCCTCGATGAGATCGCTGCGGTCTCGGTCGGGATCGTCGATGGCGTCCACTGGCTGGATCTCGATTATGAGAAAGATGTCTCTGCCGAGGTCGATATGAACGTGGTGATGAGTGGACGCGGCCTACTCGTCGAGGTTCAGGGCACGGCCGAGCGCGCCCCGTTCAGCCGCCACGACCTCGACAGCCTCCTGGACCTGGCCCAATCTGGGATAGCCGAGCTTCATGACATGCAGCGTCGGGCGGTGGTGGATTGATCCCACGGCTTGTCGTGGCGTCGAAGAACCCGGACAAGGTGACTGAGATCGAAGCGGTGCTGGGCGATTCGGGTCTGGCCGGCGAGATCGTGAGGGACCTCGAGTGGCCCGATGTCCCCGAGACGGGAGACACCCTCGAGGAGAATGCTCTGTTGAAGGCTCGTGCCGTCGTTGAGGCAACCGGACTTCCGGTCGTTGCCGACGACACCGGTCTCGAGGTGGACGCACTGGCGGGGGCGCCCGGCGTGCGAACCGCCCGCTTCGCCGGCCCGGAGGCAACGTACCGGGACAACGTGGTTCACATGCTGAGCTCGCTTGCCGGCGTGGAGGATCGTTCGGCCAGGTTCCGCACGGTCGTTGCCCTGGTCTTCCCCGACGGTGTCGAGATCGTTGCCGAAGGTTCTATCGAAGGTCGGATCACCGAGGAACCACGAGGTGAGGGCGGCTTCGGGTATGACCCCATATTCGAGGTAGGTGATGAGACTCTTGCCGAGATGTCGATGGAAGACAAGAACCGCCAGTCTCATAGGGCGATAGCGCTGCGCGCTCTCATCGACTCGGTTGGGCTGTGACCAGACCAAGAGTCGTAATCGTCGGTGCCGGCTTCGCCGGCTTGAACGCGGCCAAGTCGTTGAGCGGAGCGTCCGTGGAAATCGCCATCGTCGACAGACGCAACTTCCATCTCTTCCAGCCGCTTCTCTACCAAGTGGCCACCGCCGCCCTCAACCCGAGTGACATCGCCTATCCGATCCGGTCCGTCTTCCGCAGTCA